>NZ_JXXU01000028.1 GCF_000967495.1 Vibrio neptunius | reverse complement strand
GATGACACTTTGAATCGGACGCTCTGTCAAGATGATGAAGATATCTATTTTAATGCCCAACTAGAAAATGGGAAAATAGCGTCTTTGTGCGCTTATCAACATTACAGCCCTGATACTGGCTACGTTAAATACCGCTATGGAGATGTGGGGAGTGTCGAGTTAGAGTTCCCAAGTGATAAAAAACCACCAAGAGGGCGTTTTTTAACTTATCACTCCCGTTTGTCGCCTAGCTTGCAAGGGCATTGGGTCTATTTTTATATCAATGATTACCGATATTTGCTCTCTTCATTTAATCGTGGATGTAGTGTTAGTGTGGATGATGTGTCTTCAAATAAAAGTGTTGAATTATTCTTAGAGCGCTGTGAAAAACAATCTGAATTGAAAGTAGATAGACGCAGAACGGGGCTGCTTCTTGATGAAGCTGAAGTGTATGAAAAATTCCCAGAACAATCTCAAGACCCTACAGAGCCACAGTTTCATCGCCCTGAATTTAATCGTATTTATGGTGAAAGGCAACGTCCATAAAAACCATATTTTATTGAACTTCAATGGTTTAGTGCGCAGTGGATTTGTAGATGCAATTTAGTAATGTCCGGTTTGAGTCATTTTAGCGGCCTTTGCACTTACGCATCGTTTAGCCATGAGAGTCCAGTAAGACTGATGCAAATCGTTTGTATAAAGTCTTGCTCCCTGCGCTTCACAGTGCTTTAGAGTCAAACGTGATCCACAAATGAAATTGCTGATTGAGGCGATTGCTGATTTACCGCCTTCTGGAGCAAGAGCACGTAATTTCAAGAAGAGGTATTTAAAAGACCGAGATTCTATGATGAGATTACCAAAAGATCCGGATAGCATTATGTATGGTTATTGGTGGTAATGACATGAAGTTTCAGTATTTCTATTGTATCTATGTTCTTGTAGTTCTGTATGTAGTCTCTACGTTGTTAGTTCTGACTGGTGTTGATATTTACGTTGACGTTACTTCTTTGATGACAGTCTTTCTTCCGTCATTTCTAGTTGGTGTGGGTAGCTTTCTTTACTCCAAAGACAAACTCTTTTCATCCGTATCCATGACAGCGTTGGTTTCTGGGTTCTTTGGTGGTATCGCTGGCACTATCGCTACTTTTTCCAATGTGCTTGATAATCAAGCCATATTTGCAGGCGTCGCAGTCTCACTGTTACCTCTCCTGTACGCCCTGTTCATTATCTTGCTAATCATCCCTGTTTGCCTAAGAAAATAACAAAGGCCGAAAATGCGTAAGCGCGTGATAAACCCCGCATTCTGCTCTCCTATCACAAATATTGGTGTATGTCCCAAATATTGGTGTATGTCCTGAATAATGCACTGGTCTTGGTTCCTTCATATCTTGAAGCTGAAAGTCTAAACAGATCGAGTTCTGTTTTTCCCCCAGTTACTGATTGACTCTAATATTGGAACCAGTGTTTCTGCATCAGGTAAAAGGCTGTATTCAACACGTGCAGGTACTTCCGCAAAAACAGTACGAAGGACTAATTCACACTCTTCTAACTCGCGTAGCGAGCGAGTTAGCATTCTGTCTGACGCATTTGGGATCAGCCGTTGCAACTCTGAGTATCTTTGGCTTCCTTTAGAGAGGTGAAATAGTATGGTCGGCTTCCATTTCCCACCGATTAAACCCACTGCCATCTCAACTGGGCAAGGTCCGCTATCATTGTCTTGAATCTTATTCGTCATATTTAACTAACAACTCGCTAAAGACTATTTTCTACAACCTATTGTTACATCGTTAGGCCGAGAATTCACGCTGTAAACATATCCAAATTGACTTATTGTCTGACATTGCGGTCATGAGCTAGCTTGTCTTTTCGGTATGATTATTTGGGAGTCTCAATAACGACTAACACCCGTGTTAGCAACGAACATTTCTGCATCTAGAGACCGTTTTTGGGGACTGATATGGTGCTCCTACATTGACAAAAGAGAGTAACAATCATGAAAAAACGAGTTGCAGTATTTGGTGCTACAGGTGCACAAGGTAATCCAGTCGTTGAAGAAGCGCTAAAGCAAAACTGGCGAGTGAGGGCTGTGGTACGCAGCAATCAAAATACCGCCGACTTAAAGAGTAAAGCTGATGTCGAGTTAGTCAATGCATCGCTTGATGATCAAGATTCTTTGGCCGCAGTTTTGCAAGACGTCGATGCGGCTTTCTTGCACTTGCCTACTCCACGAGACGCAAGCGAGCCCGTCACTTGGCTCACCAATTTTATAGCCGCAGCGCATAAAGTGAAGCTACCACACCTTGTGTACACCACAAGCGGGCCTGCAGGCAATCGCTACCCAGCGTCTGTGATTATTGATGGGGCGAATTCTGGTGTAGATGCGATTTTAAGTTCGGGCATCCCAAGTGTGGTATTAAAGCCTGCCATTTATCTTGAAAACCTGCTGCCTGAATTGTTTTTACCCAATCTGCGAAAAAGCGGAGTACTGGACTACCCACCATTACCAGCATCACTCAAAGTTCAGTGGACGTCACATTATGACCAAGCACAAATCGCAGTTTCAGCACTTAGTAAGCCCAACCTTGCTGGACAAGCGTTTGAAATTGGCACTCATCAAGCGCTAACGGGTAACGAGTTAGCGGTTTTAGTCGCGAAGTGGATTGAACGTCCAGTGGAATTTACCCCTGTGAGCCCAGCGGAGTTTGGTCAACGAGTTGGCTCAGCGATTGGAAACGACCTTGCGAGTTTCGCGCTCACAGACTTATACCAAGCAATCGCGTCATTAGACAACGATGCAATGGAAGTCGACACCGGAGCGCTGGAATCCATTTTTGATGTGCAATTGGGTTCGGTCGAGTCTCATTTAGCGTCTTGGAAGCAAGCATAGTTATCCATTGTGGGAAAGTGATTGGAGAGAGAAATGATAAAAATTCTTTATATACAAGATACGCTTTGCGGCTGGTGCTTTGGTTTGATTCCTGCGCTTCGTCAGCTGAAAAAGGTTGAACCGGATATTGAGGTAGAAGTCATTCCGGGAGGGCTTTTTGCCGATATACCCAGCAAACCGTATTCAACCTTAGTGAGCCATATACGTTCAGCTGAAATGAGTTTGGAACAGGTAACGGGGCAAAAGCCTTCACAAGCCTTTCATCAAATGATTTCAGCCAGTGATAGCCCTGCTTTAGCCTCTTCGCCTCCAGCAAAAGCAATATTGGAGATGAAGTCATTGAATCCAGACGTGGTTTTAGAATTTGCCCATCAACTGCAAGAAGCGCATTACACTGAAGGGAGAGATCTCAACTTACCAGAAACTTACGATCAAATTTGCTCTCAACATGGTTGGCCTAAGCTGGATACCACAGCAATTGTAGCGGCGGATAAACTAGATGTGTCTGTAGCAAACAGTTATCAGAGAGCTAGAGAGCTGGGTGTCAATGGGTATCCGACGATACTGATCGCCGATGATTACAACCGAATCATTGGCAGTATTGATGGGGTTTATCAGGTAGAACCGTTTATTAGGGAAGTGCAAAAGTTCAAGGCAACAGCACTAGCTTAGCCAGCGTAAGGTGCCTCTCCACAATACGAGGGGTACCTGTTAACAAAACGATTCACTACGAATAACACAACGCTGTTTTTGTTTCACAGATTTTTTAGCCACTCGTTTCGCTAGGTGGGTTAAGGATGTCCATCCGCTGACTTCAACTCACCGACGAATCCTCAGTCCATTTGAGTAATAAAGGTTTGCTCGTCATCGACAAAAGCGACAAAGCCGCCGTGATAGATAAACACTCGACCACGCCCCTCGACTAAGCAGGCAAGCTGTGGATTCAAGTCTTCTTGGTCACCTTGGCGTTGAAAGGTGCCAGTATCAGTAATAATGCCGCTGAATGTGGGCAAATATCCATAATTACGCTTGGCTTGATCAATCAGGCTCAGTTCACTCGCAGCAGAGAAACATGAGGGGATCGTGCCAGCGTCTTCGATAAATAGAGGTTTCAGTTCTTCAAAAGCGGTAATCACCAACCAGTCGATGCCGTTAACGTGATGGATAAACATAGAGTATCTCGGTCATTCTAATGCGGGGATTGTATCACTATCAGCGAGAGAAGGTAGCAGAGATGAGGCGCTAAAAGGCGTTGATTATGCGCGATTCGAGGATAGTTAAGTGCCGATGTCAAACATGCAGGTAGACATTATAAACGTGACCAATAAAACGCCGCTGTATTAGCGGCGTTTGCTATTTAGATCAATCGGTAGTCGTTTGACTGGAACGTATCCAAACACCAACTACGCCATCTCATTGGGTTCAATATGGTCACTAGATGGCTTTTCGAATAATCCTTTGCGCAGGATTGGTGCTACTACATGTTTGTAAATCAAAGGAAATCACATTATTGATTTTAGTTGGCTCTAAACATTGTGCTGTGCCTTGAGCTTGTATACCGCCATCATTATTTAACTCCCATGCTTGGCTAGAGCCATAGTGGCAATTTTGTGCGCTGAGATTGCCATTTGAGTACTCTAAACATTGTCCATTTATCTTAATGCTGTTGTGTTGAGCGAGGGTAAATTGCTGGTTTGAATTCGTTTTGCTACAACTACCAGTGGTAACCGTGCCGCCATTTGCGACTATGCATTGGCCTTCAAACGTCGATTTGTGCAGAACCAGTTGTGACTTTAATGGAGTGGCTGGCCGCGTAAACTTCTGTCTCACCTGGTTGGAATTACATATCTGCAATGTGAGGTTATTACCACTGCCATCCACTTCCAGACAGAGTGCCTCTCCTTTGGAGTTGTTCATAAAGCTCTGAACTAAACCATTGTTCTTCAATATCCACTTCTGGTTGTCACCGCCATGGCAATTATAAGAGATGACTTTCTCGCCCGCGACTGCATTAAATTTATATACATCTAGGCATAAGTTACCGACTTTTATCGCATCATTTGGGCCAGCTTCTAATTGCTGAGTGACATTGTTTGAGTCGCAATTGGTCGCGATCAGGCGGCTTAAATTGCTTATCGGGCCATCCAGCGCTAAACATCGATTGTTATGGTTGGTTGAACTCAACAATACTTGAGTCGCTGTCGGGTCACCAACCAAGCTGCGATTATCCCATTGTGCAGACTGGTTTCCACAGTCTGTGGCGCTAAATTGTTTGTCATTGACCTTTAAACACTGGCCAGTGCTGCGGTTTTTGATCTGCTTCGCTCCCCCAGGCCACGCTTGTGAGAACACCCAATGGCTGTCGGTGCTCGAGCCGTCAGTACTGGTGGTAACACCCATAGCGTAACTGTGCTTTAGGTATTGATTGCTTGGTGTGTGTTTTATCTGATAGGTATTAAAATTACCTGAAATGTCTCCGGATAAGTCGGCAGTGTATTGTGGTACTAACATGTAACCCTGAGGGAACTCGGGGTGTATCGAGTTGATATTGTAGGTTTTGAAAGGGGTGGCTTTACCCGCAAGTTCATTGACCGGTCTGATGTAATCCACTAGAGAGATGGACTCAAGCATAGTCTTGATAGAGTTGAGATAAGCTCGAACTTCACCATAGGCGACATTAAAACGTTGATTTCGCCATGATTCACATTCTCGGCGCAGCTGATCAACTTTTGACTTATAACGCCCCGTGCCTTCCATATCAGAGACATTAAACTTAACGGAACTGGCTGGTCCATAGTCTTCAGCGCTTGCCCACACACGAGTCCCTATGATGAAACTTCCGTGTCGATTCTTGCCTGATTGAAAATGTCTGAATCGAGTGTGGCACTGTCCAACGACACTTTTGCGGTATTGGTAAAGCTTTGAGGCCCCAACATTGTCAATCGATACGGAAAGGAAGTTACTGTCTGGCCGTAGGGTGATGGTTAAACCGAGATTGGCAAGTGCTTCAGCCACTGTGCTAGTGCCAACTCGCTCAGCTAATAGATTCTTGAATCTAGAGTAGGCATCTCGGCCCAGTTCGCATCCTGATCTATTATTACGCCACGTCATCAAGTCTTCACTCGCCCATGATTGGTCTGCGGCGACTTTCATTGCAGCGTAATCCATTTGGCCATAGTTCGCGGCTGACGGAGTCGCCATCATGTTGATCGCGTTATTATTCCACGCATAACCGCCTCGTTGTGCACAATAGGCGTTGTATTCTAAGTTGTGGGCAAATGCGAGTATCTTAGAATGGAGCATGGCCACGACAGCGTCATTTTTAATCGCTCTGTATTTGTTGCCAGAACGACCAGAAGTAGCATTCAAAAAGTAGTTGATCGTCCCACCAAGCTTTTCAGCAACCGCATCGTATTTTCTATATCCTTCTTTATGTGCAGAATAGTCGCTTTGATCAATGATCTTAGTTTTGATGTAGTTTCTATTGTTATTGATTTCAATTTTTGCTTCACCAAACAAGTTGTACTCTTCAAGTGTCGATACTCTTTGATCAAACTCCTGCAAACATCCAACCAACTCGGCATCCGGTGCGTTGGTTTTCTCTTCGGTAAAACCTCTAAGCCACAGCGAAGCAAAAGGAAAAACCTTTTCAGCGGTCGAAAGCTGTAGCAGGGATAAACTGGTGGTAATAATCTGGTTGGCGGTCAGTATCGCGACACCACCGCCGTCATATCCCGTTGTGGGGTTAGAGCCAGCTTGGCGATTGACGTAGGCACCGCATTTATCTGATAGCTGAGCCATTGCTGGCGTAGACATGCTCAAGGCTAGCGCTGTTAAGCTAAGCGCATTTATATTTTTTTTATTCAAAGTTATGTTCCTTGATATTGTATTTTTCTGATGAGACTGCTCGTTTACTTCTTAAATTTCATTTGTTTAATTAATATTTGCCTCCTTTTTTTAGATGAGAAAAACATCAGTAGTATGACGACATACCAGTACCTAGGGTGTGAATGAGTTATCGATAGATACTCATGTCGGCGGCTTTAAAATTTAAAGTTAGGGTGCGTCATTTAGTATGTTGTCTATGCGAAAAGCTTTAGAGTTATTAATTTATTCTCAGTAATAAGACTGTGGTTAATTAAATCTAAATTCAACTTGAAATAGCCATAATCTATCTAACATCACATTTTATAAATTGGAATGATATGTTGTTTTCTTTATTTGCCAATTTCAGTCACTGGTCGGTCCAAAATATTAGTAGGTGTTAAATTAGTAATTGTTTTTAACTGGGTTTTATTAAATGGGATGAAGTGTTGATTATTGTCATGAGTATTGAAAAAGCATCGCCAGGTTAATAATAAGAGGCCATTATTGTCGACTCTTGAAGGCGCTGCATGTGCTCTAATGTATAGCGACTAATGGTTTTACTTTATTTGGCTAATCAATAAGTAAGATAGAATTTATGTCTAAGATAATAGCGGATTAATAGCGTCACAGTCGTGTACCGAGGGTGGGCGCGGAACAATACACGCACATTCATCTCATCGCGAGACGACAGAACACTTTATTTTTTGTAGCATAAGAATGAGATTCTTAATATGGCAAGCCATGATGTCATCAATTGTTTTAATGATATTGTCTGTCTTGAATGCTGCCGCATTGAACATGTATTTTTGTAATTGGCTGAAAGCAAATTGATCAAGTCGCGTTGGATGACTAGGCTATTCCCGATCAGTACTCAGATTATTGTTCAAGATGTTCATTGCCCGATGAGCTTAAAATACCCGATGCTTCGATTACAGTTATCGTTGTAATAAAGACGTTTGGTGCTCCATCGTTGCCGTTTTACCGACAGAATCATGAATTTTGGAGACAATTCAACTCAGTATGGGGACATGAAAAAAGCGAGCATCAAGCTCGCTTTGATAGTGATCAGCGGCCAACCAGTGAGTCAATCACTTGATGGAGACTGATGGTCCCGGAGATGTGCTCCAGTTGTGAATCTTCTGCAAAAGCAATGTGGCCTGAATTCAGCCCTTGTGTCATCTCAACGAATCCAGCTAAGGCTTGGGGGGAAAATTTGTTCTGTGACACCGCTTGTGGCCAATCGGATTCGGCAATGGTGGTTGCCTCAATCGGCACGCTCGTTTTGGTGGTTAAATGCGCTGCGACGTCATTTGGTGAATAGCTGCTAGGGCCTTCAAGATTGATCAATCGGATACCATTCCAATCTTCGCAAAGCGTGCAGGCGGCTATTTTGCCAATGTCAGAGGTCGCGATCATAGGCAACTTGCGATCTGTAGGAGAGAGAAAACTAGGCAGTTGGCCTTGTTCTAAAGCGACGGTTAAGAGCGGTGCCCAGTTTTCCATGAAGTAGGCCGCACGCAAGAATGCTACCGCTGCGCCGCAATCTTTTAACGCCGTCTCGAGGAGGCGATTCATCGCGATCCAGCCAGTATTGGTCGGTTGGTCTGCACCGATTGAAGATAATACGACCAATTTTGGCAACTTGGCCTTGTTCACGGCTTGTGCAATACACTGCGCCATCAGTTCAGCCTGCGTAAACAGTGTGTGTGACTGGTATTGTGGCGGACTGACAATATAAGCTCCGTCAGCGCCGGTAAATGCCTGCGCGAGATCCGATGAGTTACTAAGATCAGCGACAGCGACTTCGGCTCCTAGGCTTATCCATTCTTGTGCTTTGGAGGCATCGCGTACTATGACTCTCACTCGATGATTGGCGTTTAGCAATGTTTTGGCAGCGGCCGAACCTGTGCGTCCAGTCGCACCCGTGACCACATATAACTTACTCGTATTCATAGACTTTTTCCTATTCAGTGTAACGTAGACTTTGATATAGGAATGGTATAGATTTGCTCAACATAATTAAAATGCATATAGGATATATTCAGTATGCAAAAATCGGATGTATACCAGGTCGATTTGAATTTACTCAAATTGTTTGATGCCCTGATCAAAGAAGGCAGCGTAACTCAGGCTGGTGCTCGACTTGGTTTGAGTCAACCTGCAGCGAGCCGGGGTTTAGGACGTTTACGCCATGTTTTAAATGACAGGATTATCGTACGAACGGCGAAAGGGTGGGAACTGACACCAAGAGCTTTAGCCTTATCGTCTCAGGTGGCTAAGTTGCTAGACGACGCACGTGCAATTGTTGTCCCTGCAGAGTTTTCACCAGAAACAACATCTGGCCAATTTAGCATCGCCACGGCTGATCACTTGGCATTTCTGTGGATGCCAGAAGTGATAAAAATGCTTGCTTGTTTAGCACCGAAAATGGATTTAATTGTCCCTCCATCAACGCGTGATAATGTTGATCTTATTGCTCAAGGAGCGGCCGATCTGGCAATCGGTCTGTTTGAAAATTTGCCTGCAAGGTTTTATAGCCGACGACTGTATGATGAAGACTACGTATGTGTTGTTCGTCAGGGGCATACTGTTGCTAGCCAGCCACTGACGCTAGATAACTACGTGGATATGTCCCATGTGTCGGTAATTATTACGGGACACGGACACAGTGCTGTAGATGTAGCGTTAAAGCAGCATGGACTGAATCGAAGGGTGGTTGCTAAAGTCCCCCATTTTCTAGTGGCTTTTAACATCGTGGCCGAAAGTGACTTGATATTGACAACCCCCCGTCAGCTAGCCAACAAAATGGCCACAACAATGCCAATTGAACTACTTGAATTACCGATAAACCTACCTTCATTTAGCCCTACAATGATATGGCATGAAAAACTGCACTATGATCCTGCCCATGTTTGGTTGCGCAACAAAGTCTTAGAGCTCTGTCAGCAAACGGTTCAGGGTTAGCCGTTAAGCTGGCACACATCCTTGATCAAATCTACAGCCACCTAGGTTAATTGCAGGCAATGGTCAGGCTTGTTATGGCGGTTAATGCTTCAGTTCGTCTTCCCACGCGGCTGCCCAATCTCTCAAAGGGTCGAGTGTTTGCATCAGAGAGTAGCCGAGTGGTGTCAGTGTGTAGCCTTGTTCTGTTTTGCAGACGAGCTTTGCTTCTGAAAGCTGCTTAATTCTACTGTTCAAAACAGAAGGAGACATTCCTTCGCACTGGCTTTGCAACGCTCTAAAGGTTAAGGGCTTTGCGTTGAGTTCCCATAGAATTCTCATATTCCACTTCCTTCCGAGCAAATCAAATACAGCCATAATCGCTATACCAGATGTGGAGCCTCGAACCGGTGTGTTTGGTATTGGTGTCTTCATTTCTCTTGTGCTTCTAAATTAGTAGCGCTATAGTTTGCTACGAAATAAGTAGCATTTTACAATTTAACTCATCGTAAAGCGAGGCAGAGATGTATTTGGTTGATCTAAATTTCACAGACATGAGCAAGATTACTCCAGCGTTGACGGAACAGCATAAAAAATACTTGGAGCAGCAGTATCAGTCGAACCTACTGATGTTTGGTGGTAGAAAAGTGCCAAGAACTGGTGGTTTATTGATTTCGGCCCATCCAACCAAGGAAGAACTGGTCGACATATTAGCGTCAGACCCATTTATCCAAAGTGGTGCAGCCAGTTACGTTATTACGGAGTTTATTCCTGTAATGGCCAGTGAAAGATACGCCGATATCGTTGAGCAGGTGGGATAGCAAGGCCGTAATGACGCCTTCTATTATTGCGTGTATGGCTTGGTACTCATGTGCTAAGCCATCACAATCACAGCTAGGATCAACATCGTCAACGATTAAGCTTGATTGTGCCTACTAAGCTATCCCTTGTATAGCGTAGGTCGGGCATTAGGTATCTATATTGTAGATGCTCTATGGACTAAGTCGGGTATGCTCGACTTTAATGTGGAATGAGCAAATTAGAGAAAGATACAAATTAATACTCAATTGATTCAGGCTAAATTTGAACGAATAACTTTATCTTGCAATCAAGATTGATATTAATATCATGTCAACGAATGGTGTAAATTGGGAATGCTCTAAGAGCGAAGTTTTTATGATTAATGTCAAGCGTTTTACTTTCAATGTTGATTTTATAGTGAGAAAAGAAATAATTTCAAGCTACGTCTTAGAAGAACAGTACTTGGATATAACTTTAAAGGATAGTAGAGTTGTCACACCATATTTAAACTTTACATCAATTAGCGAAAGTATACCCAATTTTGATGCAGAGGATATGGTTGAAGGATATATTAATGATTGTTTTAATGTAGTCGATTGTGATGTTAAAAATTCTGGAGATGAATTGTCATTTTATTTGACTTTTACTATTGATTTTGCTCCATCTTGCCAAGTTGAGTTTGATGACGCAACGCTAGTATATCATCAAGGTGATGGTGATTATAAATATATAATTGAGGGAGCATTTACTGATATTAACGCTCCATCATTAATACATTGTGTAGATGTTGATTCAAGCATATCTATGAGAATTAAAGAAAGTGTTGTTAACAGGTTGATATAATATTTAGTCAATCTAATAAGTTTGAGTTTACATCAAAGATATCTAGCTCAATTTTTTAGCAAGACGTTATGAAGGCGTAAGCATAGTTTCTCATTAATATAAATGAAAAACATGGCAAAAGAGACTTTATCTACACGTCTCTAATCCAAACGCTTTTGACATACTTCATAAGAAGATCAATAACACTCTGGTGAATAAAAACTAACCCAAAATCTTCCTCTAGTTTAAATATCAATCGTTCCTCTAGAGGAACACTTTCAAGTTTGGAGAAGTCAAACTGTATGGAAGTCGCGTTTAACCAGTTCAACTTACCATACTGCTTTTCTTTGTCCGTTAACCTGTAGGTTTGATGGATATATGGCATACGGAAGTTTTCGTAAACTTTTAGTTGGTCATCCGAGGGTTGACTTGGGGAGCAATCAACACGAGCATCTACCCATTCCACACCATGTTGCACCCATTGCTCTATTTTTGAGGCGATATCTTTAACAATAAATAGCTTTGGTGAAAAGGTCAGTTCCAATAGTAAGTCTGGTTCCCCTGAAAACATAGCTATCGAGGTTGGTTGAAAAGGAAAGCTATCTAAGGTTTGTTTGGTGAGTATCAAGTATTGTTCTTTCATATCCGTTTTCTAGTACTTCTTCGTCACAGTTCAACTTGAACATTTGAATATCTTAAAATAGTGAGTTTTCACTCGTAAGATCATACATTTAGTTAATACAGATCGTTGCAGTTTCTACACCTTTTACTCTGAACTACACTCTCTTATGAGTGGTATTCAGTGATTTTTGCTATTATTTATAGATAGGATACTCGCCAAATTAGGGCTATTAAGGCAGTATGTCTAGATTCTTGGTGTTTCTTCTGATGTATCAAATGAATAAGCTATAATACTAGTATTTATCTTACCCTCCATACCTAAACGTACAAGAGCATTAAACAATTCTATTGAAAAGAAAGTTTTAGTCATTCCAATTGGTTTAAAAACATGCCTTTTACATTCTGGAAGTTTTTTGATTTTTTCATCAGATAAGTAAAAACGAGTGGTTACGTCCGTTACTTTAATGCTCTTGTCAAAGTCAACTACATCAACCAGATTATCTACTGCTAATATGTAGCGTTCTGTTTGTACCTCATTTCCAGCACATGTTAACTTTGCAGGATAAAATTCCACACCATAGGGATCAAAGCTCATAATCAACTCTGCTATAGGCCTAGTTACATTGAAAGCGCCACATTTGATTAAATCTAATGCTTCCAAATCAGAGATATCACTGTCTGACCAAATTAGCTCGTTGATACAAGAAGTAGGAGTATAATCATTGTCATCATAAAATGATGAACGAACGTCAACGGTTCTAAAAAATGATTCACCCTCATTAAAATCTTCATTTATGTACGCTATATCCATATGTCTTCTATCTCCAAACAATACATACTTTGATTATTTTCGCTTTTCGCTTTTCGCTTTTCGCTTTTCGCTTTTCGCTTTTCGCATTTTTCGCTTCTAAGTTCGCTTCTGTTTTGGGGAGGCATTATTTTCGTATTGTGCAGCGATATTACCAAGCCAATTATCTGGTCA
The DNA here is from genome assembly GCF_000967495.1 of Vibrio neptunius. Lineage (GTDB taxonomy): Bacteria > Pseudomonadota > Gammaproteobacteria > Enterobacterales > Vibrionaceae > Vibrio > Vibrio neptunius. Next base: position 47,574 of record NZ_JXXU01000028.1, on the reverse strand, counting down.
AAGCTATTTCTGAAAGCCGTTACTATGATTGATACCGTTAGATTAGGGCCGTTGGTCTGGCTGGTGTGCTCAATCTATTTTGAACCTTATCAGATCATAAATTACTGACAATGAGTATATTTTATCGAAATCGTTAATTTAGCTTAACCAGAGCGATGTTCAATAGGCCCTGCCACTTGGTCTACTAATGCATGAATTAATGCTGGCTCGAACTGCAGTTCATTTTTGCGATAGACAATGCCAGATTGATTACTTCCAGCATCGTATTGACTTTGTAAAACCGCAGGCAAGAAAACGTACATTTCTGCAAAAGGCTCCGCGTCAGCTTCATAATATACTGTTGCTTCTGCTTTGAATTCATCAGGTATCGTGAGTGTATTTCTTACAAAGACTCCAGGAGATGGGAAAAACACCAACACCAAATCAGCCATTCTAGGGAATAAAGGGTTTGCCTCTGTTTCTGCTAACAAGCCAGGTTGCTGAAATTTTTGTTCTATCATGAAAATTCCATCGGTATAAATTCTATTCCAGTAACGCCAGCGACTACCAATGCGTTTTTGACCTTTTCGCTAACATAGTAAGGGTCTTTGTATGTTGATAGAGTAAAACAGTCATGCTCGATAATTGTCGATCTAAATTTTTCAATATCTAGAACTTCTTCCAAAACACTGGTATATCCGCCTAATGTTTTACTTAAGTCCTCTGCCTCAGAAGCAACGGGATCGAGAAAATCATAATGTGCCGTTGCATTGATAAATGCATACTCACTTGAATCACCGTCATTTCTAATATCAACAGGGAGAAACTGAATACCACTGAACCCATTTTCAAAAAAGATTTGCTGTACTTTTTTACTTGCTAGCATGCCTACGCCAACTTTCAGAAAATCAGACATACCTCGTTCTTTGTAGCCTTCATTGATGGCTAGGTACGGGCGTTTCTTAAATAATTTGCTTTGTGGGGTATAAAAATTAAGCACTTGACACCACGGCTGTTGAATAGTGAAAATTCCTTCGCCATCCTCGAATTTTTCGAATAATAAGTAGTAATTCACTTTGAGAGCCTAGTTTGGATATTCAACACCATAAAAAGATACCTTAAATTTTCGTTGTTAATACCCGTTTTCCACACTCTTTGTCTCGATGAACTATTTGATAGTTAGGCAACGCCATTATTACTTAAACCGTAAGTATGTTGCCAAGCACCATTACCGGATAAAAATACTTCGAGTTGTCTGCATGGGTATACATAGCAGGTATCAACTGGAGTTGATGAAGGTCTTGGTATTCTGGTACTTGTTTCACCGCTGTAGAAATCATTGGCAAAACATCAGGTGCCATGCGTCAATAAGAGAAGCGCGCTTATCAGGCTCTGCGGGCGGTCCGCCAATTACGCTAAGTCCATTTGCGTTAACTTTTACCCCCATGATGCACTTGAAGTTATTGAAAGAGAGGAGTAATGAAGTTCAATAGTATGCATATCAGTTTTGTAGCTTGTCAGTGATTGCTCACCTTCGACACAATAACCCTTAATACTATTTGAACCTTGAATGTATGTTTGATAGCGTAACCGACTGTTAAATATAAGATATTGGAGTTCTTTTGCTGAGTTTTATAACAGTAGCGCTTCACTATCTAAGCTGTTTTACCGATGTGTTCACTGAGTGGGATAAGTCAGCTTAATGGACGTTTAAAGGATCGATAGATGCGTTTTCCCCTAACTATAGTAGCTGTATCTGTGGCGCTTGTTGCCGGGTGCAGTTCCCAAGGAGTGCAAACTGTGGCTCAACCTTCTCAATTAGAATTTGCAGTACAGCAAGTTCCGGCTCCCGTTGCTAAAAAAGAACCTTATGTGCTTAATCATCACGGTGAGCGTCGTATAGATAATTACTACTGGATGCGTGACGATGAACGAAAAGATGCCGAGATATTGGCGCATCTCGAAAAAGAAAATCAATACACGGATTCGGTGTTAAAGCACACTGAACAGCGGCAGGAAAAGTTATTCCAAGAGATTAAAGGGCGTATCGCAAAAGATGACAGTTCAGTGCCTGTAAGAGAAGGAAGTTATTTCTATTCGAACCAAGTATCTGGCGACAATGAGTACCCTATCTACCAGCGTGCCAAAGATTTCTCAGGGACAGATAAGACCGTCATTTTAGACGTTAACGAGTTGGCGAAAGAGCATGAGTTTTTCAGCACTGGCGGTTTGTATGTTAGCCCGAATGAGAATTTGCTGGCGTATGGAGAAGATACCTTAAGCCGCCGTATTTACACTATTCGAGTCAAAGATATTGCCACAGGCGAGTATCTCAATGATGAAGTGGAAGGGGCATCGAGCGGTGTGGCTTGGCAAAATGACAACCAAGCGTTTTACTATATTAAGAAAGACCCTCAGACATTGCTGGGTTACCAAGTTTATCGACATGTGTTAGGAACGCCACAAAGCAGCGATGTGTTGATTTATCAAGAAGATGATAGTGCGTATTACATGTCGTTAGGCAAGAGTAAAGATGGCGACCAAGTCTATATCTTCCACTCAAGTACGGAGACAAGCGGGGTTTCTGTTATTGATGCCAATGACCCCGAAGCTAAGGCACAACCTTTCTACCCAAGAGAAGAAGGCATTGAATACAGTATCGCCAAGCTCGGCGACTGGTACTATATCTACACCAATTATCAGGCTGTGAACTTTCGTTTAATGAAGGTACATAAAGATCAGGTTAATGACCGTTCAAAATGGCAGGATGTTATTGCCGCAGATAATCAAACTCAACTGGTCGATTTCACCTTGTTTAAAGACCATTTAGTGTATGAGCAGCGCAAAGAGGGCTTAACCACGGTTAAGGTGCGTCAGCTTTCCACGGGCAAGGAGTTTCCATTAGTGTTTAACGACACAGCCTTTGCCGCTTATATGACTGGCAACCTAGAGCTCGATAATTCAAAAGTTCGGATTTATTACAGTAGCCTTACCACGCCAGGCACTTATTATGATTTTGACCTTAACTCCGGTGAATCTGCAATCATGAAGCAAACGCCAGTGCTGGGTGATTTTGATGCTGATGACTATCAATCAGAACGTATTATGATCACCGCTCGAGATGGTCAGCAAGTGCCGGTTTCGCTGGTTTACCGCAAAGATAAATTCAAAAAAGACGGCACGAATCCTATCTATCAATACGGTTATGGTTCATACGGTCACACCATAGATCCTACGTTTCGCTCAGCGCGGCTGAGTTTGTTGGATCGCGGATTCGTCTATGCCATTGCCCATATCCGTGGTTCAGAGATGTTAGGAAGACCTTGGTATGAAGACGGTAAAAAGTTAACCAAGCAGAATACGTTTAATGACTTTATCGATGTCACCAAAGGTTTAACGGAAGCTGGCTATGGTGCAGAAGATAAAGTGTTTGCTGTCGGTGGCTCCGCGGGAGGCCTACTGATGGGGGCGGTTATCAATCAGGCGCCTGAGCTGTATCGAGGTATCGCTGCTCATGTTCCGTTTGTCGACGTGGTCACAACCATGCTGGACGAGTCTATTCCACTGACAACCAATGAATACGACGAATGGGGTAACCCGAACGACAAGCAATACTACGATTACATGCTGAGCTACTCACCTTACGACAATGTCAAAGCGCAGAGCTACCCGAACATGTTAGTGACAACAGGCCTGCATGATTCGCAAGTTCAGTATTTTGAGCCAATGAAATGGGTGGCGAAATTGCGTGAATTGAAAACGGATGACAACGTGCTGCTGTTTAAAACAGACATGGAGGCAGGTCATGGTGGTGCATCTGGTCGCTTTAAGCGTTTACGAGAAGACGCATTAGAATACGCGTTTTTCTTAGATTTGCTCAGCGAAGAGTAAAAATTGACCAAGTCATCGAAATGCCCGCGCTACGCGGGCATTTTTGTTCGCACAGCAAAGTTAACAAAAATAGGGCCTTGCAACTAACCTTCTCATATATAAACAAAAATAGTTCTAGATAAACACTGAATTACCCAGCCTGTTTTTTGTTGGAATTATTCACGGTTCTGATGTTTGGTTGATTTTCTCGATTGATTTGCGGAACAAAGATCACCACTCTACCTGCCGCCAAGAGTAGAGGTATCACTCTGGCTGATAAAACACGAAAACTAACAACGTAGAGTTATATAATGAAAAAAATCATCACCTTGTTGTCTATCTCGGTGCCTTTGACTGCTATTGCGGACAATACAGGCATAGATGCGTTTATGACGGATTTTCACGCCAATCCGCAAAAAGTCATGGATGCGTTACCAGAGAAAGAAGGAGACGAATATCAAACCATGAGCGCTGAGGATCTTGAGCGTTTCAGAGATCAAATGCGCGAAACGGTTATGGAAAGAGCGGAGCCAGTTATTGCTCCTCGATTCTCTGCAAACCTCAACAACGACAACCCAGCTCGTTTGGTTGATGTCGGTAATGCGCTGATTCGTAATCTGGTTGAATTGGATAACGCTGCACCAGATTCGAAGTATCTGGATGTTCAGCCTTGGTCTGATACTTACTGGCCTCTGTACTCTGGTGCAGCGGCTTGGCGCTACTCTGACCGTGAACTTTATGCGTCAGATTGGCAGGAATACTACGACTTTTCACACACTATCAAACCGCTAGAGAGTTACTCGAATGAGCAGCGCCACTTACTATCTCCAGCAGAAAAGTATGATTTGTTGGTTGGCGATAAAAACTTTACGCTGACCAAGCGTTCGTGGGATTCAGGTAAAGGTTACTATGAGTCTCAGGGCAAAGTAGAGCGCTGGATGGGGCTTTGTCATGGCTGGGCAGCCGCGGCTTACATGCTTCCTCGTCCTGAAAAGTCGATTACAGTGCCTGATGCAAACGGAGAGATGCTCAAATTCTATCCGTCAGACGTCAAAGCTCTGGGCACACTGCTTTGGGCAGAAGCGCCGTTCAATACACGTTTCATTGGTGGTCGCTGTAATATTAAGGATCCTGAAAAAGACGAAAATGGCCGTGTTATCGAACCTGACTGTGTCGACAACAACCCTGCAAGCTGGCACTTATCCGTACTAAACCAGATCGGTATTACTGGTCGTAGTATGATTATGGATGCGACATACGATTACCAAGTATGGAACCAGCCTATTCTTGGTTATCAGGTTAAATACTTTAACCCAGAGACAAACCGTTCATCAGGCAATCCAGCCGATGTGACTATCGCGATGGCGGACTACAAAAAAGATAAGTTCACCCAGTATCGTGCATCACGTGCTGTCTCAGTCGTTGGTGTACAGATGGTAGTTGATTACATGGTAGAGACGAATCCAACTCATCGAAACTACGACAAGCCTAAGCTTGATGGTGTCTCGCGAGTGACGTATTACTACGACCTAGAAATTGACGCGCAAGGCAATGTCATCGGAGGCGAGTGGTATCAGAATCGTCATCCTGATTTCCTTTGGACACCGACCCCTGAAGCGGTAGCGAAGTCTTATTATGACGGCAGTGGTGAATGGGATGTGACTCAGCCAATTCCACAGAGCTGGCAAGACCGAGCGCCTAAAGCGTCTCGTTACACTCAACCTATGACTTCTGTGGTTTCAGCTTTGTTTAGCGCGGCTTCAGGCGACGAACAACCAGCCGAGCAATGGAAGCAAATTGCTACTCAGGGTAGCCAGTGTCTGGACGTTGAAGGAAGTTCTGCGACACCAGGAGCACGAGTGTATGGCTGGAGCTGTCACAGCGGTGACAACCAATTATGGCAGCTGACAGCTGAAGGCAAGATGATCAGCAAGGTAGCACCAGGTTTGTGTCTGGATCAGCAAGGGACAAGTATCACTATGGAAACTTGTAGCCAGCGCCCGAATCAGACATGGAGAATGGAAAATGGCCAGCTGAAAAATAGTGTTGATAACGCTTTGAAATGGAATTCCAATAGCTGGTTGGTCCAAGCTGATGTTGACGGCAGTCAGTGGTCTTGGAAATAAGATACTAAAACAGTAACTATGTTCTCCTGACTAAAGAGCCCGCTTGCGGGCTCTTTTTTTATCCGATTATTGTAGGCAGCTGCCTTCAAATGACCAGTACCAATAGTTACTGTAAGGATCGGCGCCCCAGTTGGTTTGGGTAGCGATAAAGCGGTTCCCGTAGGACTGCACCTGAGTGCCTTGTGGGTAATAGTAATACGGTGACCATTCTTCTAAGTTAGCACACAAGTCCTGTGGTTCTGGTGTCGGTTGTTCGAGATAGGCACTAACGCCAACATAAGCATCTGAAGCGCTACGCGCACCTGTGACCATCACATAAACATCGGCATTCGCGACACCGCTGAAACCACAATATTCGTTGTTATCACGGTTGGTGGACGCACAATCATGATCCGACAGTGAAGCAGGACGATTTATCGCGACATACATATCAACATTGCCATAACCGTTATAGGTTTGTACCCAGATATCTTCAGATGGGGCATTCTTCAGTACGAAGTGTTGCACGTCATTACCCGCTGATTGAATCGCACTTGGCGTATTGATTTGTAGACTAACGATATCGGGATTTGGTGTCGGTTCAGGATCTGGCTGTCCAGCCGAACATTGTGTCACCTGAATCCCCACCTGAGCGAACGCATGGTTTACCGCCGAAGTGTCGTACCCCAGCTCATTAGCTGCTTTACAAACCCCTTCTGCACCTTGCTGAAAATCAGAGTTTGGTCGCCAGTAAAGTTGGTTAGCTGTGGCATAGGCAATAAACGCTTTTTTGATGTCCCAGTTTGAGCTGGTGGCAAGATGATAAAATGCCTTGTTGAAGACACCAGAGCTGTGGTGGACGTCGATACCATTGTAATACTGGTTGATATGGTCAATGGAGACGCCGTCTTTGCTTGGCTGAATAAAGTAACGCATGGCATCAGAGTACTTCATGACATGTTCGCCCATTTTCCAGTTGAAGCTACCGTGTACGTACTGGCTGAGTGCGGCCGCAGCGACATCAGAAAAGGACTCATTCATCCCACCCGACATCCCACGGTATTCCAGCCCAGAGTTTTGCTCGGTAAAACCATGGCTGACTTCATGCGCAATCACATCCCAGGTGGCGAGTGGATACATTGATTGGTTACCATCACCAAAGGTCATTTGGCGACCATCCCAGAACGCGTTGCCGTAGTTGGAGCCATAGTGCACACGCATGGTCAGTTTCTGGTGAATAGGTCGGGTGTTGAGCCAATCCATGTACATATCGAAAACGCGCTGACCGAAGTAGTGTGCGTCATTCATCGGCGCATAGGCACCGTTTACGCTACGGTAGTTGTTGACGTTACAGTCAAACTGATGAACTTGCCCACCGTATTGCTGGTTGTTCATGTTGAGTGTGATGACATTTGGGCTATCCATTTGGCAGTATTGGTTGACTTCAAAGCCGCCATATTGGGTTTTGGGTCCGAAGTAGTAACGGCCACTTTTCCTATTGCCGCCCGGTCCTTCGGCTTCAATGAAAGCAATCCCTTCCCATCGATCAAGCACGTCACCAGATTTGGCATCGACAAGTGTAATCGGCCTTGAAGGGCCCATTCCACTCATTTGAATAAAGTCCACTTTGTAGACCAAACGAGCGATATCTTGCTCATCTTGCCAGATCATGAGTTCTGCGTTTGGGTCGCGAATCGCTTGAGAGGCAAAACCTTTGCTATTGCCTTTTGCCAGCTCTATCGCTTGCTTCGCGTTGAGCATGGGTAAGGTAGAACCAATATCGGCGTCAATGTCGGTCAGGACTGAGCCATCAACCGGTGTCACTGTACCTTGAGCGGAAACCTGAGCAACTAAAGACTGGCCGTAAACTGGTACACCATAATGCAGTTGTTGTTTGCGAAGTAATGTTTGTGGGCCCGCTTTAACACGACTGGCATCCTGATAAGCCAGAGGCTGGTTAGGTGCTGAAAATGCCCGAGCAGTTGGCGGATTGAGGACCTGAGAAAGGTCAACTTGCGAGTAGTCAACAACGTTGGCAGCTTGAGAAGCGAATGCCATTGGAAACAGCATAAGTAAATTAGCGTTACGCATACTTCACCTTTGGAATTGTTTTTTAATTGATTGGGGTAAAAAGTGCGTGCTTAGAGTAGTGACAGTTCGCTAAAAACGTAAATGCAATTGATTTTATATGATGCTTGCATGCAAAACATTTAAACGTTTCCTAGGTAAATGAGATGCCGATTCGAGAAATGATCATTTCCATTTTATGTTGGGTGTTATTTGGTCGTGTATGGCAGGTTCCAAAAACAAATATCCCAATCAAGAAATTCATACTTAACCCTTTAAATTCAGCACCTTAATCTTAAAATAATCCTCCTTTTTGTTTTGTGTCGATTGGCTACTCATCCCTGTTTCAGGTTACTCACAGACTCACTTTGTTGTTCAGGGTATGCAATTAATGAATGAGGCAAGGAGATAAGTGGAGGACTGATATTGTTCAATGTACTGGCGATGATCTGGGGAGTGACAGATCGGGTGATTTAGCAGATAGGTTCGTTCAGGCGGTCTACCTAGCAATCACTTTAGCAATCCGATCTGGTACAACAAGGTTAAGAGCATCGTTGGGCAATGACATAAAATGTCGTTCATGATTTGTCAGAATAGATTTAGATTAATTTACTTTCTTGTCGCTCAGCCTAGGTGTATTACTTAGGCTGCGTTTTATTGTCAGTACAAGCCGACAAAGTCATACAATCTGCGGCTGTCTTTGGTGAGTCAGTACGTTGTATGATTTTCGGAACTTAATAACCTCAGCGTAGTCAGACGGCTACACATAATAATCATTGGAAATAAAGCATGGCTAAACGTTGGCTGTTGCCTGTTGCGAGCATCGCACTGCTCGCTGGTGGCACGTATTTTTATCTGCAATCTTCTGCTCAGCCAGAGGTGATACCTACCTTGGTTGTGGAGAAAGGTACTATCGAGAAGGAAGCCGTGGCGGTAGGTAAAATTGTTCCAGCACATTCAGTGTCCATTAAATCGCAGATCGACGGTATTGTTGGAGAGATTTACGCTCAGGTCGGAGAGAACGTCAAGCAGGGACAGGCGCTTATTAAAGTGCGCCCAAACCCTACGCCAAAAGCACTTACCGATGCGTCTACAGAGTTGATGAGCAGTGAGGCGGCGTTGGAGTCAGCGAAACAAAAGTTGGTTAACTTAGAAAGTCTGGTTAAGCAAAATATTATTCCGAGCAACTACGATGATTACGTCAGTGCACGATCAGAAGTCAAATCGGCACAAGCAACGGTGCTACAAAAACGTCAAAACCTAGAGCTGATTCAAAGTGGTGAAGCATCGATAGGTGATGCTCGTCTGACTTCGACCATTTATGCGCCGATTGATGGCACGGTGTTAAACCGAAAAGTAGAAGTAGGCGAGCCAATTATTTCGACTGAGTCGAGTCAGGCTGCAACGGAAATGATGTCTATCGCGGACATGAATAGCTTGATCTTTAAAGGTAGTGTCAGTGAGCATGACGCTGCGCAACTGACCTCGGGTATGCCGGTTCTGATCACCGTAGCGCCTTACCCTGATCTTCAAATTGAAGGGGTACTGACTAAGGTGGCCATTCAGTCGGAAAACCTAAACTCCCCACAGGACACGTCGACTGCCAAAAGTTTTGATAACGGCTTTGAAGTTGAGGTGGGTGAGTTAAACATTCCCCAAGACGTTATGTTGCGCTCCGGGTTTTCTTCAACCGCAAAAATTACGTTGAAGAGATCTGAAAACGTGCTGACTTTGCCTGAGCGAGCACTGCAGTTTGAAGGTGACATGCCAAATGTATTAATCCCTGATGACTCTGAGCGCGGGTACCACAAACAGCAGGTCAAGCTTGGCTTATCTGACGGTATCAATGTTGAAGTTTTGCAAGGTGTTGAACTTGGAGAAGCTATTCTCGATAGCAGTATGGTGGGAGCCTCTCATGGTTAAACGTCACCTGTCATTGATTGGTTGCAGTTTACTGTTGACGACCTTGAGCTTCCCTAGCTCTGCTATTTCGATTGAACAAGCGTGGAAGCAAGCGAAACAGAGCGATCCCGATTACGAGAAAGCCAAGATTGGTGTTCAAATCGGTGAGGTCGGGGTTACTTCCAGCCGCAGTTCGTTACTGCCTTCTTTGAGTGCGACCGCGTCATCAAACTGGAATGAAGACAGTGACAACACGAACACCTACGGAGCAACGTTATCTCAAACATTATGGGACAGCAGCCTTTGGTCTGACTTAGATGAAGCACAAGCTAACTACCTGAGAACAGAGTTGGAGTTATCTCAGGCTCACAATGAATTAGCTCAGAAGCTATTGGCTACCTATCTTGATCTGGCGAGTGCGCAAGGCGATCTTCAATTGGCGAGAAATAAGCTAGAAGAAGGTAATAAGCTGCTGAAGATTATAGAAAAACGCTATCAGGCCGGTAAGGTAAAATCGATTGATGTTGAGGAAATTCGTGCCACTCTGGTGACGGATAAAGCCGGTATCCTCAGCGCGCAGGCACAGTTAGAAGAGAAAAGAGCAGAGCTGGGGGCACTCATCAATCAGATGCCCGAGCGTGTTGATCAAATTCGCACCGACAACCTGATTCAGCCTCCAATGTTAGTGGATTCCAAGGAGCAATGGCTCAAGTTGGCGAAAGACAGTAGCCCAGAGTTGTTAGTCGCTGCGCAAAAAGTCAAGGCGAGCGAATTTGCGCGCCAATCAGCGCGAGGCGGTTATTACCCAACGGTAAAAGGAAATGTGGGCTACAGTGATGATGACAAATATTCTAACGGAGAGTTTAGTGCCGGGCTCACCTTGAGTGTACCGATTGATCTCAACGGTGCGACGCGCGCTAAGGTCGACCAAGCGTCTCTGAATATATTGAGTGCTAAGCAGGACTTGCGCAAGGTTGAAATTGATATTCAGAAACGCATTGTTCAGCAGTTTACTCAGGTTGATATCAACTGGAATCAGGTTCTGATGGCCAATGAGGTGGTTGCGTCTCTTGCTAAGGTGCTGAAAAGTAAAGAAAAACTCTACGATGCGGGACTTTTGGATGCGTCGGAAGTGATTACGGCTCATAACAATCTGTTCGATGCGAAAAACCGTTTGCAAAACAACCTGTATAACTACTGGCGTCAACGAGTGAGTTTGCTGCAAACGGCTGGTAAGCTCGATGATAATACGATGGCGCTCATATCGCAGGCCTTTCATTCATGAGTAGCTTGCTCCAGCAAACCTGGCAGACGCTGATCGCGCATCGGATGAAAAGTATTCTGGCGATCATTGCCATAGCTTGGGGTGTGATCTCTGTGGTGGTGTTGATAGCACTTGGTGAAGGCTTCTACCGCCATCAAAGCCAGTCTTTTTCATTTATGGTCAATAACGTGCAGGTGGTTTTCCCGTCTCAAACCAGTAAACCTTGGCAAGGGTTACCAGCGCGTCGTGCAATCGCTATTCCACAGGATAAAGTCGAAATGATTAAGCAATCGGGCTTTGTTCACGACGTCGCATCTGTGTATGCCAAGTGGGATGCCAGTGTCACCAACATCAAAGGGCAAAACTTAGCTCGCGCCGTGAGTGGGATTGACCCTTCTTACTTTACTCTTGCGCAGCGTAAGCTTCAGACGGGCTCTCGCAATATTTCACCGAGTGACATTGCAAGTCACACTCGTGTTGCTGTTTTGGGCGATCAGATTGCTCAAATGGGTGGTATTGGGATTGGTGAGGAGGTCAAAGTTAATGGCATTCCATTCTTGGTCATTGGTGTACTCAGTGATGAGGACTCCGGCATTTCTTTTGGTGATAGTCGCAGAGTTTTCATCCCGCAAACCACCTATCGCGATCTATGGAACGCTAAACCTTGGATGCTGTTGATGAAACCGGTTGATGGTATGGACTCTGCCACATTTCGAGAGCGTATTGTGCGCTTTTACGCTAAGCAGCTTCACTTTGACCCAAGTGATAAAGATGCCGTGTACTTGCCTGATTTTAGTGAAGGGGCGGCCGTAATCAGCGGCATTCTTCGTGGGATTCAAATATTTCTTGGCGCTAGCGGTGCGATGACGATGGCGGTGGGAGCGCTTGGCGTGGCGAATATTATGTTTTTGTCTGTTACCGAGCGCACCCGAGAAATCGGTGTGCGATTGGCGATAGGGGCTACTCAAGCATCAGTACTGAGCCAGTTTATTATCGAAGGGTTAATACTGGTCGCCGTTGGAACGGCTATAGGCTTAACCATGTCGTTTGCATTGGTTGCGCTGTTGGGCACAGTGACTTTACCAGAGTGGATTGGCTCACCAGTGATTACTCCCGATTCGATTGCATTATCGTTACTGGTCACTGTGATTTTGGCGCTGATGGCGTCCTACTTTCCCGCAAGAAGAGCATCGCGTCTAACGCCGGTGTTAGCGCTGAGTGCGAGGGCTTAAATAATGTTGCTTCCAATGAGACAAATTTTTCAGGAAATGGCAGCAGAGAAGCTGAGACTGGGGCTAACAATCCTAGCAGTTGCTTGGGCGACTTTGTGTATTGCTGCTATGTTGGCTGTGGGAGAGGGCATTCGCCAAGGAGTGTTAAAAACTGCGCAAAATGGTAATGGCAATCTGATATACCTGACGGGCGGTATGGCAACGGTAGATCATGGCGTGTTCCATCAAGGTAAGCCACTAACGCTCAAAATCGATGATTCCGATGTGGTTAGCGCGCTACCAGAAGTTAATGCTGTAGCGCCGACGGCATTATGGGACGAGCGTATTACGGTCGGCGATCGCGGTACATGGCGAGAGCCACTTGCCGTCACCACAGATTTTCAAACTATGACCAATCTTGTCCCACTTCCAGGGGGGCGCTGGCTCAATTCGCTTGACCAAAAAGAACAACGCAAAGTCGTGGTGCTCGGGTACTTATTGGCGGCTGATTTGTTTAACCCTGAAGATGACTTTAATTGGTTTGCGACCGTGACACTGAAAGTCAATCCGGTTGGGCAAAAGGTTAAAATTGGCAGTGAAGAGTTTACCGTAGTGGGTGTACTGAAAAAAAATAGTGCAGATATCGAGCAGGATGAGCCAATCAATTACTCCAGTTTTGTCCCGCTCTCCACCTGGCAGCGCTTCCATATGACTGGCGACATAGCTGGCATCAATGTTCAACCCAAAAGTGGTGTCGATAGAGTTAAGTTAGCGGAAACGATTCGTCAGGTCATTGCACGCAAGCATGGGGCTAGTGTGACTGATCAACAGATTGTTCAAGTAGAAGATATGTTTTTAAAGCAGAAAAGCATGCAGCAGTTTCTTGTTGGCTTGCAGAGCTTTCTTGGCATCATTGGTTTTGTCACACTCGCGGTAGCGGGAGTCGGTATTGCCAATGTGATGTACGCGACTGTGAAACGTTCTACCCGAGATATTGGTGTGCGAATGGCTGTGGGCGCGACACCGACGGCGATTCGGCTCCACTATTTAGTTCAGTCGCTGATGACGATGGTGATGGGGGGAGCGCTGGGGCTTGTCGTCACTTACGCATTGGTATCGGCGATTGGTTCTGTCAGTCTAGAAGGCAATGTTTTTTATGAACGTTTAGGCAAACCTGTTCCAGAGCTTTCTTGGATTGTGGTGGCAATTGTGATTGCTACTCTGGTTGTCATAGGCGTGGCGTCAGCGTGGTTGCCAGCGAATCGCGCCGCTAAGGTGACACCTATGGAGGCGTTACAAAGTGAATGATGTGAGCAAAAAATCAGGAGTCATTATGTCAGATAATGCATTGGTTCAACTGACGAATCTTTGTAAGTATTACTCAAGCGGTGAGGTCGAAGTTCGTGCATTAGATGGCGTAGAACTGACGATTGAGCAAGGGGAATTCCTCTCCATTCTCGGCCCTTCAGGTTCGGGAAAGTCGACTCTGATGAATATGCTCGGCTGCTTAGATAAACCAACCGATGGCGACTATTTGCTTGATGGGCAGAACGTAGCAGCACTGAGTGCCAATGAGTTAGCTGGAATACGCAACCAGAAAATCGGGTTTGTTTTTCAAAGCTTCAACCTGCTTGAATACGCTACGGCGCTTGATAATGTCGCGTTGCCTTTAGTCTATTCAGGTATAAAAGCCAAAGAACGTCGTCAGCGCGCGGCCAAACTGCTTGAGCAGGTTGGGCTGGGCGATCGCCTCGATCATAAACCGAATCAGTTATCCGGTGGTCAAAAACAGCGTGTTGCGATTGCGCGAGCACTGGTGAACGATCCGCAGATTATTTTGGCAGACGAGCCAACCGGTGCTCTCGATTCCAAGTCAGGTGCTGAAATCGAAGCTTTGTTTAACCAGTTACATGCGGAAGGACGAACCTTGATTATCGTTACGCATGACAATGCGCTTGCTGAACGCACCAAACGCATTATTACGATTAAGGATGGTAAGGTCATATCAGATAGGCTGCCAGTTTCAGACGTTGCATAAAAAAGCGAGCCATTTGGCTCGCTTTGCTTAATTTTCATGTGGTGGAGATAAGGTGTGATTAATGGCATGAGCCTGATGAGCGCTGTGCCATTCCTCAAGCTTTTTACGAGTTTCCTTCGAGGAAGGCTGATTGAGGCAGTGCTCAGTCACACACTGATACTGCTGAATGAGCTTGTCATTGGCTTGCACTGATTGTTCAGAAATGTCGATTGTCGCTTGCTTCAGACGTTTGGTCTTCGCTTTGTCGAATACTGATGTCATGGTGCTCTCCTTAGCTGATTTTATACACGTTGACGCGATTCAAAGCGCAGTCAGGTAGGTAAAGGGTTTGATTGTGCGCATGAAGAAGGTAGGGCATCCACAGTTCGCCTTTACTTGGGTCAGCGCCAAATCCACTAAAGCTATCGATAAACTGACCTTGTTGATCGAAGACTTTAATCGCGCGGTTGACCAAATCTGATACAAACAATTTACCCTCATCAAAATCGATGCTGGTTGGCAGCAAGAAGTTGTCGTTATCTGTGCCGTAACCTTGTTGGCCAAAACTGCCTACGTATTTGTCATGACGGTCATAAATGACGACTCGATTGTTGTTCTGATCAGTAATGTATTTTTGTCCGTCTGCCGTGATAGTGATGTCGGTTGGAGTAAAGAAATCGTGGTCACCATGTCCTTTTTGACCAAAGGTACTCACTAGGCCAGCAATTCCCTGAGCGTTTAATCGCCAACGGCAAATACGGTTGTTGCCAGAATCGGCGACGTATATATCTCGGCTGATCGGATCCACCGCGATCCCTTGAGGTTTAAACAGTTGCCAGTCGGCGTGACCTAACCCCCCAAAGTAGCTGAAAGGCACCAATTCGCCGATCAATTCGTTGTATTGGTAAATGGTAATAATACCGCTGATATAGTTACTTACAACCAATAAAGGTAGCTCAGGGTTAAGCTGTCCAATTAAGGGTTTGGCGGGCGTAAGCGAGCAGATACCCAAAGAACCAGGAAGAAGAGGTAAGCTGCCCGGTCTTGCCGCATCGGGTTGGCTGCGCTCAGTAGCCTGAAGTTGATAGTTACCGGCATCTACTAACCAAAGCAGTTGGTTTGGGTCATCGAATTTGTCGCCAAGGAAGATACGTACCCAGGTTTGCTGCCATCTTTGCGTCCATTCGATCTGCGTGCTCAATGTCATCGACACCCAGGATGGTGCATCGAGTTGATGGATTGAGTTGAGCCATTTATCTTGCTGCTGGAAGTGTTGATCCCACCATTCACTGACTATAGGATACTGGCTAGTGTAGCCCCCTTGAGCGATTGGTGAGGTGTCACCAGCAACCGAAGTCACAAAATGAAGCTGGCCTTTTCGATCCCGCTCATCACCTAACTGGTCGATTACTAACGTTGTTGTTGGCTGTTCTGGTGATAAGTCCGACCAATTCACTTTATGAATTTGGAGTGAAGCGAGAATGGGCTCTGTGATCAGCAATACGTCCTGATGCATCTTGGTGACCTGAATCGGTGAGAAGAATCCACTCAAACTGCCTGAGAAGTGCCCATCAATATCGTAAACCGCAACGGAGTACTGCTTCGCCCCCGGTATGAGTATGCGGTTGTCGATGATTGACACATCACGAGCAAGGTCGATATCGTCTAGGTACGTTTTTCCGCTGGAAAATGGGATTGGGTTTCCATCCCAGTCACAGCGAACCACAGTAGAGAACCCAGTATTCGCAACATATAAGTATCCATTGTTATCGCAGCTAAGGCCCTGTGGCCACAGGAAATGCACTGGTTGCTGTGCATTGACGACGTCAATATTTTTTAGCCAGTTGCCATTTTCGTCGAACACGACCAAACGACTTTCGTTGTCAGGCCCTTCGTAAAATTCATCAGCGACACATAGTTTCCCTTCATAAAACGCTAGTCCATTAGGCCCTTCGAGGTGAACGGGATCACCAGCACCGAAGCGGTGAATGGAATGAATGTTGAGCGCTTGATTGTATTCGAGGATATGGATGCGTTTGTTGGCGATGTCACTGACATAAATCCATGGTTTTTCTGGATGAGGAAGAAGGCGAAAAGGCATATTAAACTGTTGGCTGCCACTTCCTACCGAGCCGAAACTGGCGAGTAACTTTTTCATTTTTCTATCAAACACCAACACACGATTGTGTGCCGTGTCTGCTAGCCAGATGCGGCCGAAGCGATCGATGCAATTGCCTACTGGCGTACTAAGAGAAACATTGCCTGCCGTTCGGCAGGGAAGATTGGGCAAGTGGGTGACCTGCTTGCCAATATAGGTATGATACGCGATTCCCATGATTCTAGCCTTTTGACGTGATTGTTATGTAATCAAATTAATAACTCTAGCAGTCAAAAATGACAGTTCCACATTATGATTTACATTACCGAATGGTCTTGTAATTGGAGTAATGTTTTTGCAGGTTAGGTTAAATTGTGCTCAGAGTGTTGCATATTGGTTGCGGAATAAGTTGCTATAACACTCATGGTTGTTACCTTTACATCAGGTATCCGTCGCGATGGCGACGTTGCAAACAATTATCAGCGGAGAAAGAGAGGATGAAGCGCAGTGGGGTGGTACTCAGCTCTCTGTGGCTCCTCGATAAGCCAGCGTCCCCGAGGCGTCCTCGGGGATGAAAATGAGTACCAAAAAAGAGTAAGGTTAGCCTAGCGCCAGACTCCCCAGTCGCCTGTTGTCCCGGGCTCTTCACCACGTGTCCACCACTGTGCGGTCCATGCGCGGCCTTTGTGAGTCACTTTCTCTCCCTCAGAATAAGCCCGCTGAGCTGACCAAGCGTTATCGGGCTGTGTTGGAGGAGGCGTATCCCCTTTGACTAAAGATAACTGATAGTTGAAGTTCGCCGCTGGAGCATGAACTTGATTCCTGTAGATATTGGATGAGTCGAACATGTAGTGGTTCATTTCAGCATGCCAGATTCCAATAAACCAAGATCCATTGGTGACGCTGTTAAATTGACCAGCCAGTTCTGCTGACCAAATCTCTTCACTGGTATTGTTAGCCGTGATTGCCAACGAGATGTCTTGCTGCTCACTGCCGTTTTTATCAAAAGTACGAAAACGCACAGTGTCGCCAGACTCCAGAGGTCCAAACCCTTGTGGAACGAAATACCCTAGTGCGGAAAGATCGTTACCCGGAGCGGTGGGGTCGGTTGGCTCAGTCGGTGTGCTGCCATCGCCACTGAAGGTAATGTCGCTACAATTGTAGAATCCCTCACCTGCGGGGTCTTCACGTTGCCAGCGGGTATAGAGAACGGCATGCCCGTTTCTATCAGCGGGTAGAGTAACCGTAATGCGGTACTTTTGATTTGCATCGACGGCGACATTACCTGCAGTATCAACCAAATCTAAGTCTGCCCATGTGAGTGGCTGGCTGTTGTCGTATTCGGGCTTGCTCAGATAAAACTCCCAGTACGACGGGTTGTGTGGCGCTGTTGCGTTAAACACCAATTCAAATTGATTGCTGGCATCTAATGACAGCGCTGTTTTCTGCCAATGCGGTGAAGCAACATCGAGTCCAGCTTTCGCATTATCTCCGCCACTACAAAGTGTTCCGTCTCTAACGATGGCTTGTACATGGGCCATATCTCGGTAGTTGGCGACATTTGCAGCCACCTCATTTCTCTGAACAAAGGGATAAGCACCAGACTGGTCGAACGCGGCCTGACAGGCTGAATTTGGGATACGATCATCCCAGAACCCACCATCAAGATAGCAAATATTTTGACGCGCGTTTGGGTACTCAACCCAGCCATGAGCGGCGACATTGACAGAAGAGAGGGCCGTCAGACAACCCAAGGTAGCTAAACTGACATTCAAACAGGATTTCATAACTTTTCCTTGTAATAGTGGTAGAACAATTGAAAGCACTAGTAGCGCGCTAACAGCGATCTCAACCTAGCAAGTAATTTATAAATTAGTGATGTAAAGTGGCTAATCATTGGGCGCTTTGAGGTCAAATTGCCGTATTGTTCGCATGGATAAGTAATGTGTTGTTGAACGTAGGTTTTCTTTTCGAGTCACTTCAAACAATGTTGTTGTTTTGAATCATGAATCGTCGCTGAGCATTAAACCGTTATTGCTTCAATGACGACAGACCGTATATTGTTTTATTTTAAAGTGTGAAATAAATCCGTGATAAGCATACAAAGAATGGCTCTTGAAGTAGGGCGCACAAAGCAGGTGAGTTATCTTTGCATTTGTGTAGGTGAGCAACTAAAGCTTAGTACTGCATGGTGATAAAAATAATCAAACAAGGTTGTTCTATGTTTAAAAACTTGTCTTTAAAAAATAAACTGGCGTTGTCAGCCAGTGTTGCCATCATCGTGGGTGGTTTGTTGGTAGAGCTGCTGTCCTTTCGGGCGTCATTACAACGCTTAGATATCGAAGTGACTCAACGACTAGAAAGTTCTACTGCTTCTTACAACCAGTATGTGTCGGATTGGATTGAATCTAAAGAACGAGCACTCACCTCAATCGTACCGGATGCCAATATGGCGTCGATAGTAAGCAATCTCAAACAGGTGAAAAACTCTGCAGGTTTAGACAATGTGTTTCTCGCCTACCCTGACGGCTCTCAGGACAATGCTAATGGTGTCGTCCTCCCTCCAGGGAACGATGATCCGCGCAAATGGGGATGGTATATCAATGCGATGAAAAATCCATCAAAGGTCTTTATGGACAACCCAACGGTAGCAGCGGCAACGGGGGCTAATGTTGTCTCTTTAGGTAGTGTTGTCAGCCTAGGTGGTGAAAACGTGGTGTTAGGAGCGGATGTTGAAATTACCGATATTATCTCCGGGCTAGATAAGGTAATCCTACCAGGTGAAGGGTACATGTTTATTGCCAATCAGCAAGGCAATGTCTTTACTCACAAAGAGACTAAATTACTTAACCAACCTGTTCAGCAGCTTGGTTTAGACTTCGGTGTTATCCAGCAAGCGATGAGCTCTGGCAGTGATGTTTATACAGACGTGAATGGCGAGTTAAGTGTTGTTTACGCTGCGCAAATTCAAGGGACTCCGCTTATCACAGTCACCGTGTTGAACCGCGAGTCGTTAGTGGCGCCTTTATACAGCGCAGTGTGGGGGCAAATCGCAGTGACTATTGTGGTGGTGATTGTCTGTACTTTCCTATTTAACATGCTGTGTGGCATCTTGTTCCGCCCACTAACCAATGTCTCAAACGCGCTCGAACAGATTGCGCATGGCAGTGGCGATCTTACGCAGAGACTAAAAGTGGACAGTAACGATGAAGTTGGCCAGCTCGCCAGTAATTTCAACACTTTTGTTGGTAGTATGCACCAGCTCATTGCGCATATCCGTGAACAATCACAGCAGTTATCACAGCAATCAGAAGTCAGTAACCAGCGTGCGAATCGAAATGTCGATGAGATAAACCACCAACAGCAGGAAATCACTATGGTGGCAACGGCTGTTACTGAGATGGCGTCTGCTACTGCCGAAATTGCTTCCCACGCAGAGCAAACCGCACAATCTGCACAAGGTTCGGCGAAAAGTACGGAAAATGGACGTACGGTTGTGCTTGAGAACAAAAACTCGATTAACCGTCTTGCTAACGAGCTGCAGGAAGCGAGTAATGTCGTCGGAGAGTTAAACCGCCACTCTCAGGATATTTCTACGGTTCTGGCAACTATTCAGGGTATTGCTGAACAAACCAACTTACTGGCATTGAATGCGGCTATTGAGGCTGCACGTGCTGGTGAGCAAGGGCGAGGCTTCGCGGTTGTCGCTGACGAAGTGCGAGTGCTTTCACAACGAACACATGATTCAACCGAAGAAATTAAAGCAACGATCGATACATTGCAAGTCACAACCGGTAGCGCGGTTAAATTGATGGAAAACAGTTCTGCTCTGGCCACACATTCTGTCGAAGATGCCGATAAAGCGAGTGTGGCTCTGGAAGAAATCAATACGGCAGTGCGGACCATTAGTGACATGGCGACACAAATCGCGACGGCGGCAGAAGAGCAAACCCATGTAACAAACGAGATCACGCAAAATATCACCTCGATTAAAGATGTCGCTGATCAGTTAGTGAATAGTGCTCAGGAAAGCTCTCAAGAAGCGGGCACAGTGAAGGGGCTGTCTGGCGAGTTAATGGCTAAGGTTTCGACATTTAAGCTCTGATATATCAATAAATTACATCTTGACTAAGGCACTCATTGAGTGCCTTTTTATTCACATCTACAACGCGACCTGTTCAATTTTCTTTACTCTAAAATTGTTATGCAATTGATTGCTTATTTGTTTTTTCGGCATATGTTTGTTTTTGGGACCACACAAATAAACAAAAAAAGGAATAAACAATGAAGACAAATTTATGCAACGTTGGGTTGGCTATCGCATGTTTCTTCACTCCCATCGTGATGGCAGATACAGCGTTGCCCGTCATTGCTGATGAAGTGAAGTTCACTATGTCAGATGCAGAATTGACGGGTATCTCGAGTCAGCACTTGAGTCAGATAGTGAAACATGAAGGGGCTGAATTCATTAAATTGCACTTCAAAAAACTCTCACTTCCGAAAGGGGCGATTCTACGACTTACATCTGCCACTACGGATGAAGCCGTTGAGTATAGTGACAGTCAGCTAGATTGGTTTGCACAATCTATCTCAGGCGATGCACTTGTTATTGAACTGATAGCGAATGAACAAGGCCTGCAAGGACAGTTTGAACTCGATTATTACATGGCGGGTAAAGACTCGGCTGAGCAGGAAATGTCGACCCTATCCACTTGCGGAGTTAACGAACGAAGAGATGTGGCGTGCTGGCAGGACTCGCATCCAGAAAAAGTCGCATGGACAACCCCAGTCGCACGATTGTTGATCAATGGCCGTAGTCTATGTACTGCATGGCGGGTAGGCCCAGACAACCGGATGTTTACCAACAACCATTGTGTGGATAGTGAAACGGAACTGAAAAACACCGAGGTCTGGTTTAACTACCAACGCACAACGTGTAATGGTGCGATGTCGACCACTGTTAAAGTTATGGGTGATCAGATACTTAGTACAGATTATGAGCTGGATTATACGCTGTTTACCGTTGCTGATTTCGCCAAAATTGCTTCGTTTGGTTACCTAGGTCTAGACGCTTCTGAGCCGACCTATGGCGATGGTATCTATATTCCTCAACACGGTTCAGGTAACCCGAAAGAACTTGCTATTGAAAGCGATCAAAATGGGTCTGGACTTTGTCAAATCGATGTCGCTTCAGCCAATGGCCGTGGAGCCAATACCGATACAGGTTACTTTTGTGACACCATAGGTGGCTCTTCAGGTTCCCCTGTGCTCAAAGCCAGCAGCAATAAAGCGATTGCGCTGCATCACTTTGGTGGCTGTGAAAATCAAGGAGTGAAAATCAGTAAAATCTGGCCGAAAGTCGCGAGTCACTTTAACAACACTCTGCCCGATGGCATGGTTGAGCAACCTGGAAGTGATATTACTGAGCTGAGTTTAGATACTCCGTTGTCAGGCCTGACACTAGCAAAAGGTGAGCAGAAAATGTATGTCCTGCGCTCAGATAAGAGAGCGTCTGATGTTACTGTGTCGATTGCCTCGGGAACTGGTGATGCCGATCTTTATGTTCGTTCAGGACTTCAACCAACCAGAAGTGCCTACGATTGCAGACCATATCGCTCAGGTAACACGGAGTCGTGTGATGCAGTGAAGGCAGGTGAAGACCTCTATATCATGCTCAATGCTTACAGCAATTTTTCGGGTTTGACTTTGTCAGTCACGGCAAAATAGTCTGAGTCAAGATAGGGGCAGTTCTTTGCCCCTATTAACTAATCCATGTATTGATAAAAAGATGACAACCTATTGTTACGCTTTGGTATAAGACGAATAATTCTCAAAATGTAAATAAATATCCTAAGTTTTGGTGATTTTATAAAACTCCATGGAGGAGAAAATGAACTGCACTAAAACGCTTTTGGCGATGACACTTTCTACGGTTGTCATCCAAGTACATGCAGAAGATAAAGTATGGATATCAATTGGTGCTGATGCCTCTAAAACGGTAGCGAAATCAGGAGCACAAGCTGTACTACCGCATTCACTGGCTAGCGGTGGTGAGGTTTGGGTCGGTCAGGTCGATGAAACCGAACTGGCTGAATTATCTCACAACATGCATGAAGAACATCATCGTTGTGGCGGATACATGGTTCATGCTTCAGCGCAGAGTGCGATGGCTGCGAGTGCAATGCCCTTAGTCCTCAATACTTTTTCAGCGCCCGCTATTTCTCAGCAAGCTACTGTTAATGCTTGGCTACCTCAGGTTAACCCAGCACAAATCACTGGTACCATCAATTCGTTGACGAGCTTCAACAACCGTTTTTATACCACTACTTCTGGTGCTCAGGCTTCTGATTGGATTGCCAATGAATGGCGTTCTTTGGTTTCAGGGATTTCCAATGCCAGTGTTGAGCAGGTTTCTCACGCAGGTTATAACCAGAAGTCTGTGATTTTGACTATTCAGGGCTCAGAAAACCCTGATGAATGGGTGGTACTTGGCGGTCATCTAGACTCGACGATTGGCTCACGAACGGATGAACATACGATTGCCCCAGGTGCCGACGATGACGCTTCGGGCATTGCAAGTGTGACGGAAATCATTCGTGTATTAGCCGAAAACAACTTCAAGCCTAAACGCTCAATGGCCTTTATGGCATACGCCGCTGAGGAGGTTGGGCTGCGTGGTTCTCAGGATATTGCCAACGCCTATAAGTCTCAGGGCAAAAATGTTGTGTCTGTCTTGCAATTGGATATGACGAACTATCAAGGTTCTGCACAAGATATTGTCTTTATTAACGATTATACCGATAGTAGTTTGACTCAGTTCTTGGCCAATCTACTCGATGAATACCTTCCATCACTGAGTTATGGCTATGATCGTTGTGGTTATGCTTGTTCTGATCACGCTTCTTGGCACAACGCAGGGTATTCTGCCGCGATGCCTTTCGAGTCCAAATTCAATGACTACAACCCTAAGATTCATACGCCTCATGATACTCTGGAAAATTCGGATCCAACGGGTGCTCATGCAACCAAGTTTACCAAGCTGGGCCTAGCTTACGCAGTTGAGATGGGCAGTGCTTCTGGCGGCACACCGCCCCCTCCGACCGATAACATTCTAAAGGATGGCGTTCCAGTTGCTGGTCTATCGGGATCAACAGGTAGTGAAGTTGCTTACCGTTTTGAGCTGACATCGACGAAAACACTCGACATCAAAACATCGGGTGGTTCGGGGGATGTGGATTTGTATGTCAAGTTTGGCTCAGCAGCCAGTAAACAGAATTGGGATTGCCGACCATACCGCTATGGAAATAGCGAAACTTGTACATTTAGTAACGCGACTCCGGGGACGTATCATGTGTTGTTAAACGGATATTCTTCATTTAATGGTGTCACGCTTGAAGCTTCTACTCGCTAAGCGCAAATAATGAATGGCTCGCTGTTGAGCCATTCTTGTCCAATATTTATTGTTAAGGTTTTGAATATATGAGGTAAATAGTGCGAATTCTCCCGCTTTAATCCTCTTTTTCTCCGCTAACAATATAATAAATTTATATAATAATGGTTGTATATATTTGTGATATCAAGCTAAGGTAATTAAGTTGGCTGGGTGTAAAGACGGTTTGAAGGTGGGCACAAGCTCACGATTTGCCGATTATTCGGCAAGCCATATACGAATTAAAATGCAAACCGGAATTCATCCTTACGTTCTTTATATCGCTCGTTCAAGCAGTGAGGAGGCGTAATGAATATAGGTTTTAAAACGCGTATCTATCTTGGTGTTGGGTTGCTAGTGACGATTTCTCTGATTGTCCTTGGCACGCTCAATATTCTATCCATGAAAGAAAAAATGGTCACGTCTTTGGTCAATGAGACTGAAAACAAACTGAGTTTTCATGTGACCGAACTCGAACAGTTGATGCAGTTCCGTATCAATGCAATAGCCACTGGAGCAGAGCAATTTACTCCTGACCTCTCTGACTCTGAAAACCAGAAATTGGTCAATTTACTTGCCAAAAGCACTGGGATTTCCAATGTCATCATGACCTATGAGGACGGACGGAACTATATGTCTGTCGAGAGTAGTAATCGATTCGACTTCAGGACCCGTGATTGGTACAAAGCCGCCAAAACAGCTTCTTCTGTGGCGTTGAGCGATATTTATCAAGATAAAGTCACCGGAGAAAAAGTCGTCAGTGCCACTATGCCAGTGAAACAAGGCGGTCAAGTTGTAGGCGTTTTGCTCGGTGATATCCAGTTAGGTGAAATCATCAGTACAGTGAGTAACATGCGTTTTGCTGGTGGTGCAGCAACGCTGACCGACCAAAATGCGGTGTTTTTTGCTAGTGATGATCCCAATGATATTGGTCGGACACCATCTCAGGTTAGCCCGAACTTTATTGCCATGGAGCGGATGTTTAGCTCTCGGCAAAATGGCCATCTAAACTTCCCGTACCTTGGCATTCAGTTTGATGGCTATTTCCAGCGAGTGAATCTGACAGATAATATGTACTGGACTCTGATGGTGTTCGTTGACCAAGCGACCGCATTGGCACACGTTGACAAAGCTGAGCAAGAATCGATCATTACCGGTTTCCTACTGTTTCTTGTCAGTTTTGGCGCAATTTTTGTCATTCTTCACTACGCCTATAAACCACTGCTCGGCCTAAAGTCAGCGGTATTGGATTTGTCTCAGGGTAATGGGGACTTGACCCAGCGTCTTGAGATAGCCAGTAATGATGATCTTGGACAGATTAGTCTGGGTTTCAATCAGTTTGTAGAAAACCTTCAGCAGATGATGTTGCAAATTTCAAATGCTAGTGAAAGTATTTCGTCTAGCCTCGTTCAGCTTGGTCAAACGGCGAGAGAGAACGAGTCGAAGCTTCTCAATCATTCTAGTGAAACAGAGCAGGTTGTGACTGCTATCACCGAGATGAGTGAAAGTGCACGCAGTGTGGCTGAAAACGTTCATCAGTCCAATCGTATTACTGAAGCGGCGAGCGGCGAGGCACAGTCTTCCTTGAATATCGTCAATAATGCAGTGTCGACGGTCAGTGCTTTAGTCACGGAAGTTGATGATATGTCAAACCGAATTGTCAGTATGAAGCAGGATGCCAATCGTATCAGCGACGTATTGACAGTGATCGGTGAAATCTCAGAACAGACCAATTTGCTGGCATTGAATGCGGCTATCGAAGCGGCACGAGCAGGCGAACAAGGTCGTGGCTTTGCTGTCGTTGCCGATGAGGTGAGGGCGCTCGCAGCTAGGACACAGAACAGTACGACTGAAATTTCCGATATGTTGAGCCAACTACTTGATGGTACTGAAAGCGTCGTTCGCGCCATGGAGGCAACGAAGGAGCAGTGTGAGACCACCGCGGAGAAAACGTCAGAGGTATCTGAAAGCCTCGGTATGATGACGGTATCCGTCAAAGAGATTGACGATGTCAGTACACAGATCTCAGCGGCAACCGAAGAGCAAAGCACGGTTGCTGAAGAGCTAAGTCGCAATATGCTCTCCATCAGAGAGATTGTTGAATCGCTAGTGACCAGCGGTCAACAAACTGTCTCAGCAACGGAGTCGCTCAGTGAATCCAATCATGAACTAGAAAGGTTAGTCGCCAACTTTAAATTACGATGACACTTTTAAGCCACCAGGAGGTGATGTATGAATCATGCAGCAACACTCGAAAAAGATGGCTTAAAAGCGAACGCGTTATCGCCTTATTATGTGGAGAAGTATAATGAGGTGATACGCCGTTTCTTTAGTCGCGATAAACAGTTATGGCCTCTGTTTTCTTGTCCGGAAGTGAGTATGCTGGCGAGTAGAAAGTCGCCATTTTCTAATGAAGATTACCGTCAGCTGGTAAAAGCTTTGTGTCAACGACAAGATATTCCCGAGCTAATGAATGCCCCGACGGAAGCATTTGACCCGCTTGCTTTGTTTGTCGCCCATCATAGTAAAGATTGGCAAGATCCAAGGTCAGTGGAAAATGTTATCTCTACCCCCTGTGACCCAGCGATTCACGGAGCGATGTTGGCAACAATCAAAAACCCCAATTTGGTCTATAGCGAATACGCCGGTATGGCTATAGAGTTGGAGAGAATGGTTGTGCGTCAGATTGCTCAACTAGCAGGCTATGACCCCCAGACTGCTGGCGGTTTGTTTACCCAAGGCGGTACTTTTTGCAACCTATATGGTTACCTGTTTGGCATGCGTAAAGCATTCCCAAAATCGAAATCTGAAGGGGTGGCGGGTCGGCGATTTTGTATGGTCAACTCTGAATCAGGTCATTACTCGAACATGACTAACTTGTCTCTTCTAGGGATTGATCTCGAAAGGCAGGTAATTCGGGTTCGTATTAATCGTAACAACCAGATCTGCCTCAACGACTTAGAGCGACAGTTAGAAACGTGCTTTAAGCAGGGCATTGCTGTCCCTACAATTATGCTCACCTGCGGTACGACTGACACGTTTGCGATTGATGATGTTCAGCAGGTGCGCCAGTTGTCTGAACGCCTGTGTCGTAAGTACGAAATTATTCGCAAACCCCATATCCACGTGGATGCAGCAGTTGGCTGGAGTTTGCTGTTTTTTCTTGACTACGATCTTCAAGGAAATCCCTTGGCAATAAATGAAGCGACTCTCACCAGTCTACGCTATTTAAAGAAGATGATGGCAGGCCTAAAAGAAGCTGATTCATTTACCGTTGATTTTCAAAAGTGGGGCTATGCGCCCTACACCTCTAGTCTATTGATGGTGCGAAACAAAAATGATTTTGAAGATTTAAGACAGGAGCCAAGCTACTTTTCTTACTTTGAAACCCAACTTCAACAAAAGACGCATCTTCAGTCTACGATAGAGTGTTCACGTGGTGCGGTAGGCGTGTTTTCTGCCTACTCGGCATTACAGTTTTTGGGGAAAGAAGGCTATCAGGTCGTGCTTGCCCATGGGCTACAAAATGCCAACTATTTGCGTATGAAATTGAGGCAGATGCCGGGGTGTAAGGTTGTTTGTTCTGGTAATCATGGACCCTCAGTCGCGTTGCGACTTTACCCCAAAGATACGACCTCAGTCCTACACCTTTATGAAACAGAGCTCGCGATTAAGCAAAGCGACTCTGCCGTAGATGATTTAGTTAAGAACACGCTTTACCACAGAAATCACTTTCTTAAACGACAAGGGCAAGGGTTGAATACAAACTGGGTCGAGTCAATCGCTCATACCGATTACGATTACCAAGGACACTGCATAGCGTTACCTGGCGAGAAGGCGGTGTTTCTTAACCCGTATACCTCCCGCAAGCATATTGATGAGTATTGCCGTTTATTTGGATAGAAATTTAGAGAATGAATGATTTGCACACTGCGGCTAACAGATGAACTAATCTTTATTTATGAAGATTTGTTCGTCTGTTGTTATGAAGATAAATACTGCAAAAGTAATTATTGGCTTAACCTGCTGTTTTTCCTCCAGTGTGATTGCTGAAACCGTTCGGCTTCTTGAGCTGGATTGGTCTAGCCAGCGAGTGCTTACGCACGTATTGGCAGAGATCTTACAGTCAAAGCACGTCGATACTGAAGTCATTGCCATTTCTTCAACGCCACAATGGATGTATTTGAGTACAGGTAAAGCGGATATTCAGGTGGAAGTTTGGGAAGGGTCAATGGGGCCTCAATACCGAGAATTGCGAGACAAATCTTTGATTGAAGAAGGTACCACCCATCAAGCAAAGACACGAGAGGAATGGTGGTATCCAGATTATGTTGAAACCTTGTGCCCAGGGCTACCGGACTGGAAGGCTCTGGAGTCATGCTTTTCCCTGTTCGCAGAAAATGGCGAGCAGGTAGGAACCTTTTATTCAGGGCCTTGGGAGAAACCCGATAACGCGAGGATCCGAGCTCTTGACCTCAATTTCAAAGTGATTGTGCTACCCAGCGGGCAAGCGATAAATGAGAAAATTCATCAGTATGTGGCACAAAAAAAGCCTCTGCTTATTTTCAATTGGACACCCAACTGGGTAGAGTTTGTCTACGCAGGAAGCTTTATTGAGTTCCCTGCCTATACATATGAATGTGAAGAAGATCCTTCTTGGGGGACAAATCCTAAATATTTGTGGGATTGTGGTAATCCATCCGGTGGTTGGCTGAAAATCGCCATCTCTAATCAGCTTAAAAGTCGTTCTCAGTGCGCTTACGAAGTGGTGCAACGCTTTCAACTTAACAATAGAGATATCGCGATGGCAGCCACATTAGTGGATGTTGAGAATCTTGATGTTCAAGGGGCTGCGAAGGCTTGGATCGAACGCAACTCAGAGTATGTTCAACAGCTGCTGGGGTCAGTTAATTGCCAATAAGTGTTTGTTTGCATCAGTGTTGGCAATCAAATGTGATACATCGATTGCGCCCACTTAGCTTCGCTTGGTAGAGTGCTTTATCGGCGCTTCTGAACATACCATCCCAGTCTGCTTGAATGTCTTGGTAATGGCAAAGCTGAGTTCCGATCGAAATAGTCACCGCAAGATTTTCCTCTCCTACATTAACGCTATGATCTTCAACACTTTTCCTGACTCTCTCTAAGGTTTCTTCAACGCTATGTGCGCTATCGATAGGAATGATTAGGACAAACTCCTCTCCGCCCCAGCGAGCGACAATATCGTGGCCACGGGTATTTTTCTTTAACTGTTGTGCTGTGGCCTTGAGTACCGTATCACCCACATCATGGCCGTGAGTGTCATTGAATTGCTTGAAGTGGTCAATGTCGATAACACTCAGAGCGTAATAGTCACTCTTTTTTACGCTATCAGGTTGAGATAACCAGTATTCAATATAACGTCGATTGGCTAAACCAGTCAGTGAGTCCGTCGTGTTTTGATTTTTTAGCTCTTTGGTAATCCGTTTCATCTTCCACAGACGTCGACTAACGAGGTAAGCTAATGCGAAGAAAAAGATAATAAACAAAACTTCACGAGTACGTTGAGAACGCAGATTGGTTTGCTGCAATTCATTTTGTGCTTCTAGTAACTGTATTTCACTTTTGTTTAATTGCCTTTCAAGTGCGTTTTTTTCACTCAAGATTTCAGCATCGTACGTCTGACGGTAGAAGTTTTGACGTACCTGTGATAGCAATTTCATGTAAGCCAAAGCTTGTTGATAATTCCCCTGTGCCTCATAGGCTTTGACTAATGTGTTGAGAGTTTGAATTTCCCAAACAACTTCGCTGCTTTCTGAGGTGTGCAATGCGTCAAGAACCCGTTTGGCGTAATCGATACTGTTTTGGTAGTCTTGAGCAACGAAACTTGCCTCTGAATAGGCTTCGTAGCAAATCGCTAAGGTGAGGTTTGACTGGGTATCGAGAGCCTGACTTTCTTCAATGCATTGCTTGGCGAGTGTGAGTGCTTCTTGTGAATTTCCGACGTCACTGTATCGCTGTGACATATTTGATAACGTAGAAAACTTAATCTTGTCTGACCCTGTATTTTCTGCTTCTTTGAGTGCCATTAGCATGTATTGTTCAGAGCGCTCTTTTTTGCCCATAGCAAAATCAATGGCACTGACATTGGAGTACATAATGGCTTCAAACAAGCTGTTGTCATAACCTTGTTTCTGATACAGCTCTAGTGCGCGTGTGATGTATGTGTTGGCACGCTTCCACTCGTCTGACTGCATGTAGACAGTCGCGATATTGTTGAGTGTCATGGTCGTTTGAAAGTCATCTCCGATTTCTGTCATGATCTCATAGGCGGTTTTATAATAATTGAGGCTGGATTTAAGATTTGAGCGCTGAGCCTTAACGTTTCCCAGCCAACGATAAGTGCGACCCAGTAACCTCTTGTAGCCAATATCCCTAGCAATTGGAATCACTTCGTGGAGCAGAAATTCACCTTCTAAAAGTAGATCTGACTCAATCAAGTGAATGGCTTTGTTTAGCGTCGCTTCTGCACTAATCCACTCAATTTGGCTGTTTTCACCGAGTTTAAGCAGTTCAGGAATCTTGGGTGTTCTTAATCCCTCGTATTTACGGAGATTTTTGAGGCCGAAATAATAAAGGGCTTGTTCAGATACTGATGCGTTCGGTGGCAATTCAATATGTGAAAGCTCGACTTCTCCTGGTTTGCAAAGTGAGTCGTAATAAAAGGTCAACAGCGCTTTATGTTCAGTATTCGTGTGTAAGTAAAGATAATCGCTATCCGTTTGGATATGACACGCGGCCAAAGCGGGCAAGGGGAAAGTGAAAATAAGAATTGTGATAATTAACACAAGGTTCGTGGGCATTATTCACCGAGTCAAAAGATACCAATAGCTCATGATTAAGTTTATCACTATCTATATAGTCTGCCTAACCACAGAAAAGAAAAAGCCAACTCTTTTGAGCTGGCTTGAGGTGTTGATGTAAAACTAGCAGCTTAAAAAGTGTAGTTTAACTGAGCACCAACCAACCAAGCATGGGTATTGACCGTCGCTTCGATATTGTACTCATCAACAACGGTTTGCGATTCATTGATTGCTGTCTGCATTCCGGTTAAATACCCGATAGACAAATCTAACTTTAGCTGATCCGTCGCTGCGTATGACCCTCCGAATGTAAACCAGTGTCGATCAGTGTCAGGTATTGACAGTGAACTGATCTGATCGACAGGTGAAAGGTCATACATATAACCTGCCCGCAACTCAATATCTTTGTTTAGTTGGTGTGTAATACCAACAGAAACATGACCTGCATTTTTCCATGCATAATCTTTAATTGATGCGCTGTAATGTTCCGAGGTCAGATTATCAAATTCAGACCACGCAACGTACTGTAGGCTGTAGTGTGCGGCCCATTTTGCGTTGAGTTTGTGGTAGCCGGAGAACTCAATGGTGTCAGGGAGAGGAATATCGACACTATTCGTTTTCCCTTGCTCCCAGGCATACACATCTCCATCGGCTGTTAGCTCAGGACTGCATCGATACGACAATCCAAATCGGTTGTCTTCATCAACAAGATAGGCAACACCTAGATTAAAGCCAAGTCCTACACCATTTGCATCAATCCGAAGAGGGGTAGCACTGTTCGGTGTCCGAGATATCTCGCCCTGTCCGTATATAAGATCGATACCGCCACCAAGGGACCAAGATTCATTCAACTGGTAGGCTGCAGAAAAGCCTCCATTAATGCTGCTAAGGTAAGTCTTACCGCCAAAAATAGGGGCCTCAAAGCTATCTTCAAATTCAACGTCGGTACCGAAGTTTGAATGAATCGTCGCACCTAGTGTCCAGTCTGTACCCTCTAGTGGGTACACCAGATGAGCATTAGGAATAAAGGTGTTGTTGTCCAGCCCTGTATCGCCAATTGCCTGTGTGGAGGAACTAGGCGTAGTGTAGCGGATATTGCTGAAGTCTACTTGGCTGGCAATATTCACTGCACCAATAGAGAACATCGGCTTATCGATTAAACTCATCGCCGCCGCGTTTTTCGCTACAATCGATGCATTATCCGCAATGATTGCATCACCCGCGAATGCGCGCCCTAAACCGGTTGCCGATTGAGCATTAAGTTGAAAGCCTGCGGCATGTGCTTGTAATGTTGCAGATAGAGCTGTGAAGCCAAATATGATTTTTTTCATTCTTCAGCCTCGTCGTTGTTATCTACAATATTGATAAAATCACTATCATCGAGTGTTATAACTTTGCCCTTTGTTTGAATCATTTCTAAAACGGCATCTTGTTGTGTTTGACGAGAGTCCTCTACTGCTTCTATCTCTGAGAAAGATGGCAGCCCAGTTTCATCCATTGGGCCTTCATATGGGAATAGGAACGTGCCGTGACCTCCGACCGTTGCCTTAATGACCCCCCGTATTCCATTTGAATCGCTTGTGGTATCCAAGATCGAGTTGAGTCCAAGAGCGATAATCAAAGGGTCAGTACCCGTCATGACATTGTTATCGGCATTGTTCGGAACGACGGTATCTGGCATGTACTCTCCGACTTCACACTGGGTACCACAATCACCAACGGCTTCAATAAGTAAGGTTGGCTGTTTAGCTTTGCGTTGGCGAGCGACCTTTCCAGCGGGATCGGAACCATCAATTGTTTGCTGGACGCCATGTTTTAAAACTGGAATTAAAGCGTCAAAGATCTCGTCTTCCAACATTTCAATGCTGTCGCTTAACGGGCCACTGTGATTATTGAGTTGAGTAATACATTCTTCATTGCTTGTATCAGCCGTACATAAATTAGGTATCAAGGTTTCCGCGATGGCGCGTTGAACATCCGCTGATTTTTTCACGGACGCTTCCATTTCCGATCCAAGTGTTAAAGATGACAGAGTCAGGTTAACTAGGCCTTGGCCCGGCACTGCATAGTTTGAGGTTTCTAATTCTAAACCTCTGATTTGACGGCTATCTTGATCATATGTCGCCTCAGTGGTCATCACCGACATAATTCCACCCAGAGAAACGCCTACGAGGTGTGCCTCGCGATTAGCGTTTGGGTTGCCGAAGTTCATCGCCCATCTTAGGCCAATAAAATCGCTAACCGATTGGTGCAGGTTAGAACGTAAAGTTAAAGGGGAGGTTATATTGATAAAATAGGATTTGTCTGCACGGGCGCTAATAGGTTTTCCCCCCGTTGGGCAGTATGCATCTTCTGGGTCTATGTAGTCAGAGGCATCACATACCACCCTCTTTCCGTGATAAGGCATATCTATCGCGGCAAAAATGTATTCTTGGCCGTCCTTGACATATTTTTTACTTACTAGGGATGCATCGTCTTTACTGCCCGTTATACCGTGAATAAAAAGTACGGTTGGATTCGATGTATTTTCAATGTAATCGATCGCATCAGCTTTGGTCGTCGTTTTACCTGTAATGAAAGGTAAATAAAAGTCAACAGCTATGATGGTAGAGTTGTCGTTGTGTATGGCAATCTTCTCTGTCCAGCTAGTCTTGGAAAAGTATTGCTCTGTTAGGTGTTCGCCATTGACTCCTGTCATCCATTTGTACATTGATGGGCAGTTAGATATAGGGTCATAGCGGTCGAGTGTGCAGCTTTTATCAACGGCTGTATCCTGCGTCAATGGCAAATAATAGTTAGCAATCAAGTGAGCTCGGACTACAACATATCGATCCTTCGGATCTGCGGTAGGAAGTCCTTTCTTTTCATATTCGACTGCGCTCCAATCAATAGAGGGTTTATCTATTAGTGTTTGAGTAATGACGTTGTCTATAACCGAGTAGCTATTTTGAGTGGTAAATTTAGCGGCATAAACGAGGTCGTGGTGATTGTTCCTTGCGTGGTAAATATCGACAGCCTCTTGGGTTGTGCTTTGCAGCCACTTTTCATGCTCATCTAGCTCACTTGGATCCGCAGTAAGCAGTTGAGTGAATCCACTCGAAGGTTGCAATGGTTTGCCTTGAGTGGTTTTTACTCCATTGGTTACCGCGAGGTAATAGGGAGTACTAGGTTGCAGTGCGGCACGACACTGGATAGTCAACTGACGGCCATCACTTGTCAGTTTTGTGTCGTTGATTTCATTTCCCGAACCATCCAGTAGTAGTATGTTACCCTCCAGCGAAGACGAATCTATGGCAGGTACTTGACCCGAATTGACGCTATCAAGTGGAATCACGATAGGTTCAATACATAGCCCCCAACCATCAACCGCAGCAAGACTGGTCTCAAAACTCTGGTAGTAGGCCTCGTATTCTTCGTTGCTCGAATAGCTCAGAGGAGATGCAGGTTCATCGGGTAGAGAGAGGGAACTATCGTCATCGTATCCATAGCCATCATTTGGCATTGGAATGCGATTTAATGCAAAAGGAATTTCTACCGCAATGTTTTCTGTGGTGCTTTCTTCACCATCGCAACCAGTGAGTACAAATACGGCAGAGAGTAATGCTGCTAGTATATGGAGCTTTCTCATCATAGAGGTGCCTATACAGTTGTGGGGGGTAGCGGTATATCAATGTGCATACGGCTCGCTCACAAATGATTAAGCTTAAAAAAAGCTAAGAAAAAACTAAAAAACCATATTTTTCATTTGGTTGGCTTATGTTGTCGGTGTGTTAATTATTTGGGGAGGTTGGTTGAGGGGCTGAGTCCAAAATGGGGCATAGAGCACATTGCTTGTGCAACAGAGTGATTAACCTCACAGAATGCTATTTTTGTAAGGGCAATGTAGCTAAATGTTAGGTTGCTTGCATAACTTTTGTTAAAATTTCTGCAAAATATTCAGAATAAGATGCTAAAAAGTTGCAGCTTATCAGATAAATAGGCACTTCAATCTGAACCTAAAGAATTTCTTATTCAAATACACTGGTAATCATTTCTTTAGTAGTGTTTTTTACCAAAATGTCGCACTGATCGGAGAATTAAACGATTTTTCGCTACATTTTTATGGCAAATTAATCCAATGATTGATAATGTGTGCCGCAATCTTTGTGCGATTTTAGATTTTTATGCTTAAATTTTGAGCTAAACAGATCTAAATCACTGTCCGTTCTAGTACCGTGCAAAGAAGTCATGGATGCAAATGAAAAACTTGGAGTTTTACACATGTATAAGAACAAAATTACGCGCGCTCTATTTGTTGGCGCGGGCCTCTCTTTAGCTTTAACTGGTTGTGGCGACAAGCCAGAAGAAAAGCAAGCTGCACAGCCAGTACCTACTCCTGAAGCGAAATCAGACTCTCAGAAAGCTGAACTTGCTGACGTACAAGAAATTGTCCGTGGTAACGGTACCGAAGTGGCGACAATCGACCCACACAAATCTCAAGGTGTACCAGAATCTCACGTCATTCGTGATCTTCTAGAGGGCTTAGTGAACCAAGATGCTGATGGTAATACGGTTCCTGGTGTTGCAGAATCTTGGGAAACAGCAGACAACAAAACTTTCACTTTCCACCTACGTAAAGACGCACAATGGTCGAATGGCGATCCTGTTACGGCTGGCGATTTTGTTTACAGCTTCCAGCGCGCAGTTGATCCAAACACAGCTTCTCCATACGCTTGGTACATGGAATACACCAAGATGTTGAACGCAAAAGACATCGTTGCAGGCAAAAAAGATAAGAGCGAATTAGGTGTTAAAGCAGTCGATGACCACACGCTGGTTGTTGAACTAGATACCGCTGTTCCTTACTTTGTAATGATGATGGGTCACACAACAGTGAAACCTGTTCATAAAGCAACAGTAGAGAAGTATGGTGATCAGTGGACGAAACCAGAACACTTTGTTGGTAACGGTGCGTTTGTTGTTGACAACTGGGTTGTTAACGAGCGCTTGGTACTTAAGCGCAATGAACAATACTGGGATAACGCAAACACCAAGCTAAATAAAGTAACTTTCCTACCTATCGAAAACCAGGTAGCTGAAATGAACCGCTTCCTTGCTGGCGAAATTGATGTCTCTTACGAATTACCTGTTGAACACTTCAAGCGTCTTAAGAAGGAGCACCCAGAAGAAGTATCGGTGACGGGCAACCTATGTACTTATTACTACAGCTTCAATACTAAGAAACCACCATTTGACGATGTTCGCGTTCGTAAAGCCATCTCTTATGCTATTGACCGTAACATTGTAACTGACGCGATCTTAGCGCAAGGCCAAAAACCTGCTTACTTCCTAACGCCTGAGATCACCGCTGGATTCAACCCAGAAATGCCAGCATATGGTCAAATGACTCAAGCAGAACGTGATGCAGAAGCGGCACGTCTTCTCGCTGAAGCGGGCTATGGTAAAGACAACCCACTGAAATTCAATCTGCTTTACAACACTTCTGAAAACCACAAGAAAATCGCGGTAGCACTGGGTTCAATGTGGAAGAAAACACTGGGTCTAGAAGTTACTCTAGAAAACCAAGAGTGGAAAACTTACCTATCTTCCAAGGACTCAGGAGACTTTGAAGTTGCTCGTGCCGGATGGTGTGGTGACTACAATGAAGCGTCTTCATTCCTAACACTTA
Organism: Vibrio neptunius; assembly: GCF_000967495.1. GTDB lineage: Bacteria > Pseudomonadota > Gammaproteobacteria > Enterobacterales > Vibrionaceae > Vibrio > Vibrio neptunius. Next base: position 11,125 of record NZ_JXXU01000028.1, on the reverse strand, counting down.
TGAAGAGTAACAACACCACGGGTGGTGTTCACTACGGCAGCAAAGAGTATGATGAAATCATGGCTAAAGCGATTGCATCGACTTCAGAAGAAGAGCGTCAAGCACTTTACCTAGAAGCGGAAAAGCTACTAGCGAAAGATATGCCTATCGCCCCTATCTACCAGTACGTGAAATCACGTCTACTTTCTCCTAAGGTTGGTGGCTTCCCAGCAAACAACCCAGAAGAGAAGATCTACTCTAAAGATCTCTACATCGTCAAGTAACTCTTGAACTGATCGAACTATAAAAATATAGGCCTGCATGTGAGAAATGACATGCAGTGCCTTTCTGCAATCTGAATTCGTAGAAATTCGGTTGTTTCTTCATTTTTAACTGTCACAGACTGAAAGAGTGAGTTTATGCTTAAATTCATCGCGAAAAGGATATTTGAGGCGATCCCAACCATGTTGGTTCTGATCACTATATCTTTCTTTCTTATGCGTTTCGCACCGGGTAACCCATTCTCGAGTGAACGTCCATTACCGCCAGAAGTTATGGCAAACATTGAAGCTAAATACGGTCTAGATAAGCCTGTATTTGAGCAATACACCACGTACTTGACTAACGTTGTCCAAGGTGATTTTGGTCCGTCGTTTAAGTACCTAGATTACTCTGTAAACGAGCTCATCTCGGTCGCGCTACCAGTATCGGCAAAGGTAGGTTTTATTGCCTTTATTTTTACCGTTATTATGGGAGTCACCGTCGGGACTATCGCAGCGCTTAAGCAGAATACTTGGGTAGACTACACCATCATGTCGACCGCCATGTTGGGTGTCGTGATGCCTTCATTTGTGTTAGCACCAGCACTTATCTATTTGTTCTCACTTCATTGGAACCTATTTCCTGCAGGAGGCTGGCAAGACGGCAGCTTGAAATATCTAGTGCTACCAGTCATTGGCATGTCACTGCTCTACGTAGCGACATTCGCTCGTATCACCCGTGGTTCGATGATTGAAACACTGAACAGTAACTTTATCCGTACCGCTCGTGCGAAAGGTCTAAGTTACCGCTACATCATTGTAAAGCATGCTCTTAAACCAGCACTTCTCCCTGTTGTGTCTTACATGGGCCCAGCATTCGTAGGTATCATCACAGGTTCGGTAGTTATTGAAACTATCTTCGGCCTGCCAGGTATCGGTAAGCTTTTCGTTAACGCTGCATTTAACCGTGACTACTCGCTAGTAATGGGTGTAACCATCTTAATTGGTTTCCTATTCATCTTATTCAACGCGATTGTAGATATCTTACTTGCAATGATTGACCCGAAAATTCGCTACTAACAGGGACGTTTGGTTATGTTAACGAAAAAAGAAAACCTAGAAGCGATTGAAAAGTTCTCTGAAAATTTAGAGATCGAAGGTCGCAGTCTATGGCAAGACGCTCGTATCCGCTTTATGCGCAACAAAGCGGCGATGGTGAGCTTGTTTATCCTATTCTTAATGACGCTAGCGGTAATCGTTTTACCGACTATTGCGCCATTCACTTACGATGATACTGACTGGTACGCAATGCACGTTGGTCCGAACGCAGAGCACTGGTTTGGTACCGATAGCTTAGGTCGTGACCTTTATGTTCGTACCTTAATTGGTGGCCGAATCTCACTCATGGTCGGCGTGATGGGTGCGTTTGTCGCGGTATTGATTGGTACGCTTTACGGTGCAGCTTCTGGCTTCATCGGCGGTAAAGTAGACCGAATCATGATGCGTATCCTTGAGATCCTTTACGCAGTGCCGTTTATGTTCCTAGTTATCGTACTAGTTACATTCTTTGGTCGTAATATCATTCTTATCTTCGTCGCTATCGGTGCGATTGCATGGCTAGATATGGCACGTATTGTTCGTGGTCAAACCCTTAGCTTACGCAGTAAAGAGTTCATCGAAGCTGCACACGTTTGTGGTGTGAGTAAGTGGAAGATCATCACTCGTCACATCGTTCCAAACGTACTGGGTATCGTAGCGGTTTACTCAACGCTTCTAATCCCAAGCATGATTCTGACTGAATCATTCCTATCATTCCTTGGTCTTGGTGTTCAGGAACCAATGACAAGTTGGGGCGCACTTCTTCAAGAAGGTGCACAGACAATGGAAGTAGCAATCTGGCAGCTAGCATTCCCTGCAGCGTTCATGGTTGTGACTCTATTCTGCTTCAACTACGTTGGTGACGGCCTGCGCGATGCGCTGGATCCAAAAGACAGATAAGTAAAAAGCAATAAATTATAAAATCTATAAAGATTAAGGAAGCAATGATGAGCTTATTAGATGTCAAAGATCTGCGTGTCGAATTTACCACTCAAGACGGTATTGTTACCGCAGTCAACGATCTAAACTTTTCTCTGAACCAAGGCGAAACTCTCGGTATCGTGGGTGAGTCTGGTTCAGGAAAATCGCAAACAGTATTCTCTATCATGGGTTTATTGGCGAAAAACGGCATTATCTCAGGTAGTGCCAAGTTTGAAGGTAAGGAAATCCTTAACCTTCCAGAAAAAGAACTGAATAAAGTGCGTGCTGAGCAGATCGCGATGATCTTTCAGGACCCAATGACGTCTTTGAACCCATACATGAAAGTCAGCGATCAGCTTATGGAAGTACTGATGCTTCATAAAGGTATGGGCAAAGCGGAAGCGTTTGAAGAGTCGGTACGCATGCTTGAAGCCGTGAAGATTCCGGAAGCACGTAAGCGTATCACTATGTACCCGCATGAGTTTTCAGGCGGTATGCGCCAACGTGTAATGATCGCGATGGCACTACTATGTCGACCTAAACTACTGATTGCCGATGAACCGACAACCGCACTGGATGTTACCGTTCAAGCGCAGATCATGGATTTGCTTAATGAGCTGAAACATGAATTCAATACAGCCATCATCATGATCACTCACGATCTGGGTGTGGTTGCTGGGTCATGTGACAAAGTTCTTGTTATGTATGCTGGCCGTACCATGGAATACGGTACTGTCGATGAAATCTTCTACAAACCAAGCCACCCTTATGCTGAAGGCCTACTCAAAGCTATCCCTCGTTTAGATACGGAAGGTGAGATTTTGCCGACGATTCCGGGTAACCCGCCAAACTTACTACGCCTGCCAACTGGCTGTCCATATCAAGAGCGTTGTCACCGTGTTATGGCTCGTTGTAAGCGTGAAGCGCCAATCCTGACACCATTTGGTGATGGTCGTCAGCGTGCATGTTTTTCAGAATGGGAGGCTTGGGGAAAATGAGTGCAGATAAAAAATTAATTCTGGATGTATCGGATCTTAAAGTTCATTTCAGCATTGCGTCTAAGTCCGCTTGGCCTTGGTCTAAGCCATCTAACCTGAAAGCTGTTGACGGTGTTAATGTGCGCCTTTATGAAGGTGAAACATTAGGTGTGGTAGGTGAATCGGGCTGTGGTAAATCGACGTTTGCACGCGCCATTATCGGTCTAGTTGAAGCGACCGATGGTGAAGTGGTTTGGCTGGGTCAAGACCTGACTAAGATGCAAGACGTGCAGCGCCGTGAAACACGTAAAGAAATTCAGATGATCTTTCAAGATCCGTTAGCATCACTTAACCCACGCATGACGGTTGGGGACATCATCGCCGAACCTCTGGAGACTTTCTATCCTGAGTTGTCAAAAGAAGAAGTAAAAGACCGCGTTAAAGAGATGATGGCTAAAGTTGGTCTTCTGCCTAACGTAATCAATCGCTACCCTCATGAGTTCTCAGGTGGTCAGTGTCAACGAATTGGTATCGCTCGTGCACTTATCCTCAAGCCTAAGATGATCATCTGTGATGAGCCGGTTTCTGCTTTGGATGTGTCGATTCAGGCTCAGGTTGTCAACCTTCTGAAAGAGTTGCAAAAAGAGCTAGGGTTATCTCTGGTCTTTATTGCACACGATTTATCAGTAGTTAAACATATCTCTGACCGCGTATTGGTAATGTATTTGGGTAATGCTGTTGAACTGGGTGAAGCCGAATCGCTATTCGCTGATCCTAAACACCCATATACACGGGCTTTGATGTCAGCGGTGCCAATTCCTGATCCGCATCTTGAACGCAATAAGCAGATCGAAATGCTGGAAGGTGATCTACCATCTCCAATCAGCCCGCCGTCTGGTTGTGTATTCCGTACTCGTTGCCCTCAGGCAACAGAAGCGTGTGCTAATACGAAACCGTCTATACAGGGCAGTGATGTTCATGCCGTATCTTGCCTGCATGTCAGTGTCTAGCCGATTCAGCCTGTGACGGGCTTAAGCGCGGCGTCCTTCGGGAGTCGCGCTTTTTTTACTTCAAATATTTCGAACAACAAAGCCAACTTATTCTGCTTTAGAGTAAGCTGGCTTTTTTTATACTTCGTCTATAGATATTAATCAGTTGAGAGTGTGATATGGGCAAGTTAGTAGAAGGTAAATGGCAAGACGTTTGGTATGACACGAAAACCAGTGGCGGCAAGTTTGTCCGAGAAGATGCTGGGTTTCGACAATGGGTAGAAAACAAGCCTGATGCGAAATTTCAGCCTGAATCAGGCCGCTATCATTTGTACGTATCGCTCGCTTGTCCTTGGGCCCATCGCACCCTCATATTCCGAAAACTGAAAAAGTTAGACGCGCATATTGATGTGACTGTGGTATGTCCGGATATGATGGGAGAGGGATGGCAAATGGGCTTGCCTGAGCCTTTATTTGGGCACACTCGGATGCACCAAATTTACACTCAAGCTAAGCCAGATTATACAGGTCGCGTTACGGTGCCAGTGTTGTGGGATAAAAAGCACAATACGATAGTGAGCAACGAGTCTTCTGAGATTATCCGCATGTTTAACTCAGAGTTTAATGAACTTACGGGCAACCAAGATGATTATTACCCCAATGAATTGAGAGCGTTGGTGGACGAGTGGAACGATTACATCTATCCCAATGTCAACAATGGCGTATATCGTTGTGGGTTTGCGACGGCTCAAGACGCCTACGAAGAAGCTTACGATAACTTGTTTGAAGCGCTTGATCGGATCGATACACACCTAGCAAGCCACCGTTATCTTGCAGGTGATACTATCACGGAAGCGGATTGGCGATTGTTTACAACATTGATTCGATTTGATGCTGTGTATGTCGGCCACTTCAAATGCAATAAGAAACGCATCGTCGATTTTCCAAACTTGCACGGATATATGAAAGAGTTATATCAGGTCGAAGGGATTGCAGAAACGACCGATTTTTATCACATCAAACGTCATTACTACTTTAGCCACACAGGAATCAATCCAACGCAAGTGGTGCCCAAAGGCCCCGAGCTTGACCTAGAATCTGCTCATGGCCGTGGGCACATTTAAATAGCAATAACCTGATCACGGCCCTGTGATTTCGCTTGGTACAGGGCCGCATCTGTTATCTTCATTGTTTCGTCAATTCGGACGATTCCTTCCTCGACCACCAATTCGCATAATCCTCCACTCAGCGTCACTTTTAGAGTTTGATCTCCAATCGATATGGGTGTTTTACTTAACTTTTCTCTCAGTGCATTGGCAACGCTAAACGCGCTTGTTTTATCGGGCGCTGAAAAAATGGTGCAAAACTCTTCGCCGCCGACTCGATAAAACGCATCTTGGTGGACTTGCTGACCGACGATTTGAGCGACCACTTTTAATACAGTGTCACCTGCTGCATGGCCATAGTTGTCGTTGACTCGTTTAAAGTGGTCGAGATCAAAGTGCACAAGGTAGTGATTGTGAGCTAAATCCGGATTGTTTGACGTATCAGCCTCAAGCGCCAAGCGATTTTTTGCGCCGGTCAATGGATCGAGGAGGGCAGCATCACTAAGCTTGCCTTTGATCTTGGTTTGCATATCTTCATGAACAAAAGAGATTGCCCAAATTAGAAAATAAGGAATGGTGAAGTTGACCAAGGTATAGGGTGTCGAGTTGATTAAAGGTGGGTAAGAGGCAAGGATAGAAATCGCAACTAAATAGAAGCCGAATGTGATGGCTGAAGCGACATAACGGTTAAAAAATATATGGTACAAAGCGGGAAAACAAAATGCCCAAAAAACCAAAACAGAGTAGCCATCTGCCACTGCCATGCTGTAGATAAGTAGGGCAGTGAGGCCTGAAATTACTAACGCAGAGTGCCAAGGCCTGTAATGGCCGAACTCGATTCTCAAATACACATAGATGCAAATAGCAGTATAGATAGAGTCGATAACACCGAACTTTGGTAAGTCCCAGAAAAAAAAGTTAACAATCGTAAAGCCTGTGCCGGTGAACGCCAGAAAAAAGCTGGTGATCTTCAGAACATTTTGTTCGAGTGAGGCTTGTGATGAAAATAGCTTTACTGACATTTGAAACCCAAGTATGACGTTTGGGGTAAGTGTAGCAATAAAAAAAAGCAGCAGTAAAATACTGCTGCTTTTTCATTAACATAAACCAATAACGCTTAGTTTTGCTCTTGGTCCGCCTGAATGGCGGTCAGTGCGATTGTGTAAACAATATCGTCGACTAGTGCACCGCGAGACAAGTCGTTTACAGGCTTGCGCATACCTTGCAGCATTGGACCAATAGAGACTAGGTCTGCTGAACGTTGTACCGCTTTGTATGTTGTGTTGCCCGTGTTTAGGTCTGGGAATACAAATACGGTTGCTTTACCTGCAACTGGAGAGTTTGGTGCTTTAGAGGCTGCCACGTTTTCCATGATAGCCGCGTCGTACTGAAGAGGACCATCGATGACAAGATCAGGACGCTTCTCTTGAGCCAGTTTCGTCGCTTCACGTACCTTATCAACGTCTGCACCCTTACCAGATTCACCGGTAGAGTATGAGATCATTGCAACACGTGGGTCGATACCAAATGCGGCTGCAGAATCCGCTGATTGGATAGCGATTTCAGCAAGCTGTTCAGCCGTTGGATCTGGGTTGATTGCACAGTCGCCGTAAACCAGTACTTGATCAGGCAGAAGCATGAAGAATACTGAAGATACAATAGACGCGTTCGGTGCAGTCTTGATGATCTGGAATGGCGGGACAATCGTGTTTGCTGTTGTATGGACAGCACCAGAGACCAGACCGTCAACTTCGTTGTTCTCAAGCATCATAGTGCCTAGGAATACAGAGTCTTGTAGCTTCTCACGAGCCACAACTTCAGTCATGCCTTTCGCGCCACGTAGTTCAACTAAACGAGCAACGTAGTTTTCGCGGATAGCGTCAGAATCAATGATCTGAACACCTGCGCCAAGTTCAACACCTTGCTGTGCGGCAACACGTTTGATCTCTTCTGGGTTACCCAGAAGTACACATTCTGCAATACCGCGCTCGGCACAGATAGCCGCCGCTTTTACTGTGCGAGGTTCATCACCTTCAGGCAGAACGATACGTTTACCTGCACGACGAGCGAACTCAGTAAGCTGGTAACGGAATGCTGGTGGGCTTAGACGGCGTGATTTTTGAGTGCCTTCCGTCATAGACTCAATCCAGTTGCCATCGATGTGGCCAGCAACGTGTTCGTTGATGAACTCGATACGCTCTTTATCATCTTCAGGTACTTCAAGGCTGAAGCTCTGTAAGTTCAGAGATGTCTGCCAAGTGTTGCCCTGTGCTTTGAAGATTGGAAGGCCAGTATCGAACGCTGGCTTACACAGACCAACGATTTCTTCAGGAATGTCGTAACCGCCAGTCAGAAGTACCGCACCAATATCGACACCATTCATTGCTGCAAGTGCTGCTGCAACGATGACGTCTGGACGGTCCGCAGAGGTTACCAACAAAGAGCCATGCTTAAAGTGCTCAATCATGTTTGGTAGTGAACGTGCACAGAACGTGATGCTCTTGATACGACGAGTGTCGATATCACCTTCGTTGATGATGTCAGCATTAAGGTGCTTCGCCATATCGATTGCACGAGTTGCAATCAGGTCGATGCTCCATGGCACACAACCAAGAACGCGGATTGGAGATGTGTTAAAGATCTCCATCACTTTCATTTCGTTTTGCTTCGCGCTGTCTGCATCATCAAAGATTTCTGACAGGTCTGGGCGAGTTCGACCTGCTTCATCAACTGGAGCGTTAAGCTTGTTGATGATAACGCCTGAGATATTCTTGTTCTTAGTACCGCCGAAGTTCGAACATGCGACTTCGATACGCTCTTTAAGCTGTGCAGGGTTATCTGTACCTGGTGTCGCAACAAGCACGATCTCTGCGCCAAGTGTTGCCGCGATTTCTGCGTTCACTTGGTTCGCAAATGGGTGTTTACGAGTAGGTACAAGACCTTCAATCAATGTAACGTCTGCGTCTTTATTGATCTGATTGTAACGCTCTACTACTGTTTCCAGCAGCTCATCCATGTTGTCATTACCGATAAGGCTTTCAGCGACGGACATCGCCAAAGGTTCACCGATCTTCATATCGCTGTTATGACCAACGATCGTTGAAGTCAGATCGGGCTGATCGCCACCTGAACGTGGCTGACAAATCGGTTTGTAAAAAGAAACCTTAACGCCTTTGCGCTCCATAGCGCGAAGAACACCCATGCTTACACTAGTAAGACCAACACCAGCGCTGGCAGGGATAAGCATAATAGTACGAGACATTCGTAGAGTACCTTTAGCTATTTTAGATAAAAGCCCAACTTCGTATTCCCTGAAATGGAATAGGAGTTACGCCCCTTAGTAAGAACACCGGCTGACTTACAAGTCAGCCGGTTGAGTCAGTTAAAGACCTGCTAGGCGCGCAGTGTCTTCTGCGATAACGAGCTCTTCGTTAGTAGAGATAACCATCGCTGGGACGCGGCTATCAGCGGTAGTGATAGTACCTTCGCCGCCGAAACGTGCTTTCAGGTTAGCTTCACCGTCAACTTCGATACCGAATACGCCCAGACGGTTAAGAACCATCTCGCGGATTGGACCAGAGTTTTCACCGATACCACCAGTGAATACGATCGCATCAAGACGGCCTTCTAGAGTCGCCGTGTAACCAGCAACGTATTTCGCTAGGCGATGGCAGAATACATCCATGGCGCGAGTTGCTTCTTCTTTCTCACCGTAGTTGTCTTCAACGAAACGACAGTCAGAGGTCACTTCAGTCAGACCAGCAAGGCCAGATTCTTTGGTTAGCATGTTGTTGATTTTCTCAACTGAGTAACCAAGAGTATCGTGTAGGTGGAAGATGATCGCAGGGTCAATGTCGCCACAACGCGTACCCATTACCAGACCTTCTAGAGGAGTCAGACCCATTGAAGTGTCTACAGATTTACCGTTTTTAACCGCACATACAGATGCACCGTTACCTAGGTGACAGTTGATGATGTTAACTTCTTCAACTGGCTTACCTAGTATATTAGCAACTTCACGAGTGATGAATAGGTGTGAAGTACCGTGCATGCCGTAACGACGGATACCGTGCTCTTTGTACAGGTTGTATGGAAGAGCGTATAGGTAAGACTCTTCAGGCATTGTTTGGTGGAAAGCAGTGTCAAACACAGCAACGTTTTTCAGTGCTGGGAAAGATTTTTGCGCTGCTTTGATGCCGATGATGTGAGCAGGATTGTGAAGAGGTGCTAGAGTTGCACAGTCTTCGATACCTTTAAGAACGTCGTCAGTAATAAGTGCCGACTGAGTGAACTTCTCCCCGCCGTGTACAACACGGTGACCGATTGCTGCTAGGTTCTCAGAAAGCTCTGGCTTAGAAGCAAGAATAGTTTCTACCATGAACGCTAGAGCTTCTTCGTGAGCTGCGCCGTTGCCTAGTTGAGCTTCGTGCTTACCGTCAAGTTTCCACTTGATACGAGCTTCAGGAAGGTGCAGACATTCTGCAAGGCCTGTTAGATGCTCATCACCGCTTTCTGCGTCGACAACAGCAAATTTAAGAGAAGAACTACCGCAGTTTAAAACTAAAACTAGCTTAGACATGAGTGACTACCTGTAATAATCAATTAGGATAAAAAATTAATCACAAGAATAGACGAAGCTCACAGGCTGCGTACTAGTCTTGGTCAAAAAAGCTTCAAATTCCGTATGAAAAGACAGCAGCGATTCCCAATCACTGCTTATGCATCCGCTGCAGAAAGGTCCCGAAAGTTGCTTAAATTGTAAATAACAGCAACAATGAGATTGTGGGCCCGCAGAGGATAGCGATAATAGGTAATAATAACAAAAAAATTTGAAAGAATATTAACTTTCATCAATTTTTTACGCTGAAATTTGAATCTTTCAACTTATTTTTAGTTTTACAGGCCTGAGACTGGAGTGAGAGAGTCCTATGAGTAATAAAGTCGGTTTAGTTCACAACCTTCGTGATGGGCAAAAGTACATGGAAATTTGGCCTACGCGCAAAGAACTCAATTTGATGTTCCCAGAGCAACGCATTATCAAAGCCACCAAATTTGGTGTAAAAGTGATGCCCGCGATCGCCGCGATTAGTGTCCTGACCCAAATGGCCTTCAATAACTATACAGCGATGCCTCAGGCGGTGATTATTGCCTTGTTTGCTATTAGCATGCCGATTCATGGTATGTGGTGGCTCGGTAATCGTGCGAACACCCAGCTTCCTCCAGCGTTAGCGGGTTGGTACCGTGAACTTCACCAAAAAATTGTTGAGAGTGGATGCGCGTTAGAACCTATGAAATCTCGCCCTCGTTATAAAGAGCTCGCTCAGATCCTAAACCGTGCTTTTCGTCAACTGGATAAGCATGCTCTAGAGCGGTGGTTTTAGGGGAGGGAACGGACTGCGCCCTGCGGGATTTTGGAACGGGCTACGCCCTATGGAACACTTCGTTTCGGGAATAAACTTCGTCCTTCGGGATTCTGGAACGGGCTACGCCCTATGGAACACTTCGTTTCGGGAATGGACTTCATCCTTCGGGATTTTGGAACGGGCTACGCCCTATGGAACGCTCTGCTTCGAGAATCGGGAACGGACTTCGCTGTTCTAGAGAAGAACGATGCAATATGCCGTCATTCCCTAGACTGACGAAGGAGGGAGTAGGGAATCTCCATAAGCTTGCGACTTTCGTTAGAAGATCCCCAACTCGGTCGTGCCTCCCTCTCGGGGATGACAGTTTAATTTATTGAAATAAAGAGTTGAACGACGTACCAACCCTGCATAGTTTTCCCGCATCCCGCATCC
>NZ_JXXU01000027.1 GCF_000967495.1 Vibrio neptunius | reverse complement strand
CACATTTCAGGACGAGACAATGTAAACATTTAGGGTTGACGTCAATGCGTCAACCCTTTTTTACATCGATTGGACACCACTATCGAATCGACTAAATGTCTACTTTTTGAAAGAATAGCGTAATTTTGCCTACCTCAATGCCGAACTTTCGTATGCTCGTGATATTGAATACATGCTTCTCGTCTTGTCTGAACAACCAATCATCAAACGCGACCGTTATTGTAGAACCGTCGACGACAAGCTCAAAGTCATAGACCCAGTGCAATGCGTTACCCTCTTCTTTGCCTCGTGCGACACCTAAGATGTCTCCAGCTTCTCCCGCGTAGGTATTATCGCTGAGTCTTTTGATCTTCCAAATCCTTTGGTCGAGCTCGCCATCATCGAACTCAAAGTCTTCGACAAGAGTTAGGGTATCACCATCGATACTGCCGACAATATCAACTTTAAAACGACGTTGCTGCTTGTTGGTATAATCCTGAACCATTCCCCAAGCTGTCACCTCTCCTTCAAAATACTCAAACAGATTGAAGGCAGGTGTACTGCCTTTGTATTCCGATATATCCGTAGAGCACCCGGTTAATAGCGTTAATAAGCCAACAACAATCAGCGTTTTAATCTTTCGCATTTTATCTCGCTCCAATGAGGTCTTGTCTTAACTTGGGGTACTGTGTTTGTGGGGATAGCCATATCGCTAGAAATGCGTCGTTCAGAAGTGGATCATTGATTGAACCAATCAACCGGTTTTGGTCATTTTGTGACGAAAAAAAGAATCGCCCAGTGTCACCATCAGAGACATAAGTCAGCTGTTGACCATCTTTAACGTCGGGGAATATCCTCTCGATCTGAGTCACCCAAGGGCCCGTATCAGAGTACCCTAACTTGTCCCATTGCTCTCTCGTCGCATCAACCAACTGTTTCTGGCTGATGTCTCGTTGATATTTAATAGATAAAGCAAGTGGGTGTGGTGAGATATCTTTGCCGAGAATATACTCACCAGACGGTGTGAAGAGCTGAGATTGGTAAACGTCGAAAAAGAGAAAAGTGAGCTGTGCGCTCCCGACTTTACGCCATTCCTGCCATTTATCGTCGCTAGCCATGGTGGCTTTTGCGCCTGTGCTGAACAACAAGACGCTAACGATCACCCCTACCAGCGTAGTCCATTTGATCCGATGCATTTCCATAAACCTTTATAATGGCTGCCACAATGAGCAGCCACTCCACCATTAATACAATCAACGTGGTTGTCGTTGGTAAAGGGAAATAGACCGCGCCAAGTTTTTCTCCCGCCAAATAGCTCAACGCCCCACCAACGCCTCCTACTATAGATACGAGTATTGTGGGAAATCGGCTCACTATCGGAGCGAGAAAATAGGCGTACCAAACAAATATAAACCAAAGTGCCATCAGCCAAATTGGGAAATCACTATCGGTGAAACGAAATACACCCAGCGTCATGTTGGCATAATCGACCATGACACCCAATACAGCCAATAAAAACACTCGTTCAAGCTTTATTGGTGCAACCAACTGGCTGTATACATAGGTACCGACGACCAGACCGACAGCGACCCACTGCAACTTCTCTTGGCCTAGTACAGCAACTACCCAAACAACTTGGAACCAGAGGGAATAACAAATCAGCTTTTTTGTCGTCATCATCACGCCTTTTGAAAGGTCATATGAACAGTGCTTATGCTCTTGGCACGAAATCCACCTTCACAGTAACAGAAATAATATTTCCACATACGCATAAAGGTGTCATCAAAACCTAGCTTCCTGACATTGCTTTCTGATGACACAAATCGTGTGTGCCACTCTTTCAATGTCTGCGCATAGTCCAAGCCAATATCGTATAGGTTGCGCAAAACTAAATCGCTATGCGATGTTGTTGCTTGGGTCAAAGCCGTAATCGAAGGTAGGAAACCACCTGGAAAAATATACTTCTGTATGAAGTCGACATTGTTACTGTAATAGTCGTATCTCTGATCGGCGATAGTAATGGCTTGTATGGCCATCAAGCCTTTTGGCCTTAAAAGAGACTGACACTTTTTAATGTACGAGCCTAAGTATTCTTTACCAACCGCTTCGATCATTTCAATGGACACCAACTTGTCGTAGTGCCCTTTTAATTTTCTGTAATCCTGCTTTAGCAAAGTTATTTTGTGATCAAGTCCCTTATCGGTTATCTTCTGCTTAGCGTACTGATACTGCTGTTCTGAGATCGTCGTGGTGGTTACGTGGCACCCATACTTTTCTGCCATATATATGGCCATGCCACCCCAACCTGTCCCTATCTCAATCACTTGGTCGTCAGAGGACAATTCAAGCTGCTGGCACAATCTTTCCATTTTGTTGCGCTGAGCCTGCTCCAAACTGTCTGATTCCGCATTAAAGATTGCAGCGGAGTACAACATCTCTTTATCAAGAAAAGTTTCGTAGAGTTCATTGCTCAAGTCATAGTGGGCACTAATATTCTTAGCGGCATTCTTCTCAGTGTTGCGGTTGAACCAGTGCCCAAGCTGGTATGATATTCGAGAGATAATACTACTTTGGCCTTCAATAGAATCGAGGGTTGCTAAATTCACGGCCATCAGTTCCATCAGCACCGTCAAATCTGGGCTGTCCCACCAGCCGTCCATGTAGGCTTCGCCTGCTGCAATACTCCCGCCTTTGAGCAGCCTAGCGTAAAAGTCTGGATTTTTGACCTCAATTGCCGCCTGCAAGCGTGATGCTCCTGTGTCACCAAACGTCACCCTATTTTCTGAAATGGGGAAAGATTCAATGACCGTTAGTGAACCCGATTTGATTTTCTTGAGGAGTGACATTGCCACGCTACGCGCTGTTTTTTGTGTCGTGCTTAGTGACGTTGAGTAATCTATCGTTTGGGAGTTAATCATGACTTATGCTCCTTGCCCTGCTCTCTCGATTTATAGTTTTTAGAAGGTATTTCTGGTTGTTTTTTATTATTAGGATGGGAGTAAAATGGAGCACCCTTACACCAGAGCTTAAAAGCCTGCCAGTAAATTCCAATCAACATTTTTACTGCCATTAGCGGCGTTTTAATCAAGTGTTTGAGAAGCACTCTCGACGTCAAAGCCTGCTTACCCATGCTAAGCGTGGCATCAAATTCCTTTTGATCCCGATGGCACTCTAGGTGAATCGAAAGCTTTCTCCCTAATGGCTTCAATCGCCAAACATAGTCTTGGTCTATAGGGTTAAACGGTGACACATGAAACGCTTTGCCGTGTCGCCACAATGTTTGGTCAAAAGCAGGAATCGCATAGTAGTGTCTTTGATTCCAAGGGGTATTACTCACTTCAGCCAACAAGTAACGCCATTCTCCTTCCTTGTTATAAACATAGTAGAAGTTTACCGGACTGAAATAGATACCAAGATAACGGAGATGGATGACGGCTTTGACGCTCCCCTCGACAGTCTCTCCCGTTAGCTCTTTAATCTTGTCAAATACCGCGTGTTTTAAATCTCCTTCCCCTAAATAATCAGAGCGTTTAAACCTCGCCCAATGCCACCACTTTCGTCCAAAGCCCCAAACAGATTTCTCCACAGCATGGACCTTATCCAAGTCGATACATGGCATAAAGATAGGGTAGCTTAACTGATGCTCTACTGGGCTAAAGCGCCGATGTCTTACATCACCCACAAATAAAGAGCCGCCATGCTCTGCGCTCATTATGCTGCTCCTCGTTGGCGATCAACGTTTTTCAGAAGTTTCAACTCACTGACGATATCTAGAGCGCTTCGAACTCCGTCTTCATGAAAACCGTTGTACCAGTAGGCACCGCAGAACCACACCTTGTCCTGCCCATTGATTTCCTTACGTCTATGCTGGGCCAGCATAGATTGCTCGCTAAACACAGGATGGTGATAGGTGAATGTTTTGAGCACTTTACTTGAGTCAATAAGATGACCGCTATTTAAAGAAACACAGAATGTCACAGGCGCTTGTATATGTTGTAGAATATTCATGTTGTAAGTCAGGGTTGGTGGGCGTTCACTTTCACCATGCTTGCCATCTAACCAATAATTCCAAGACGCCCAAGCCGACTTTCTTTTAGGCAGTAAACTTTCATCAGTATGCAGTGTCACTTCATTCGCTTGATATTCCAGCTGACCTAAAATTTCACTCTCAAGGTCACTGGCATCACTAAGCAGGGCAAGCGCTTGGTCGCTATGACAAGCAAAAATCACTTGGTCAAAGCGCTCAGTCCGATCGCCAAGATCAATTCGCACGCCCATTTGCTCCCTGCAAACCGATTTTACAGGTGTAGAAAGGTGAATGCGGTCAGCATACTCCTGAGTGAGTGGCTCGACATAGGCATTTGAACCGCCTTTTATCACGTACCACTGAGGCCTGTTCAACACATCGAGTAGTCCATGATTCAGAAAGAAACGTGCAAAGAATTGCAGCGGAAAAGCGCGCATATCGGCAAGTGTGGAAGACCAGATTGCAGCACCCATTGGTAAGATATAGTTGTTGCAAAAATAGTCGCTGAATTTCTCTTCCGATAAAAAGTCGCCGAGCGTTTTCTCACACTCACTGGATTGTTCGACTAAACCTTTAACCTGTTTATTGAAACGCAGTATCTCGAAAATAAAGGCATAAAACTTGGGATTGAACCAATTTCTTTTTTGTGCGAAAAGCGTCGACACTGTGTGTCCATTGTACTCCAATCTACACCCATCGTTTCGTACACTGAAGCTCATCTGTGTAGGTAAGCCCTCCACACCCACCTCATCCATCATGGCAATAAAGTTGGGATACGTTCTATCGTTGTACACAATAAAACCGGTGTCGACCGCATAGTTCTCGCCTTCAACTTCCACATTGACCGTCGCAGTGTGTCCACCGATGTAATCATTGGTTTCGAATAGAGTGACATCATGTTGTTTATTCAGATGATAGGCACATGTCAACCCAGAGATACCTGTCCCGATTATGGCTATTTTCATTTTGGAATCCTCTTACTCTGAGATCAATTTCGCGGTTAAATACTTTTGCCAGCGGTAAGGCAAAGCACCAATCAGGCGCAGTAGCGTTGTGAACCTTCGTGGGAAATATATGTACGGTTTACGTTTAGCAAGCCCTTTACGTATCGCTTGTGACGCCTGTTGTGTCGTCACAAGCATTGGCATTGGAAACGTGTTTTTATCGGTCAAAGGCGTTTTGACGAAGCCAGGGTATATCACTGACACACAAATCTCTTTTTTAACTAAATCAAGCTGGAGCGCTCTACCTAAATAGCTGACAGCGGCTTTAGATGCGCCATAAGCTTCAGCCCTTGGTAGGGCCAATTCGCTCGCAATAGAACCGACCAGAGCCACAATATGTCCAGGCTGAAAATGGTGCTGGCTTGCTTCTATCGCGTTAGCAAGCCCAACTACATTGATGTCGAATACACGCTTTATCAATTGTGCGTCAATGACACCATCATCAATGTACTCACAATCTCCAGCATTAAAAATCCAAACATCAGGGGTAATGACTAGGTTTTCTAACGCCTTTTTCGTGGCCGATAAATCGGTTAGATCAAATTGAAGCGAGGTAATATTAGTAGAGGTGGAAACAAGCGCTTCTAACGCTTGTGGGTTCCTTCCGCAAGCAACGACTTCATGTCCCGCATTTGCATAATCTTCTGCCAGTTGCTTACCGATGCCGGACGTGGCTCCGGTGATTAACACACAAGTCATTGCCCTAGCCTCTGTTTGATGGTCTTGATCACTGAACCTAGCAGTGGAAGGTTTTCATAAAGCATTTCACCGAGGTCGAAGTAATCTCTGTGATAGATAACCCTTCCATCTTTGAATTTGAGGTGGCTGACACCGTTGACGACCACGGTTTTACCTTTTTGCAGTTTGGGATGCTCCAGCGACATAGACCACGTTAGAAATCCACTGTCACCAGACTGCTGTTGCTCTTTTATGTCAAAGTCGCAGCGCCTGACGTTAGTGTAAAGACTGTCAAAATAGCTTTGTAACGCTTGCCAGCCTTGGAGACGATGCGCTGAATCTTCGAAGACAACATCTTTATGGTATACACCATTTAATAAGTGCAAATTGTCTTTGCTAAGTTGCTGATATATTTGACCAACTGATTCGACGTTCATATCCTCTCCAGATAATTATACAAAATAAAATAATGTACAACTCTAACGCAAGCTTAGGGTAATTTGTTGGGGTTGTACAAACATTAATTTTGTAAAAGTTTAGTTTGCAGCTTTGTACGGCGGTTAAATAATAAGGGATCAAAAAAGGCTTGATATAAAATCAAGCCTTTTCGTTAAATCATAAACTTATGAGTTTCGCAGCGCTGCGATGCGCTTATCTAATGGAGGGTGACTCATCAATAATTCTGTTACTGAACGCTTACCATTGATACCAAATGCCATCATTGAACCTTCTAGCTGAGATTCATGACTCACTTTTAAACGCTCCAAAGCAGCAATCATTTTGTGCTTACCGACCAACTGCGCTGCACCTGCATCAGCATGAAACTCACGATGGCGGCTATACCACATAGTAAGGAAGCTCGCTAGGAAGCCAAACACGAGTTCAAGAACAATGGATACACCAAAGTAAACCATCATGTTGCTGCCACCTTCTTCATCATCGTTAGATGAAACAATATTTGCAATAAAGCGTGATAGGAAAATCACAAAGGTATTCACCACACCTTGCATTAGCGTCATGGTGACCATGTCACCATTGGCAATATGACTTACTTCGTGAGCAAGTACAGCTTCAGCTTCATCACGAGTCATATTTTGCAAAAGACCAGTTGAAACTGCCACCAAAGAATCATTACGCTTAGCTCCTGTTGCAAACGCGTTGATATCAGGGGAATCATAGATGGCGACGGTTGGCATACCGATGCCCACTTGCTCAGACTGTCGGCGAACCGTTTCAAGTAACCAATGCTCTGTTTCATTACGCGGGCTTTCAATCACCATCCCCCCGACAGAGCGCAGCGCCATACCTTTTGACATCATTAATGAGATGAATGAACCACCAAAACCAAATACAGCGGCCATAATAAGTAGCCCAGACAAGCTACCAGGTTGCATGCCTGTGACCGCATATACAATATTTAAAACAACACTCAGAACCAGAATAACGGCCAAGTTAGTGGCCAAAAATAACATCACTCGCTTCATTACTTTTCTCCGAAACAGGAAGCTTAATTATCTGCCGTTGTAATACGAATATCACACTGAGGCTTTATGTCTAACTTATAGATATAGTCTATTCCTTTTAAACACAAGGGATAGACGTAAATTGAAACATTTGTTGTCTCAACGGAAAAAATTGTTAAAACACTCGACAATCATTCACATAAAAAATGATTCAATTTCAATATATTAATCAATAGCACCAGTATTAGACTTTAGTCTTATTGTACCTAGACGACAGCGTGCTAGATTGTACTCAGAATACAATACCCATGTGTGAAAAGGACAAAATCATGGTTGAAACTAACAACTATCAAATGGCTATTGACCTACTATGCTGCCACCTTGGTATTTCAGAGGAAGAAGCAAAGCAGCAACTTGGTATATCTTCAGAGCAACAAGCGCAACAACGCATCTCGGATACCCAGCAAGCATTGATGGGCTTGCACCAAGACAAGTAATCGTCAAAATTTAGATAAAGTAAAGGCTGCCATTGGCAGCCTTTCTATTTTGGTCAGATAAACACTACTCTTCGCCAACAAGAGTAGAAACATCAATATATCTGGCTAAGTCTTTTTGTTTGACACCTGGCACGTAAGGGATTTCCCCCAATTTGGGAGCGCCAATCTTCTGTTCCAACATTTGTATAATGTCAGCATAGTGTTCAGTACCAGGGTTAATTCGATTCGCAACCCAGCCTACCAAGGATAAACCGTCTGCTTTAATCGCATCCACTGTTAGCATCGCATGGCTAAGACATCCTAACTTGATGCCTACCACTAGTATGACAGGCAAACTTTCTTGCTGCACCCAGCTTGAAAGACAATCAGATTCTGACACTGGTACGCGCCATCCTCCTGCTCCTTCAACCAAAACCACATCCGCTTTCTGTTTATGACCTGCTAATTTTTCACTCAACACTGAATATTGAATGTCAATGCCGTCATGCTGAGCAGCAATATGCGGTGAAGCGGGCAAAGCCAAAGCGTATGGATTGACCTCATCATAAGCGACGTCAACGGTCGATGCTTTTTGCAAATACAAAGCATCCGAGTTGCGATAGCCTTGTTGCGTTTTTTCGCAACCGGCCGCAACAGGCTTATAGCCAATCGTTTTTAAGTCCTTTTGCGCTAAAGCGTTAAGAATTGCCTTTGAAGCGACTGTTTTACCAACATCGGTATCCGTACCAGCAATAAAAAATGCATCAATCATAGATGTATAACCCCTAAACAAACCTGATAAGTGGCAGGCAGAAGACCTTGATGGTTTTTGAACTGTCGATACGCTCGCTCGACTTTAAGTAGTGCACTACGGTGGGTTAGACCATCAGAACGACCATTAACATGGTTAGCGCCAATGCCCTTTAAGTCACGCATTAAGGCGAACGCAGTATCATACCAAACTATCATGGTAGGCAAGTCTAGATGATTGCGGTGATTGCCAGATTGCGCTAACGCAATTTTTACCTGATTGCTGCTGATAAAATCGTTGACGTGTTGATATGCATCCACTTCACCCCAAGCACTCTTTAACTCTTTCAGCGATCCGTCTAATAGGGTGGAAAAGTACGCTTTGCCGTGAGGCTTTAATACCCTACGTATTTCGCGTAAAGGGCGTGACAAATCATCACACCACTGCAATGCCAAGCTAGAAAACACATAATCGATTGAGCGGTCATCGAATGGTAAGAACTCAGCATCACCTTGGCGGTAAGCCATTCTCTCAAAGCCACACCGTTGTTGCGCTTTGTCCAACATTGACGGTGACAAATCACAACAAATGACCATAGCTCCTCGATTGCGGAGTTTCTCTGAAAAATACCCAGTGCCACAACCCAGATCGAGCACGGTTTTACCCCCCAGATCTTGGGGGAGTTTTGCTAATAAACGTTCTCCAACTTCTCTTTGAAAAGCAGCGTGATTATCGTAGGTGCATGCCGCTTTACCAAACGCTTCAGCGATGGCGGATTTGTCTTGCTGCCAACTATCATGCATCAAGGTCGCTTGTTCCATTAACATTCCTTTTCTATTGCACTCTCTAGGATGTTCGCCAATTTTCGTACGTGTTGCACAGAGTGATTTACAGAGAGCGTCACTCTTAGCCTTGCTGAGTTTTTGGCGACCGTTGGTGGCCTGATCGCAGTCAGCCAACAACCCGATTGCCTTACTGATTCGGCAACGTTAAGCGCAGGCTGACTGTCACCGATTAGCAGGGGTTTTATTGGTGTGGGTGTCTCTACGTAACCTTTAAACGAAGAAAAACACCGCTGGTACTCTTGTTGCAGTTCTTGAAGCTTCTCTCGTCGCCAATCTTGCTTTCGTGTCATATCAATCGCGTGTATTAATGCAAACGCTTGGGAAGGAGGAATTGCCGTCGAATAAACATGGTGACGAGCAAACTGGGTTAAATAGTCCCCGATTTCTTTGCTGCACATAATCGCGGCCCCTGAAACTCCTAACGCTTTACCAAAAGTCACAACAAGCAGATCTGAGCGGATTCCCGCCTTTTCACAGCTGCCTCTGCCTTGATCGCCCAACACACCGATACCATGGGCGTCATCAACCACTAACCATGACAAGCCTTGTGTCACTTTGTGTATGTCCTTTAGAGGCGCCAGATCACCATCCATACTGAATACGCCTTCGGTAACGACTAAAGCACTTCGCTGCATAAGCTCTTGCAAATGCGCAGAATCATTGTGTCGAAAACGTTTCATTGTCGCACAAGAGAGCATACCGGCTTCCATCAGCGAGGCATGATTCAGCTTGTCTTGAATCAGAAGGTCATCTTTGTCTAGCAGGCTAAAGAGCAATGCCTGGTTCGCTGAGAACCCCGAACTGAACAATATTGCACGTTCATAACCTAACCAGTCACAGAGAGAAGCTTCTAATTCTAGATGGGCTTTTGAGTATCCTGTAACAAGTGGAGAGGCACCGCTTCCACTGCCATATAAATCCAAACCACGCTGCCAAGCTGCCACTAGGCTTTTCTCGGCAGCTAAGCCCAAGTAGTCGTTGTTGGAAAAGTTCACATAGGGTTTGCCTTCAAACAGTAACTCAGCACTATTACCCGATTCAATAATACGAAGGCGGCGTTCCAATCCCTGCTGCTTCCTGAGATTCAGGGATTGGCGAACACGGTCGTTAAACACTGGCATCGTAGAAAAGATCATCCTTCTCTGGACGAGCAGCGATACGCTCAACGACACGATCAAGCAGATCATTTTCTTCAATCTCATCTGGCCGCTGAGAGACTTCTTGGCTGTTGATACCCAGCTTGGTAAATAACTGCATATCTTTGTCTTCCGAAGGGTTGGGCGTTGTCAACAGTTTACATCCATAGAACACCGAGTTGGCTCCAGCCATAAAGCACAGAGCCTGCATCTGTTCATTCATATTTTCGCGCCCCGCTGACAAGCGCACTGCTGATTTTGGCATCAAAATACGCGCAACAGCGATAAGACGAATAAAATCAAATGGCTCAACATCTTCAACCTCTTCAAGTGGTGTTCCTTTAACTTTGACCAACATGTTGATAGGGACGCTTTCGGGATGAGTAGGTAAGTTGGCTAACTCTACCAACAGTCCAGCACGATCGTTGGCACTTTCTCCCATACCTATGATCCCACCAGAGCAGATTTTCATACCGGCGTCACGCACGTGAGACAAGGTATCTAAACGATCTTGGTAGGTACGTGTCGTGATAATACTGCCGTAAAACTCAGGAGAGGTATCAAGATTATGGTTGTAATAATCCAAACCCGCATCTGCTAATTCCGTCGCTTGCTCCGGCGTGAGCATACCGAGAGTCATACAGGTCTCAAGACCCATACCTTTTACCCCCTGGA
Source organism: Vibrio neptunius (assembly GCF_000967495.1). Classification (GTDB taxonomy): domain Bacteria; phylum Pseudomonadota; class Gammaproteobacteria; order Enterobacterales; family Vibrionaceae; genus Vibrio; species Vibrio neptunius. Next base: position 95,648 of record NZ_JXXU01000027.1, on the reverse strand, counting down.
TCATTTCGGTCAAATACGGCATGTCACGAGCCTTAGGGTTTTTCCAAGCCGCCCCCATACAAAAACGGGTCGAACCCGCATTTTTGGCTTTTTGTGCAGCATCTAGCACTCGCTCCACTTCCATCAAGCGTTCTTTTTCGATATCGGTTTGATAGCGAGCACTCTGCGGACAGTACTTACAATCTTCAGGACATGCACCTGTTTTAATGGAAAGTAACGTACTGACCTGTACGTAGTTGTGTTGTTGATGCTGGCGATGGACTAGCTGCGCTTCAAAAAGAAGATCCATAAACGGCTTTGCCATTAGCTCGCGTACTTCAGACACGGTCCAGTTATGACGTACTTCCACTTGTATTCCTTACTATTATTGTTAGTTTCTAGACTTGGCTAGTCTACCGACGCGAGGTAAACTGTCAACACAATTAAAATTCAAATGTTTACATGTGATTAATAATGAATCAACTCAATGTTAAACAAACATCGATGGATCTCGAGTTTGACCGTCGCCATATATGGCACCCCTATACTTCGACACTAACACCTCTGACCTGCTACCCCGTGGCCTCAGCCAATGGGGTCTATTTACAGCTCGAAGATGGTAGAGCACTCGTTGATGGCATGTCTTCTTGGTGGTCAGCTATTCACGGCTACAATCATCCTGCTCTCAACGAAGCGGCTCACCAACAAATAGGAAAAATGTCACACGTGATGTTTGGCGGCATCACTCACGAGCCTGCGATTAACCTGTGCAAAAAACTCCTATCACTGACTCCCAGTAGTCTTGAACATGTATTTTTGGCCGATTCAGGCTCCGTGGCCGTCGAAGTGAGCCTCAAAATGGCCCTTCAGTATTGGCATGCAAAAGGAAAAACACGTCCTAAGTTTTTGACCCTTAGAGACGGCTATCATGGTGATACCTTCGCCGCAATGTCAGTGACAGACCCAGATAACTCAATGCATTCGATTTATAAGGGCTTCCTTCCGGAGCACATCTTTGCCGACTCGCCGCGAACTGGCTTTCATCAGGAGTGGGATGAATCCGATCTGGATGATTTCACCGCTAAACTGGAAGCTCATCACAACGAAATCGCCGCCGTGATCCTTGAGCCCATTGTTCAAGGCGCCGGTGGGATGCGCATTTACCATCCCTACTTTCTAAAAGGCGTACGCCAGTTATGCGATAAGTATGGTGTGCTATTAATACTTGATGAGATCGCTACAGGGTTTGGGCGAACAGGTAAAATGTTCGCCTGTGAACATTCGCAAATCGAGCCCGATATTCTATGTGTTGGCAAAGCGCTGACAGGAGGATACATGACATTGTCAGCCACTCTCGCCTCAAAACACGTCGCCGACACTGTGTGTGGCGGTGAAGCGGGCTGCTTTATGCACGGACCAACTTTTATGGGTAACCCGCTCGCCTGCGCTGTGGCGGCAGCAAACTTAGAATTACTTGAAACGGGTCATTGGGAGCATCAAACACAGCAAATCGAATCGGCCTTTGGTGAGTTGCTGCCGAGGTTAAAACAATATGACTTAGTCGCTGATGTGAGATGGCTAGGCGCCATTGGCGTCGTTGAGGCAACACGGCCTGTGAATATGGAAAAAATCCAACAACAATTTGTTGAACAAGGGGTGTGGATCCGTCCCTTTGGCAAGCTTATCTATATGATGCCACCATTGATCAGCCAGCCTAAACACATCGAAACACTCGTGAATGCGATTGAGAGTACGTTACTAGAGCCTGACTGCTTTGATTGAATACTGAATATTAAAAAGGCTTCCAAATGGAAGCCTTTTTAATTCAAATTAGTCTTGATCGATCATCCAGCGCTTGAAGTTCTTGCGATCTTCATCGCTTGCGCGCAGATACCAGAGTTTTAGTTGTAAGGTATTTTCTGACTCAGTAACACCTGCAATCGTGGTAGTTTTTCTTTCGCCCGAAGCAAGAGGTTGGCTTTGCTCTAATTTGGCTAACTCTTCTTTTAGCTCAACGACTTTTCCAGAATCGAACACCAGTCCACGCTCTTTATTGTACGTATCCACTAACGCCGGAATATTTGAGTATGGGAAAGTGCCTTCAGCAGGTGGCAGCATTTCTTGGGTATCAGCGATGGTTTTACCATCAATCGTAAACTTAAAAATTGGTTGGCGATTATTAACCTTTCTTTCAATGGCACTGTACTTATTTGACACCAACTCTACTTTCAACATATCAGCACTCTCCAAGTCCAAAGTCACAATATATGGGCGTGAAGAATAATATTCTCGCTTGTGGCCATCTTTCAGTTTGCCACTAAATTCAAAGACAAACTGGTTGTCACCTTTGACCAGCTCGTAGTTTTCGTCTTTGACTGTTTTGCCATTCAGTACTTCTGCTGAAATACCACTGCCTAAATCCAAATCAAGCGCCATGGAAGGTAGAGAAATAGCAGTCGCCAGTACAGCCAGAAATAGAGGTTTTGTTTTGTTCACGTGGTATTTCCTTTTTAAATAACAAAAAGCCAACGCTTACGCGTTGGCTTTAGACTATTCTAAATGACTAGCAATTAGAATGTGTAGTATGCACCAAGAGTGAATGTGTCACCGTCTTGGTTAGCGCCTGCTGCGAAGTCATCAGAAGTATCTGCAGCTTCGTATTCACCAAAGATAGTAACGTTGTCTAGTAGAGCGTAGTCGACACCAACAACTAGGTTTGTCATGTCGCCTTTTGCGTCAACATTACCTGAACCAGCAACTTGTTTCTCATCTAGGTCCATTACGTCGTATGTAGTGTATAGACGAGTTTTGTTGATTGTGTAAGATGCAGCTACACCGTAAGCTGTACCGTCGAAGTAATCTGTAGTGTCATCGAATAGACCCCAAGAGTTAACACCTTCGAACTCAGCGACAGTTGCTGCAAAGTAGAAGCCGCTTACTTCAGCAGAAGCAGAGATACCGCCTACAGAGTAATCGATGTTTTCAGCTTGCTCGCCTGATAGGTAAGAAGCACCTACAGAGAACATGTCGTTGATAGCCCAATCTAGAGACACACCGTAAGTGTTGTCGATTTTATCGTTAATCTCAGTGTTTAGGTCTGCAACGAATACTAGGCCTTCAGTAAGCTCAGATTTGAAAACAATACCGTTACCGTCTGACTCAGCGCGGTGACCACCTGCAGAACCGAAGAAGTTACCTTCGTTAGTGATATCACCTTTTTCGATTGCGTCTAGAGACTCAGCTAGGTCGCCAACTTCACCAACTGCGATACCCCAAGTGTCAGTTTTAACACCGATGTATAGGTCGTCGAAGTACGCTTTAGAGTCAGCGTCTGCGTTCTTGTATACTTTGTTTTCAATTTCGAAAGAAGTGAAGCTAGTTAGAGTGTCGCTAACTTTGTGCTCAGCATCTACAACGATTTTACCGTAAACTGATACGTTTGGATCAGTTTCAGTTGTAGTAGTACCGTTGTTGATGTCAGTCGTAGTTACGAACGCATCTACTTCACCCTTTAGAGATACTTTAGAAGCATCTGTAGAGTAAATTTCAGCTGCATTTACGTTTGCTGCTGCCGCTAGAACTGAAAGAGCTACTAGAGTCTTTTTCATAATAATCCACTGCCTTTTCTATAGAAATAGGGAAATCCTTATCCGGTTCCCTTTATGTTTTTTGATGACAACTCTGAACTCTTACTGGTCAGATGTTGTCGCCACTAAATTTCGGGGTCTAGATTGCAAAAGAATCTCTTCACTGTCAAATGGTATAAATAAAACAAATAAAAAAACATTAAACCCAACAATTACAATAACTTAACCATATGCAAAACAGATTTTAGAACAAGTTGTAATCAAACTAACTAAATTATCATTAAAAAGAAAAAAACACTTTAGCGATATAATAAGCTAAAAACAGTTAATCAAGAGTTAACAGGCAGAGTTTTTATCTACACAAAAAACACTTATGAAGAGATATATTTTTAGATCAAAAAATATGAGCTAAGTTTATGAAGGTTCAGTTTTTTTTTGTGAACGAGATCTAGATTTTATATGAAAAGCTATCATTTCGTGAACTACTTACCGTTTTAAAAAATGTGATAACATCGCTTTCCCAAACTGAAGGCATCCGTATGACAACCAGTAAAATCCAGCAAATCATTCGTACCAGTTATCAAAATTTACAATCTCAGCTGGATAATTTCGTACCTCGTCGAGCTCAGAACTATCTCGTTGCAGAAATTACTAAAACTTTATGTGGTGAATATCACAAATCCACACGCATGATTGTCGCAGAAGCTGGAACAGGCATAGGAAAGTCACTCTCTTATCTTATGGCAGCGATCCCGGTAGCGTTGCTCAACAATCGTAAGGTGGTCATTTCAACCGCCACGGTGGCGTTACAAGAACAATTGATCAACAAAGACCTCCCTCTATATAGAAGATTGGTTGAGCGAGAGTTTTCTTTCATACTGGCTAAAGGAAGGCAACGTTATTGTTGCGCGGAGAAGCTCGCCTCGGCTTGTGGCGCGGATGGCGGGCAAATGGCGATGTTCGACAGCAAACCAAAGCGCAAAGACATCGAGCAACTCGAGCTGATGTACAACAGGCTGGCACAGAATAAATGGGATGGTGATCGAGACTCTTGGCCTAAACCCATCCCAGATGACATATGGCAGTCAATCGTCAGTGACAAACATAGCTGTAACAACAGTATGCCTGCTCATCGCGATTGTCCGTTCCAAAAAGCACGTTCAGAGTTAGACAAAACCGATGTCATTATTGCCAACCATAGCTTAGTGATGGCTGACGCCGACCTCGGCGGCGGCGTTATTCTTCCAGAACCCGAAAATACGATTTACGTATTTGATGAAGCCCATCACCTACCCCATGTGGCGCGAGATCACTCCTCGGCAGCCGCGAGTTTGAAAGGTGCCGCCAGTTGGCTTGAGCGTTTAAATCAGTCTGTAACCAAATTTGCTAACCTTGCAGATGAAAAGCGCGTCGGCCGCTTTCGCAACGATCTGCAAGATGCCGTTCAGCAGTTGATTCCCTCACTGACTCAACTTGCCAGCCGCTTTGATGCGGATCAGTTCGAAGATGGCTGTTATCGATTCGAAAATGGCGATTTGCCGACTTGGCTCGAGGAAGAGTCCAAACAGCTAAAAATCGTCACACAAAAAAGTGCACAAGCCGTCGCCAAAATTGCCGACCTGATCGCAGAGCGAGTCAAAGAAGGCGAACTGGCTAATCGACTAGCGGAACCAGCTCTGGCAGAACTGGGCTTCTACATACAGAGAATGGATAACCTGGCTCAGGTCTGGAATCTCATGGCAGAACCTGCGCGAGAAAAAGGTGCCCCCCTCGCAAGATGGTTAGAAGTGGCTCCGGAACGTGAAGGAGACTTCGTTGTCAATGTCTCCCCATTAGAAGTGGGTTGGCAATTGGATCAACAGCTATGGAGTCGATGCATTGGTGCTGTCCTTGTGTCAGCCACCATGAGAGCACTAAACTCCTTTAGTTTCTTCTGTCGACAAGCCGGTATCAGTGAAAAGCCCGAAGATGGTGTAAAATTCCTCGCACTGGCTTCCCCGTTTGACTACCAGAATCAAGCTGAGCTTCGTGTGCCTAAAATGAGTTACGAACCTCAAGCTCCTCAGTTCACGGAACACTTGGTCGATCGTTTACCAGAACTCATCGTTGAGAACAAAGCTAACCTAGTCTTATTTTCATCGTACTGGCAAATGAATCAGGTCACGGATGCCTTATCGTCATATTTTATAAAAAAAGGTTGGGAACTACAGGTACAAGGTAAGGAGTCTCGCTCCGAAATCCTAAAAAAACATAAAACCTTGGTTCAATGTCAGAAAACCAGCATTCTATTCGGCACGGGTAGCTTTTCCGAAGGGCTTGACCTCCCCGGAGAGTTGTTGGAAAACCTGATCATCACCAAAATACCTTTTGCAGTGCCGACGTCTCCAGTTGAGCAAGCCCATGCAGAATACATCGAAAGTAAAGGTGGTAATCCTTTTATGCAGATTACTGTACCTGAAGCGAGCAAAAAAATGATTCAATCCGTCGGGCGACTGCTGCGTAAAGAGCGCGATTCTGGTACAGTCATCATCCTTGACCGCCGTATTGTCACAAAGCGATATGGAAAGGCACTACTCGACTCATTACCGCCATTTAAACGTATCATCGAATAACTAGAATTAAGACACTGTATGGAATTTTTTGAACCGTCAATGTTGGTGGTGTTAGCCTTGGTTGCCTTTGTTGCAGGCTTTATCGACGCTGTCGCCGGTGGAGGTGGTATGCTCACAGTGCCCGCTCTACTCTCATTGGGCTTGCCCCCTCATATCGCCTTGGGGACCAACAAGCTCGCCGCCACTTTTGCTTCTTCAACAGCCGCGGTGACCTATTACAAAAAACGCCTATTCAAACCTCACTGTTGGGGACGGGCCTTTATCGCAACATTAGTCGGGGCCACGCTCGGTACACTGGTGGTTGATCTTATTAGTACCGAGTGGCTGGAAAAAATTCTGCCCATCATCATACTACTGGCGGCGATTTATACCATCTGGCATAAAACACCACACTCAAATAGCAACGAAATGCCACAACCTTGCCCTAAATTCAATAAGAAGCAATACATCCAAGGCTTCAGCATAGGTTTTTATGATGGGGTGGCAGGACCAGGGACAGGCGCGTTTTGGACCGTCAGTTCGATGGCCTTATATCGACTCAATATCTTGTTAGCATCTGGCTTATCGAAGGCGATGAACTTTACCAGTAATTTTACGTCGCTGGTCACCTTTGCCATCTTAGGTCACATTGATTGGGTGCTAGGGCTCACCATGGGTATATGCCTCATGGCTGGTGCCTTTGTTGGGGCCCATTCCGCCATTCGATTTGGCGCCAAGTTTATTCGCCCTGTCTTTGTTACGGTAGTCAGTATATTGGCCGTTAAACTTGCCTATGAAGCTTGGTTTGTCAACTTATGAATCCATTTAGCCAGCTATCGCCACTTTTAGAACAGTTAGAGCAAGATGCCGCCCAACTCGACGCCAATGGAGGTGAACACCATGACGATCGATTTGATAAAAAGCTATTTCGCTGCCAGTCCAAGCTATTGACCCCATGTGTGCATGAAGCACATGAGACGCTCGACAAGATCCTTTACGAACAGTCAACCGGAACATTAACGCCACAACAGGCCGAATTTCTCACTGATCGCCTGCTTTGCCAAGTCAGTGCTATTAAACGAGAGCTCGCGACTCAATCTCTGAGAGCAAACGAGCCGATCAGAAAATCGTTCAGCCAACAAAGCCTCAATGCTCTGTATCAAAGCCTTGCTCAACACCAAGAGTGGGAACAGCGTCTGAAAGCACTGGTTCAAGAGAAAGAATCGCAACACAAATGCGCCCCCCCCAAAGACAAGTCCTTCGCAGCCCAGACATTGCAATCGGCTCGTCGGCGTTTACAGAGATGCCAGCAGGCTAAAATCAAAATCGAAAAACAGATCACCTATAAAGAACGGAATCAGTAATATGTCATCGAACTCAACCGGTCTGGAGAGTGCTCCAGATGAAATTAAACTCGCCGTTGATCTGATTTATCTGATCGAAAGTAACGAGATCGATCCTCACGTTGCTCTCGCAGCAATAAAAATAGTCGAGTCTGATTTGAAGCAAAAAGTGGAGTCTAACTCGTGAGCTATTCATTGCGTTTCGACATGGCTGAGTTTCTGGCTCAATACTGGCACAAAAAACCCACGGTCATTAAAGCTGGTTTTAGTGATTTTGTTGATCCAATTTCTCCAGACGAGTTAGCCGGGCTTGCGATGGAAGAAGAGGTCGATTCACGCTACATTGCTAACGCCGACGGTCAGTGGTCAGCGCAACACGGCCCTTTTGACGATTCTCTGTTTGAAAACCTGCCAGAATCCCACTGGCAATTGGTCGTTCAAGCCTGCAACCATTGGCACCTTGGCGCCGCACAACTCATAGAGCCTTTTAAACAACTACCGAATTGGCTATTTGATGATCTCATGGTGTGCTTTTCAGCACCTCAAGGCGGCGTCGGCCCCCACATCGACCAATATGATGTATTCATCATTCAAGGCAGCGGGCAACGTCGCTGGCGCGTTGGCGCTCTCGATAAAGGACAATATAAAGAATCGATTCAGGCTGGTGCTTTACGTCAGATTGAAGGGTTTGATGCGATCATAGATCAAGTCCTAGAACCCGGCGACATTCTCTATATCCCACCAGGGTTCCCTCATGAAGGGGATACGCTAGAACCAAGCATGAGCTACTCGATGGGCTTTCGTTCACCAAAAGAACAAGAGCTGCTGAGCAACTTCGCTGACTATATACTCGCCAACGAAAAAGGCGATGTGCACCTGCACAACCCAGAGATGAAACCTCAGCATCAGTACGGTGAGATCCTCAGCACAGACTTAGACAAACTAACGTCGATGCTAAGATCGGCTCTGCAATCAGAGTCCGACATCCGTGAATTCATGGGGAGCATGCTCAGCCAATCTCGCCACCAGCTCGATATCGTTGAACCTGAAGCACCGCTCAACACCCAGGAAATCTATAACCACCTCGAATCGCTAGGCAGTGTGCGTAAAGTCTCGGGCCTACGTGCTCTGTACCATCAAAATCAACCTGCTCACGTGTACATAAACGGCGAAGCCTATTCCGTTGAGTCACCGCATCTTGCCGATCTGTTATGCAATCAAGAGTCAATCGAGTTGCAACACATCGACGGCCAGTTATCTGACCCACAACTGCAGCTTCTAACGACACTGGTTAATCTCGGATACTGGTATCTAGATTAGTCAGCAAAAGGGCCTCATTAAGAGGCCCTTTACGTTACACTTTAAATTGACTGACCAGTTGTTGCTGCCTTTGTGAAAGCGTACCGATTTGGGTGCTGACCGTTTCAGACTCTTCTGCTTGCGATAAGATTTGAGCACTCAGATCACGGATGTTACTGACACTCTGGTTGACTTCTCCTGAGACCGATTGCTGTTCTTCCGCGGCCTTCACTATTTGTGAATTCATATCATTAATAGAGGCAATCGCATCAAAGACCTGGTTCAGTTGTGAGACCGCTCTTTCCACTTGCTGCGCAGAATCGTTGGCAAGGTTATTGCCATCCTGAATAGCATTCACCACATCTTGCGTGCCTTGCTGAACATTCTCAATCACCTGACGAATCTCACCAACCGAAGACTGTGTGCGACTGGCTAGACCGCGAACCTCATCGGCGACGACAGCGAAACCACGCCCTTGTTCACCCGCTCGCGCCGCTTCAATCGCTGCGTTTAACGCCAGTAGATTCGTTTGTTCTGAAATGCCTTCAATGACCGTCAGGATCTCAGTGATATTGGCGTTGTTTCTCGCCAATTCTTCCACCACCGGGACCGCCGCCGTCATTCTCTCAACCAAACGAACCATCTCGGTTTGAGATTGCTCAATCACCTTCTTACCTGAGTCTGCCGCATGGTTAGCTTTTTCCGCTTCACTTACCGCAATTTCTGCGTTCTGAACCACAAGGCCTGCTGTTTGTGTCATCTCTTCAGAAGCCGTGGCAACCAAATCCACCTCTTTGAACTGAGCATCACTACTGGAACGGGTTTGTTGCGCGGCAACGTGGGATTGCTCAGTCGTGGTGCCAATTTGCAACGTCGTTTCGACAACGTCACTAATAATCGACTGTAGCTTATCTAAAAACTGGTTAAACCCGATCGCTAGATGACCAATCTCATCTTGAGATTTAACCTCCAAACGCTGCGTTAAATCCCCCTCACCAGAAGCAATGTCATCCAATCTTGCCACCACTTCACGGATCGGCTTAACCAAACGAGATGCCAGCAAAGCAATCGTCGCTAGCCCTAGAATGACCAATACCACACCGGCAAACAATTCTGTTTTTACGCTAGACTCCACTTGATGACTGATCGTCTGATCAAGCATTTCAGCATCGGCTAACACACTGCTTCTTGGCATATCGAACAGGACACCCCAAGTCTGATTGGCCACCATAATAGGCGCAAATACGCTCAACCACTGCCCATCAGTGCTCCACTGGGTTTGAACCTCTTGGCCGAAAAGAAGATCCGTCAGCTGATCACCCGACAAGGTACTGCTACTGAACGACTGCCCAATGGCAGCAGAAGGATCTTCACTGGCGATCAACGAGCCATCTAAGCTGATAATATTGACATGGCCGTTACCATTGAAGAGCTGATTGTTCGACTCGGCGACAATATTGGCCATCGCATCCAAGCGTAAATCAATACCAAAAAAACCAATCACAGTATCATCGATCATGACAGGAACCGATATCGACGTTGCGAGTACTTGCCCACCATCCTGATTGATCAAACGGGGTGTACTCACACAGGAGCCACCGCTCGACAGTGGACAGAAAAAACGCTCGCTATTTTGAGTCGCGTCTAGGTCAGCTTGGCTCAATACATTAGACACCACGTTCTCGCCATTTTGAGCAGTAACCCAATAAGGGGCAAACTGCCCTCTTTCGTTTGAGCCGACATACTCCGCATCGACATAGTTGCTGTCTTCGCCATCTAACATGTTTGGTCTAAACACCAGATAAGCGCCATGAATCGAATCAAAACTCAGTACCGACCTGCGTACCATCTCATCTAAAGCGGTACGTAACTCCTCACTGTCACCAAAATTTTCTTCCGTATTGGTTTTCAGAAACAGCGCATTAGAGGCCAACATTTCTGCTCGATACAAGGCCTCATTGAGATACTCAGCGACCTCAGTGGCATTGAGCTGAGCTCGTGTTTCAAGCAGTTGCTCAGACTTATTGATCACAGACTCAGCACTTTGTGCCTTAATCTGTTGTTGGTTAGTCACTGCGTTGTAGACAGAAAATCCGATCAGGGATAAAGAAGTGATAAGCAGGCAACAACCTGCAAGAAGGGTTATTTTCCATTGAACGGAAAGGGTTCGCATAGTACATCCTTATGAGCAAACTCATTCATATCGCATCAAAAACGAAGGCTAAATTCTACATTTCGAGACCAATTACAACATATTGCAATCATTTATCAATCGAAAGTTTACAAATATGTTAATGCCAATACACCAAGTGTTAACTTTAGGTAGTGACTCAAGAAAGTGGTAATATCTGGGGAAATTTCAATTGGTTGAATTATTTCAATAACAAGGAATAAAAATGAAAGTGATCAGCTTTAACATCAATGGTCTTCGCGCACGCTTGCATCAATTGCAAGCGGTCATCGACAAACACCAACCTGATGTGATCGGCCTTCAAGAAATCAAAGTGCACGATGAAGCCTTCCCGGTCGAAGACGTTGAAGCGATGGGCTACAAAGTCTACTTCCATGGTCAAAAAGCACACTACGGTGTCGCCATGCTATGTAAGAAAGCACCGCTTTCTGTTCAGAAAGGCTTTCCAACCGACAACGAAGATCATCAAAAACGTATGATCATGGCGACGTTTGAAGACGACAACGGCGAGAAAGTCACCGTGCTTAACGGCTACTTTCCTCAGGGCGACAACATCAGCCACGAGACCAAGTACCCATACAAGCGCCAGTTCTACCAAGACTTGATGACTTACCTAAATGATCATCATAACAATGACGAGCAGCTTATCGTGATGGGCGATATCAACATCAGCCCAATAGATGCTGATATCGGTATCGGCGAACCCAACCGCAAACGTTGGTTAAAAACAGGCAAATGCTCTTTCCAACCAGAAGAGCGCCAATGGTTGCAAACATTAATCGACTGGGGATTTGTCGATACTTTCCGCCAGCTTCACCCGCAGGTTGAGGATCGTTTCTCGTGGTTTGACTATCGCTCACGCGGTTTTGATGACAACCGTGGGCTACGTATCGACGTAGTACTGGCGACACCAAAGCTTGCTGAGAAATGTATCGAATCAGACATCGACTACGAACTGCGCGGTATCGAAAAGCCGTCGGACCACGCCCCGATTTGGGCGACGTTTAAATAACCAAAACACAACAAGCTCAAGGGGTGACGTCTTGTGTCGCCCCTTTGACTGTGCCCAAACCTAACCTATTAGATAGATGCACTTTCAGTGGTTTTTAGTCTTGCTCGGATTGCGTATCGACTAAATTCCAAAAGTCACTCCACGAGGTGTCTTTAATGGCGCGGTGTTTGATTTGATTGGCTCCCAACGTATACATGACGCGTCCTGCATTTTGCGCTTCAAGCCTATTTTTATGGATTGAAAGTGGCGACCCACTATCATGTCTCTCAAACAATTGCTCAAGGATGTCAGCCAACCATGCCCGCGTTTGTTCAGTGAATTGAGGCTGGTGTTTCAGCTTTCGGCGTACCAATAATTCTGCCGCCTCAATATAGGCCCTTTTGGCTTCCTTATCTTCCACCTTGTCCCAGAACTTGCTCTCATCTACCCCAGCACTGACAAAGATTCGATTGAGTAACCTTTTTACCGCCTGATCATCGGATATCTCTATGTCATCGATATAATAATACTTGTTGCAAAACACAACGTAAGGCTCTGACTTATCCAACTTCTTCTTTGGGATATGAGGCACCTCTGACTCCCAAGCATAGCGCCCTAAAACGTCATCCCATACCGTTTCAAGAGAAATATGATTGTCTTTGTGCATATCCAATTTGAGCTGGATTGCCGCTAGCACACCGTCAGAAGTCAGAAACTCACAGTTACGCAAACTGTAAAAATTGCCAAAAGCGCTGTATGCCCCGCCCATACCCAGTTCGTTTTGATACTCAGGATCCAGCTGAGACCGTGCTTCAACCCGACTAATGCCAATTTGCCCAAGGTGGAGATACTCACTTAAGCTGAGCACATTGGTTCTGGGCAGGATGTTCGCGTCTTCATTAACGCCAGATTGATGACCAAAATAGAGGGTACTTTTGTAGTTATCCGCTAACGCAACATGTACGCACCTTTGCTGAGTGCGATTCAAACCATGAGGCGCATCCATCACATCGGTCAGATCAATCAAATTGGTTCCCATATTATTGCAATATTCCCGCCATTCAGTGACCTCATCTGGCGTTAATTTGCTGCCCACGAAACCAATATCATGCATAGGTAACTGCTTTTTTGCATTCATTGCATTGATGATTTCGACAATGTCTTTAAAGGCTTGCATGTAAGTGCTGTGCCTTTCATTTCTCGGATCCCAAACCTCGCTTTTAGCTCGCCGGTTAATGTTAAATAGCACCAGGCACTTTTCTCTGTTCCTAACCGGCCCAATGTGTTTCGAGGCGAGATATTGTCCGACACTCGGATCATTGGCGATTTTGTCTTGATAGAATAGCAACGCTTGTCGGCGGATATCGCGATCATAAGTGTTGTTGTCATACTCTTGGTAATGATGGACTTTATCCGCGTGCTTTTTTACTTCGTTGACATCCTTGGTGGTCAACCAAACATAGTCCCGCCCCTCTTTGAGTAAGCCAAGATCTCTGATGTGCTGATTGATTGCCGGGATATTTCGATTAAATTCTTCCTGCTCAGACCCTTCTCGAGGAGAATCAAAATATTCAAATACCGTAATCGGTCGCGCCATTTCCTCTTTAAAGGCAACGTATTTATAGGCATTCATATCCCCTCTGGCACTGGGTGGGTAATGCACAAAAGGCCTTTTCGAATTCAAAAGTCTTAAGACCAGATTATTTTTGTACTGCGCTATATCTGGCTGTGAAACGATGTCAGTTAAGTATTTATTGCTCATTGATTTCTCACTTAGAAAATGAATATGATAAAAATCAAAACGCACCACCTAAAGATATCGACTTGATAAAGCAATATACGTCAAGCAATTAGCTTTACACCTGATGTAAATGATTCGCTAATCCTCAAAATTAGGTCGTCCTACCAGCGTTATATACAGGCCATCTTAATGACTTGGAAGACTCGATAATTGGGCTGTTGGGTGAGAAATTAGGGGTAAGCGACGGGATTGCAGCCTATCTCTAACAGGGTACTGATAGTCGTACCCTGAAACGCAGCCTGCATATGCGGAAAATAGGCGCATTAAACACAAGGAACAACAAATGAAAAACAGAGGGTTAGCTTTGGGGTGTATGCGTCGACGCCAAAATAAATTTTACCTTTGCTCGGCTCGAATGTGGTAGCCACACTTGCTTGAGGTCACAGCAACATTTCTGCGCGGTTTTACGTAGTGCCCCACTTAGCAAACATCCCAGCATAAACAGTCTCTAGTCGCTTATTTTTACCATAAACTCTCCATTTACTAGTCCGATACTCTCTCCTAGATATGAGGCAATATCACTAATTTCAACTTCTTGTAGTTCCGTGCCTGTATACCTGTAAGTACCTTGCTCACAAATATTATCAGGAGTATTACACACTATCTTAATCGTATAGTTCGGATGACTTGATGCGAGTATTCTGAAACCGACCCCTCCATCAGGAGCCGATAACCATAACATTTCACCAAGCAATTGGTGTTGAGTAGACGCTGTTTGTTCAAATCTAAACAAAGTGAAGAGAAGAATAACCAGCGCAAGTAGGGTCGCTATTGTAATTATTGAGAACCATTTGATTAGTTTTTGCATGTTACTCCGCAACGATTTACGTGTTAGTTGAGAAGTCATAGTCTAAATCGACCTCAGAAAGTTGAAACTATGCAATATAGGCATTAGATAATCGATTGTGATTTGCCTACACCGCTCGATAAGCGCCTCGATTGGTTCCCTAATGCTGAGTGCTTAAGCTAAACCAATAAGTACCTCGATGACAAGCACCATAATGCGATGAAATGCAATTTAAAACATCCAAGAGCATGGCCCTATAGAGACAAGGTTTTAGCCATAAGGGTAAGCGTAAAGCTTGATTACGAAATTCCTGCGTTATCACTGGGCTTATGGTGTTTTTGCAACTGTTTTCTCAGCATGTTTGTGCGTAAAATAGCGGCATTAAACACAAGGAGTATCGAATGAAAAATCGATGGTTAGGGTTAATCGGCACACTGCCTGTCTTGGTCGCCTGTAACACTGGCTCCAGTATTCAGCTCTCTAGTGAAACGGTTTCTCCGCAGCAAATCAAAACCATTGTCACCAACATCACTACCCGTTACCCGCAAGCAACAGCACAACAAAAACAACAAGCGGCTGAAGCTGTGGTCCGTGCGATTGAAAATATGGTGTTCGTCGACGGTGGCAGCTTTGATATGGGCGATTTTAAAATGGATTGTGATTTTCCTAGTAAAACCGAGAATCGCCTCGATTGGTCCCCTGATGCTGAGTGTTTTAACTTTGCTACTAACTTATCTGGTGCGCAACATTTACATAAAGTCACCTTGGATTCTTACTCGATCTCTAAATATGAAACCAGCTTTTTAGATATGGAGTGGATGCGGCAAATTAATCAGCTACCGCCAGCAATGACCTACTATGTCAGTATCATCCCGATGCAAGCTAGACCCATGAAACGTACGGATGACAAGTACCATAATGCGATGAAATATAATTTTAAGCATACCAGAGCGACTTATACTAAATCGTGGCAAGAAGCCAAAGACTACTGCCAATGGCTAGGCGACATCTCTGGCTTAGCGTTTGATTTACCGACCGAGGCGCAGTGGGAATACGCAGCAAGAAGTCGAGGCCAGCACTATTATTATGCCACCAATGACGGTTACCGCTCTCTTGCAGGAGGGTATTATTTTGACCCTCTCACTGACCAGTATGTCGATATTCTACCTTCAGAAGTCAACAGCGAAACCAGTGGCGAGGAATATATTGGCCGTTGGCCTGCCAACCCACTGGGTATTTATGGGATGAGCAATGGAATTCGAGAATGGGTAAATGATTGGTACGCAAAAGACTATTATCTCAATTCCCCCGAGCACAACCCTCAGGGGCCAAAACATGGCAACAAGAAAGTATCGCGAGATGGGGGAGCGGTAAAGACGTTTGGCCGCTATGGACAAGATCCTGTTTTGGAACACTACTCTATTTCAGACAGCTTTCGCTGCGCGGTACAAAGCACAACGCCGCTCCACTGAGGGTGGCCCAATAGGGCCAAGGTTTTAGCCATAAAGGTAAGCGTAAAGCTTGATTACGAAATTCCTGCGTTATCACTGGGCTTATGGTGTTTTTGCAACTGTTTTCTCAGCATATTTGTGCGTAAAATAGGCGCATTAAACTAAAGGAACAACAAATGAAAAACAGAGGGTTAGCTTTGGGGTGTATGCTGCCACTACTGGCAGCGTGCAATACCAATAGTTCCGTTATCCATGTAACCAGTGACACCGTTTCCCAGCAACAGTTGGATACAATCGTTAAGAACATTGAGCAACACTACCCCGATGCAACCAACGTGCAACGACAAAGAGCGGCGGACGTAGTGGTGCGCGCTATCGAAACACTGATATTTGTTGAGGGGGGCAGTTTTGACATGGGCGACTTTGGTGCCCCCTGCCTAGTACCCAGTGGTACTGTCAAGCGAATGGATTGGGCACCGGGTGTTGAGTGCTTAAGTTCCCCCTCCAGTACAGAAACAGGCGCTCATCAGCTGCATAAGGTGACATTGGATTCCTACTCAATCTCAAAGTTTGAAACTCGCTTTATTGATATGGAATGGATGCGTTTGATTAATAGTTTGCCAGTCGCTCGTGATTGGTCTAATGATGGGCGTCATATCGAGAGAAACTCTGAGCGCTACCAGATACTCACGACGAAACGTAAAGATAACCCAGCCTCCACAAAAGAATGGCAGGAAGCGAAAGACTATTGTCAGTGGCTTGGCTCTATGAGTGGGTTGCCGTTCGATTTACCAACAGAAGCCCAGTGGGAATATGCCGCCAGAAGCCGCGGACAAAAAACTTATTTCGCCACCAATAATGGCTATCGACAAGTTTCTGAAGATGTCTATATCGACCCTACGACAAACTCCTACGTCGAGTATAACCAGTCTCAGGCGAATGCCTCGACAGGCATAGAAGATGTAGATACATTCCCACCTAACCCTCTCGGCGTCTATGGCATGTCTAATCAGGTCAGTGAGTGGGTCAATGATTGGTACTCGCCCGATTATTACATTAACTCACCCGAGCATAATCCACAGGGACCAGAGACTGGCACAGAGAAAGTGTTAAGAGACGCTGCTGGCGTTACCATGACTTTTGCTCGCATCCATCATGTACCAATTCAAAAAAGATACTATGTCTCGGTCAGCTTTCGCTGCGCTTTACAACAACCATCTCCAGCTCAATAGAAACGATGCAGTCAAAATAGGCCCTAGCGGGCCTATTTGTGATTATCGGTAAGGTAAATACTCATCACTACGAGCCATTATCTGGGCACGTTTTCGGGACAATTGCTCACCAGAAACGGGAAGATAAGGGTCTGCGTTATCAGTCAGCCTGTTCTTGTGCGCCAATTGAGTCACCCAGCGGTTAAACATTCGTTGTTGGGCTTCATCCAAAATAGCATTTATACGGTCAAGGTTATCAAACATCACTTTATCACCCGTCTGTTTTTGCCCTGTACTGTTCATTCGCTGCAAAATCTCTTCAAACTTATGCCAGCTATAGGTGCTCTCTTTAAGCAGCTTACAGATCGCCCGCTCCTGCAGCTCATTAAAGCTCAGCAAAAACTCCTCCACTAAAGTGTCTAACATTACCCCTATCGCCTCTGGCAAAATCGAGTCAAATGACATACCTGACATAGTACTGCTATCTAAAATATGTTTGGCCAGCGCATTTGCCTTGATCTTACGATCACTAATGTCGTCAAGCCCTTGTTTCCAAGTCATGACCTGCTTCTCACCCGCTTGGACAACACTTTCCAATGTTTGAGCAGGCGAATCAATCAACTCTCTGGTGAACGCCACCAGTGTACAGTCCAAAAGATAGTCATAAGCTTCATTATTTAGGTTAGCGAGTACTCGATAGTCAACATATTGAAGCCCTCGGAAAATAACTTTGGCCAACTCCCACAACTGCACCATATCGATAAGGGCACCGAAACCGCCCCCACCGCCAGCCCCCCAAACCAACTGACCTGAACATTTTAAATAAAATTTCCCCTCCACGAGTGAGAGCTGGAAATCTGCACCGAATCCAGCCCCGGCTGCAATATTGCCCGAGGCACTCAGCTTTAAGAGCACTTTAAAAGTGGTAGGTTTGTCTTCTTCAGGCGCTTTCCATTCCATCGACCCTGCCAATTGCCCGCTCGCTTGAAGGCCAGCAAAGCCTTGTGCACGTAGGCCAATTTCCCCCTTCGGTCCTTTGGAAAGATCGACATGTGGTGTAAACATTACCCCAACACTGCTGCCATTTTCCTCTTCTGCCTGACCCACTTGAGCGCTGGCACCGACGGCCACCCCAGCAAAACACCCCACAGAAACGGTTCCTTTGAATCGAAAGCTACCGAACGAGTAAGTGGCATCTTTGCCCTTGGCGTCGCGGTAAGTCAGCTTAATCGGATAACCCGCTTCACAAGGTAAGAACAGATGGGCTTCCGCTTTGGCTTCGGCTAATGACACGCTGGCGTCTGCCCCGACGCCCAAATCAATTTTACCTTTGCTCGGCTCGAACGTGGTAGCCACACTTGCTTGGGGTCACAGCAACATTTCTGTGCGGTTTTACGTAGTGCCGCACGTAGCAAACATCCCAGTATAAAAAGCCTCTAGTCGCTTATTTTTACCATAAACTCTCCATTTACTAGTCCGATACTCTCTCCTAGATATGAGGCAATATCACTAATTTCAACTTGTTGTAGTTCCGTGCCTGTATACCTGTAGGTACCTTGTTCACAAAGATTATCAGGAGTATTACACACTATTTTAATCGTATAGTTCGGATGACTTGATGCGAGTATTCTGAAACCGACCCCTCCATCAGGGGCCGATAACCATAACATTTCACCAAGCAATTGGTGTTGAGTAGACGCTGTTTGTTCAAATCTAAACAAAGTGAAGAGAAGAATAACCAGCGCAAGTAGGGTCGCTATTGCAATTATTGAGAACCATTTGATTAGTTTTTGCATGTTACTCCGCAACGATTTACGTGTTAGTTGAGAAGTCATAGTCTAAATCGACCTCAGAAAATTGAAACTATGCAATATAGGCATTAGATAATCGATTGTGATTTGCCTACACCGATCGATAAGCGCCTCGATTGGTTCCCTACTGCTGAGTGCTTAAGCTAAACCAATAAGCACCTCGATGACAAGCACCATAATGCGATGAAATGCAATTTAAAACATCCAAGAGGGTGGCCCTATAGGGCCACGGTTTTAGCCATAAAGGTAAGCGTAAAGCTTGATTACGAAATTCCTGCGTTATCACTGGGCTTATAGTGTTTTTGCAACTGTTTTCTCAGCATATTTTTGCGTAAAATAGTGGCATTAAACACAAGGAGTATCGAATGAAAAACCGATGGTTAGGGTTAATCGGCACACTGCCTGTCTTGGTCGCCTGTAACACTGGATCCAGTATTCAGCTCTCTAGTGAAACGGTTTCTCCGCAGCAAATCAAAACCATTGTCACCAACATCACTAGCCGTTACCCGCAAGCAACAGCGCAACAAAAACAACAAGCCGCTGAAGCTGTGATCCGTGCGATTGAAAATATGGTGTTTGTCGACGGTGGCAGCTTTGATATGGGTGATTTTAAAATGGATTGTGATTTCCCCACCCAAACCGAGACTCGCCTCGATTGGTCCCCTGATGCTGAGTGTTTTAACTTTGCTACTAACTTATCTGGTGCGCAACATTTACATAAAGTCACCTTAGATTCTTACTCGATCTCCAAATATGAAACCAGCTTTTTAGATATGGAATGGATGCGGCAAATTAATCAGCTACCGCCCGCAATGAGCCAGTTTGTTAGTATTAACCCATTGAAAGCAAAGCAAATACAACGCACGGACGACAGATACCATAATGCGATGAAATATAATTTAAAGCATACTAGAGCGACGTATACTAAATCGTGGCAAGAAGCCAAAGACTACTGCCAATGGCTAGGCGACATCTCTGGCTTAGCGTTTGATTTACCGACCGAGGCGCAGTGGGAATACGCAGCAAGAAGTCGAGGCCAGCACTATTATTATGCCACCAATGATGGTTACTTATCCTATTCCGAAGGATGGTATGTCGACCCTATCACTGGTCAGCGCGTCGAGATTCTACCTTCAGAAGTCAACAGTGGTCTCAGTAAAGAGGAATATATTGGCCGTTGGCCTGCCAACCCACTGGGTATTTATGGGATGAGTAATGGCATCAGCGAATGGGTAAACGACTGGTATGAAAAGGACTATTATCTCAATTCCCCCGAGCACAACCCTCAGGGGCCCAAACATGGCAACAAGAAAGTATCGCGAGATGGGGGGGGGGTAAAGACTTTTGACCGATATGCAGAGGATCTTGTTTTGGAACATTACTCTGTCACAAACAGTTTTCGTTGTGCGGTGCAAAGTACAACGCCGATCCAGTGAGGGTGGCCCTATAGGGCCACGGTTTTAGACATAAGGATAAGAGGTACCACTGGCATATAAAGAAGCGTATTGCTGCTCAACTTGGGTTTGTTTTTGGGTAAACTCCCTTTGTTGATAAGCCGTAAAGGGCGCTTGTGCTACCTTATCAGCCAAGTTGACTTCCGTTAATGTCGCCACCCAGCGATTAAACATTGCTTGCTGCTTATTATCAAGAATGGCGTTGATACGCTCGATGCTGTTAAACAGGGCTTTCTCACCGCTCACCTTGCTACCTGTTGGATTCATTCTGGCCAAAATCTCTTCAAACTTATGCCAACTGTAGGTGCTCTCTTGCAGCAGTTTGCAAATCGCTTGTTCCTGTTTTTCTTCCCAGTTGAAGATAAAGGTGCGGGTTAGCGTATCAAGCATACGGCCAATGGCTTCTGGCGGAAGCTGGTTAAAAGGCACCCCACTGCGAGTCGAATCATCCAGCACTCGCTCGGCTAATACAATGGCTTCTTTTTCGAGATTTAATGTTTCGTTTCTTACATCTTTGAGCCCACCTATGAAGCTTTCACCAGCAGAAACGGCTAGCTCAAGCGCATTGGCAGGTGAAGCAATCCTTTCAACTACAGTAAACGCTAAATATGTAGCATCAACCAAATATTCATAGGCTCTAGGAGCGATATTACTGAGTTGACGGTAGTCGATGTATTGCAACCCTTGCCAAATCACTTTAGCCAGTTGCCAAATCGTTTGCCCATCAATGGCAATGGCAAACCCAGCCCCCCCACCGACGCCCCAAACCAATTTGGCTGATACTTTAAGGAAAAATTGACCACCTTGTAAGTGCAGAATAAAGTCGGCGTTATAACCGCCGCCGACAGAGACGTTACCTTCCAGCCTGACTTCCGCCAACGAGCGAAAATAAGTGGTGGTGTCTGTTGGCGGCTCTTTCCATTGAACGCCGCCAGAAAACTCACCGCTTAGCTGTCCACCGCCAAATATACCTGCTCGAAGCCCTATTTGACCATTAGTGTTGCCCATGGTGACACTGGGGTCGAATAGAATCCCCACATCATCACCGACTTCTGGACGCCCATTACCGGCGCTAAGCCGTGCTTGACCGTTCACACCAACAAAACAGCCAAGTTTGACTTTGGCATTAAACCTAAAGCTGCCGAACGAATGAGTGGCGTCTTTACCATTGGCATCTGTATAGCTAAGGCAAGGGGTGTAACCCGCATCACTAGGCAAGAACAGCTCAGCCCCCACTGCCGCTTCAAAGACCGAAAATGCTGCTTGGACACCGACCCCTAAGTCTACTTGAGCATTGGCGTTGCCATTTTCATCTTTATTAAATGGGTTGAGCTGAGCGTCTACCGCCGCTTGCATCCCCCAACGACAAAGCTGCGCTTCTGCACTAACGGCAAATATGGTGTTGCCTTCACTATTACGCAGTAGCGAGCTTGTGGTTTTCCACTCCGCCAATTTTCCGCCCGGAGCTTGCCATTTCCATAGGTTCGCTTTGAGGTCTGGGCTTACCAACTTTTTGCTCGCATCCTTAGCGATGTCATCAGCGATGGCTTTGCCTAAGGCGGCGGCATCGCCTCTGGTTAGCGCTTGGTGAGAGCGGGTGGTGCTGGATAACGTCATCCATGAGTTGCGAATCCGTGTTTCACGCTCAAAAAAGGCTTCTCTGATGTACAGATACACACCACGGTTAATCGAGTACAGCTCTCGCACCCCAGAACGGTTAACAATACCATCCAAGCGTGTTTCTTTGGTCTTGCCTGAACGAGCCAGATCAACCGACTTCACGTAAGGAGTTTGAGGTTTCACCGCTAGCTTAGCGAGAGGTTCCCACTTAGCCAGCTCACTTTCCAACTTAGGGATCACCGTATTGATCAAATGCGCTTTGAGTTTGTCGGTGGAATCCTGCGTTCCATACCAATGGTCATACGCTTTGATGTAGTGAATGCGGTTTTTTATCTCGGTGACTTTCGCGTTGGCGCGGCGTTGGTTTTCAAGCGCCTTCTCTTTTGCTTGTTTTTCTTTGCGACGTTGCTCTGCCCTTACAGAGGCTTGGTTGTTGGTTTTCGGCGCAGGCAGCACGCCTGCGTAAATGAGTTTTTCACATAAAGCTTGGCGTTGCTTGGCGTGTTTTTCTATCTCAGCCCAAGCTTGATCACCTTTAGGCGCACCACTGACTACCTCTTGGTAACACTCAAAAAGAGTTTGAGTTTGTTCAATTTCTTGATCTAGCTTTTCAATAGCTTCCGCGGTTAAACAGTAATAATGATTCGCAGGTTCACCTGTGGCAAAGACCACATCTTCAATCTCCTTGGCGGCACACAAGGGAGGCACCGTAAGACTGCCCTTTTCCTTGACGCACATCGCCGTGACTGGCTCGACGGGAAAGTCTGTTTCCGCAGGTTTCGTCTCTTGTGGCACAGGAAGTTGCAACGTTTCACCTGCTACAATGAGGTCAGGATTAGGTTGATACTGTGGGTTTAACGTCAACAAGGTCGTAAAGTCGACATTGTGCTCGATGCCGATACCGATCAAGGTATCGCCGGGTTTAATTAAATAAGGTTGGGTGCTCATGAGTTCATTACCATTGCGATGCGCTCCATCGCGCTGAGTTGTTCTTGCGAAAGTGCCCAAGGTACCAATGGCTGCACTGACTCTGAGGGGGCGTCAAATGATACGCTCAGCCATGCACCATTATGCCAATACAGGTGAGACAGCAGAGGAAAGGCGGTCTGTCGTTCCTCATCACTCAGCGCCGCCATTAACGGCAACAAGGTTCTGGGTTCGTAATAACGGAATAACGCTTGGCCCCTTTCTGTGGTGAGGAAAAGACGCTGGCGCAAAGACGCCACAAGTGCGTCTGTGGCTATCCTAATCGGGCTCCATACCAAGCATCCACAAGGCGATTCGCTCATTTTATCAACGCAGGCTTGAAGCGCCTCTTGAGCCTTGTTCAAAGGGATCAATAAAGGGCCTTTAGGCAAATAAGAGAGTCGCGTTTCCGCCATCAAAGCGTGGGCATCAAGCGGCGTGATATAAGCGTCGAGTGCTTCCTGCCAATCAGGCCAAAGCAGTGGTTCGATAATGGCATAAGCATTTTGTCCTTCTCGTAAGTGAGGGACGCTCTGGTTTTGAATGCGCCATTGAGTCGTTAGCTGTGTATTTGACATGTTTTTCCACTCCCACAATCACAAAGTTCTTGCATAAGACCGCCTTCTTCAACCAAACCTTGGTAAGTGGCTGGCGTCATAACGGGCAAGATTTTCCTCATAATGGCTAGCCCCCTCGGGCGCTGAGTTTGTACGCTGACGTTACCGTGTGCTGCGCTACTGTCGTTAATATTGACCTTGCCCCCCATGGCCTTAACATCGCTCGCCCCATCAATGGTGATCGCCGTTCCGTTAAGGTGGATCGCTCCGCTGCTTTTGAGCACTAAGCTTGATGCGCCCACTTGCACTTTGATTTCATCCGCCGCAACGATGGCGGTGCTGCCCTCAGAGCGCACCGAGGTATTGCCGTTGACTTCAACACTGAGGTGGTTGCCAACCGTTAATGAGTCATCGCCACCAATATCCTGAGCACGCGCATCCAAGATGACACTGGATTGGTCCTCCCCTACCTCTAGGGTGTCATTTTTGCCTATCTGAGTGCGGCGATTATCATCAACATACCAATCACGATTGTGCGCGAGTGAGACCGCTTCGTTGGCGTTGTAGGTCACCGTAACATCTTGTTCGACTCGCTCCATGAAAGTCTGCTTGGTCACCGAGGTTTTGTGACCATCAATCTCCTCTTTGCGATCACCGTGAACCACGTTTTCTTGCAGGTTGCCAACCACTAACTCTTCATCGTTACCAATATCTCGATAGCGATTGTTGAGTACCTTGGTTCTCATGTCCTTCTGAGCACGCAGATACACCCTTTCTTGGTTATTTTCGTCTTCGAAATAGAGCTCGTTATGGCCTTCTGCTTTGTGGCTTTGAGTGCGAAAAACGGTGCGCGTTTTGTGTTCTGGCAAGGAATAAGGCGGTAAGTGCAAACCGTTATAGACGGCGCCTGTCACCAGCGGCCTATCGGGGTCACCTTCTAAGAAGGTCACCACTACTTCGTGACCAATTCGCGGCAGGTATACCGCCCCCCAGCTTGGGGCAGCCATCGATTGACTGACGCGCAGCCAACATGAACTGCGTTCATCATTTTTTCCGTAACGGTCCCAGTGAAATTGGACTTTAATTCGCCCCAGTTCGTCGGTATAAATTTCTTCGCCCGCGGGGCCAACCACCACCGCGGTATGCGGCCCTTCAACCACCGGCGGAGCGATTTTCTTCACCCGATAAGTCACATCACGCGGCAAGCAGACGAATTGATTGCGGTATTGGGTAGGCGCGTCCGACCCTTCTTCTTCGTGGACGCGAGGGTTTTCTCCAAAGTGCATCACAGAGAGCATCAAATAATCACGATTGACCGCCGCACGAGGGTACTCACCTATCTCAAAGCCAGTCCCTGATGCTAAGCGCATAATATTGCTGGAGGCGTAAACTTGGTGGCTCTCTACGATGTATTGTGACATCCACTGGTTGCTGCGCAGAGCGCCAATCTCGGGCGCCGTGTAGCGTCCTGGGTAGTCGTAGAGTTGTAAGTCGCTGTTGGCAACGTCCCCCGACTCTTGGCCTTGAGGAACCTTTGGGGTCAGGTAGTTGTAGTCGTTGTAGCTCACATGCCCTGTCAAAGCACGGTGAACTTGCGCTAAATCGAAAATGTGTTCTCGGTCGGCAACACCGCCGCCTTGAGCGTGAAACATCAAAGGCCCAAGGTAAGAGCCGTTCTGATGCGTGCTCACCAGTTCTGGAATGGCATCATTGCTGTCTACAATCACCATGGTATGCGCGCTATCGCTGTGCTCAAAGTAGAACCACAAGCCATGTTCTGCCAGCAGGCGCTCGACAAACTTATGATCACTTTCACGGTATTGCAACACGTAGTCTTTTGCTTGGTACTGCCCCGTCAGTTCAAAGCGATAATCGCTCATTCCCGCGTCATCAAAGACATGGCGAATGATATCTGGCGCCGTTTGGTTTTGAAAAATTCGGCAGTCTTGGCGATAGGTCAAAAACCACAGCTGTGGGACTAGGGTTATCTGATAGCGAGAGTAACGCCGACCCGTGCCCAAATAGCTCAGCGCTGAAATGCAGCCGTTAAACTGCCGAGCTGTCGCGAGACCTTGACCAAACAAACTCAGCACGCCGTTTTTCCTGCTCAGCGTTTCAAAGGTAATGTCATTGGTCTCTGATAATACCGTTAGGCTGATTTCAAACGCGGTGGACAGGGCTTCCTTGACACAAAAACTTTCAACTTTGAACCTGGTTAAAACACCAGAAACTTCAAAGGCAAACTCAACATCATTAACCATACCGTTTCACTCTTATGACCATAAGCAATTACAGACAATAAACTCACATGCATACCAAACGGTAAAACCGTAACAAGTTGTGAGTGAGGTATCACTGGGCGAAAGTAAAGTGTTAACGCGAAGAAAAACCGACAAATTCACCAAATCATTAGTGTTTTTGTCTAAAAAGGTAACTAAGGAGAGCGCAGTAGTAGTGAAAAGCACGGTTTGCCGTGCGCAGATAACGGTGATTTTTCGAGCAAGTTCACACTATCGGATTAGGCGGACCTTTAATAAGGGTATAGAGGCTGTGCGCACCTTGCCTCTATTGCTACACAAACTTAACACAGAGTGCGTTTAAGTGAAGAAGAGCAATAATGGAGCTCTTTTTTATGCTAAATAATTATATTATTTAGAACAAGTGCAAGACCACAAAACATTGATAATAGTCATGGTTTAGCTGCTCCATGCTTAGGCATTCCCCTGTTGGGTTTAGCCTAGCCATTCGCTGGCGGCCGGAGTCGCAACCCATGATGACTACCCATAGCCACACATCGCGGCGCAAAAAAATCCGGAGCCAAGGCTCCGGATTACGGTACTCACTGAGTGCCATCAATTAGATAGCAATAAAGTCTGCTTTGTAGTCTGGGTTAACGTCCGCGTCATAATCGACACCTTCAGCACCAAAACCAAACAGCTTCAAGAACTCTTCTTTGTACTCAACATAGTCTGTCAGTTCTTTCAGGTTCTCAGATGTAATTTGTGGCCATAGCTCACGACAGTGCTGCTGGATATCATCACGCAGTTCCCAGTCGTCTAGGCGTAGGCGGTTTTTGTCATCCACTTCAGGTGCAGTGCCATCTTCTTTATACAAGCGCTGGCTGAACATGCGGAAGATTTGTTCCATACACCCTTCGTGTACACCTTGTTCGCGCATTTTCTTAAATACCATCGCGATGTAAAGCGGCATAACAGGAATCGCTGAACTGGCTTGAGTCACAACAGACTTCAATACCGCAACATTTGCTGTTCCGCCCGTTGCCGATAGCTTCTCGTTTAGCGCTGTTGCCGCACGGTCTAGGTCCATCTTAGCTTTACCTAGCGCACCATCCCAATAGATTGGCCACGTCAGCTCAGTACCGATGTAGCTGTAGGCCACTGTCTTACAGCCTTCAGCTAGAACGCCAGCTTCTGAAAGCGCGTTGATCCATAGTTCCCAATCTTCACCGCCCATTACCGTGACAGTGTCTTTGATCTCTTCTTCAGTAGCAGGCTCAACGCTAGCTTCGATAATCACATCTTTATTGGTGTCTACCGCTGTCGAAGTGTAAGTCTCACCAATTGGCTTAAGCGAAGAACGAATCACTTCACCTGTTTCCGGCATTTTACGTACTGGAGAAGCCAGTGAGTAAACCACCATATCGATTTGACCCAAGTCTTGTTTAATTAGGTCGATGGTTTTTTGCTTCGCTTCGTTAGAGAAAGCATCGCCATTAAGGCTCTTTGCGTAAAGGCCTTCTTCACGAGCAAGCTTTTCAAAGGCAACGGAGTTATAGAAACCTGCAGTGCCTGGCTTTTTCTCTGTGCCTTCTTTTTCGAAGAACACACCGATAGTTGAAGCGCCGCCACCAAATGCCGCAGCGATACGAGAAGATAGACCGTAGCCACTTGAAGCACCAACCACAAGAACACGCTTAGGCGCATTTTTAATTGGGCCTTGTGCTTTTGTGTAAGCAATTTGTTCTTTTACGTTAGCTTCACAACCCACAGGGTGCGTTGTCGTACAGATAAATCCGCGAATTCTAGGTTTGATGATCATATTCAACTTCCTTTACAAAACCCCGCTAGGATAAAAGGTTCAAGGCCAGTTCGCATCTAATTTCTGTAAAAATGTCGGCAAAATGCAAGTGGTTGGAGCTGTTTCATACCAGTTTTAGATTTCGAGCAAAAAGAAAGGCACCGTGAAGGTGCCTTTACTAAATACAGATTATTCCAACTTAAGCCACGCTATCGAGCTTCGGCTTTGAGCGATCGGTACCAGTTCTTACTTCGCTGAAATCATGGCTAAAGTCATCAACTTGAATCGCTTTGTAACGCAGCGCGTCTGCAGCTAGGATTTGGTCGACTTCATCCTGCGTTAGTACATCCGCTTCCAGCGCTTGAGCCAGACGATCTTTGAGCAGGCCTTTACGAGCCACTTTACCGTCTTTCGCCGCTCGCATCAGTTTACGTTCTAAACTCTGTACGCCATACATCGCAAGGAAAGCATTTTCCATCAGGCCAACGCTGTCGTCTTCGGCTTTGCCGATGTAGCAAAGGTGCGTTAGACGATCTCGATGAGCGCCCGGTGTCATTAGGCTTTCGGCCAACTTCACAGTGAGCGTGTCGCTTGGTTTAGCGAAATGATTCCCCAATGGGAAGATCAACACTTTCAGCAGGCCACCCACCGCTTTCTGCGGGTAGTTAGAAAACGCTTCTTGAAGCGCCTTGGCCGCGTTATGCAGACAGTGCTGAACCGAGTAGTGAACGTAATCAAGATCTTGCTGCTGACGTCCTTCGTCTTCGTATTTCTTCAGTGCCGCTGATCCCATGTAAAGGTAAGCCAACACATCACCTAGGCGCGCAGAGATCATTTCTTTTCGTTTCAGATCGCCACCAAGTGTTGCCATCGCGATATCTGCACTCACAGCTAACGCGCGGCTTAGACGAGTCAGATCTTTGTAGTAGTGCTGAGTTGGACCACTCATATCTGCTTTGATAAAGCGTGACCCTGTCAAAGCAGCACCGAACGCACCCAAGGTGTTTTTAGTCGCATGGCCAATATGCTTAAACAACAAGTCATCAAACTCTTTGGCACCTTGATTTTGATCTGGGTTAGCGGCGGCTTCCATCTCCTTGAGTACATAAGGGTGACAGCGAGTCGCACCTTGACCGAAGATCATCAGGTTACGGGTCAGAATGTTGGCCCCTTCCACTGTAATCGCAACAGGGATCCCTAAGTAAGGCGACGCCAAATAGTTCATTGGGCCATCTTGAATCGCGCGACCCGAATGGATGTCCATTGAGTCATTGAGGATAGTACGCGCCATTTCAGTCATATGATACTTGGCAATGGCTGTGACTATGCCCGGCTTCTCTTTCAGATCGAGTGACGTTGTCGTGAGCGTACGGGTCGCTTCCAGTAAGTAAGTTAGACCACCGATCCGGCCCATGGCTTCTGCCACCCCTTCGAACTTACCAATCGACATGCCAAATTGTTTACGAACATAGGCATAAGCGCCTGTGGTACGTGACGTTAGGTGGCCGATTGCCGTGCCTAATGCCGGTAGAGAAATACCCCGACCTGCAGACAGACATTCCACCAGCATACGCCAACCTTTACCAGCGTACTCTTGACCACCGATCAGCCATTCCATTGGGATGAACACATCTTTACCGCGTGTTGGACCGTTCATAAACGCAAGACCTAGTGGGTCATGACGCTCACCAATCTCAACACCTTCATGATCAGCAGGGATAAGCGCACAAGTAATGCCTAACTCTTTCTTATCACCGATCAAACCATCTGGGTCGTACATCTTAAAGGCAAGGCCAAGTACCGTAGCTACTGGTGCCAGCGTGATATAACGCTTGTTCCAGTTAAGACGAATACCTAGAACTTCTTTGCCTTCGTGCTCGCCATAACAAACCACACCATCATCTGGAATGCCGCCTGCATCAGAACCCGCTTCAGGGCCCGTCAAGGCAAAACACGGAATGTCTGTACCGTTCGCCAAGCGCGGCAACCAATAATCTTTTTGCTCCTGAGTACCATAGTGAGACAGCAGTTCACCTGGGCCCAAAGAGTTAGGCACCATAACCGAAACCGCCGCACTGATACTGCGAGTCGCAATACGAGTCACAATGGTAGAGTTGGCTAGCGCCGAAAATTCTCGACCACCGTACTCTTTGGAAATGATCAATGAGAAGAAGCGCTCTTTACGCAAGTATTGCCAAACTTCAGCTGGCAAGTCGCGGTCTTGTTTGACGATTTTTTGGTCGTCTAACATGCTAAGTAGCGTCTCCAACTCGTTGTCCACGAAGGACTGCTCTTCCGCGCTCAACGTAGGGGTTGGATATTTGTGCAGCTTGGTGAAGTCTGGGCGACCTGAAAACAGCTCCCCATCCCACCAAACACTGCCCGCTTCCATTGCTTCCTTCTCAGTGCTGGAAAGTGGTGGCAGTACTTTTTTAAACATTTTGAAAGCTGGGTCACTGACCCATTTTCTGCGTAGAGAGCCCATAATCAGATCCTTTTGTTCACTGTTGGTGGTCCAATTTATATTTGTTTTATGTTTCGTTTGTTCTATTACTCAGCCGCAACACCTGCGGCTAAATATGGGATAAGCTGATCGACAATAGACTTAGCGTCGACCGGCTGCCCGAATGAATTTTCTGCAATGTCCATCAGAGCTTGACTCGAGGCCATAGTGAATACACACGTACCTAACGTAAAATGAAGTCGCCAAAACAACTCTTCCTGAGTCAACTTAGGGTTGGCTTTGGTCACGGATTGGGTAAACAAAGTCAACGTCTCTTGATAACGAGTGGTAATAAACCAGCGCAAATGGCCTTGAACATCGGTGTATCCGCGGCCAATCAGCAACATAAAGCGACTGGTCCCATTTGGTCTAACATCATTCAGTGCGCGCAGCGGCCCTCTTAGCGATTCAAACACATCCGCCATTTGGTAACTTTCGTTGAGGTTGAGAGTGATCAAGGCATCTTGAACCGCTGGCATAAAGGCTTCGAGATAGCGGTTCAATACAGCACGTACCAGTGTTTTCTTATCACCAAAGTGATAGTTCACCGACGCGAGGTTAACGCCCGCTTTACTGGTAATCGTACGCAGTGAGGTGTCGTTGAAACCATGTTCTGCAAACAGAGCTTCCGCAACATCTAGGATTTTCTCTTTGGTCGTATTTCTCATCGACATTTCAATCGCTCGTATTAAACATCTGTTTGAAATATACATCCGAAACAAATAACCAACAAGTTTTTAACATCACATTTTTGAAGATTGGTCCGACCAGATTGCAAATTGTGCGAAATAAGCCTTTGAAGAAAAAATTAAAAAAAAATTAAAAAAATTTTGCCAACTATGGAACTGATTTGAATTCGGTGGGTCTCAATAAGTGTAGTTAGCAGAGCCTTCTTAAGTTTACAGGCCGTAACACTTGTTTTCTTGACTGACGCTACTAATTTACGCTGCTTTTTCTTCATTAACTCCTATGTTTTGTATCAGCCCAGAGCGCGATTGCTCTGGGCTTTTTTTATTCGTCACTGCTGTCGATGATCTTAGCCAGCGCTATGGCTGGTCATTTGAACTGGAAAATCACCCTAGCCGAGGCTGCGTCGCTCGCATCCGGTTTTGATCCATATTCAGGCTTTTGCGGCGAAATCAGGTAAGATAGGCCCCCATTTTACTGGCCAACGATTCAGATGAAACTTTGCGACACACCAATCACCCAGCACCAATTTAACGGCACCACGTTTTACCTCAAACGGGACGACCAGCTCCATAGCCATTTCAGTGGCAATAAAGCTCGCAAGTTCATGACGCTGTTAGAGGGAAGCTACCCAGAGGTGACCACCTTGATTAGCTATGGCAGTGCGCAAGCCAACTCACTTTACTCATTGGCCGCTCTGTGCGCCATCAAAGGCTGGACCCTTGAGTATTACGTTGACCGTATTCCGCCGTGGTTAGTCGACAGACCGATTGGTAACTATCGAGGCGCGCTCGAACTGGGCGCGCGTGTCATCCCTGTTAATGAATCCAACCTTCACCCAGCACAATTCATTGATACTGTTCGCCAGCCAGATGCACGCTGCCTCGTCATTGAAGAAGGCGGCCGCTCCACCGACGCTAGATTGGGCATTGAGCAGCTTGGCCGTGAGATCCTATCTTGGAGCCGCTTTCAAACAGGAAAAGAATTTGTTGTGGCGCTGCCATCCGGCACGGGCACCACAGCACTGTACTTGCACCGTTTTCTCCACGTGCACGGTATCCAAGTCCTGACCTGCCCTTGTGTGGGCGGCAAAGACTACTTAATCGAGCAATTTAAGCAGCTCGGTGAACGCGATTTTCCGCACATACTCGAACTGGAAAGCAAACATCATTTTGGCAAACTTTATCGTCAAGATTATGAAATCTGGCGTAAACTTCTCGAACAAACCAATGTGGAGTTTGACCTGCTTTACGACCCTATGATGTGGCAGTGTTTACAATCTTGGTCTGAGCAACACCGAGACAAAACCATTATCTATGTGCATCAGGGAGGCGTGTTGGGCAACGAAAGTATGTTGCCTCGATATCAGCGCAAATATGGCGATTAAAGAGGCATCGCCACCCGCGAATGTTTTTCTCGCGAGTCATTTAATCTTCACTCACTATCGGTCGCCCATAGTTGATGGGTTAATCTAAGGAGAGTTTATGCGCATCCATCTATTCACTTTGCTACTACTGGCATCGGCATCCACTTGTGCCAACGTGATCACCACACCCGGCAATGCCGTGATTGCCATCGATGGCAGCGAAGCCGCCAAGCGAGTCTGCTACTACCAAGATCAGGGCTACTCTCTCGGCGCCGTTATTCAGGTTGGTGACCACTATATGACGTGCACCCAAGCCAACGACTTTGAAACCAATGGTGCGTTAAAATGGGCGCCTCTCGATAGCCAAACTCAAGCTGAGCCAAAAGAGAGCCAACCCAATGTCAAACGTTACTCCGTTAAGTAACTCACTGGCCGAGGGAGTGCAAAAACGCCGCCCCTCGCACGCCAGATGAATCACCATGGACACTTTTGACAATGCGCGTTTGGGCAGATTTATTAAAGGTGTAGAGGTTAAGTTTGGCGTTCACCAACGGGTAAATAGCGTCAACATTGGACATACCGCCGCCAAGGACGATCACTTCAGGATCGACAAAGTTAACGATTGACGCACACACACGTGCCAGCTGATCACAGTATAGATCAAAGTGCTGCTGTGCTGCTGTATCGCCCTCGGCGCAAAGCGCCATGATTTGTTTGGCATCCGCAGGGCCGTGTTTTTCTGCAAACGAGCGGCTAAAACCCGTTCCTGATACAAAGGATTCTGTGCAGTTTAATGACCCGCAGTAACATTGTACTGGCGCGCCATCTTTGTCTTTATCGAAACCCGGTAAAGGGTTATGCCCCAGCTCTCCCCCCAGCTTGTTCAACCCCGTCACTAAGCCGTTGTTGATCACCACACCAGAGCCGCACCCAGTGCCAATAATGATAGCAACACACGAATGCTGGGCGTGTTTCGCCGCCCCATCTTTAAATTCAGACAGAGCGAGACAGTCTGCATCATTGGCTAAGGCAACCGGCACATCAATATAACGCGTTAAGTCACCAATAAAATCCTGACCGTTGAGAACCGTAACGTTCGCCCCTTGCATCAAACCATCATTGCCGACCGAACCACAGCACCCGATACCAATAGACTCGATCTCACCGTGTTGCGCCACCTCTTTTATGACCGCTAATACCGAATCAAGAAACTCCTGATAGCTGTGTGTATTGGTCGGCTCACGATGTTTGACTAAGGTTGCATAGCTCTCCTTATCAAGACCAACACCTTCTATTTTTGTCCCACCAATATCTAGCCCAACAAGCATTGTTTTTCTCTCCATTCACCACTAAACGTTTCACCACATCATGACACAGTCACACTCTTATCTCTTTTATCTTGCTCATGGTATTGGCAAGTTTGTAAACTAGGTGTGTTTAGGCCTGTTTGGGCTTTTTGCTAGCTGTATTTTTTTAAGGTATAAGAATGTCTAACCCTGCTCCATTTTTCCTGCTGGAAAATGTTATTCAACCCTACCCTTGGGGTAGCCGAGATTCGATCAACACTTTGTTTGGCATTGCCAACCCTGAGCAACAGCCTCAAGCTGAAATCTGGATGGGTGCCCACCCTAACGGATGCTCAAAAATTCAAATCGCGAATGAGACGGTTTTGCTGTCTGATTTTATCAACCACAACCCAGAGCAAACCCTTGGTGCCGAGACCCAACAGCGATTTGGTGAACTGCCCTTCCTTTTTAAAGTACTGGCCGCCGCTCAGGCGCTTTCCATTCAGGTTCACCCATCCAAAGCCCAAGCTGAAGAAGGGTTTGCCAGAGAAGACGCCGCTGGCATTGCGCGCAACGCGGCTAACCGCAACTACAAAGATCCAAACCACAAGCCCGAGCTGGTTTACGCGCTGACGCCTTACATGGCGATGAACGGCTTCCGTGACTTTGAAGAAACCATTGCCCTGTTTGATGCGTTGAATGCCCCCGCGCTAAAGCAAGATGTTGACGCTTTTCGTCATAACCTGACCTCACAAGGTTTACAGGCCTTCTTTAAAGCCATGTTAGAACTGGATGGCGATAAAAAGTCTCAGGCCCTAGACGCACTGCTTAGCTGGGCCAATAACAACCCAGATCCGTTGGCAGTGCTGGTGGTGGAGCTAAATAGCCAATACCCGAATGACGTTGGCCTGCTGGCCCCGCTGATGCTTAACGTGCTTGAGCTTCAGCCCGGTGAAGCCATGTTCTTGGATGCGGGCACCCCGCACGCCTACATCAAGGGCACAGGCCTTGAGATCATGGCCAATTCGGATAACGTATTGCGCGCGGGTCTAACGCCAAAATACATGGACGTTGAAGAGTTGGTCAGCAGCTGTAAATTTGCTGCGCTGGATAAAGATAAAATCCTCACGCAACCAGTCGAAAGCGACGGTGAGTTCAACTTCCCAGTGCCTGTGGAAGATTTTAAGTTTTCTGTGCTGAAGCAACCAAAAAACAAGCCGCTGACGCTGAACCGCGCTGAGATCTTATTTGCGGTGGATAGCGATGTTACACTGCAAGCTGGTGATGAGACACTTGTCTTGACCAAGGGGCAATCTGCTTTTGTACCACTATCGACTAAGGCGCTCACCGTCAGCTCGCAAGGCACAGTAGCAAGAGCGCATTAAGCCGCTGCTTGGCGAACCGACCCAACATTTGAAAGGAGCAAACCATTTGCTCCTTTTTTACACACCACATGGATACCGGAACCGACTATGATTCAGCCCATCGCCGTTCGACTCACCAAAGGCCAGGACTTAAAAAAGCAAATTCAGTCTCTGGTAACAAAGCATAAGATTCAAGCCGGCACTATCGCCTCGTGTGTCGGGTGTTTAGAGCAAGTTAGCCTTCGCCTTGCGGGCGCTGAGCAATCCATCACGCTGACGCAACCTTTTGAAATAGTGTCGGTGATGGGGACACTGACGCCAAACCACCAGCACATTCACATTTCTGTTGCTGATAGTAACGGCAAAGTCATTGGCGGCCACCTTCTCGACAACAGCCTTATCGATACCACTGCCGAACTGATCCTTCACACATACCCAAGCCTAAGCTTTTCTAGAGAGCAAGATGACACTACAGGGTATAGCGAGTTAGTGGTTGGGGGGTGTTGAGATAACGGTGATGGTTATGGCTCAATCAAGAGTCCCGTTCAGTAAAGGCCGAACGTTAGCTCACTCGGCCTTCTTGACACCTGCAACCTATTCAAACTCCATTCCTTTACGGTAGTCACTCAGCTTAAAGAACTGAAAAGCTTCAATATTAAATGTCGCTAGTGCGTTAACTATATTTTGATGGAACAATAAAGCGCCGCCTGTTACACCCGCTAGCTTTATCATTAGCCTATGTTCTTCAGGGATTGCATCTAGCACACTGTCGCCAAGTTGGTATTGTAAAACGGTGTTATAGGTATTTGTCGCCCAATCTATATTCACTCAGTTGAAAAAACCTAAAAGCATCAGGGTCTATGTAGCGACGAATCTGCGTCACTAGATTTTCATGAATGAGTAAACCACCGCCAGCGACTTTGCTTGGGCGTACGATCAGACGATTTTCCAATGGAATCGCATCTAACACGTCACTCTTTAATTGGTATCGGATGATTTCATGCCTACTGTCTTCTGGCGAATAATCAAGTATTTCACTGCGATCAAAGTCAATACAGTCGAGGCTGTTATAAGCATTAAAGAAGAAAAAATCTTCATGCCACTTCTCATCATCACCAATCAACACCGCTGGAAACAACTGAAAACCATTAATGGAGTAAGGCATTATTATTTCGGCAATTTTCTTAGAAACCACAGGGAAAAAACCATGGAGCAAAAAATCACTAACAATGAATGGCATCTCGCCTTTATCTGCATTGGTAAAGAATATGGGCCCATCGCCAACATCTAATTGAGTGAAGCTATAACGACGGCGCCCCGTATCCTGTGATGCCTTTAAATGCAGGTAAGTTTTCCGACATGGGACTTCAAACACTTTGTAGTATTGTTGTTCATAGTTTTGCATATTATTATCTCAGGTACTCAGTCACCTTACGTTTGTTGTCGCACCTGTGTTTGTAGCGTTTACCAACCACAGGCTCTCGTTAACCCATGCGATACTCCAAGCCCCGTCTGTATTCACTGAGTTTAAAAAACTGGAAAGCTTCAACGTCGAAGCGGGCTAATGCATCAACTATTTTTTGGTGGAAAATCAATGCGCCGCCTTGGACACGATCTAACTTAATGATTAAACGATTCTCTTCAGGAATTTTATCCAATAACTCATGATTCAATTTATACTTTAAAACTTCGTTGTACTTCGCATTAGGCTTATACCTTCTTACATCGCTTTTTTCAAAGTCGACACAGTCAAAAGGAGAGTAAAAGTTAAAAAAGTAAAATTCCTCATGCCACTTGCCATCATCACCAATAATCACCGCGGGAAAGAGCTGAAAACCATCAATATCGTACTCTCGAATAACAGACGCGATTTTCTCGGACACCACTGGGTAGATTCCATCAAATTGACCGTCTGTCAGGTAGAAAGGGACTTCGCCTTTAAAGCCATTTTCAAAAAAAACTGGACCGTCACCATAATCAAGTTTCTCAAATGTATGGTTGCGCCTTCCGGTATTTTTAGAAGCCTTTAACTCCAAGAATTTTTCTCGAAAAGGTACGCCTTTTAAAAGGTAATAGACATCGTTGTAGTTATTCAAACTCCATCCCTTTACGGTAGTCACTCAGCTTAAAGAACTGAAAAGCTTCAATATTAAACTTGGCTAATGCGTTAACTATCTTTTCATGAAACAATAAAGCGCCTCCTGTCACACCCGACAGCTTTATCATTAGCCTATTTTCTTCAGGGATCGCACTTAGCACACTTTCGTCAAGTTTGTATTGTAAAACGGTGTTGTTCCTTTTGGCTGGTGAGTAATTCCTTACAACACTGTTTTGAAAATCAACACAATCTATATCTCGATAAAAGTTGAAGAAATAAAACTCCTCATGCCACTTTCCATCATCACCTATAATGACTGCTGGAAACAACTGAAAACCATGTATGTCATATTGGTTCACTACTGAAGCAACATCCTCTGATACTACTGGATATATACTATCCATTTGAGCATTAGTAAGATAAAAAGGTATTTCGCCTTTATAACCATTCTCAAAAAAAACAGGACCATCACCGTAATCTAACCGCTCGTACGTATGATTTCTTCTTCCTGTATCTAACGTTGCTCGCAGTGACAGAAATTTTTCACGGTAAGGGACTCTTTTTAAAATAAAGTACTCTTGCTCGTAGTTTTTCATATTTTTCTCTTCAAAGCCCAGTTTTGTGGGAAATCTATAGCAGTACCTATGATTAACAGCAGCAATCGTTATCCGTTATCAGGACAGCCCCCTGACTTCAACTAACACTCCATAAACATTCAAAGCATTACCTTTTCTTAATCCTAAATAAATTAATTTATTTGAATTTGAGTTAAACTCTAAACAAATTCCATTCCAAAACGATATTGACTAACTTTGAAAAAGTTTACTCCTTTGATATTATTTTTTGAGAAAATATCAACAATTCGCTTATGAACAAATATATTTGTAACGTCAGTATTATCCATTACAAAAATCAGTCTGTCATTCTCAGGTATTTCATCTAGAACTTCATGAGAAAGATGAAATGATTTAATAGAAGGCAGAACATCTATTCCTTGTAAGGAATTGACCCCTCCAGGGTATACGGCAATTGATTTATTTCGGTTCCAACAATCCAAAGGTTTAAAGATATTTAGCGCCCATACATCCTCTCTGATTCCTTTATCTTCACCTTTTACAATGGCAGGATAAAATTTAGAACCGTATAAGCCTTCTTCCAACTCAACCTTTAACTTGTCCGTAACAACAATACTGCCTATTGGGAAAAATATCTCATAATCACCACTAGCAAAGCTCAAATCAGATGTTTCGGTTGTAAAAATTAAAGGTTTTTGTCCAAAATCAAGCTCTTCTGAATCATAGTTTCGCTTTGCTGAAGAGTCATCAGGTTCAATGTCATATTCTTCATAGTCTGGATTTGCAAACAATAAATAGTAATCTTCATTGTAATCTTTCATTTTATCTACCGACTTCAAAATCTATATAGTCTTAGCGCGATATTCATAATATTTCAATGGAACCCATCAACGAAAAAAGGTGGGAGCGATAACTCCCTTTCTCATTGGGTGAGACGTGTATCTAATACTCTGGAGCATCTCATATCAAGCTCAATAATATTAGTTGTCTTTTGGATTACGAATTTTTAATGTTGGTCCCCATACTCAAACTCACTAACTTTAAAGAATTTTATGCCTTCAACATCATATCTCTTAAAAATATCGATTACTTTTTGATGAAAAAAGATTTTTCCTCTTGATGTATTTCCGAGCTGAAAAATTAAACGTTCGTTTTCTGGAATAGCATCCAGCACATCTTCTCGAAGTCGGTAATTATCCATATCTGGTTTAATAGAAAACCCATCAATGTCCTTACTTCCATCACTTGGCATATAGAATTGACTTCTCTTTAGATCGATACAATCTAAGTCATCAAAAGTATTCAGAGCCCAGAGGCCTTCAACCGAATTATTGTTCTCATCTTGAATAATTGCTGGAAAAAACTGACTACCATAAAGTCCATCTTCAAGCAGCTCTTTAAGTTTGTTTGTGACGACAAAGTTCGGTACGCTAAATGCTATAGTGTAATCTTGCTGCAAAAAGTCCAAATTTTCATTATCGGCAACAAAGGTAAGTGGCTTTATACCAAAGTTAAGCTTTTCAAACTTCCAATGAGTATTTGCCGTATATGAGGTTGGTGTGAGGTCATTGTCATAGTCCTCAAATTCATAGTCTGGAAATATAATATAGTAAGATTCATCATAAATATTCAACGTACTCAAAATTATTTTCCTCGTTCTAGGTGATTTACTAATATTAATCGTTGCTTTTTGAATACAATATAGCATTGACTCATCGTACTACCTTAGTTATCCATATTATACTCTGGTATGGAATGGTTTTTTCCATCTTACTCCGCTGTGTCGTTCAAACTTACCAAAAGAATAAAACGCCCAACCCTTGATGCTAAAGTAAGTGGGTTACACCTTATTAAGCAAGTCAGACATACGCTAAGACTTATTAACACTCAATACAAAGGGGAGATCCCCCTCTGCTTTAGGAATTGAATTAAGCAAGCATACCGCTTAAAAAACGTTGAACTCATCACCGACATGATACTCACTCGCCTTAAAGAACCGAATACCTTTAACATCATACTTTTTAAAAATATCGACGACTTTTTGATGAAAGAAAAACTCTCCTGTTGTTGTATTTCCAACTTGGAATATTAAGCGTTCGTTTTCTGGAATGGCATCGAATACATCTTCTCGAAATCGGTAATTATCCATATCAGGGCTAATTGCAAAACCATCAATTTCTGTGGTTCCATCACTTGGCATAAAATATTGACTTCTTTTTAGATCAACACAGTCTAAGTCATCAAAAGTATTCAGAGCCCAGAGGCCTTCAACCGAATTATTGTTCTCATCTTGAATAATTGCTGGAAAAAACTGACTACCATAAAGTCCATCTTCCAGCAGTTCTTTAAGTTTTTTTGTGACTACAAAGTTATTTCCGTTAAATGCTATCGCGTAATCTTGCTGCAAAAAATCCAAATTTTCATTATCGGCAACAAAGGTAAGTGGCTTTATACCAAAGTTAAGCTTTTCAAAACTCCAATGAGTATTGGCGGTATATTGAGTTGGGGTGAGATCAATGTCATAGTCCTCTAATTCATAGTCTGGAAATATAATATAGTAAGATTCATCATAAATATTCAACGCACTCAAAATTATTTTCCTCGTTCTAGGTTATAGGGTATCTCTTTGAAAGAACTAAATTTATCATGTTTTCTTCCATTGCATGTACACTCTTTTGGGCTAGCCTTTAACTTTAAACTTAGCTCTGGCACTGTTGTGGCGCCTAAACACCCCACCCCGCCCCGCTTAAAGGCATTGGCAACACTGGTTAAGGGCAGTTCAAAGCTACGAATTTTACGTAATATCAACAAACTGTGGTAATCCATATAACGCTGAATACCAGGGTTATCCTGCTTTTCACAACGCTTACTTATGGTCTTATATGCTTTTTCTACTAGCTTGAATACTTTTATGTGGTAATCCTTAGGATGCTCCTTATCATTATCATTGGTATCAATAACAGCAGGGTGATCACCTCTATGTAGTTGAACTTGTAAATGACACGCGCCTTCCAAAGTGCAAGGTAAAGCGACTAAATTACCCGGCAAATTAATATCATAACCGTAAGACTTCAATTTGGGGCCGTTACCTGTTTTTTTAACACCAGCCTTTGATAAAAGGTGGTGTACCTGCATTTGAAAACCGTGATTTATTGGATGATTTGGATCTTCTATAGCCGGATCCAATACTGATTCTCTATATCCCATTTTGCACCTTAAATATACTCTAACTCACCAAATTTAAAACGCGGCGTTTTATGTTGGTTCGAATGACAAAGCCTACAGCTTGCATCTCGTTTCACCGCTTTCTTTTTCGCAGTCATGGTTGTAACGGGCTTGCCTTTAAATTTTCCAAGTGGGCGTTTAACCAGTTTTTTCGCTAGCTCCTGATAATCAGACAGTACATTGATCAAGCTTTCCACAGCCTTAATAAATGAATCCAATGCTTTGGCCGCATTTCTTATTCCCTTGACCTTCTTAGCCCCTCCCGCAAAACGTGCTACTAGTGTCGCGATACGAGCCGCTACTCCCGTGCCTAACGTACAAATAGCCAGCACAACGGTGAGAATCAGTTCAAGGATCAAATAGGTACCCGCTTTACCGCCGTAGTAGAAATAGAAATTAGGTGGAATAGCCTCAAGCATTAAAGAGAGATAAGTCACATAGGTCAGAATCGTGTCGTGGTCTTCTATGATTGCCATTGCATTAGGGAACTGCTCATGGCTCTTTATTTCCTGTGCCCAATCGGGGTCAAGCTCCATCAACACTGTGTCTACAAAGGTTTCGACTGCATCGACATCACCATTAGAGATTCTCTGTGGCAGTTCTAGAATCGCCTGTCGATGTTTAGCAATACACTCTAACTTTCGCACCACATCTTGGCTTTCCGCGTACAGCTTACTGACATCTTCTATCGCTTCATCAACAGATTCAAAAACACTGTCTTGGAATGATTCAAACTCTCTCCCTAATGTGTCCAATACCCAAGTCGGGTTTATAAGTTGCCCCTTCTCATTAAGTATTGCCTTGGTGATGGAGTTGAACTGATCGACTGAATAAATCGCCAATTTATCGACAGCAGAAGAAGATAAATCTGAGATAGTGGTCGCAGCGTCTCCCCAAAAACTAGGAGACAACATATCAACAATATCAGCGCCCCAAGCTTGGGCACCGTCAATCACACCATCACCTAAACTCCAATAGCTTTCTTCATCCCATTGTTGCTGGAACCCTTTCATGTCCTCAATAAGTGCGTTGTATGCACCATCAAGTGTTGCCTCAACGCTGTCTTGGATATTGACTATTTGTTCCTCAATACCAGGCTCACCTACGAACTCTGCTGTCACAATATCTGTGGTAGGTTTTAATGTGTCAAATACCGCTACGCCACCTTCAACTTGATTGGTTTCGACAGCCAAATCGATCGTTTCAGATTCCGTACTATTCAAGGGAAATGCATTGAGCGAGGCGTTCTCTTTATGCACCACCGAGTTAGTGGTTATTTTGAGGTTTTGCGCATAGATAGGTGTCTGCCAACGATCGGAATATATTGCACGAACCTTAATCCACTTCTGTTCCTCTAGATCTATTTTCTGTATCGCATTAACTACCACTTCAATCGTTCCTGCTTCCGCAGAGTAGACGTTGTCGGCAGCCTGTATCACTGACACTTCCGACACATCGTTCAGTAGATGGTCAGATTTTGATTTTAAGCGTTTAAAGGCGCTGGAAAGGTTATCATTGAGTTTTTTAGCATAGGTGTTAATCGTACTAATGTGCTTATCAAAAACGTCCGAAGTCAAATATACGTAGTTCAGTTTGCCAGCTTCTGCGCTGAGAGACTCAACTCTGCCTTTAATTTTCTTAAGTAAGGATTCTAGTTCTCCCCCGACGTTTTTTTGCGCGCCGTTCCAGTCGAGTTCCTTCAAATAGGTTTGCGGGTTACCTTTACCACGTGCTCGCATATAGGCCAACATGCGATTTACAGTTTCATGCTGAGGCAACCTGAATAAAACGGAAAGAATTTCGCCTGTTTCCATCATCATAGGCAAGCCAAACGAGATGACGCTGTCCATGCTCTCGTCAGACATACTTTCAATGCCTGCGATAATCGATTCCGCCAGGTCATCAAACTTAAATTCCGGATGATGCATTTTGAAATGGGTTTTAACTTCTAACTTCACAATATCGGCAAAGTATCGATCAGCCGTGAGACTTGGCCCCATAAACCCCCAACCTTCAACGGGTGGAGCAATACGCTTTGGCTGCCAGAAGGTTTGTTGACCTCCAGCCGACCTATCAAAAAAGTCAGCATCGCTGTAATCTGAGACATAATGAGAGTTGGTGATACGGACTGGCTTAGGGATAAACTCGTCGGTACTTTCTTTGACAAGGATTTTGATTTGACCGGGCTTTAAGCCAGACACTTTGCTTTTTCCAGATGCCGCAAAATGACCGGGCGCCAATACACCGCCAGAAACATCGGTAATATCAAAATCGGCATTTTTAAGCAGCACACCATCAGGGTATCTGGCCTTAACGTAGACGGTGTAAGTGCCTTCTTCATCTTCGCTAACCGTAACTGACGGGTTTTGAACTCCACCTAGGCACATGGTGTTGCCCTTGTTCATCGTCATTTGGTCAGACAGCCTAGCCACTCCCTTACCCTCAATAAAGACATTCGGTGAAGCGGAAATGAATTCGGCTTCGGACTCAATCGTACCCGATGCCACGCCTTTTTTGTCCCCACCAGCATCACCAGTACTCTTAGCGAACTTACTGGTCTTTAACGCAATACTGTTGCCGCCATCTGCTGTTACCGTTGTGGTGCCATCGATCAAATCTGCCGACTTGGCATTGTTGCCATAAGGGATAGGAACCACAGCAGGGCCGACGGTGGTCAGGCAAACGTCGGGCAATGTGGCATTCGCCTCACCGCCAGAGCCTTTATGAACGATGCTTAACCCGTTCGCATTAATGGTCACTGACATATCAACTCCTTGTTAAGTTCGGTCAGTTCAGTTCAGTTCGATTTTGGAACCTCTGATCCTGTTGACTTTCTCAGCTTGGCTCGTGATATGTGTCGCTTTGGTCGTAATGCGACCATCATTGTCACTGTATTTGGTTTCAGTCTCGCCAGATCTCATCGTCAATTCCTGTTTCCCTTCGAGAATCATCCGCTCGGCTTTGATGATGATCTCTTCTCGCCCAAGTAAGGAGAAATAAATATCGGTCAGACTCGGAATGCTCGGGTCATCGTCAACAAACTCTATTAGACAATCGAGCTGGTTATCTATCGCCAAATGAAGCTCTGAACAAGTGAAAAGCCGGCCCAACGCCGCCCAGACAGGTTGCTCGTGTGCCTTACCACGAAATTCAACTCTCACTCGATTGCCCTCTGAGTGAATTTCTTTTATCTTGGCAACGCAAGGGGGATGCTTTAGCGTTGAAGCATCATTAGAAGAACCACGCATAATCAAAACCCAATATCAACAAAAGTGCATATGACTATAACGGTGATAGTTAGGCTTATCTACTGTTAGAATGACAGCTCTTTACCGCATTCCGCCTAGTTAAAATAGAGCTTAGTTAACCATATACCCAGATTCACCCTTCACTTTGACGCTTTGGCCCGTTCATTTGCCCACTTGAGGCTTTGATCTTTAGTTTGGTTTTGTGAAACTCGCCGCAAACTATTTTCCAACGAGCGGTTGATTGACTCGACTGGCTCTCCTCAGCCTCTCATTGCTTCAGTACTGCAAAAGTTCACGAAAATATTGGCCGAGGTAATGAGCAATCCTTTATAAGTACCCAAGCTTAGGCTTTGTGAGAGAGCGGGATATGACTAAA
The DNA here is from genome assembly GCF_000967495.1 of Vibrio neptunius. GTDB lineage: Bacteria > Pseudomonadota > Gammaproteobacteria > Enterobacterales > Vibrionaceae > Vibrio > Vibrio neptunius. Next base: position 51,243 of record NZ_JXXU01000027.1, on the reverse strand, counting down.
CCCCTTAAAATAACTTTTGGACTTGTAAGCATCATTCTATTAGTTATCGCGGCAGCGATAATAAACTTTCATCTTAAAACTCAATCAGCAGCGTATGTTGATGAACTAGGTGAAACTAGACTGAAAGGCTATCCAACCGCAAGGTTTCTAGGAGGCAAAGCTTTCGGATGGTTTATAGTGCAAGAGCCAACACAAGATGCCGTAATTATAACTGTGCTATCAGAGAGTGGTAACGTGCAAGGGCGCTATGAGCTGATGGTTCCAGAATCTAAACGTGATGATTTCACGACAACAGATATCGTGTTTTTCAATAATGAAGTTTTTACTCTCTCAGATGGTAGTGCGCTCAATGGCATACTGTTAGCAAAATAGTAATGAATTAGTACACATCATGGCTTCTGAACAGCGGTTTAGGCAGAGTAGTAGCGCAGCCCACTTGGCACTGCATGGTATAGCGAGTTGGGAGACTAGTTCCATTGGTAGTCTCCCATCGCTATCAATACAGTGTTAGCTATAACAGTAGCTTGTCATTGTGTTGATGGCCCAGTACCTAACAGGATATAAGGCAAAAACAATTCTACACAAACAGTGTCTCTTCACATGTCTTTACGCAATTGCCATGCGAAGAATCATCGTTACGAAGATGGGTCAGCTTTCTGTATGTTGTATCAAAATAGCGCTTGTCCGACCAAACCTGAATATCGCCGATAACAAACAAGTGTTTTTTGGCTCGGGTAACAGCCACGTTCAACAAATTTGGTTTTGAAGAAGCCCAAAATGCCCCGCCACTGTTTTTAGTGTCACAACCGAGAACCAAAATAACGGTATCATTCTCTTTCCCTTGAAAGGTGTGTACAGTCCCGACGTTGTATTTCAAAAAGTTGTTAAACTCCTTGTTACACCAACTAGAATTGTTAAGCAGTTCTGACTTGCTACGCCGAAGATCTTCTTTCAACTCTTTTCTTACCGCTTTAAATGGCGTTATAAGATAGATGCTGTTTAAGTCGCCATCATGCGCTGCTAATTCAAGTAAAAGAGTTTTAACATCCTCACCTAACTCACGCTTGTATTGTTTGAGTACACAGTCTCCTTGTGAATCATTCCAGCGATTATGCCCTAAAGTCTTGTGAATTCTTGGCTCAACATCTTTATCGTTGTCAGAGCCATGTATCATTCGATTGTTGTAAGCTATTTCATTCGAAATGCTAAACATTGGCTCGATACATCGGCGATGTACCCATAATGGTATGCCTATCCATTGATCTTCACCGTCCATATTTATCATACAGCCATATGGATTGACGCGATCGGCTAACGTCTGAACTGACCACATACAAGGGTCCCACTTCTCTGATTTCTCTCGCAACTTAGATTGCATTAAGTAGTCAATCAGCTCTGGAGGCGAAGTAAACACAGGTTCGATTTGCAGAGGGTCCCCAACTACCACAGCTCGCTTAGCACGAAGCAAACCACCCACTGCGGCTTGGGGTATTGCTTGCCCTGCCTCATCAATCATGAGCCAACCTAGAGATTCTGGCGGTAGCTTAGAAAACATATTTCCCAATGAAGCAAAAGTCGTCGAAACCACGGGGACAAACATAAATAGTATCTGCCAAATCGCTAGTGCATTCTCACGACTCTTCCCTAAAACAACATCATTCACTTTATGTATCTGAGACCGAAAACTATTCAGGTTGCTAGCCTCGATCAACCAAGCCTCATGAAGCAGTAACGCTGCAGCGTACACGTCAGACCTCAGTGCATTGATCTTTTCCTGCTGCCAGCACGCGTGTCTCTGTCTGTCATGCCCCTCAATGTCATCAGTAGTTTCTGGTAAGTGATACCCCTTAAACTCGTCTCTATAAGCATCTAACTCATCTAAAAGCTTTTGCTTTTTAAGCTCTTTAGATTGAATATCGACCTGCTGCTGTGAAATTTTCTTTGCACACCCTTTTCTCTCGGTTTCTTTGGCTTCAACATCACCAACAATCAACCGAATAGCTTTTTTGACATTTTCGTACTCACCGAGTTTTTGAGATAGTGAAGCCTTATATTGTTTATTTTTTTTAGTGTTAAAGAACCGACTAAACCAACCTGGTGAGTTAACCTTCAATAGCTCAAGGGAAATAGAAATTTCTTCTTCCCTTCTCACTTCAGCATTTCTTGTTGAACTAAGGACATCTAGCTCTACAGAGAGCGTATGGGCATAGTTTTCTAGCTCATTTAGAACTAGGTTCATTTGATGCAAATCAACATCAAATTGATGTTCATCGAAAGTCTTTTGCAGGCTATCAAAATAGGCTAACTTGTCATTCAACTCATGGAAACGAGATAGCTTCTCGTTAAAGGTCCTTTTGGCAATGTGAAAAGAGGGCCCTGTATAAGTTGAGCGATATTGCCAAAAATTCAAGAAGTCCAAAGAAGGTTCTCTAACCGCTGGCTCATTGCCTTTTTCATAATGATATTTAAAGAAAAAGCGTTCGAAAAACCTTTGCCTCTTTTTATAAGCTCCCATAGCGGCTGAGATATTTCCCCAGCTCTGCTTTTTATCGTCCAAAGGTTGTAAACGACCTTTCTTTTCATCAGCACTAACTTGATTTGCTACAGAACGAAAAAAACTGATATCAGCGTATCTGTCAGCTATCGACTTTGCTTGAGGAAGCTCTTTTGAGATATTTTCAACGGCGGCATTGTTCGATGACGCCACAACCATTTCAAAATCAGTAAGCTCTTCAATAAGAAATCCTTCTGAACTTAACCCATCGCTAACCTTCGAAAAAGAAGCTAATACCTTCGCTCTCTCAACAATGTTTTGCGCAATTATGTCCCGTAATAACGTCGTTTTACCGGTGCCAGGAGGACCATTAACTGAGATCATTCCACCTGTTTTCAGCTCCTTAAATACCGTATTGATGGCGAACTGCTGCATTAAAGACATGTTATGTGCAGGCTCTGTCAGCCACCTTCCTTCTGGTGTTTCTTTGGGGTTCAAGTGATTATGAATTAACGGTATCGAATCGTTGGTATACAGGTCGACATGCTTATAAGTGGCTTGTCCCAGGTAGGTTTGTAGAGGCTTGCTAGCCTTGCCAGTGGAAATCGCATTAATAGCTCGCTCTATGTCTCGAATATAAAAGCTATTTAGAATAGGTAACTGAGATTCGTCTTCTTTAGATTCATCTTCGTTCTCATCTTCAACTTTTCCTGGAGCCTTTTTGTTCTCCAAAAGATTGTCTGACTTCGCCTCATACTCATAAAAAGCCATCTGAAACGGGTAAACCTTTGAGTTCTCTGAAAGCAACAAATCTTGATTAGAAATACCAGCCCATTGGTAAAGCCCCTCAACCATGCTCATTAGGCTTTTCACACAAAGAGTATGCCTACCCTCTGAGCTAGGGTGGTTAGGCAAAGTGGTTTCCCAGCGCTCCAAAAATTCGTTAAGATCGTCACACCGACTATCAAATCGTTCTTGAGATATTGCTGTAGCTCTCCCCGCGAGTAACTCTGCTAGTGCCCAAGGTAACGTGCTTACCGAAAATGTGTCCAGACGAGGGGTGCCAAACTCATCCAACATCAACTTAGCAAAGCAAGATGCCCCTTCATTGTCTCTTCTTTGCTCTATTTCTTCAGAGACACATTCTTCCTGGTTGTTGGTGGAAAAATACTCTGCAACTTTTTTATCTATCGCCGATTTATTGAACAGCCCCAAATATAAGGTATAAACACACTTTTTACCTGGGGTAAGACCGAGTGAGTCACGAACCGCAGGATTTAACCAAGGAAGTAGATGATTACCTTGGGACTGCAATTCGTAACCGGACACGTTTACTGGTGCAATTTTACTGTCATCTTTGTCTGGTAACGAGTAGGCTTGAAAAAACTCCACTAAATGCCAGGATTTCAATATATTTATCGAGTCTTCTTTTCTACTATCCACGAATTAACGCCTATCAATACCTCAAAGATCATTAAGTTACGATAATATACAGCCTGATTGCATAAGGCGATGAAGAATGACAAAAGACTGATAGAGTGTGACGGCTACCTTAAAAACAAAGCGGTATTGAATTACCTTAAAGCTAGACACTCATCCATCCACTCATAAAGTTCATTTTCAAACCAAGCTACAGCCAGATAGCCTCTTGCTCCAAAGCTAAGCCTTGTCTCTTCATTTCGGTCACGAGCTCTCGCAGATATGTATATTGATCTAAAAGTCTTTGGCTGTTTCGCTCGAAAGCGTCAAATTCACGGGCAGTATCCACCCAAAGCTGATTTTGCCCATAGCGGTTCAAAAGTTCCTTCCAGTTAGGCATCACCCAAAACTCAGCTCTTTCTTTAAGCCTATCATTCAGGCGTCGGTAGTTGTTCAGCCCTACGCCGTCATAATCGGCAAAGAAATAGACCATCGACGCCCTTTCAGGTACGGATAGCCATTCGATCAGCTTGTTGTGTAGTTGCCCTCGATACCATATAACGGTCGTGGGTACGTTATTGGGTAGCCAATCTAGACGGTCAAACAATGCTTGGTTTTCCACCAGCCAAATAGAGTGACGAGTGTTAAGATCGCTATTTCTTTCTCCGCCCACCTCAAGGGAAAAAACACCAAACTCTTCTGTCGCTACATTTAAGTGCTCAGTGAGTGCTCCAGAAACCTCCCATAACGGATTTGCAACCGCTTTAGCCAGCACGTAGGTGACATCGTGACCTACTCTTCCTTGTTTGCTGCTGCGTGTGGAGGCTATGTTTACGGCTCTTTGCGGGGCTGATGGAGACACGTTTTGATTTGGTGCCAGCTGCTCCAGTGTGACTTTAACGACATCCATATCTAGAATGCGGTAGACCACTCCACGGCCTTTAGGAGTAACTTGTACACTCTGAGTTTTGCGGCTGAACTCTTCAAGCTGCTTCTTCTGAGATGGCGTCAATGTGCTTCCGGCAATGGAATCAGGGTACACCTCAATTAGTCGCGTTAGTGCTTTAGCCAATACCTGGCTCATAGTGATGGCTCCACTTGTGGTTGCGACAATTCTTGGCTCTCAATTGGTTCGAAAATCTGCCAACTATTTTTGCTGATGTGGTTCTTACCATTAGTCTGGTGGATTGGCACACAATAACGCGCCGTGGTTAACGGTGCTGGAGAAGCAAAAATCAGTGCGAAACCGAACTGTTCAGCAATTTCAATCAAATTAGCTTGGTTCTTGGTATCCAGTGCCAACGCCTCATCCAAATAACATACCGCTTTCATTTGGTGACGTTTATCTTGCATTAGATGGAGCATCGCAAGACCTGTCACAAGCTTGGCCATCAATACGGTTCCGTTAGAAGCCGCACTATCAATATCTTCAAATGACTCTTGTTGTTGCCCTTGCTTGGCAACGACAAACTCAAGTCTGAACAAGTCTGCCACCCTCAGCCCTTGGCGAGCATTACCTTCATCAATCAACAGGCTCTTCGCTCGATCTAACTCGGCGTCATCAAGGATACTGCCTTGATCAAACAGCTCAAAACTCTGGCCGCTTTCAGTTTGCTCTGCTTGCTGTATCAATACATTCATCGCATCTACAAGCTGGCTCTCCTCAACTGGTTCAATCTTGAATGTTTTGAGATCTGATAACTGCCTATGACTGATTAGCCGGTTGAATTCCTTCATCTTGCTTTGTAGTGCATAGAGTCCACTACGCAGCTCTCTTAGACTAGCGGTGACGTTTACCACTGCCGAGCGGGCTCGTCTTTCCAGTGCTTTCTTCTCATTATCCAAACAATGACTGAATTTAATGATGCCTTTTAACTCTTCATCCTGAGTTTGTGCCATCTGGAACTTAGTGAGGCCCTTTTGGCTTAACTCGTTTTTCATTTGACGCAATTCTTTGGACAACTTATCGAGGTCTTTACAATCCTCGATAAACTGTTCGAGGCGAACAGGTAGATACTCGAGAGACCACTCATCCATCACTATCCATGGGGTATGTGGTTGTTCCGAAAGCATGCTAAACAGCGATTGATCATCAATTCTTTGATTTTTTAGCTTTTCAACACTTTCACTATCCGTTTTAAGCTGAGCTAACTTACCTGCAATTTCATTGATTTGGGCCGTTATCGTTTTATGCCTTTGTTCTGCATTATCTAGCTCAGCAGTAATGGTTTTTAGCTCTTGCCCAAGCGTCTCTTTTTGCTCAGATCGCTGAGCCTGACTTTTTGTTAACTGTTGAAGCTTTTGGTAATCCTCAAGATCCTGTTCACACTGCCTTACTGCACGGTTTAATTCGCTCTTTTTGTTTTCAGCAATCTCACTTTCTTTGCTTGCTTCAAGCAAATCTTTAAGGTTCTCTATCTGCTCATTAACACTGTGTATTTCTTCAATAAGCTCTTGCTCTGTTTTTTGAACATGCTGAGGAATAAGCTCATTGAGCGATAACGTTAAGCCAGCCAGAGAGAGTTTATTGAATGATTCACCTTTCAGTACTTCTCGCAGCTGATTAATGTCGAGTGAATACTGCTCTGGTGGCAATTGCATCACTTGTGAGTTCAGCACTTTATTTAGCTTTTCTAACTCGGGAGTATCGAGCCGTTTAGATAGATGAAGATAAAGATTGTCTCCCAACGTTTTACGTTGTGACTCTAAAGTAACAAGTTGGGTCTTACGTTCGTTTAGCTGTTTCTCCAGTTCCTTTGAGGAGAATTTTTGAGATTGAACACACAGTGCTGCTTGAATATCGTATTCACGCTTAGCTGATAGCAGCTGTCTATTCATATATGACTCATCGGGGACCAGAGCGAAACGAATAGATAATGATTCCTGCTCTTCATCAGCCTTCTGGCATTCTTTTAAGCTAACTTTGAGTTGCTCCTCTTTTTTAACGTTTTCTCTATCTTCTTCTTGCAGGCCAGATTGCTTCTGTTCCAACTCTGTTTTCTGATAATTTAAGTTCTCTTTTTGAGTTTGAACATGACCGTGCCAATCTTGCAGTAGCTCATTAACTTTAGGCTGACATGCGGCGATCTTTCCTCGTAGCGACAACGTAAGCTCAAACTTTTGTTCAAGCTCATGAATCGTTTCCAGATTATTAACGGCTGCTAGGTACTGCTCACGTTCTAGATTGATATCTTGAAATGCTTTCTCCCACTCCTGCTTAAAATCGATGCTGGAATTAGGTAGCTCTCGACTAAATATCTTCAACAAGTAGTCTTTCACATCACTGGAGTTGAGCTTATCGAGCCTAAGCGTTTTAGTTAGTACTTGCTGGTAAGGGCTAGCATGACTGACACTCTCCAGTTTGAATACCGTAAAGTCGATGTCGCTTGCTTTCTTGCTTTTGGCACCACCATAAATAGAGTGTCGAAACTCTTTATCATTGAATTTATAGACTCGATGCTGCTTCGTCGCTAAGTGGTTGACTAACTTTGGTTGGGCAACGATATTGCCATCATCCATTCGGAAATCATCTAGGTTTAATTCACCTTTGTAAGCGAAGTATTCGTAGTCATAACCTACCCCTTTACCAACACAGCCAAACACCACGGTGCCAGTTTGTGGCAAGATGACCTCTAGCAGAATGTAAGCGCTATTGTTCGGGAAGTAAAAACGGCGAGCTTTCTCTAATGTATGAGAGCCAAAATCCATCCTTCTTTGGTCGATAATGAGCAGAAACTGGAGTGCGTTAATTAAGCTTGTTTTGCCATGGTTATTTGGTGCAATTAGTGACACAGAGTCATCAAGAGGAAGTTCTGCTCGCTGGTACCCAGCACTGCCAATTAACGCTAAACGTTGAAAGCCGTAACTTAACATTATTCATCTTCCTCATAAGCGACCACATCACTTTCGGATGTTTGTTCAGTGATAGCTTCGAAATGGTCTAGGTATCGATATACCGAAGGCAGCAAACGCCAGTGATTATTCTCTTGAGCGGCAAAGCCTTTTCGCACTGCGTTATCGAGTATCTTTGCTAGTGCATCTTGGTCGATCTCTTCTGCATCCAAAAGCTCTTGATGCCTTTCGTAGATCTCATCTAGCAAGGCATTATCAATCGTCCATTGGTAAAACTGACCGAGGGAGCGGCCGCTATCAGCTTGATGGTCAAATATCACCATCAGCAATAGTGCTAACTGGCGTGATTGTTTATTGATGTTCTGGTTACCATCTTCATCATGGAACCAAGCAAAACCCCGTCCATCAATGCGCAAGTCAAAACCCAAGTTAGCAAATAGGTACTGGTACTGCTCTGCTTGCTGTTCTAGCTCATGCCATAGAGCCGCATCTGTCGAGCGATTTAGGTGCCGGCCAGAATTAAAAAAGGTAAATAGCTCAGTCAGATGAGCCAGCTCATTTAAATCGATTTTGCTAGTTTGCATTATCAACATCCTTTGCATTTGTTGAGCCAGTCAACATCTTTATTTCGTGAGGGTGGTAGGTTACGGCTACTGTGTTCAGCGCTGTAGTACTTGAGCTCGCCCCTAATGTGCTTTGCCACTGAGGGTCGCGAACAAGCTCGTGATAGAGCCGCAACAGCTCGGCATCTGGTAGGTGCTGATAGTTTCCTCTGAGCCACGTCATTAGATTCGCGAGCGGTAGCGAGTCAGCAAGTTGTTCCCTCAAAAGCTCTTCATCAACCCAGTTGATCATTGGACTTTCAGTCGCTTCCTCTTCATCCGGGAACGGTATAGAGCCAGGTTCAAAGTCCAAGAATTCTGCCATCAACTCGCGAACCTCATTACCCAATTGAATTTTAGTCACCCGGCTACTTTTCCACATAGGCAAACCTTCGGCATTCAGTCCTCGCGCTAAACCCTTTTTACGAACTTGGCTTAGCTGCTTGCTGATCACCGTTGAAAGTTGATTGTGTTGCCTAGCTTCCTCTCTTAATGGCAACAAAGTATCGGCACATTGCTGAGCAATAACTCGCCCTTGATATCGAAGATCTTTGACTTGATAAGCTATCTGGCGCATTGCCAGCCTCTGTTGATACAAAGAACCACGTATGGAAAGTATGTCAACGGCACTATCAAGTGCTTCTTCCGCCTTTTCTAATAAGGGGTAGAAACTTCCTCCAAGACCGCTATCCATCATTTCGTTCATAGGCTCAACGTATTGATCGTATACTTCTAACACTTCACGGTAACGACGTTCAATTGGGACACTGGTGTCCGCAGACTTCGCCAATTCTGCTATCTCAAAGATCGCTTGTTTATCTTGAGTTAATTGCTGGGTAATTTTTCTAACCAGTTCCGACAACCTGTTTGCACCAGTACGAAGTAAATCATTGTCCGCCCCATCAAGCCCCTCTAAAACTTGGCCTGTAGCGTCTTTAATCGCATCAACACGCGCCTTAAGTACTGCTGAAAGACCTAACTCATGCTCCTGGGTTAAGCCTCTAACAAAGTCGACAACTAGCGTGTTTAGCTGATAGTCGCTGCTGCGATTGATAGGCTGCAATATGTCTGCATTAACAAGACTAGTGAGCACGCTATTAGTATCTGTATTTTTACTTTTGTACTGATTGATAACCTGTTTTAGTACGCTCATCTCAAACGCTGGAAACTCTCTCGAAAGCCGAGTTAACTGCTCAACCACCTCCCAACATTGGTGTAGCTGAAAGATGAGACTTTTAGGTGCAGCCATCTGTCATTACCTTATTTGTAAAATTAAATCCCAACAAGTCTTGCTCTATGTTGACTCTTAGATACCTCAAAAATAATATGACGCCATCAACGACAGGTAAATACTGATTACATACACACGTCGCATAAATAGACAGGAGTTACATGATGAGCAAATGGCCAATACGCTGGGATCTGCTGTTCCGCTACAGAATGATAGAAATCATTGCTCTGTGGGAAGGGCGACTTACGACTAACCATTTAATTCAAAGTTTTGGTATTGGCAGACAGCAAGCATCAAAAGACATCAACACCTACCTCACCGATATCGCGCCAGGTAACCTTGTCTATGATAAGCAGTTAAAAGGCTACAAACCCAGCAGTAGCTTTATCCCACAAGTAACAAAGGGTCATGCGGATGAATATTTGCACATTCTTTCAAGAAGTGAAGATATGACCATCACATTTAATGAACTTGATATGGGGTTTGAGAACACAGCTATGGTTCGCCCTGTTGCTCGCAATATATTGCCACAAGTATTACGTCCGTTGGCTCAGGCTATTCGCGAAAAAAAACGTGTCGACATAAGCTACACATCAGTCAAAGATGGTGTTGAAGTTGAGCGAATTATTTCTCCCCACACTCTTGTTTGTACCCCACTTCGTTGGCACGTTCGTGCCTATTGTGAGCATGGAAATGGTTATCGCGACTTTGTACTTAGCCGCATACACGGCGTGCCAATTCTTGAGGCGAAACAAGTCAAAGGGAAAAAGCATGATGAGTTATGGAATACTCCCCTAACCATTGATTTAATGCCTGAACCACGGCTGACAGAAGCTCAAGCTAAGGTCGTTGCTCATGATTATGGAATGGATAAAGGCGTCCTCAAAATACCGACCAATGCGGCATTAGTTCGCTATGTGCTCGACGCTTATAACATCGATATTAATGTATTGGATTCGAATCCTAAAGGTCAGCAGATTATTGTGGGTAATTTTGAGGAGCTAAAACCATACTTAAACTTTTAGGCAGAACAAGCACAATAGTTAAGGCGGGCTGTGCCCGCCTCTAAATCCATCTTCGCTAACCTCTAGAATGTCGCTTGGATCTTTTCAACGGCCGGTATATCGGCCGCAGCCCAATCCACATCCCAAAGTTTCTCTTTAGACAGCCAGCGAGAATCGATGTGTTCAGTGAGAACCAAATCTCTTGTGGGCACTTCGATAACAAAGCAATGCATGGTGATATCAAAGTCTGGGTAGCAATGTTCAATCGTTAACAAAAGCTGAGGTTCGGTAACGGTAACTCTGAGTTCTTCATCTAACTCTCTGATAATCGCGGCAACCAGCGTTTCACCTGCTTCTACCTTCCCCCCTGGAAGCTCCCATTTTTTGCTAACATAATCTAACTCCGATGGCCCTCTTTGTACGACTAGGAATTCGCCCTTGTTTCTCAACACAGCAGCGACAACTTCAATGTGCTTCTTAATCATTGATTATGCTCTTCCAATAATTTTTGGCTGCGGATTTTTAGTGCCTCAACATCCTTTTTATCATCGACGATGTGCATTTTCTTATGGCAGTTGGGGCACAAGGCAATGGTATTTTCACTCGTGTCATCGCCCTCTTTGGAGAGCCAAATAATATGGTGCGTTTCGAGGTATGGCTCCCCCTTTGCATTTTTAAAAGGCGCGGGTTGGAGGCATAACTGACAAGTCCCTTTCGCCAGCCTTTTAGCCAGCTCTGCTACCCAAATATTTCGCTCATAGCTGGTTGACTGTTGTAGATAACGAGTGGCTTTTTTGCCAGACTTGACCGCCAATGTCTTGAGCTGCCCAAGAGTTAACTTTTTCGCCTTGCGAGTACGGATGGTCTCTACATTATCTCGATCTTGCTTTTTAACCTGACGCACTCCCGAGACAAGTTTCAAAGGAAACACGTAAACCTTTCTTGGGTTGCCTTGTTGATCATCTTGCACTTCCGAATAAGGTTCGCCTTCAAGTTCGACCTGACCGATATAGGTATATTCTTTATCTCTAAACACCTCGAATAAGTGAACGGCGACACCGTTGGAACCCGACTCAGCCAAGGTTTTGTTTTGCTGAAACGTTAGGCTTTGGTCGCCCTTAGTTCCCATGCCGGTGTAATGCAGAACGCCACCAGACCAACGGTCATCATAGATTGATTCGACATGATTAGAGACAATAACCAAAGTATTGGTTTTGTGGGCGCGGCGCATGCCGCCTTGTGGGCTACAGCCAAATGTTTCGCGTAACTCGTTATTATTAAGTTTTGTGCCTGGGGCAGGTAGTGAAAAATCAACCATTATATCTATCTGTTTTACTTCGTTGTTGGGGTACTGCGGGTATTACCATTCCGAAACCAGCAAGCGGGCCTTCAGGCCTTTCACTTGCAATACCATCGCTTCAAACACTTGTTCAAAGTCATCGCATTGCGCTGTTACGTTAGGTAAAGAAAGGGCGGCTTGATTAAAAAAGCGTTGTTGCTGTAAGGGGTCGCTGCCCCACGCCATCTGCCACCACTGCAAGATGCGTTCACGGGATTCGGACAAACGCTGAGCCTTAGGCACACGATCACTCTTGCTTCGATTCTGTTTTGAGGTGGTCGGCAGGAGGTTCCACTTATCGTTATTAGGCCAATAGGTAAAAGGAAGGCAGTGGTCCACATCGTATTGGTTCGTTAGCTTGGTGTTACTCCAAACATTCGGCACCGCTTCGCCTTGGGCGCGTAACTCATCAACTCGTTTACGGACTTCACGCGTATCACGTGATGAATCAAGCCACACTAAGCATTCATGGTAAGTTTGCAGAGTAATGTTGCGCGCTCGATTCAGCTCAAAACGCTGCATTTCCGTTATCCATTGGTTCACCACCAATGGCTCTATCCAAGCACAATACAGCCGGAAGCAATCCCACAGCTTTTCATCCAAAACAAACTGACCAAAACTGGCAAAAAACTCGCCGTCCAATACAATCGCTTGCGAACGTTTTCCGCGCTTTGATGCTGATTCTATTTGGAACAGCTTGTTATGCTTATCTCCCTGATAGATATAGGTGACTGGGCCTTCCTTTATGGTCTTTAACGTCTGAGTAAACAGTGCCTGAATAGCCACCGCTTCTTCGCCAACAAAGAGTGAACCGATGGCAAGGTCATCAGCCGCAAGGTGCTTGAGCTTATTCCAGCCATCATCTTTGACAAACCCCAGCCCCTTGCGTGTGTTGGAGTTTTGTTGAATACCAGAGCCTTCAATATCAATGTCGATAAGACGCTTGAATTGCCTCACCCAATACAAGGCCACAAGGCCAGCAGAAATACTGACTTTGCCATCCGTCCTATCTAAAACGGCGCCGGGATGGGCGTCCGCAATACGGATCAACGTTCTTAGCAAGGCCAACTTATAGGTTGCCGACTTGTGGTCATGAACAATGATACGTCGAACCTTATTTAGGCTGCCGGCTCCATCATCAGACAAACTGAACACCACCGTCTGCCAAGAGACATCCGTCCTATTTAGGTTATCCTCACTATCGGAGACCAGTATCGTGTTGAGCGCATAGTCTTTTGAAAACTGTTCCAGTTCTGCCACCGAAACCGGATGGCCTACTCGACCGTCAGTAAACGACCCATGACGTAAACTGATCACTAGTTTTCCATTCGGAGACAATAAACCCGATAGTTTTCGAAAAGCTCTTTCACGCACTGAAGGCGCTAGATGCATCCAAACGGCGCTGATAAGAATAAGGTCAAAGCGCATTCCAAGGCTTTGGACGCTTTTTAAAGCGGGCAAGGAATCATTAAGCCAAGTCACTTGTGGTGTGGTGCCTGCTTGCCCTATTTGACGCAGTGCATCGCTAGGCTCAACGGCAATCACCTCACAGCCCTGTTCGCTCATCCATTGGGCATCTCGCCCAGAGCCTGCACCGATATCTAAAACGGCATCGCCAGATTTAGGCCAATAAGCAGACCAAGACTGATGGACAGATTCAAAGTCTAGGGCGTTGTATTGCTTAGCAAGCTGAAGGGCATTGTTATCGTAAAAAGAACTCGTTGCGGACATACATCAAACCACATATCACAATGCACACATGATATATCTCTCAGTGATATAAGGCGATAAAGTATTAGAAAAGAATGATTTATTGTGATGGCAGTCTTATCAGAGCCGAGACAGTTTGGAAGAGAAACATCGATCACAAATTGAGCATATACTCTACCCCCAATCACCCTACAACCAATAAGTGCGTGGTAGCATAAAAAGAAAAGCCATAGGTTCAATCATGATAGTCAAAGAAAAAGCCCTTTCTCCCACAAGTGACTACAAGCAAAAACTGGGTAATAAGGTAGAGAATAACGTCGCTTTCTATTTAAAAAGACAGTTTTCAGAACAGAGCAACGTCCTCATTTTTCACGACTTACGATTCGAACATAAAGGAGAAGCGGCCCAGATAGATCACTTAGTGGTGTACAAGAAAGGCTTTATTGTGATTGAGTCAAAGTCTATCAAAGGTACGGTCACAGTGAATGAGCAATTGGAATGGCAAAGAACGGTTCGAGGCCAATGGATCGGTATGCCCTCACCCATTACTCAGGCTTCTATTCAGGCAGAGCTACTCAAAAACTTGTTGAATGATCATGCCGATACCTTGTTGGTGAAAATACTCGGCCTACAAGGCTACTTTGGCGGGCGCTGCTGGGATACGCTTTGCGCGGCATCGAATGATGCCATCATTGACCGAGCTCATATCCCCTCTAAGCTCTCACAACAGATAGTCAAAGCAGAGGGTATTCCTTTGCGCGTCAAAGAGATCATTGCTCAACACAGCAATGTGTTAAAACCCAACCCCTCTTTTAATAGCAATGAATTAAATAACATTAAGTACTTTTTGCTTGCTGAACATAAGCCACTCAACAATCTAGATAGCGAGCCAGAACCGCTCGATAGCCCAGAACCGGAGGCTGTTACTCCGCTCACTGAAGAAATAAGCACCGCTCATTCAACCCACTTTGGTGTGGTCTGCAAGCAGTGCTCTAGCAGTAACACTGTGCCTAAATACGGTAAGTTCGGCTACTACGTTAATTGCACTGAATGCAACACCAACACGTCGATGAAACTGCCCTGCCGAGAGTGTGGCAACAAGAAAACGCGGGTGTCCAAACGCAAACAGGTTTACACCTTAAGCTGCTCGTGTGGTCATGAAACCCAATTTGAATACCGCGGCTAACAGACAACCACAATCAACCATTCTGGATACTAATCCCCATCATCAGCCTGTGCCTAAAATCAGGCGCTGGCTGGTGGCGGTGATTTTTCTCGCAGACTAAGCTTCAACTCTAGAAGTGATTTAGGAACAGGCACCAATGCCTTACAGATAAACCACTGAGTACTCTATAACTTACTGCCAAAAGTGTTCAATCCTCGCAAATTTGGCTGGGCTAGTTGTCGTAAAATAGCTTTGTCGGCACAGTCAGCTTGAAACGGTTGCGAGGATTTAACATGAAGATCATTCACCATGGCGGCAAACAAACGATTACTGGCTCTTGCCATGAGCTCAGATCAGAGGCCCAAGCCATTCTTATCGACTGCGGGCTATTTCAAGGCGCTGATGCTCGGCCGTTGGATATTGAATTTGAAACCTCTCACTTGACCGCGATTGTCATTACCCACGCCCATATTGACCACATAGGTCGATTGCCGTGGTTACTCGCAACTGGCTATAACCAACCTATTTACTGCACTACCGCAACAGCCGAACTGATCCCGTTAATGCTCGAAGATAGCCTAAAGCTGCAACTCGGTTTAGACCGCAAACAAACCGAGCGAGTGTTAAACAAGATACGTCGTCTGATTGAGCCATTGGACTACAATTGTTGGCATTGCCTAGACGAGATTCACTCCATAAGTTCGATGACGATACGTTTTCAATCCGCGGGGCATATACTCGGTTCGGCCTATGTGGAAGTGCGCTTGGCGAATCAAGAAGTGGTAGTCTTTTCTGGCGATCTCGGTCCAAGTAACACCCCACTCCTGCCTGATCCTAAATCTCCACAGCGTGCCGATTACCTGCTGATTGAAACAACCTATGGCGACAAACAACATGAAGATGTCGCCACGCGAGCGGAACGATTAAATGCCATCATAGATCGCTCTCTTGAAGATGGAGGAGCGATCTTGATCCCTGCGTTTAGTGTTGGACGTACTCAGGAATTGTTGTTCGATATTGAGCAGCTCATCCACCACCATCAAATTGATGTTTCTATCCCTATTATTCTCGATTCACCCATGGCCCAACGTGTCACTCGCTCCTATCGCCATTTCAAACAGTTATGGGGCAAGGAAGCGAAACAGCGTCTAGAGAGGCATCGCCACCCACTCGCGTTTGAGCAATGTATTACGGTCGAAGATCATCGCACCCATCAGCGCTTGGTTAATCGCCTCCAATCAACCCAAGAACCTGCGATAGTCGTCGCGGCCTCTGGAATGTGCCAAGGTGGTCGTATCATGGACTATCTGAAAGCGCTACTGCCTTTGGAAACAACCGATGTTCTTCTAGCAGGTTATCAAGCACAAGGGACTTTGGGCCGAGATATTCAAACTGGCGCGATGGATGTAGAAATTGACGGTGAAAAGCTCGAAGTCAAAGCGCAGGTTCATACAATGTCAGGCTACTCTGCCCATGCAGATAAACACGATCTACTGCGCTTTATTAATGGCATTGCTGACAAACCGAAGCAAATTCACTTGATTCATGGCGAACCCGACACGCAAGCGCAGTTTGCATCTGAACTTAAAGCACTCGGGTTCGAAGTGAAAAGCTACTCCGACTAACCAAAGCGAACAGCCTTAAGCTGTTCGCTATATACCCTTGATATTGGCTAAATGGCTGTTACCAGCTTGCCTCCTCAGCCTCTGCCTAAATCAGGCGGCGGCTGGTGGCAGTGACTTATCTCTCAAACTAAGCGAAAGCTCTACTATGAATTCTAACAACACAAGATTATGAAATTAAATAGATAATAAATATCGATCGATTAAATCAAACACATCACTCGTACATATCCAATAAATTACCCATTAATTAATCAAATTCCCCCTACGTTTCGTTTTTAATCTTTTTAATTAAACATAGGGAAAACTATCAAATGGACAACCAATTCAATGTAAAAGACCTTTTGTTCCTCATGGCCTTGACCCTGATAGCACTACTCCTGTCTGGCTGCGGGGGTTCAGAAGAAGAGGAAGGCAACGTCTCTTCATCACCCCCTCCTTCTTCAAGCTCGACAAGGCCAACACCAGACCAAGGCGAGACTACCGCGCAATTGGAGCGGCTGACTCTCACCGCCTACCCGATTAAAACTAAGGGAACGAGTGAGCTCACACTGATCACCGGTAGCGAGCAATCTTTTCTCGCTGTGGGTGAATACTCGAATGGCCAATCTAAAGTGTTAACCGAGGAATTAGCTGTCGAGGATTGGCAATCCAGTGACACGGAGTTAGGCGAATTTATTCAGTCGGGGGTATTGAAAGGGAAAGCGCCAGGGGCAGTAATGGTGTCTTTACGCAAAGATAGCCTCACCAGTAACTCACTGGAAGTGACGGTTACCGACGCCACCATTACCGATATCACCATCACCCCTTCTGCGGTGAATCTTGCCAAAGGGCATCACCAACCGCTCACTGCCACCGCGACATACAGTAATGGCCTGTCGATGAATATCAGTGACTCTGTCACTTGGGTATCGGACGATCCCTCTAAAGCCACCATTACATCACAAACCGATCACGGTTTACTTAACGGTGTTAGTATCGGCTCTACCACCGTCACTGCAATAAAAGAAGGCATAACCAGCCAATCAGTAAACGTCGATGTTTCTGATGCCGTGATCACAGGGATCACCGTGACACCTTCCATTGTAAATATTGCTAAAGGGCAACACCAAACGCTCGCCGCCAACGCCGTTTACAGTGATGGCACCTCATCAATTATCAGTAATTCCGTTACTTGGCGCCCTGTCGATAATAGCACCGCGACGGTCACCTCGAGCGGGGTTTTGTCTGGCAGCAAGGTCGGTAAGACGACCCTCACTGCGGTAAAAGACAATGTCACCAGCAACACGGTCGGCGTGGTGGTCAGTGATGCGGTAATAACCAGCATTAGCGTGACACCTTCTGCCGTCACTGTCGCCAGAGGGCAAACCCAATCGTTAACCGCCAACGCTATCCTCAGTGATAACACCTCATTGGATATCAGTGATTCAGTTAGTTGGCGCCCTGTCGATAACCACACCGCCACAGTCACTTCTGATGGTGTTCTGTCAGGCGGCAATGTCGGCACCACAATTCTTACCGCTGTCAAAGATGGGGTTGCCAGCAATACTGTTGACGTCGAGGTGAGTGACGCCGTGATCACCAGCATTAGCGTGACACCTTCTGTGGTCTCTATCGCCAAAGGGCAAAACCAAGCGATGACCGCCATCGCGATCTACAGTGATAACACCTCATCGGATATCAGTGACTCGGTCACTTGGAGCCCTGCCGATACTGGTACTGCCACCGTCACTTCTAGTGGATTGCTGACCGGCGGAAACGCAGGTAACACCACCCTCACTGCCTTTAAAGATGGGGTGACCAGCAACACCGTTAATGTTGATGTCTCTAACGCGGTGCTTACCGAGATCACCGTGAACCCTTCGATCATTAATGTTGCCAAAGGCCAAGAGCAACCGCTCACGGCTAGAGCACGCTACAGTGATGGCACTTCGTCAGATATCAGTCATTCCGTCAACTGGGACCCCATTGATACCAGCACAGTCACCGTCACCGCTAACGGCGTGTTAACTGGTAGCGCAGCCGGCCACACTACCCTGACTGCGATGAAAGATGGCATTACCAGTAATACCGTCGGCGTGGTGGTCAGTGACGCGGTGATCACCAGCATCAGCGTGACACCTTCTGCCGTGACTGTCGCCAAAGGGCAACACCAAACGCTCACCGCCAACGCCATATACAGTAATAACACCTCATCTGATATCAGTAATTCCGTCACTTGGCGCCCTATCGATACCAACACAGTCACGGTCACCTCTAACGGGGTGCTGTCTGGCAGCAGTGTCGGAGCGACTACCCTCACAGTGGTAAAAGATAATGTCACCAGCAACACGGTCGGCGTAGTGGTCAGTGATGCGGTGATCACCAGCATTAGCGTGACACCTTCTGTGGTCTCTATCGCCAAAGGGCAAAACCAAGCGATGACCGCTATCGCGACCTACAGTGATAACACTTCATCGGATATCAGTGATTCTATTACTTGGCGCCCAGTCGATAACAATACAGCCACGGTTACTTCGAATGGAGTTCTGTCAGGCAACAATGTTGGTACCACAACGCTCACCGCCGTCAAAGATGGGGTTGCCAGCAACACCGTCGACGTCGCAGTGAGTGACGCCGTGATAACCAACATTAGTGTGACTCCTTCCGTCATTACGATCGCTAAAGGGCAAAACCAAACGCTAACCGCGACCGCCACTTACAGCGATAACACCTTTTCAGATATTAGTAACTCCATCACTTGGATCCCTATCGATACCAGTATCGCCATCGTCACCGCTAACGGAGTACTGTCAGGCAGCAATATTGGTACCACTACCCTCACCGCAGTCAAAGATAACGTCACCAGTCATTCAGTGAGCGTTGAGGTCAACGACGCGGTGCTCACCGCTATTAACGTAACACCAACAGAACTCACTGTGGCCAAAGGGCATGGCCAACCTTTAATCGCCACAGCCACTTACAGTGATAACACTTCATCCGATATCAGTGATTCTGTCACTTGGGCCCCTATCGATACTGGTACTGCCACCGTCACCCCTCAAGGGCAAGTCACCGGGGTTGACGTTGGCACCACGACAGTGACCGCTGTCAAAGACAATATCACCAGCAACACGATTAATGTTGATGTTACCAACGCTATCATGACAGGGCTTACTTTGAGCCCCCCGTTAATCGGAGTGGTCAAAGGTCAAACGCAAGCGATAACAGTCACCGCTAACTACAGTGATGGCTCCTCCTCCGATGTCAGTCAATCTGTCGTTTGGTGGATACCTGTGGGTACAGCCGAGATGTCTGTCACTTCTGATGGTATGGTCACAGGGCTTACTTCAGGAAGTAGCACAATAACAGTATCGAAAAACGGCTTTACGAAGAGTATTGACGTCAACGTATGTAATTTAGACAGTAACGGTTTAGAAGGTAAGTGCATTGATCTCTTCGATACAGGTAATGGCAAGTGGTTTACCAATCCACCATCCGTTGCTTATCTTGGGAGCCTTGGTCTAGGAGGAAGCACTCATACGGACGGCATTGATAATGCAGGTACGTTTTACAAATTCACTTGGACAAAAGCGAATGCGCTGTGCCCTAAATACAATACAATCAAACTGGCAGGACGCTCAAATTGGCGTTTACCGACAGTGGACGAGTTAAGTGATGAGCTCTACGCCTATTACGGGGTTAGTCCTATTATACGCGGAAAGCTGTCTACCGAACGCGGTTGGACACTTGAAACCCATTACTGGGCCTCGACGACAGCTGGAAATAGTAGCAGCGGCAATCCAACGTACTGGAGCGTATACATGTATAACAACTGGCGGAGCTCTTACATCAACTCTTTTAAATTCTATGCCTCATGTGTTTCTGAGCCTTAGACTTCAATGTCTCAAATGGTTAAGTTGAGTGCAGCCCACTTATTGCTAAACAGCAGATGTAAGCACAGCCAAAACGAAAAAAGACGTCTTCGGACGTCTTTTTTATTTGTTAGTGAACACAAGAGCCGCTTAGGTGCTTAGTGGCAGGCCTTTTTGGTGTGTGCCCCGAATCTCTCACGCTTTATCTCAACGCCACGGGCTCCTTGTTTGTGTTGCAGCTTCGGCTATTTAAGAAATCGAGTTGAGTTTTGATCTCTTTTTCTAATTCACCGACATAGATTAATGATGTCTCGATATTGGCGTATTTTCCGCTTCTGCTTGCACTAAACCAATTAAATGACCCCACCGCCATATACCGATCATCCGCAAAAACGCTTTTACTATGAACACCATTGATCACATTGATAACGATACCAAGCTGTTCCAAGGTCGCACAGCAATGTTGAAACGCTTTTACTTTATTGGTATCCGGTTGGTTTGCGACCGTGGTATTGAAATGTCTGTCTGTGTGTATGGTTATCTGGACACCTTTGTCCAACGCTGCTTGTAGTCGTTCCAACTGCCCAGTTGATTGCAGTTTGTCTAGCAGCAACCAAGGCGAGACGATATCTATTTGTCGTTGAACTTCACTCAGCAACTTTGATAAGAACGCATCATGCTCTTCGGCATTGGTTAGCAGTTTCGGATGGCCGCATATTTGTAACAAATCAGGGCGTTGACCAATACTAAACTCAAGCTCATTTCGCTCATCAGTGAAAAGATACTTGGCGAGTAATCCTCGTGGAGAAGCTGAAGACGCAGCTTCAATGATATCCAAATCACCAAACACCAAGAATGCATCTTTGGCTCGTGAGACGGCGACATTGAGCATTGACGGGTCCATATCGATAAACCCGCCGTCGTTGTGTCTGGTGTACACCTGGGAGAAAATAATGATCTTGCGTTCAGCACCTTGAAGAGAGTGAACGGTGCCAACGGTCAGTTGGCCATCCTCCTTACCTGCTTTGATATCGTACTCACCACACGCGGTCTTGATCTGGTTCACTTGAGCTGAAAATGGAGTAATGATACCCACACATTTGGCCAGTGGCTCGCCGTAGTAATTCTCTATTTCAGCCTTATTCGCATGCAACCATGCAGCAATAGTTTCTGCTTCTAACTTATTGCGCCGACTGCCGCTAAATGATTCTGCGATACCGTCGACGTGCAAATGACTGAAAGGAGAGTAAAGGCTGTCTTCGGTCGCTTGTCCTCGCTTGGGGAGCAGAATACCCTGATAACACAGGTCATTGCAGTATGAGATTAATTCATCGTAGCAGCGTCTATGTTCTTGCAAAAACATTCCCGGCTCAGCTTCCGGCATATAATGAAATCGGCTTGCTTGTTGCGCTACATGCATCACACTGCCAGTCACGACACTTCTGCCCTCCTCTTGAATGACTGTGTATTCATCATCAGAGCTGATCACTTTATGCTGCTTTAAATTGCCTCGGTCAATTGATGAGCACACATTTCTGATGGGCGGAATTTGGTAAATATCACCAATCACCAGCGCTTTTTTGGCAAAAGAGAACGAAGCAGCAGCGACTTCTGGAGAAACTTGGCCTGCTTCGTCAACGATTAAAAGGTCGATTTCATTGAACAGATAGTCAGTTTCAAATTCATTATTCCCAACGTGAGACTGGTAAGTCATGTGAGAAGGCAGAGAATGGAACGTCGATACAATGCAAGGCGTGAGCATCATTCGACGTTGCCAGCGAGGACGTACCGTTTTCAAACCTGTTTTCCGGGCTTGCTTGTTCAGCTCTTGGCCTAAATCTCGACAACTCAGCAGCCAGCATGCTTCCCAGTAATGGACAGCTAAGCGGAACATTCGAAAACGGGTCGTGATATCTAAAACCGAATCGATATCGGCCAGTTGTGGAATAGCTTGATCTAGAGAGCCTTGAGCAAAGTCATGGATAGCATCAAGCCAATTCAGTTTTGATTGCTCAAACTTTTGATACTGATCTAACCAAGATTGATATTGATTTTCTTGCTCATCAAAATCGTCTTTTTTACTAGAAAATACTTGCTTGAGTAAGGTTTCAAACTGCTCTGATGATAGATTTTTAATTTGCTCTTCATCGTGCTCAATTAGGTTAAAAATGAAGTTCCTACGCTGAAGTTCAAGTTTATTCTTGATTGGCGGCAACCACTTAAACAGAGTTAACCATATCGATTCATCGCTGAGGTAAGTTCGCCACGCAGCTAACTGTTCTTTAGCGTTATCTTTCAATGCTTGTGCATTAGAAACGGCTTGTTGTTGATCTGCCAACGTTTGTTGGGGGTTGTCCCCCAGCAGAGAATGGATGTCACTCAGTTGGCGGTTGTAGTGATGCCAATTGTTTTGGATGTGATCTAACTGGTTTTGATGTTGGCGCAATTCGGCCAAGAGATACGCTTTAACTTGCGTTACATCGGCAAAATTCTGTTGTGGAAACGCCTGTTTTGCTCTATCCAAGTAATGAGCTTGGGCTTGATCAAGAAAATCCAACTGCTCGATTTTTTCATAAAAATGATTAGTTTGATAACTTTTGGCAGCTTCCGATGCTCCATACGCTGATGGTAGGTAGCCACCATAGCTAAAAATATCGGGTAACCAGCGGCCTGATAGTTCATCGTCGCCTTCATCGAAGTCTTTACCAAAAGCATCAATGATGTTGGTGACTGCTTGATTGTTAGTCGATGCCGCAATAATTAGCGGTGGCTGACTCTCTTTTAGCGCAGCTTCAATCCACAGTGACGCCACGACAGATAGAACAAACGTTGTTTTACCTGTGCCAGGAGGGCCATTTACCGCAAGAATATCGCCTTCTTGCATAGCTAAGGTATGAGCCAAGGCATCGCATTGCGCTTTAGCTAACGGAAATTGACTATTTGAGTGGCCAAAACGCGAATTCACTGTCTGGGAAACATCAATACATTCATCGTGGTTGGTGACTGTTTTTTCCGCATAACTATCAAGCAGAGGCACGGATGCGCTTGAATTACTCAGGCTATCGTACAGTTTTAGAATATGCCTTGAAGCTCCCAAGCAATCGCTGATTTTGTTGACTAATCCGCGATTTTCAATGTCTTCGTAGAACTGATCGATTCGGTTTCTATCGCAGTAATCGGCAAAGAGTTTTTGGGTGAGTACGTAGTAGTTGCTCCAATCTTTTTGATGCTTCTGATACTCTTCTTCTTGTTTGAATTTGGCTGGAATACTCTCATCAGACTGCGTTGGAAGTTCATTGACTGTCAAAAATTCATCGAGCTTTTCGACGTCAGCGATCGTAAAGGTGTCATTGCCTTGAGGAGCGAGCAAATCACGAGGTATGTATGGCGTGCCGTGGGGAAACAGTAGTCCTTCACGATTGACCCATAAAGAGCACACAATTGGTGCCAGTACGCCAGGCATATTGCCGCTGTAATCTTTGCCATGAACTTTCCGAAGGTAATAGGTAATCGGTCGATGATGAATTTGTACGGCGGTTAGGGTATCTGGTTCATTACGAAACAGATCCTCTAGCAATGCAGAATTAGGTTTAAGCTTACCTTCTTTGAACTCGTCGGTTGTCACTCGCACATAATTCTTCAGATCTTGCTTTTTTAGTCCACCTTTCGCGCTTTCGGCATCGGCAATAGAATTACGCCAATAGTGAATCCAGCCCTGGTTATTCATACTCGGTCCTTGAAATATTCGCGTTAAGTGTGTGATTTTAGTCGAATCTTCTATTGTTATTGGAGTGTTTTTTGTTAGAACTTTGAACCGTTTCTTACTCCGCGATCTTTGAACCATGCGGATGATGACTATTCGAGTTCGAGATCAACTCTATTGTTTGGCGTCAACCCTCAGACAAGGTGTAACCACCTGATCCATTGGGTTAATTAATAATCAAAGAAAAGGAAAAGACTATGTCTGATCAAAACAACGCAGTCGATGGCATCCAACCTTCATCATCCCCTGACCGAGTAGATACAAAAGTCGCGGACCAAACCATTAGCCCTTCAATGCAAAGCCTAAACCTAGAAGGCCTACGCGACCGTTCTGAACTGTCAAAAATGCAGGTACGTGAGTTCACCCATACGGGCGCGACACAGACGCAAGCGACCTCTAACGCTATGACACAAATGGCTGCAGCAGGCGCCAAAGCCGTAAACTACATCATGGATGGCGGCAAATAAGGCGACAGTAATTTAGGGACAGGCACCAAGATTCTGCATTACTGACAAACCGAAGCAAATTCACTTGATTCATGGCGAACCCGACACGCAAGCGCAGTTTGCATCTGAACTTAAAGCACTCGGGTTCGAAGTGAAAAACTACTCCGACTAACCAAAGCGAACAGCCTTAAGCTGTTCGCTATATACCCTTAATATTGGCTAAATGGCTGTTACCAGCTTGCCTCCTCAGCCCCTGACTAAATCAGGCGTTGGCTGGTGGTGGTGATTTGTCTCGCAAACTAAGCGAAAGCTCTATTATGAGTTCTAACAACGCAAGATTATGAAATTAAATTGATAGCAAATATCGATCGATTAAATCAAACACATCACCCATTCATATCCAATAAATTACCTATTAATTACTCAAATCCACCCTGCGTTTCGTTTTGAATATTTAAATTAAACACAGGGAAAACTAAAAAATGGACAAGCAATTTAACGTTAAGGATTTTTTGCTCCTCATGGTCTTGACCACAGTAGTACTACTCCTTCTTGGCTGTGGAGGTTCAGACGAAGGAGGCAGCACCTCTTCATCAAACCCACCTTCTTCAGGTTCTACTAGACCAGCACCAGACCAAGGCGAGGAGCCCGTCCAATTAGAGCGGCTGACTCTTACCGCCTACCCGATTAAAACTAAGGGAACAAGTGAGATCACACTGATCACGGGCAGTGAGCAATCGTTTCTCGCTGTGGGTGAATACTCGAATGGCCAATCTAAAGTGCTAACCGAGGAATTAACGGTTGGGGATTGGCAATCCAGTGACACAGAGTTGGGCGAATTTATTCAATCGGGAGTATTGAAAGGTAAAGCGTCAGGCGTAGTAACCGTGTCTTTTAGCCAAGGTAACCTCACCAGTAACTCACTGGAAGTGACGGTTACCGACGCCACCATTACCGATATCACCATCACCCCTTCAGCGGTGATTCTTGCCAAAGGTCATCACCAACCGCTCACTGCCACCGCAACATACAGTAACGGCCTGTCAATGAATATCAGTGACTCTGTAACTTGGGTGTCCGACGACCCCTCTAAAGCCACCATCACATCACAAACCGAACACGGTTTACTCAACGGTGTGAGTGTCGGTTCTACCACCGTCACTGCAATAAAAGAAGGCATAACCAGCCAATTAGTAGACGTTGAAGTCACCAACGCCGTGATCACAGGGATTAGTGTCACACCCTCTGTGGTTAATATCGCCAAGGGGCAACACCAAGCGTTAACCGCCAATGCCATCTACAGTGATGATACCTCGTCGGATATCAGTGAATCGGTCACTTGGGTGCCTGTCGATAATAGTACCGCGACGGTCACCTCAAACGGGGTGTTATCTGGCGGCAAGGTCGGTAAGACGACCCTCACTGCGGTAAAAGACAATGTCACCAGCAACACGGTCGGCGTGGTGGTCAGTGATGCCGTGATCACCAGCATTAGCGTAACACCTTCTGCCGTCACCGTCGCCAGAGGGCAAACCCAATCGTTAACCGCCAACGCTATCTTCAGTGATAACACCTCATCGGATATCAGTAGTTCCGTTAGTTGGCGCCCTGTCGATAATCACACCGCTACGGTCACATCTAATGGTGTTTTGTCCGGTGGCAATGTTGGCATCACGACTCTTACCGCTGTCAAAGATGGGGTTGCCAGCAATACTGTTGACGTCGAGGTGAGTGACGCCGTGATCACCAGCATTAGCGTCACGCCACCTATAGTGACGCTCGCCAAAGGGCAAAACCAAGCGCTAAAGGCCACCGCCACATACAGTGATAACACTTCATCGGATATCAGTGATTCTGTTAGTTGGCGCCCAGTCGATAACAGTACTGCCACTGTCACTTCTAATGGTGTTCTGTCAGGAGGCAATGTCGGCACCACGACCCTTACCGCTCTCAAAGATGGGGTTGACAGCAACACCGTTAATGTTGATGTCTCTAACGCGGTGCTTACCGAGATCACCGTGAACCCTTCGATCATTAATGTTGCCAAAGGCCAAGAGCAACCGCTCACGGCTAGAGCACGCTACAGTGATGGCACTTCGTCAGATATCAGTCATTCCGTCAACTGGGACCCCATTGATACCAGCACAGTCACCGTCACCGCTAACGGCGTGTTAACTGGTAGCGCAGCCGGCCACACTACCCTGACTGCGATGAAAGATGGCATTACCAGTAATACCGTCGGCGTGGTGGTCAGTGACGCGGTGATCACCAGCATCAGCGTGACACCTTCTGCCGTGACTGTCGCCAAAGGGCAACACCAAACGCTCACCGCCAACGCCATATACAGTAATAACACCTCATCCGATATCAGTAATTCCGTCACTTGGCGCCCAGCCGATAATCACACCGCTACGGTCACATCTAATGGTGTTCTGTCAGGTGGCAATGTTGGCATCACGACTCTTACCGCTGTCAAAGATGGGGTTGCCAGCAACACTGTTGACGTCGAGGTGAGTGACGCCGTGATCACCAGCATTAGCGTCACGCCACCTATAGTGACGCTCGCCAAAGGGCAAAACCAAGCGCTAAAGGCCATCGCCACTTACAGTGATAACACGTCATCGGATATCAGTGATTCTGTCACTTGGAGTCCTGTCGATAGCAATACCGCCATTGTCACTTCAAGCGGGGTGTTGTCTGGCAGCAATGCTGGGAAAACGACCCTCACCGCAGTAAAAGATGAAGTCACCAGCAACACCGTTGATGTCGAAGTCACCAACGCCGTAATCACAAGGATTAGTGTCACGCCCTCTGTGGTTAATATCGCCAAAGGGCAACATCAAGCGTTAACCGCCAACGCCATTTACAGCGATGGCACCTCATCAATTATCAGTGACTCCGTCGTTTGGCGGCTCGATACCAACACAGCCACCATCACCTCTAATGGCGTGTTGTCTGGTGACGATATCGGCACCACGACTCTTACAGCGACAAAAGATGGCATTACAAGCTTACCCGTCGGTGTGGTGGTCAGTGAAGCCGAGCTTGTCAGTATCAGCGTCACGCCACCAATGGTGACGGTCGCTAGAGGGCAACACCAAGCACTAACGGCCACGGCCATCTACAGTGATAACACCTCTTCGGATATCAGTAACTACGTCACTTGGAACACCATCGAACCCAGCACAGCAACTGTCGTACCTGGAGGAAAAGTAACTGGAGTGAACGTCGGAACCACCAGCCTCACTGCGGTTAAAAATGGTATTACCAGCAATAGGGTCAGCGTCGATGTCTCAAACGCGGTGGTCACAGGAATCAGCGTGACACCTTCAGTGATCTCTATTGCGAAAGGGCAAACCCAAACCTTAACTGCTAACGCTATATACAGTGATAACACCTCATCGGATATCAGCGACTCTGTTACTTGGATTCCTTCTGATACCAGTATCGCAGTCGTCACTGAAAACGGCGTATTATCAGGCAGCAATGCTGGAGCCACTAGCCTCACTGCACTCAAAGATGGTGTCACCAGTCACTCTGTGAGCGTCGAAGTCAGTGATGCGGTGCTCACCAGTATTGACGTCACGCCCTCGGTGGTTAATGTCGCCAAAGGGCAAAACCAAACGCTAACCGCGACCGCCACATACAGCGATAATACCTTTTCAGATGTCAGTGAGTCCGTCACTTGGATCCCTATCGATACCAGTATCGCAGCCGTCACCGCTAAAGGCGTATTGTCAGGCAGCAATATCGGCACCACTACCCTCACAGCGGTCAAAGGCAGCATCACCAGCCAACCCGTCGACGTGGCAGTCAGTGACGCCGTGCTCACCGCTATTAACGTAACACCAACAGAACTCACTGTGGCCAAAGGGCATAGCCAACCTTTAATCGCCACAGCCACTTACAGTGATAACACGTCAGCGGATATCAGTGATTCTGTCACTTGGATTCCAGTTGATACCACTACAGCCATCGTCACTCCTCAAGGGCAAGTCACGGGGGTGGGCGTTGGCACAACCTCTGTCACCGCTAGGAAAGGCAACATCACCAGCAACACCAGTGATGTTGTTATCACCGACGCGATAATGACAGAGCTAACGTTGACGCCTCCCGCTGTCGGATTAATGCTAAATGCTACCCAACAGATGAAAGCCTCGGCCATATACAGTGATGGCACTTCGTACGATGTCAGTGACTCTGTCACCTGGTGGGCACCAATCGGCGCCGATGAGATCTCATTAACTGACGATGGTTTGGTCACTGGGGTCAAAACAGGCAGTAGTGGTGTCACGGCCACATACAACGGTTTTAGCCATAGTGTTGAAGCTAACGTATGCAATATCAGCAATTTAACGGGTAAGTGTATTTACACATTGAATGTCGGCAATAAGGATTTGTTGACCAACACCCCATCCATTGCGTACTTAGATAGTCTCAGCCTAGGCGGAAGCGCTCATTCGAATGGAACCAATGGTGAGTTTTATGTGTTCAAATGGCGACAAGCGGATGCGATATGCGCCAAATACAACGAATTCAAACTCGCTGGGCGAACAAACTGGCGGTTACCGACACTTAATGAATTGATCGATAATAATGACAAAAATCGAATCGTTCGCAATTGGTACCACAAAAAGAATCACTGGACTTCATCAGGAGGAGGATCATGGTGGGATGGCTACAAAAACGAAGAAAATCAACACCGTTGGGCTAGCTATCATGGCGACTCTTTTTCGTTCTTCGCCCCGTGTTTTTCTGAATATACGCTGTAAACTCGGAGTGATGTAGGGACAAACACCAAAAGCTTATACGTGGCCCGCCCCCTTATCGCTAAACAGCAGATGTAAGCGCAGCCAAAACGAAAAAAGACGTCTTCGGACGTCTTTTTTATTTGTTAGTGAGCACAAGAGCCGCTTAGATGTTTAGTGGCATGCCTTTTTGGTGTGTGTCCTGAATCTCTTCCGTCCTGAATCTCTTCCAGAAATCAAACAGAATGAGCACCAAACATGCTGATTTGTACTGCTCGTGTAGTGACCCAGAATGTGGGCATACCTTTGTGATGAATTTGTCTTATAGCCACACGCTCAGCCCTAGTGCGAAAACCACTGACCAACTGGCCATTAACCTTGTGAGGGCAATGTCACCGGAGAAACGGGCGGCACTTCAGGAACAACTGACCATGCTGTAGATTGCTCCATGGTTTCACCCTCTTCTTTAATTAACTCGATAAGTTTTTTTGCGCGGCGATAGCCTAGTAAGGCTTGGACACCATTGTTTAAAATGTATCCATAAAAAACACAGGGTAGGAACAGGTATATGTTTTTCAGCCCGTTTCCTGTAATCGCAACAGTCGCTAAATACGCGAAAATAAGACAAAACACAAAACTGAATAACGTTGTCAACGAGAGAAATAACACCTCCGCTCTTCTGAGCAATTTGCCCGCAGGTGCCAGTTGGCCTCTTTCAACCTTTAACCATCTTACCGTGCTGCGAAAATGCTCCCTAGGAAAAGATTCTTTTACTTTGGGGAACACCGTTTCAAACTGAACAGCCATCATGTATGGACATTTAAACCCCCACCCTCGGTTAAATTTAATCTGTTCTAGTCTCACTTCCATACCACAAGAAATTGGCTGACCAAGCCCTTTGATTAGTTTGTAAAACCCAATGTAGCTATAGTCTCTGATAGTTATCAAAGAGATATACGCCACATATAGAGAGAACAAAACAGACGCGCCAACTAACACAAAAACGACATGTTGTGAGGTCTCCTTTGACAAATCTAATTTTTCCAACAACTCCAGCAAATCGATAAAAGATTGTGAATTTGGTAATTTTAATTCAGTTTGCATCGCTATACCTTAAATCTTGGGCTTGCGGCCTCATCAGCCATCCGGATTATCGACTGGATCGCGGTGATTTTTTCATCATCCAAAAGATGAGCAAATCGTGGCAGCAGGCCCTCAAGTAGCACTCGGCCCGCTTCCTCCCTTCCCTCTTGTGCAGCACTAACGGCCACGCCATCAATAATGACATCCAGAGCAGATTGAAATAGTTGCTGTTCGTTAGACATACGAACCCCCTCACCAGTGACACCGAAATAATACTGTTTATGTATACAGCTTTCTAGTAGAGTTGTTAGTTCTGCTTCACTCATACTGCCAGTCCCCTTCTTTACGAGCAGCTGCTTCCTTATTCAACTAGACAACCAAGACAATGCGTATCAACTCATCTTTATCCATACCTATGCCAAGCTATCACGGGTTTAAAATGTCCAAAGTAGGCTGTGATTAATGAACCTTCGATTGATCACGTCTCGCATCAAATTTGATGTGCTCTATAATAGTCAATGAGGATAGTGGATAGGTATTGAGCCATATTGGTTAAAGTTAACACAAAGCTCATTGCTCATTTTGCCTGTCTTTAGTAGCATGTTTGTATATAACTTAATGGCACTCACAGCAAAGGACACACGTATGCTTGGATTTTTTAGATCTAAAAAGGATGAGAAACCCGATCGCTTGCTGGCATTAATGTTACAAAACCATGAGCGAGTGACAATCAGTCACAACGGCGTTGTAAGAGTAAACCTCGAAAATGAGGATGTAAAAAGAGAGATTCAAAAGCACATTGATAAACTCAAAGAGCTTGATGAACTAGAAAAATACGCCGTATAGCATGGGAATAACTCTAGTCGTGGTAGTCCTAATTTCGGGCTACCTTTTTTCTTATCTGCACCTCTCTTCTCACTACAAACTGACGAGAACAGAAGGTTGGCATTCCTACTTCTTTGTCGCTGCACGTGGAATCTTCTTTGCCGTTTCCAGCATGGTTTTATGCTTCTTAATCGATTACTACGATTGCATAGCTAAGCTAATGCAAACTTATGGCTGGAAGCTGCAGGATTTTAGTAAACTAGCCATAAATGCGGACATGTTGAAACAGGGCTCTTGGGCCATTTTGACTGTCATACTCGCTTTTATTGCAGGACTTTTTACTCTCGCTACTTACAAAGTATTCCCAAAAAGAAAAGCACAAAAAATCAAAGATATTGTCAGTGAGAACCATCTTGAAAAGTTTATCGTTGAAGCGTCGTACACTCAGTTTCCGATCGCTATTAGTTTGAAATCACGCAAAACCTATATAGGGATTTGCCTAGGTGATGAGCTGATTAATAGCAAGATTGAACATATTGCCATCATCCCACTACTCAGTGGTCATCGAGATAAAAATGATTTATCTATCGACCTTACCAATAACTACCAAGCTCACTACATTGAAGAAGGTATCGAAGAAGGGGTTCATGAAGCACTGACAAAAGAACATTTTCGAGTCATCATTCCAACCGATCATATCGAAACATTTTCGTTCTTCGATTTAAGTACATACGTTAAATTTAAGAAGAAAGAACTCGATAAGAAACGTAAGGCTAATAGCATGCCATACCCTGATATTCACGTCACCTATAAATCCTCAATACGCCAGTAACCACTTTGCCTTTAACATGCATGTAAATGTTTAAGGCGTAGTAACCTAAGCCAAAGGCCAGTCGTCGCCATCAGGGAAAATCGACAGGTCAGGCTGTCAGTAATTTAGGGGCAGGCACCAATGGCTTATGTCTTCCCCGCCCCCTTGTCGCTAAAAAGCAGATGTGAGTGCAGTTCAAAACGAAAAAAGACGTCTTCGGACGTCTTTTTTATTTGTTAGGGCGAGAGCCCAACCCACTATGTCTGGTACGCAAAAGTCATTTAGGCACAGGCACCATAGGCTTAAATGTTAACAGGAGAAACTGTGGTCGCTACTTTTTGCGTGTTATCGGCATAAAGGGGGCAAACATAACATTGTGTGACGGCCCTTATAGTTTTCTCCTTATGCGCACTTAGTATCACATTAATTACTACGCTCAATAGGAACGTGCACCACTGTGTGCTTTGGCTAGTAAACTAAAAGGACTTCCTATGAGCCTTCCAAAATTATGCTCTTTGCAAAACGCTAACAATAAGAAATATCGTTGCAACCATGCCACTAAACTGGCGTCTGATTATAAACCCCCACAATGTCTGTTTGAGCTGTTGCCGTATGGCAATGAAACCTATGCGATTAAGAATGTGGACAATGGGGAATTCTACCAAAATCATATTCGTTCATTGGCCAGCAGTGTTAAGGGAGACGGTCAGCTTTGGACGATTGTGGCCGCTACTGAGGCTGAAGGAACGTTTACGATTCAAAATGTCGAAAATGGCGAGTACATGACAAGTCATGCAGGTCAGTTGCATAAGGGTACTCCGGGGGCGAGTGAGCATTGGGTGATTGAATCACGTGGTGAGGCAAAACCGGACTTTAAGGCGTCTTTCTACGGCTTCTTGAAGAACCAAAGTAATAATGAGTATCGATGCAATCACGCCTCGCAGTTGAAGGATGAGCCAGTTGTGCCCAACTGTTTGACCAAGTTTATCCCGTACGATGACGGTACAGTAGCGATTCAAAACCAAGATAATTACGAGTTTTTCCAAAGCTCGATTCTTACGATGGCTGACCGCGTAACGTCGGATGCGCAAAAGTGGCGTTTAATTGAGGTGGACTCTGAAGAAGGCAATACATTTTATGTGGAAAATGTCCAAAATGGCGAGTACATGACCCGTAAAGCGAGTCAGCTTCATTCAGGTACACCCGGTAAAGATGAAGTGTGGGTGATTGAACCGTTTGACTGCGCACAAACTTCGTCTTGGATGAGCAGTAATGCGACGCTTCTTGGCAATAAGCCGCTCAGTGAAATTTGTCTGCCAGCCTCTCATGATTCAGGGACGTACAAGCGCACCTACCACACTCGGTATGGTACTCAAGCAGTGACAAAAACTCAGATCTTTGATATCCAAATGCAACTGATGCAAGGGGCCCGTAAGCTCGATTTGCGCCCAGCACTTTGGAATGGTGATTTTTATACTGCTCATTACACGGACATTAGCAAAGATAGCGGTTTAGCAGCAACATTTAAGGTTGGCTTTCAAGGTGCTGCTGGAGTTGCGTTATCAGAGGCGTTAGAGCAGGTGGCGGCGTTTATTGACAACAATCAAGGTGAACTGGTGATTTTGAAGTTCAGTCACTTTATTGATTGGGCGAAGCGTGATGATCGTAAAGATAACGGTTTGTCTGCAGAGCAATCGAGGTTGTTTATCTCGATGGTTCGTGATGTTCTTGGCGCGCACCTTATCACAGGGGATGCAGCGAACCTATCGAGGTTAACGGTCAATGAGCTACTCAGTAAAGGCAATGTTATTGCGCTGATGCCGAATGGTTTTGAGGGCATTGATTCGAAGGCAGGGATTTGGGCCATCGATCAGTTACCTGGGGAGGGAGGTTATTCAAATACCAATGTGCTTGAGAAAATGGTGGCCAATCAAAAGGAGAAGTTGACTTCTCATTCCCATGATAACCAGTCTTTTATGATGAACATCTCTTGGCAATTAACGTTGGATACTAGCAACTCTATTTCTGGCGCGACTTTGGGAACGCCTACGATTTTGAGTTACGCCCAAAAGGCGAATGCGGCTTTGAGCCCAACGCTTTCTGAGTGGCTTGTCCATGGCGTGATTAATGGTACGTATTATCCGAATACGTTGCAGACGGATATCTGCTACGAGGCGCAGACTCAAGCAGTCGCCCTTTCTTTGGCGGTTACCCGTCAGGTAGAGAGGTTACTCCATGAGCGTCAGGAGACGCTGCCAGCCTAGCCTTTCTAGTGTGTGATAAACCAACCGATAGGTGAAGGCCTATCGGTTTTTTGTGTTTCAGGAAAATGATTTAGGCACAGGCACCAATGGCTTATGTCTTACCCGCCCCCTTGCTAGGCACCAATATCTAATGCCGTTGCACTGTCAGCAATAGTTTCACTCAAAGACAAGACACACCGAGTGTCATTCCATTTTGAGACATGCAGTCAATAACCATTAATTTGGTTAATTTAAAGGTTAAATAATGCATTATCACTGCTCTTTCAGTTAGATTAATGTGCACACAATTTAATATCATTACTCTCCTCTCTTTCAATGACTTAAGGTGCATCATGGCTGTAACAGTTAACGCAAATGGACTTAGCGTAGTTCATAAGGGCTCCGGCGGTGAAGCCAATGCCACATTGCCTGACGTTTGTCTAACCACTGTCGGTAATGCCGTTGTCCCTATCCCCTATGGTAA
This sequence comes from Vibrio neptunius, assembly GCF_000967495.1. Lineage (GTDB taxonomy): Bacteria > Pseudomonadota > Gammaproteobacteria > Enterobacterales > Vibrionaceae > Vibrio > Vibrio neptunius. Next base: position 16,548 of record NZ_JXXU01000027.1, on the reverse strand, counting down.
CAATGCGAAATCTGCTGATCTGGTCGATGGAACGACCACCGTCACTATGGATGGTGGTAACAGTATCGCGATTAAGGGCAGTAAATTCTCTGCAAGTACCGGAGATGCAGGCGGCGATAAAAAAGGGGTTGCTTCAGGCACCATCGAAGCCGCAGCCAAATTTATCTCTGCTTCCCCCACGGTTTCAATAGAAGGTAAAGGTGTATGTCGTTTGTCTGACCAAATGACCATGAACAACGCCAACACCATGTGCCTTGGTGGTGCACAAAACCCTTCTGTGATCATCACCGAAGATGACGAAGGGACATATACTGTTGACCTAGAGCTACTATATTTAGATGGCGAGCCAGTGCAAGGTGCTCCCTACACGGTTATTGATAGCAAAAACACCAAGTTTGAAGGACAACTCGACACTAAAGGCAAAGCTACGGTCAGTGGCCTCGCACCTGGCGAGTTTTCGGTAGAATATGGGGAAGATAGCCGAGAATTTACCCCAAATGAGCCCACATTGGCCAACCCAGCCTTTAACCCTGACGTGACCGCTGAGGACATCATCAATGCAGCCAAACAAGGCAAACCCGGATTTTGGGAATCGACAAAGTCGGCTACATTGGGTGCTTTCGAATGGGTATGGGGAGTGGTGCTAGGGGACTTCAACGAAGACCCAACCGTTGCTCAAATCATCGCGAATACTGGCATTACGATGATTCCGTTTATTGACCAAGCTGCCGACGTACGCGATATTACCGCCAATATCATCAAGTTAAGTAGCGAAGAAGGAAGAGCAGAGTCAGAGAACTGGAGCGCCTTGGGGCTGACTGTAATTGGCTGTATTCCTACACTCGGAAGTCTACTTAAAGGCGTTGGGAAAATCATCATCGAAGTCGGTAAGGACATCAAGTTGGATGACCTACTGGCTTTCATACGCCAACTTGGTAAAGGCAACCCAGCCAAGTTCTTGCGCGAATTAAAGTTCACACAATACACCCAAGATTGTGCCAAAATCTTGTCCGATATCCTGAAACCTTCGATTCAAGCTTTTGAAGAAATGGCAGGGTATGCAAATCGGTTAGGCTATACCGTATTGGGCGATAACTTAATATCTGTCGGTGCCGAGTTAAAAATAATTGATAATGTCGCACCCGATATGTTCAACCATGTTCTAAAAGAGATGGACGATAACATTGCTCGAATCACTGCCAAGTCCGACAAGGTGTACCCTGCTCGCTCGACCTATGATGCCAAACCTACCGCTCAGCATGGTAATCGGCGTGATGTCGCGAATCAGAAAAAAAAGAAGAAGAAGAACCGTTGTCCACTGTGTAATAGAAGGATAAAAAAGGGCGCTAAAAAGAATGATCCGACATTTTGTAAAGGCGCCAAAGCACCCACCATCGGAAAATATGCAAAAGAAGGCAATAGCGCCTTTTTAGCCAAGAATTTGTTAAATGCGGGCTGGAAGGCTGGGATCACAGCGAAAAGACCAGCAAGCAAAGATTACAAATTGCACCCTTGGTGTGATGTTCGTAATCCCCGTTCCGGTAATCTGCAAGCTCACCATGTGATCACGTCTGAAACCGTGATGAACGAGCAGTGGAAGAAATACCGTAGCCATTTTAAGTATGATATTGACGAAACCAAAAATGGCGTGTTTTTGCCCTCGGCCACTGATGTGGCCTGCCAATTGGGGGTCGCGGTTCATAAAGGGCCACATGCCAAAGGAGTCGACTACACCAGTATGCTGGCCTTAATTGAAGCAGGTCAGGACATTCCTGACTCGGAAGACGAGCGATTACGCGTTTCAAACGCCACCTATATAAAAGCGATAGAAAAACAATTAGAACAAATAGAGCAGATGATCAAAAAAGGGACATTTTGTCACGATGAAAAGCAGGATACGGAATTCTTCAAGGAAATGCGTAGCTTAAGTAGACGTGGGGTAGAACATATTGATAATTTCACTTGGACCATTACAGGGTTTGGTAAAGACTACCGCAAAGGTGCGAGTATCGGCTGCGCCAATGCCAAGAAAGAAAACAAAGATAAACCACGTACCCCTTGTAAACACAGAAAAAATGGCTCGTCAGTTAATCACGAATTAGTCAACACTGACGGCGAATTAATGACGAAAAAAGGCAACTTGGAGATAGGAACATGAGTGAGTATTATTTAATTGCCAGCGCGGGCCCTTGCGCGTCAACCGAGGTCAGCGTTCGAAATCTAGATTATATTGATTATAAAGCGTGCGCTCGCCCGCCTATTGAACCGATTCGGATTTACGAAACCTTTAAGCCGGAAGGCGATTACGAGACTCCGGAATTTATACACACCAAAGTTGACGCTTTATCTAAGCGAGTGGTAATGGAAGCAGGTCTACAATATATCTACGGTATCCACTGGGTACCGGCGTTCATCAAAAACAATAAAGGGCATAGAGACTATTTATTCATCAACTACCTACAGGAGCTCAAATGCCTCGATTTTGAAAAGTCAGAGTACTCACATGTCAATGTAATCGGCGGAGCATCGGGATTAACAAAAATAGTTATTGATGAAAACTTCCTTGCTGAAACGCCACTCAATCAGCGACTGATCTTTAAGATGGAAGAGGCAACTTACATTCTGTTCCACCGTACCATCGTCGAACGTATCATGGCGACCAATCCGATTAACACCACATTTATACCTTGCGAACAGTCTATTGTATAAGGACATAGCATGACATTTATTCCTTTTGATAAAGCCACTATCGCCACCATTTTGCCTGAAAAGCGCGCAAAGTTTGTTTTCACGCAACCAGACGTTTACATGAATTTTGGTGAGATCAAAACCCTCTATATTTACGAAGATATCTTAGAAGAACTGGATGAAAAGTGGCTCGACCAACTCACACAGTGGTGGGCAGAGTTAGATTTTAACGTGCCCAATACCGAGCATGACTTGGATAAAACGTGTGACGAGTATGCCTTTATTGATTTTGCTATCTTACCGGAACTATCGTCACTTGATGACCATGTCGCAAAGCAAACACCACTCGTTTGGGATAACAAAGAGCTGAAGATCAACACCGACTTCCTGATTGGGTTGCAACAAGCAGGCGCAGTTGATGTGTGGTTTGATAGATTGTACTAACCCCTTATGATTGGATGCTTACAAGGGGAATTTGCCCCAGCTTCGTCTATTCGAGCCCAGTAGCATCAACAGCGTTAGACAAAAAAGCCCGCCACTCACTTGGCGGGCTTTCACCAAAGGCGAATGGATGACGAAAAAAGGTAACTTGGAAATAGGAAAATGAGCGAATATTATTTAATTGCCAGCGCGGGCCCCTGCGCGGTGGCCGAGGTCAGCGATTTTAATGAACATTATATTGGTTTTAAAGCGTGTGCCCGCCCGCCTATTGAACCGATTCGGATTTACGAAACCTTTAAGCCGGAAGGCGATTACGAGACTCCGGAATTTGTGCGCACTGGAGTCATAGCTTTATCTAAGCGAGTGGTAATAGAAGCTGGGCTACAATACCTCTACGGTATCCACTGGGTGCCGGCGTTCATCAAAAACAGCAAAGGACACAGAGACTATTTATTCATCAACTATATGCAAAAGCTTAAATGCCTCGATCTTGATAAGTCAGAGTACTCTCGTGTCAACGCATTCGGCGGAGTATCGGGATTAAAAAAAATAGTCATTGATGAAAAGTTCCTTGCTGAAACGCCACTCAATCAGCGACTGATCTTTAAGATGGAAGAGGCAGCTTACATTCTGTTCCACCGTACCATTGTCGAACGTATCATGGCGACCAATCCGATCAATACCACCTTTATACCCTGTGAACAATGTACTTAAATCAACAGCCCCAATAATGACTACCCCGCTATTGAGCTACTCACTGTGATGGATTTGTTTATTACCTGAGATAGACAAACTATGACCTACAAATTGGACAATAATAATGTCAGATATTAACGAAGAATATTACGTGCTTGTATGTGGCTCTGGTGAAGTTCCTTCCCCTTACGTTTCTTGTAGTAAAAGCCACTACCTAGTTTTCCAATATCCTGTGTCACTCAAGGTTCCTATCCAGATTGAATCCGCTGCAGAAGCGCAAAAAAGTGTGCCACTTATCGAAGCGATGGCCGCCCCGAGTGACCCTGTACTGTCGGAGAGAATAACAAAAGTACTAGAATATTATGATCTTTATAGGGTTCAACTACTTCCTGCTGTGTACACCCATAATGATGATAATGAGTACCCGTACTCAGTACTAGTCGTCGATAATAATGTCGATGCTTACGATTTTGATAACGGTCAATACTCTGATCGTTTAGATGACGGTGAAGTTGGAAACCCTAGAAACTGTCGATTAGACCCCACTAAACTCGCTTCCATTCCTCTGGATAAGCGTCGTATTTTTTCAATCAGAGGCATGATGGATTATTTGGTCCATAGCAGCATCGCAGAGCCATTAATTGCCTTGAATGCAAGTGGGCTTCACCTGGTGCCATTATTGCAATGGGATGATCGCTTCGGCATGACAATTTAAAAGGAAAATAGTGATGAATGAGTATCAGATTTTTCATCGTAGTGTTCACTATCAGAAAAATAATCGCCTTATACAGGCTAACAAAGTAAGAATGATGGAAATCCAACCGGATTTAGTGGTGGATTTTTGTCAATGCCCGCGGCTATTTTTTGCGGAAAAGTACGCGGATATTCTGTCCGCGATGGAGCCAGCAGGCGTCGAACGCCTGAAAAACCCTTATCGCCCAGCTTTAGATGAAGAAGCTCAAATTGATATCGGAACCGTGCAAGAGTTGGAAACGATTGATGATATCGACTATGTCTTTTTCCATGTCTTTAATCGCTATGATGTACTGGACAAAGACGCAACACAATGGCACTGCGATACGCCTTCCATCGGTGCCGTGACTGTCCCTGTTTTGGACGACAACAAACTCAATGCCATTCCCCTACAACAACGCCTGTTGTTTAAGCTTGATCAAGACCCATCATTTCTGTTCGTACATGATAGTGTCGTAGATGCGATGTTGAACGCCAAAATGCAAGATATCTGGGTGCGTTGGGCTGATTAATTTGTAAGACACATATCGGCGATAAAAGGCAGTTGTAAAGCCAAATCGAGCTCATATTGTGATGTAGTGGTCAAATGAACTTGGCTACTACATTTTTTACATCCCAGAAGACACAAAATTGGAGTAAAAGTCGTTAAATGTTAAAAGCATACCTTTAATGGATGATTTAGGGACAGGTGATTTAGGGACAGGCACCATAAGATCTACCATAAAATCTAGAAATCAGCGTTCAACCTATTTTAATTTCCCTTTCTAGCGAACCCAATCTTCAAGCTCTAGCCCTTCGACACGCTGAAACTCTCTCATGTTATTCGTGACAAGCACACAGCCAGCCGACATGGCGTGACCTGCAATAGCAGTGTCGTTGTTGCCAATCGGTGTACCTTTCGACATTAGATCGCGTTTAACTTCAGTAGTTGCATCAACAGCCGCTTTATCCCAAGGTAAAATCTCATCAACTCGCTTTAAAAATTCGTCAACAAGCACAGCATGTTTAGGTGAAGCTTTTTTCCCCAATAACCCGTACTGCATTTCTTGATAGGTAATGGCTGAAATAACGATTCGATGCTGTTCACCAACCACTGTTTGAAGCTTTTGAAGCACCGCAATTGGTTGCTCTCTCATAATGAACGCGCAAGTACATGTATCGAGCATATAGTTGATTTTTTTACTCAAAATTGAATCGTCCTTCGTCCTTCATCACATCTTCACGGTTTACCATAAAATCACTATCAGCTTTTTCTTGCTCACCAAATGAAAGCCAATCTGGACGAACTGGGCGCAGGGTGATGACATCACCCTCTTTGTGGATTTCAAGCTCATTGACGCCGTCAAACTCAAAATCTTTTGGCAAGCGCACTGCTTGATTCTTGCCATTTTTAAAAATAGATACTGTTCTCATCACACCCTCTTTTTGAGCATATGCCAAACCTATGTTAAGTGTAAAATATACGCTATCTCTGTCAAGCATAGGCATGCGTTTTACAGCGCAATTTCTGCGGCTTATGAATTCATTAAAGTCATTTAGAAAGTCATTTAGGGACAGGCACCATAAGTTTACGTCGTTGGAGTGGATGACATCCAACACCCACCTCAGTGAGCGCTGGATGTTATCAAAGCGTCAAACACTGAGTTGAGGCTTAATCCTGATTCTCCTCTTTTTCCCGCATAAAGAAATCATACGCTTCACTGGCCGTCAGCGTTTTGTCGTTGAACATTTCATCTATGGTGGAGGCTTTATCACCTAATTTGGTGTCTAGGCTCATTCAATTAATCCACAAATCGTCTAGCAGAAATAACAGGGAGGTGATGAATTCTACCTATACCCTCTGCGCCCGAATCGAGTTAAGTGCATTTCTGGCGGAATAGAAAATCCACCATATACTTTATGTGTCTTAATGCATATAGGTATCAATAAGCCTTTGTTGTGTTGGACACCAATTATAAAAGTATAGAAAGCAAAGGAAGCAATTATGGATTTTCAACGTTTGGCCGGGTTACAGTTAGAACGTAACGCGCAGTTAACGAACAGAGACATTAGCCATTTGTTGGCCGATGTAAACGCCGTGCGTTGCCTGACTCAGGCGGCGATCAATGTCGAGCTGTTCACCATACCGCTATACATGACCACTATGTATTCAATACATGGTATGCACTCAATCACAGGAGAGGGTAATGCGCTCTATCTCGGTCGCCGTTGGCCGGGTATTTCGCCCACGCCTAATCCACAAACCGCCAATGAGCAAGCATGCAACTTGATCTTCAGTGTTTTTATTCAAGAGATGCTGCACTTGCAAATGGCCGCTAATATTCACAATGCTTTAAGCAACACTGTAGCAGGTAGCGAAGCAAAGCCAGCAGATTTTAACTCGCCATTGTTGATGAACGCTGACTACAGCTGGATTTGTTACGGTGATGATAAAACCACCATTCCGCATATTTTAGACCTTACCGATTTGTCCGAAGCGCCGTACAACACGGTGAAGGTGGCGCTGGAAGAGTTAAATGATAACAGCATTGATCTGTTTCTTTTGATTGAGGAGCCATCGGATGTTCTCGCCAGTCGTATCTGCCCCAAAAAACGGGATAAGTACATTGCAACCAACGATCAGGGCGTTGATGGTAGTGTGCCTTTTGCTGGTTGGAGCGCAAGCTCAACCGAAGCAGAGCTGCCGCTATTTGGTACGATTGCAACAATGTATGAATGTCTAGCTGCGTATCTAAACATCACTTATAGCGATGGTAATAGCCTATTTAGTAAACTTTTCGATCCGAACTCTATTCAACAGGACTTATTCAATACCGAAGAAGCTGGCCATCCACTCGCCGAGTTCCCACGCATGAAAACCGTGGTAGATTCAAAAGATCTCAACCAAGCGAAAAGGCAAATTTTTCAATTGATGAACGCGATCACGGATCAGGGTGAAGGAGCGACCATGAAAACTGAGCCAGCTCACGACTTGCCCGCCGGTTTGGTTGGCGCTCCGGTCGAGCCGAACTACCAGCCTAACTTCCATGCGTTGCAAACCGATTATAAGCAGTATGATGAACACGGTGACGAACTGCCGATGTCTGGTGCTGCCCATGCTCGATTTTTTGGTGGTGTCGTCGATCACTATGATCGTTTTCAGCAGGTGAAAGGCTTGTTGGAATCGGGCGAAATCACCACTTGGGTAGACTGGCACGGGAAAGATGCCAATCAATGGCAGGCTGACGATTTGCAGACAGCAGAGTATAAAGATAACCAATATGCTGCGGCATTGCCCTCTGCTGAAGCGGTCTCAACTGCGCTCAATAATCTTAAAGCCGGAGGCGATGATCAATGGGAAGAAATGAGTCATGTCGCAATTGGAGCAATAGCTGGCATTACTACGGTACTTAACAAGTATTGGACAAACAAAAACGTCGACTTCCCTTTCCCATCCATGTCTGGCTCGGGTGATCGTGTCTCTATTTGCTGGGCGGTGTTTGGTCGAGCTCCCGATTTGTCGCTAACCAAAGATGATGCAGACTACCAACGTATTCCGGAACGCGAGCGCGATTATCTTTATCATGCGTGTCAAGGTATGGCACTACAACCCGGCCCAGATGAACCGAAGAATGGCTGCGCATCGAAACAGATATTTCACACCTGTCGCGGCTCGAATAGCTGTAAAGCGGAAGGCGGTTGTGGATTCGTGCAGAAAACCTCCGGAGGTGGCGCTGGTTGTCGAAGCCTCAGCGCTACGCCGAGCAATAAGAACGCAGTCCAAGCAGGCTGTGGTGCGCCAGAGTTATACTCACCTCCGGCCGACAATGCCTGTGGTGGTCTAGGCGGTTGTGCGGTACCGATTTCTGCGTCACAACTCTATCCCGACAGTGGATTAATGCCGATCTATCAACTTCGAGCCGGAAACGCTCCAGAGCAGATCCCCAACGATGGGGTACAGTTTGCCAAAGGCGATGCCGTGTATGACGTTGCTTGGCAAGCATACAGTAAAGCGTTAGCCGTGGATGGAAAAACCGCCGTTGATAAACCAGAGCCTTCTGATTTACGTTTGGCGTTTCCACCCTCTACCTAATGGCGAATCCTAATTTGCAGATTGATTAAGCGTTTGGCCCTACCTACCTTGTGGGAGGTAGGGCCATGATGACCATAGATTCAGTTGGAAGGATGCCAATGCGCGACATCTCAGATACCTCCAGTTCTTCAACCGCAACGATCTCTAAATCTCATCAAGAACTAAGTACTTCAATGGGATTTGGTGTCGGCCTCCGCTCATGTCATTTTGCTTGGCTTGAGCAACACCTATTACCAGAGCAAAGTGGTGTTGATTGGTTTGAAGCCATCAGTGAGAACTATCTCGATCACCACGGTTATGCTCGTCACCTACTCTTTAAGCTTCGAGAACACTACCCGATAGCCCTTCATGGTGTCTCGATGTCAATTGGTTCGAGCGAACCTTTGAATGAACACTACCTCAGTAAACTGCGACAATTATGCCAAGACCTTGAGCCAACATTGGTTTCCGACCACCTCTGTTGGACAGGAATTCAGGGTATTAATAGTCACGAGTTGCTGCCGATCCCATTTACCCAAGAGAGTCTTAACCATGTGTGTGCAAGAGTGCAACAGGTTCAAGACTATCTGCAAAGGCCACTTGTTATAGAAAACCCCAGCACCTATTTTGCTTTTCAAGAAAATGATCTCCAAGAGTGGGAGTTTCTTGCTCAGTTGGTACAGCGTAGCGGTTGCCGCTTGTTATTGGATGTCAATAATGTGTATGTGAGCGCGAAGAACCTGGGCTTTTCAGTGAACGACTACATGGCTGGTATTCCTATGGATGCAGTGGTGCAATGTCATTTAGCGGGTCCGACCGATTGTGGTACTCATTTGATTGACACTCATGACAAACCAGTACCGACAGCAGTGTGGCAGCTCTATCAACAAATGCTTGAACAAGCAGGCAGGCCAATATCAACATTGCTTGAATGGGATGCCAATATTCCTGAATTTCCAAAGTTGGTCGACGAGTTGAACATTGCCAAATCTGTATTACAAGGGCACATCCCACAACGCGAACTAATGAAAGTAAACCAAGATACGGTGCTATCGACCCCCATTTCCGATGCGCTTGGCCGAAAACAGTTTCATTCTGTGCAGGAGGTCGAATGAGCTCAACCAGTGAGTTAGCAGCACGCCAGCAGTGGTTGTTAGAGTCGATTCTACAAGGCCCCAAGGCCAATCAAATGGCAAGTCACTACATCATGGGAACAGCAGAGTTATCGTCGTCGGCACGTTTGGCTATTTACCAAGATGGTTATCGTTTACGTTTGTTAGAGTGCATGGAGGCAGAGTTTCCGGCATTGCAGCACTACCTAGGCGAGGCGCTGTTCCGCCTGTTTAGTTTAGGGTATCTGCAACAGCGTCCGTCACGTCACTATAGTTTGTATCAATTGGGTGAAGACTTCGCCAACTTTCTTGCCGCAACACGCCCTCGTCAACATAGTGGTCAACCCTATGCAGTAGAACTTAAGATCCCGGAGCAATTGGCAAGGTTGGAGAGGGCGCAGGCAAACGCGATCCGCGCTCCTGGAGTTCAATATGACCAAGCGCCGGACTTGGGGGGCTTGCTTCAGCTCCCAGCGCTAGCATTGCCTGACAGCAGTGAATTAGTAGAGCACGATTTTGCCTTGCGTGACTATGTACTGGCCGCAGATCGCCATACGACCGCACTTGAACAAGGTTTGTGGGCTGAAAAGCCGACTATGCCCACGCTTGGGGCCGAGTCTTTGCTCGTTTATCGTCATCACTTTCAGGTAAAGATGGCTCAACTTGAACCTTGGCAGGCTGATGTTGTACGGTCCCTCAGTCTGTTTGGTCAGAAGGAAACAAACCGCTCGCCCACCCCCGTTGCTTGGCAGACATTGGTTGAACACAATCAGTTGCCGGAGAGCGAATTACTGATGAAACTCAGCTTATGGTTGCCTCAAGCCCTGAAAGAGAATCAGCTTATGGTTGCCTCAAGCCCTGAAAGAGAATCAGCTTATGTTGGTTAACTCACTCTAGGAAGCAACTGTATCAAGACCATGTTTTAGGGACGAATGTTTTAGGGACAGGCACCAATGCCTTCCACGCCCTCTTGCCACTAAACTGTCGCGGTAAGTGCCGTTGAAAACGAAAACATAGTGCAACCTAGGTATTAATTTGTCGGATTAAACCTGTATATTGAACAAGCCGCAAGTCACACTGGGCAATGTATTGCTGATGGTATTGAAACGTGTATAAGTAAAAACATTTTAATGGCTTCAGTATGAGCTCGACTTTCTAGGGGGACAGATGTCAGACATAAAACCACTATTAGGATTGCTATTTTTCGTGTGGGGAGGGGTCTATTTTTATCATCTTGTCGTTTACTCTTTGGGTGATAAAAAGCATATCAATCAATTGGTCGACAACTTGGCTAAAGAGCCTCAACGTTTTAAGAGCATCAATTACATTGCTATGAATAGCGTTGGCGCTGGGGGGCTATTTTCCTATTTCTGCCTGGTTTATCCTTTTATCAGGCATCGAAGAAGAGAAAAGAAACGTTCTTTTGACGTTTTTATGGGCTTAAATTGGGTATTTTTTATGACCATTGTTTACGTCTCTGTTTTTGTCTAAAAATAGCGAGCGCGGTCAGAAATGACAAAAGACGTCCTAAGACGTCTTTATGGAAGAATGAAGCGGAGAGTGAAGAATTCGAACCTTCAACACGTCACGCGACGCTTTAAAAGCGATTACTCGATGGCGCAAATCACTTCTTGACCATGAGAGTCGATCTCTTCCTGGGTCACTAACATCACGTACGAACCGCAAGGCACTCTAACGGCATTGGGATCATCAAAGCCGGCATAGGTCGAGTAGGTGTGAGTCACTTCGTAGTAAAGGGTGCCTCCCCAAATCGTTACACTTAATGCTAGGAACCCAAGCACACTGGATTTGTTACACCACTTTGCTGGCATCCAGTCCCACAGCTGCTCATTGTGAAACGTTTTTCGATACAGGTCATAGTTAGCCCACTGAGCGCATAGCGCAGAAGAGGGTCCCCAATACACCACATTGGGAATGACAACCCCGGTGAAAAATTCAATCATCGCTAGGGCTGCTACCCATAACAACGTAAAACAAAGGATCACTGCGCCTTTCAGGTGCATACGTTTATAGAAGTAGTACATGAAACCAAAAATAAACGCCGCGATGTTGAACATAATCGAATAAGACCATCGTTCTTTAAACGATAACTGGCGAAAAGCGTCGCTTTTTAACATCATTGCGTGGCTAAGTTCATCGGCACCAAATTGTCTTAGTAAATGAAAACGACGCTTCCACTTATCACTCATGTCTAATTCATCGATATCAGACGTATTGTTTTCCAAATTACTCCCCTTGTGGATGTTTGTTTATACCGTCACCATTCACCACACGAACCATCTAAAATGAATAACAATGACAAATGCGGTTACCAATCCGAGCCAGCCAATGGCTTGGGTAATAACGTTAGGAAAACTCTCGTTGAAGTGCGGAAACAATATCGAAGTAGCCAGTCACAAGTGCAACAAACACGGCAACCTCGATCAACTTGACGTTCTTTTACCGCTTTGTCATTGCGTGATAACTCAAACCCGGTGTCGGTGAGTCGATTCTTTATTGGCGTCGAGACTAACGAACTTTACTTAAATGATCAATACACAATGAATTTTAGCTAAACCATTGAGTTAAAGAGAAAAGCTTAACAAGAAATAGCTATTCTTCTTGCCGTTAAACTGCCGCGGTAAGAGCAGTCAAAAACGAAAAAAGACGGCTTTTAAATGTGCTAGTCAGTAAGAGCACCGCCTCTCAACGGCATTTTGAATCATTTGAGGATTTGGTGATGTCGGATGATTTTGGGGCATTAACCCTTTATACAATAATTAGGACAGAGAGCACTGTCATAAAAAACAACCAATTTAAACACATAAAAATGTCAGAAGAATACTTCTTTTCTCTTCTTCGATGCCTTACCAGAGGGTAAACTAAACAGAAGTATGAGAATAGACCACCCGCCCCGATACTATTCATAGCAATGTAGTTTTTATCCTTAAAACTTTCTGGCTCTTTCGCTAAGTTGTCTATCAATTGATTAATATGCTTTTTGTCGCCTAAAGAATAAACGACAAGATGATAAAAATAGACACACATCCACACCAGAGAAAACATTGCTGCGCTAGAAGCTATTGTATCTGTCATATTTAAAAACCTTTGATTAACTGCTCTACAGATAAATTATTGAATCTTGCATTCAATATGAACTCACTCACCCTATCTTATACTTATTCAGTCAACTAGAAACAGTCACCAAAAGCGCTAATACTTACAAAGCCACGATTTGAGAAGCAAAGGTTTAGTATAAAATTGGCGATATTCAGTATTCATTGACTGCCAATTTTTAGAAAAATGCCAGTCAGCAGAATACTGACTGGCATGATTATTTAAGGTTACGGGGGTAATAAGTAGCATCGCTGCCGCCAGTGACTGGTTGGCCGTTAGTCACTCACACTCTCAGGAGTCAATGTGCCAAGCCACTGTCGGTTAGGCTATATAGCAGCTTGTTGACAGTACCTTTAGTATCACTAACTTTGTTTGTGCTCGCACGTTGGCTGATCAGCGTTGATACTTGAGCTGGTGACAGAGTGTTGTTTTCTTGCAGATACAGAGCCGCTACGCCCGCTACATGAGGTGCCGCCATCGATGTCCCACTCATGGTGCGGTAGCCACCTTGGTACCAAGCCGATTTGATATTCGAACCGGGCGCAAACACGTCAACACAGCGTCCCCAATTAGAGAAGCTTGAGCGACTATCTCTGCTGGTTGTCGAACCAACAGTCACACCGCTCGCTTCGCGAGCTGGTGAGGTGTTACAAGCGTCAGCGTTGTCGTTACCTGCTGCAAGCGTAAAGCTTATACCTGACTGAACCGCGCTTGCTACCGCTTGATCTAACGCGGTTGAAACACCCGCACGTAAACTCATGTTGGCCACCGATGGGCCAGAGGCGTTGGCCGCTACCCAATTCACACCGCTAATAGCACCTGAAATGGTACCGAAGCCGCTACAGCTTAGTACACGTACACCGACGATATCGACGTTTTTCGCCACACCGTATTGAACACCACCAATGGTGCCTGCTACATGAGTACCGTGACCGTTACAGTCAGTCGCGTCACTATCGTTGTCGATAAAGTCATAGCCTGATCTTGCACGGCCACCGAACTCAACGTGAGTGTTTGTCACACCAGTATCGATAACATAAGCTGTCACACCTGAACCGTCGTAGTTGTAGGTGTAGCTGTTGCTGAGTGGTAAATCACGCTGATCGATGCGGTCTAATCCCCAAACAGGATTGCTTTGAGTGGCGTTCGCCGAGATAACAGGATCGAGCGAGATGATTTGGTCTTGTTCAATAAAGTCGACTTGTTGATCAGCACGCAGGGCTTTCAATTGTTCATCAGAAAGGGTAGCGACAAAACCACTTAACGAGCGGTCATAAACTTTATCGATTTTAAATGCATGTTGGCTAGCGAGACCAGACACAGTTTGTTGGGTAAACTGCTGAAGGGCTTGTTGATCATTACTCATTGTCAGTGGTTGTTTTAGCACAACGATGTATTGATTTGTGATCGCAGATTTTGCCGACGCTGTCATTAAAGGCGCAAGCATTGGGTCCTCAGATGCAATAGCTCCTACTTCGTTTTGTTGCGCAAGCCCCGAGGTTGAGACGACTGAAAGAGTCGAGGCGATACAACAACTTAATAATTTCTTAAACATACTGTCTTCCTTTGAATATTTGAATAGTAAAAGAGATTGTTGAACATGGCCTACTACAAACATCAAGCATGTTTACTGGGTTCTCGTTGTGCCAAAGAGAACCTGATTACAAATTTCACACTATGCATTTACTACCTGTGTTGCATATTGTTATTTTGGTTAATCTATGGATATGCACACGGTTTATAAAATTATTGAAATAGAGTTTTTACTATTACTTGATTGATGGGATAAGAATCAAAGATGAGAGCTTTGTCTATATAAGGTGAAATCTAAATGTGATTTAGGGACTGTGATTTAGTGACAGGCACCAAAATCGCTAATACTTACAAAGCCACGATTTGAGAAGCAAATGTTAAGTGTAAAATTGGCGATATTCAGTATTCATTGACTGCTAATTGTTAGGAAAAATGCCAGTCAGCAGATACTGACTGGCATGATTATTTAAGGTTATGGGGGCAATGAGTTGCACCGCTGCCACCAGTGACTGGTTGGCCGTTAGTCACTCACACTCTCAGGAGTCAATGTGCCAAGCCACTGTCGGTTAGGCTATATAGCAGCTTGTTGACGGTACCTTTAGTATCACTAACTTTGTTTGTGCTCGCACGTTGGCTGATCAGTGTTGATACTTGAGCTGGTGACAGGGTGTTATTTTCTTGCAGATACAGAGCCGCAACGCCCGCTACGTGAGGTGTTGCCATCGATGTACCACTAATGGTGCGGTAGCCACCATCGTACCAAGCCGATTTGATATTCGCACCGGGCGCAAACACGTCAACACAGCTACCCCAGTTAGAGGAGCTTGCGCGTCTATCGCTGCTGGTTGTCGAACCAACAGTCACACCGCTCGCTTCGCGAGCCGGTGAGGAGTTACAAGCGTCAGCGTTGGAGTTACCAGCTGCAAGCATAAAGCTGATACCTGACTGAACCGCGCTTGCTACCGCGCGATCTAACGCGGTTGAAACGCCCCCACCTAAACTCATGTTGGCCACTGATGGGCCAGAGGCGTTGGCAGCGACCCAATTCACACCGCCAATGACACCTGAAATGGTACCAGAGCCACGACAGCTTAGTACACGTACACCGACGATATTGACGTTTTTCGCCACACCGTATTGAGCACCACCAATAGTTCCCGCTACATGAGTACCGTGACCGTTACAGTCAGTCGCGTCACTATCGTTGTCGACGAAGTCATAGCCTGATCTTGCACGGCCACCGAATTCAACGTGAGTGTTTGTCACACCAGTATCGATAACATATGCTGTCACACCTGAACCATCGTAGTTGTAGGTGTAGCTGTTGCTGAGTGGTAAATCACGCTGATCGATGCGGTCTAATCCCCAAACAGGATTGCTTTGATTAGCGTTCGCCGAGATAACAGGATCGAGCGAGATGATTTGGTCTTGTTCAATAAAGTCGACTTGTTGATCAGCACGAAGGGCTTTCAATTGTTCATCAGAAAGGGTAGCGACAAAACCACTTAACGAGCGGTCATAAACTTTATCGATTTTAACTGCATGTTGGCTAGCGAGACCAGACACCGTTTGCTGGGTAAACTGCTTAAGGGCTTGTTGATCATTACTCATTGTCAGTGGTTGTTTTAGCACAACGATGTATTGATTCTTAATCGCAGATTTTGCCGACGCTGTCATTAAAGGCGCAAGCATTTGGTCCTCAGATGCAATAGCTCCTACTTCGTTTTGTTGCGCAAGCCCCGAGGTTGAGACGACTGAAAGAGTCGAGGCAATACAACAAGTTAATAATTTCTTAAACATACTGTCTTCCTTTGAATAGTAAAAGAGATTGTTGAACATGGCCTACTAAATACATCAAGCATGTCTAGTGGGCTCTCTCGTTGTGCCAAAGAGAACCTGATAACAAAATCCACACTATGCACTTATTCATAGTGTTGCATATTGTTGTTTTAGTTAATGTATGAATATGCGCGCGGTTTATAAAATTATTGAAATTGAGTTTTTACTATTTCTAGATTGGTGGGATAACAATCAAAGATGAGAGCTTTTGCTCTATGAGGTGAAATCTACGTGCTAAGGCAATAGTGTTTTGTTTTGCATGAGTCAATGATTTAGGAACAGGCACCAATGGCTTTAGCCTATTATACTTTCCATAAT
>NZ_JXXU01000026.1 GCF_000967495.1 Vibrio neptunius | reverse complement strand
CGCATCCCGCATCCCGCATCTCCCTAAAGTACCTCAAAACCTTGCGTTTCAAGCATATCAATCAAGTCAATCAGTGGTAGCCCAACCAAGGTATTCGGGTCTTTCCCTTCCAACTCTTCAAATAGTGCGATACCCAGCCCCTCACTTTTAAAACTGCCAGCGCAGTAATACGGCTCTTCTTTCTCTACATAGCGATTGATCTGTTGTTGAGTTAGCTGACGGAAATGAACCGTGAACGTATCCAGTTTGACGTCTGTGATATTCGTTTCGGTGTTGTGAAGCGCAAGCCCGGTATAAAACTGGATGACCTTACCGCTTTGGCGGCTTAATTGTTGGACAGCGTTTTGTCGATTGAGAGGTTTGCCAATGATTTTTCCATCAATCACACACACTTGGTCGCTGCCAATAACAAGACTCGGTTGGCTTGTTGCGCATGATTGTGCTTTTTCCTTCGCAAGACGTTTCACTAGATCCTCAGGTCGCTCGTTAGAAAAAGGTGTTTCGTCACAATTAGGTGAGGCGGTTTCAAAAGGGACTGATAGTTTATTGAGCAGTTGTTTTCTAAACGGTGAAGTCGATGCTAAAACAAGTTGGTATTGTGGCATTTTCCAGTACAATCTTTCAGGGAGTTAGCACTAGCTTAATAGATATTACGATGCGAGTCCTAGCTCTTCTGACGATAAGGAAAAAAACTACAACTTTTTATCCTTTTTCTTTGACTCAAAACGAATTGGAAGATAGAATTCGCGCCCTATGCAAAAGGTAAAAATACCGCGAACGGTTGATCCGGCACGCGCTGCTCAGAAGCGACTTGACTATGATGGTATCATTCAGGTTAGTCTTTTTAAGCGTTTGTTCGAATCAGTTGAAGGCGTTAAACGCGACGCTCAAGTGTCATTGTCATTTGAGTTAGATGAACAGCGACTCGTTGTTATCTCTGGTAAAGCTAACATCGAAGTTGATTTAGAGTGTCAACGCTGTAATGAGGTTTTCGCACATGAGTGCGATGTCCAATTCACTTATACACCTTACAAAGGTGAAAAGACTGAAGAGGAAGCACCGGAAGAGTACGATTTGGTAGATCTGAACGAGTACGGTGAAATTGACCTGATACAGTTAGTTGAAGACGAGTTCATTCTAAACTTGCCTCAAATCGCAAAGCACGAAGAAGCGGATTGCAGCGTTAAATCAGACAATTTGGTATTTGGTGAAATTCCAGAAGAAATTGTGGAAGAAAAGCCGAATCCATTCGATGTTTTAAAAAACTTAAAGAAGTAATTCTTTAAGAATTAACATAGGAGTAGGGTCAATGGCCGTACAAAAGAGCAAGAAATCACGTTCAAAGCGTGGCATGCGTCGTTCACACGATGCCCTATCTACAGCTGCACTATCTGTAGACGCAACTTCAGGTGAAACTCACCTGCGCCACAACGTAACTGCTGAAGGTTACTACCGTGGTAAAAAGGTTATCAACAAGTAAGGTTGACCTTTGCCTAATATAACCGTTGCACTTGATGCAATGGGCGGGGATTTCGGTCCTCGCGTCACAGTGCCTGCCGCCGTGCAGGCACTGTCGCATTTCCCAGAGCTGAAAGTGATCCTCACAGGTGATCAGACCGCGATCACAACTCAATTATCGTCTCTTGGTTATCAGCCCGATGCTCGCTTGAGTATTCAACATAGTGACCGAGTTATCTCAGATTCTGAAAAACCTTCTCTCGCACTTCGAAACAGTAGTGGTACCTCTATGGGAATGGCTATTGATGCGGTTGCGCAAGACAGTGCTGATGCATGTGTCAGTGGTGGAAACACGGGGGCACTCATGGCTTTATCACGTTTTCGACTGAAGTTGTTACCAGGAGTTGAACGCCCAGCATTAATCTCTGCTTTACCCACCGCTTCCGGTGGCAGAACTTGGATGCTTGATCTTGGAGCAAACGTTTCTAGTGACGCTGATTCATTGTTCCAGTTCGCTGTGATGGGAAGTGCATTGACCGAGCAATACTTGGATAGGCAGCCGCGGGTGGCAATTCTCAATATCGGTGCCGAGGAAATTAAGGGTAACGATCTGGTTAAACGATGTGCTGAAATGTTGTCTCAGACGCAGTCCGTGAATTTTGTCGGCTATATTGAAGGTAATCAGTTACTCCACGATGCGGCGGATGTGGTGGTATGTGACGGCTTTGTTGGTAATGTTTGCCTCAAAGCATGTGAGGGTACCGCCCAGCTATTTATTGAAAAGTTGAAAGCGAGCATGATGGCTTCATCTGTAAAAGGCTGGATTGCAAGAAAATTGTTTTCTGGTCTATTTAATGAGCTGAAAACATTGAACCCCGACCAGTATAACGGCGCAAGTTTGCTAGGATTGCGCGGCATTGTCATAAAAAGCCACGGAAGTGCTGACGTAGACGCTGTCATCAACGCCATTGGAGAAGCGTTACACGAGGTCAAACGACAAGTACCAAGCCGTATTAGCGATCGTTTGGAAGCGGTTTTACTCGAGAGGCATTATTAGTCTTCATGTATAGCAAAATTTTAGGTACTGGCAGCTACCTGCCATCTCAGGTGCGTTCAAACGCAGACTTGGAGAAAATGGTAGATACAAGCGATGAGTGGATTGTTACTCGTACTGGTATTAAAGAACGTCGTATTGCAGCTGAGAATGAAACGGTTGCAGATATGGGGTATATCGCGGCAGAAAACGCCATTGAAATGGCGGGTATCGATAAGAATGATATTGACCTGATCATCGTTGCGACCACCAGCAGTAGCCACACTTTTCCCTCTTCTGCTTGTCAAGTGCAAGCTAAATTAGATATTAAAGGGTGTCCCGCATTTGATATTGCCGCCGCATGTTCAGGTTTTGTCTATGCGCTTTCAGTGGCAGACCAGCATATTAAAACAGGCATGTGTAAAAATGTGCTCGTGATCGGTTCAGACACTTTGTCCAAAACCTGCGATCCAACCGATCGCTCAACCATCATTTTGTTTGGTGATGGTGCTGGTGCTGTTGTGGTTGGCGCAAGTGAAGAGCCTGGGATTCTTTCAACGCATATCTACTCGGACGGCCGTTTTGGTGAGTTGCTAAGCCTTGAGGTTCCCGAACGTGGAAAAGATGCTGACAAGTGGTTACACATGGCAGGCAATGAAGTGTTTAAAGTCGCTGTGACGCAGTTATCAAAACTCGTTAAAGATACGCTGGCTGCCAACGATATGCATAAGTCTGAACTAGACTGGCTAGTGCCTCACCAAGCGAACTATCGCATTATTTCTGCAACAGCAAAGAAACTATCTATGTCGCTTGATCAAGTGGTCATCACATTGGACAGGCATGGCAATACGTCTGCAGCTACTGTACCAACGGCACTTGATGAGGCTGTTCGTGACGGGCGAATTAAACGCGGGCAGACGCTTCTATTAGAAGCATTTGGTGGCGGCTTTACCTGGGGCTCAGCGCTGGTTAAGTTCTAATCCCAACCAAATTTAAAAGATTAAGATGCCTTTATTAGGCATCTTAATCTTTGTTACTTTGTTTTAAAGGAAAAGAAAATGAGCAATTTTGCTATCGTATTTCCAGGTCAGGGCTCACAAGCAGTCGGTATGCTTGCTGAACTTGGCGAACAGTATGAAGTAGTAAAAAACACTTTTTCGGAAGCATCTGAGGCGTTAGGTTACGACCTATGGGCGTTGGTTCAAAATGGCCCAGCTGAAGATCTCAACCAAACTTTTCGTACTCAACCAGCACTGTTAGCATCCTCGGTGGCTATCTGGCGTGTTTGGCAAGAGCTTGGCCTAGAGCAGCCAGCGAACCTAGCGGGCCATAGTCTAGGTGAATATTCGGCATTAGTATGTGCTGGTGTGATTGACTTTAAAGAAGCAATCAAGCTGGTTGAGCTGCGTGGTCAACTCATGCAAGAAGCAGTGCCAGCAGGCACTGGGGCTATGTTCGCGATCATCGGTCTAGCTGATGAGTCTATTGCTAAAGCGTGTGAAGAAGCGGCTCAAGGTGAAGTGGTATCACCAGTAAATTACAACTCACCCGGTCAGGTTGTGATTGCAGGTAGTAAAGACGCAGTCGAACGCGCAGGTGCTTTGTGTAAAGAAGCGGGGGCGAAGCGAGCTCTGCCACTGCCAGTTTCAGTGCCTTCTCACTGTGCTTTGATGAAGCCAGCAGCCGATAAGCTGGCTGTCGCTCTAGAAGAGATTGAATTCAATACTCCTCTATTGCCAGTTATCAATAACGTTGATGTTGTTGCTGAAAATGACCCAGCGAAAATTAAAAGTGCACTTGTGCGCCAGCTATACAGCCCAGTTCGCTGGACTGAAAGTGTACAGCTAATGAGCGAGCAAGGTGTAGAAAGACTTCTTGAATTAGGCCCGGGTAAAGTTCTAACGGGTCTGACAAAACGTATTGTGAAGACACTCAGTGGCGCTGCAGTAAACGATGCTGCATCTTTAGAAGCCGCTAAGTAAACTTTTAAGGAATAACAATCATGATGAACCTAGAAGGCAAGATTGCACTGGTTACTGGCGCAAGTCGAGGTATTGGTCGTGCTATCGCTGAAATTCTTGTTGAACGTGGCGCGACGGTTATCGGTACTGCGACTTCAGAAAATGGTGCTGCTGCAATCAGTGAATACCTTGGTGAAAATGGTAAAGGCCTGGCGCTAAACGTGACAGATATCGAATCCATTGAAGCAACTCTGAAAAATATTAATGATGAGTTTGGCGCAATCGATATTCTGGTGAACAATGCAGGTATTACGCGTGATAACTTACTTATGCGTATGAAAGATGACGAATGGAATGACATCATCAATACTAACCTGACACCGATCTACCGAATGTCAAAAGCGGTACTTCGTGGCATGATGAAGAAACGTGCGGGCCGTATCATCAACGTTGGTTCAGTTGTTGGTACAATGGGCAATGCAGGTCAAACTAACTATGCAGCAGCGAAAGCTGGCGTGATTGGTTTCACTAAATCCATGGCGCGTGAGGTAGCCTCTCGTGGCGTAACCGTTAATACTGTTGCACCGGGATTTATCGAAACTGATATGACTAAGGCGCTAAATGACGAGCAACGTGCAGCAACTCTTGCAAACGTGCCGGCAGGTCGTCTTGGTGACCCTCGCGAAATTGCATCAGCGGTAGCGTTCCTAGCTTCTCCGGAAGCTGCGTACATTACTGGTGAAACTTTGCATGTTAATGGTGGCATGTACATGGTTTAATGCCTATGTTTGAACAAAATGGGCTATTCGTTGTCATAAAAATGGCCTACAGTTTGTGATAACTGGCATTAAAATGCGCAACATTTGTGCATGATATAAGTCAAAAATGTATTGAATTTCGGTTAAAATCGCGAAAATTGTGGTTTGACCAGCAAGGACCCCCTTGCAACTTTCAATAGTTCGAATAAACTACGGAATCATCGCATTGAGCGAAATCTGTAAAGGAAAAGAAAAAATGAGCAACATCGAAGAACGCGTAAAGAAAATCATTGTTGAACAGCTAGGTGTAGACGAAGCAGAAGTTAAAAACGAAGCTTCTTTCGTTGATGATCTAGGTGCTGATTCTCTAGACACTGTTGAACTAGTAATGGCTCTAGAAGAAGAATTTGACACTGAGATTCCAGACGAAGAAGCTGAGAAAATCACTACTGTTCAAGCTGCTATCGACTACGTGAACAGCGCTCAGTAATATCTCTCTCAGGCGGCCTTCCGGTCGCCTGTGTTCTTTTATTCCTTCTTTACCTCTCATACATTTCAATCCCGGAGAATAAAATCGTGTCCAAGCGTCGTGTTGTTGTCACTGGCATGGGTATGTTGTCACCGGTCGGCAACACCGTTGAATCATCCTGGAAAGCCCTGCTAGCCGGTCAAAGTGGTATCGTTAATATTGAGCACTTTGATGCTGAAAACTTTTCCACTCGCTTTGCAGGCTTAGTAAAAGATTTTGACTGTACAGAGTACATGTCCAAGAAAGATGCTCGTAAGATGGATTTATTCATCCAGTACGGCATCGCAGCCGGTATGCAGGCTCTAGACGACTCTGGCTTGCAAATTAATGAAGACAACGCAGCACGCGTCGGTGTTGCGATTGGTTCAGGCATTGGTGGCCTTGATCTTATCGAAGCTGGCCATACTGCACTTGTTGATAAAGGTCCTCGCAAAGTTAGCCCATTTTTCGTGCCCTCAACCATTGTAAACATGGTTGCTGGTAACTTATCTATTATGCGTGGTCTTCGTGGCCCTAACATCGCTATCTCCACGGCGTGTACCACGGGTTTGCACAACATTGGTCATGCCGCTCGCATGATCGCTTACGGTGATGCTGAAGCTATGGTTGCTGGTGGTGCTGAAAAAGCATCGACGCCGCTGGGTATGGCAGGTTTCGGTGCGGCGAAAGCGTTGTCGACTCGCAACGACGAGCCACAAAAAGCCTCTCGACCATGGGACAAAGATCGTGATGGCTTCGTTCTAGGTGATGGCGCGGGCATCATTGTATTGGAAGAGTACGAGCATGCAAAAGCTCGTGGTGCCAAGATTTACGCAGAGCTGGTTGGCTTTGGTATGTCTGGAGATGCATACCATATGACGTCTCCGAGCGAAGACGGATCAGGTGGTGCTTTAGCAATGGAAGCCGCCATGCGTGACGCGGGTATCACGGGGACACAAGTCGGCTACGTAAACGCACATGGTACGTCTACTCCTGCTGGCGATGTGGCTGAAGTGAAAGGTATCCGTCGTGCGCTAGGTGAAGAAGGCACTAAGCAAGTGAAAGTTTCTTCAACTAAGTCGATGACAGGACACCTACTTGGTGCCGCAGGTTCTGTTGAGGCGATCGTGACTATCATGTCACTGGTTGATCAAATGGTTCCACCAACGATTAATCTAGATAATCGTGACGAAGGTCTTGAAGATATTGATCTAGTACCGCATACGGCACAACCTATCGATTCAGAGTACGCCATTTGTAACTCGTTTGGTTTTGGTGGTACTAACGGTTCTTTGGTTTTCAAAAAGATATAAAGAGTCACAACCCAATTTGTGATAAAACGGCTTAATGCTTTGGCATTAAGCCGTTTTCTTTTATGTGGATATCAATTATGTACTTGGTAAATGGACACACCACAGACTCAATCTCCCTTACTGATCGCTCATTTCAATATGGGGACGGTTGTTTCACCACCATGTTGGTTGTCAAAGGTCGCATTCAACATTGGGATAAACATCAAGACCGGATGCAATCTTGCCTCGACTTACTAGGTATCGCCTCTCCGAACTGGAGAGAGGTTCAAGATTGGTTAGAAAAAATGTGTCTAGAGTCTACTCGCTCAGGGTTGAAGTTACACATCAGCCGAGGAGAAGGTGGGCGTGGATATAGCCCTACTCAAGTGACCTTACCAAATGTTACTATTGGCGCCTTTAATTATCCGGTTCACTATGAACAATGGTTGATGGATGGAATTGGTTTAGGTTTATGTAGCAAGAGACTAGGGGTAAACCCTTTGTTGGCGGGCCATAAGCACAATAATCGACTTGAGCAAGTATTGCTCAAAGCTGAAATGGACCAACAAGGTTTCCTTGATGGAATTGCACTGGATGTGAACGGCTATGTAATTGAGACAACAATGGCCAATTTGTATTGGGTCAAACGGGGAATCATCTACACCCCCGATTTGACGAACGCGGGGGTTGCAGGTGTTATGCGTCGCGTTGTTGCTGAACGCTTATCAAATTGTGGGCTTACTTTATCGATTGGTCATTACAGGCTTGAAGAGCTAAACGAAGCAGAAGAAGTCTTTATATCAAACTCAATCCTTGGTGTCGCCCCAGTAAAAAGCATTGGCACACAGACCTTTTCAATAGGAACAATAACAAAAAAAATTCAGGAGATGGTTAACCCGTGATTAAGAGAATCACCTTATTTCTGGCACTTGTATTAGTGATTGCTGGTGCAGGATTTATTTATGTTACTAAACAAGTCGATGAGTATGTGACTCAGCCATTAAAGCTGAAAGAAGAACAGATTTATACGATTGAGACGGGTATGAGTTTCAACCGTTTACTGGCTGATTTAACGGATGATGAATTGATTGCTGCTGCTGGTGTGTCAAAGCTAGTTCGACGATTTCACCCAGAACTCACACAAGTGAAAGCAGGGACATATTTGCTTACTCCCGGTATTGACCTCAAACAAGCGCTAGAGCTGTTCAAAACCGGCAAAGAGCACCAATTCGCCATTACCTTTGTTGAAGGTTCAACATTCGCGGAATGGCGATTAGCATTAGAACAAGCCCCGTACCTTGAGCATAAAACATCGGCTTTGAGTGAAGCAGAGATTGCGCAACAACTTGGCCTTGAAGAATCAAAACTTGAAGGCTTATTACTTGCTGAAACTTATCATTACACGCTCGGTACTTCTGATCTTGATATCATCAAGCGAGCTGCAAAAAAGTTGCAGCAAATTCTTGATAAGCACTGGCGGCAAAGGCAAGAAAATTTGCCGTTAAAGACTCCATACGATGCATTAATCCTGGCTTCTATCATTGAAAAAGAGACGGCAGTAAGTGCTGAGCGTGAACGTGTTGCGGGAGTGTTTGTAAACCGTCTTAACAAGCGGATGCGCCTTCAGACCGACCCAACAGTGATCTACGGTATGGGCGAAAAATATGATGGTAACATACGCAAGAAAGATTTACGCACACCCACAGCTTACAATACCTATGTGATTTTTGGCTTACCGCCAACACCGATTGCGATGCCGGGTGAGGCCTCCATTGCTGCAGCCACCAATCCTGAAAACAGCAGTTACTTATACTTTGTGGCCAGCGGAGATGGCGGGCATGTTTTTTCCAAGACGCTGAGTGAACACAATCGCGCGGTACGCGCATATCTAAGACAGTTAAGAAGTAATAAATGAAACAAGCTAAATTCATTGTAATTGAAGGCCTAGAAGGCGCAGGTAAAAGTACAGCAATTAATGCGGTGCTTGATACGCTAAAGCAAGCAGGTATTGAGAAGGTAACGAATACTCGTGAGCCGGGCGGAACGGCGCTAGCTGAGAAACTCAGAACCTTGGTCAAACAAGACCATGTAGGGGAAGAGTTGCAAGATATGACCGAATTGCTCCTTATGTATGCGGCGAGAGTACAGCTGGTTGAAAATGTCATTAAGCCAGCATTAGATAGCGGTACTTGGGTAGTAGGCGATCGACATGATATGTCTTCTCAGGCTTATCAAGGAGGCGGACGTCAAATATCTAAACAAACTATGGCGGCGCTTAAGCAGACAACATTGGGTGACTTTAAACCAGATTTGACCATTTACCTTGACCTTGACCCACGCGTCGGCCTTGAGCGGGCGAGAGGCCGAGGCGAGTTGGATCGAATTGAGAAGATGGATATGAGCTTTTTCGACCGTACAAGAGAGCGTTATCTTGAGTTGGCAAGCAATGATGAAAGTATCGTTGTAGTTAGCGCTGAACAAAGTATTGATAGCGTCGCACAAGATATTAGAACCCATTTAACGAACTGGTTGGCACAATAACCATGAATTCTATCTATCCTTGGTTAACCGACACTTGGCGCGAATGGCAGGCTAGTCTGGAATCAGATAGGTTTTCCAATGCAGCACTATTGATAGCGGAAAAAGGACTGGGTGCTGAGCAACTCGTGGAGCGGTTTAGTGGAGCTGCAATGTGTAGCAACTATGCCAGTGAAGCTTGCGGTTTTTGCCATAGTTGCCAGCTAATGCAGGCACGCAATCACCCGGATTTCCATATTGTTAAACCCGAGAAAGAAGGCAAAACTATCACGGTAGAGCAGGTGCGCGAGTGTAATCGTTTAGCTCAAGAGTCTTCACAGTTGTCAGGAGTGAGGTTGTTCATCATCGAGCCCGCAGAAGCGATGAACGAATCTGCTGCAAATGCTTTATTAAAAACACTAGAAGAGCCATCTAACAGTTGTATGTTTCTTCTGGTTAGTTACAAAGCACATCGGTTGCTTCCAACGATTACCAGCCGTTGCCAGCAATGGCACGTAGTGAATCCGGGCTCAGAGTTGCTTGCTCAATGGTTAAATGAACAAGTCACTTTGGCAATCCCTGCTTTTGCGGCACATGTCAATGGCAATGCGCCACTCAAGACTCAAGCGTTTGTTGAACAGGGGAAAATTGAAAAATATCATCAGATTGAAAAGCATTTCCTTGAAGTCACTCAATTGACGGGCGATAGCGTCAAGCTAGCCAAAGAGCTGGCGACATCACCATCTGAGTACCTACAATGGATATGGTTTTTGCTGACAGATGCTCAAAAGAGTCATTTTGGTGTTCAGATGCCTTATTTTACACCAGGCTCAAAGGTTCTGGCGGCCAAACTCAGTTATCAATTGCTCTATACTCAAACAACAAACCTGAGTCAGTTGATTGGACAATTACGAGAGCACACCGGGTTGAATAGCGAACTGCTGATCTTAGATTGGTTATTTAAATTTAATGAGGAATCATGTTTGTAGACTCACATTGTCATTTAGACAAACTGGATTATCAGGATCTGCATTCTGGTATTGAAGACGTAGTTGAAAAGGCTAAGGCGGCCAAAGTCTCAGAGCTACTTTCTGTTGGGGTTACACTAGATTCGTTTCCTGCGATGCTGGAAATGATTGAGCCTTTTGGCAACGTTTACGCTTCTTGTGGTGTTCATCCTCTAGATGTAGAGAGTGAGTTTGCCTTAGACCGATTACACGAATATGCCTCGCATCCCAGAGTTGTTGCAATAGGTGAAACGGGGCTGGATTACCACTATCAACCTGAGACTGCTGAGTTACAAAAGCTAAGATTCCAACAGCACGTTGAATTAGCCGTTAAGCTGAATAAACCTTTGATCATTCACACACGGAATGCCCGACAAGATACGTTGGATATTTTACGTCGAGGCCAGGCTGATAAATGTGGCGGCGTGATTCACTGTTTCACCGAAGACCTTGCTTTCGCTGAAGCGGCGATGGATCTTGGTTTTTATATCTCCATTTCAGGGATCGTTACTTTCAGGCAGGCAACTGAACTAAAAGAAGTGGTTAAAACACTACCACTTGATAGATTATTAATTGAAACTGATTCACCGTACCTTGCACCTGTGCCACACCGAGGGAAACAGAACCAGCCTGCATACGTGGTTGAAGTTGCTTCCTATATTGCCCAGTTAAAAAACACATCACTAAGCGAAGTTGGCTTAAAAACCAGTCAAAACTTCCGAAATCTTTTTTTGAGATAAAAAAAGAGTTTTGAATGAAAAAGGAGCGCAAGCTCCTTTTTTTGTGTCTCAAATCACTTTTAGTACTATAAATTGTCTTGTTTACTAATTTTGTTGAAGATGAGAAGCTGAAAGTATCATAATGTAATTTTGTTACATGAAATAACAATTGAGTTTATTTTATTTACTCGTCAAAATTAATAGACATTAATATTAATTTAATAAATATCAATCAGATACACTGAAATAATGGGTTCTATTTGCCTATTTTGGATTGTGATCTATCTATTAGTTTGAAACTTATTTCCGTAACCTGCTAGAAAGTTTGTTCACCATCAATATATATTTAGAGCCGGAAAATATACTGCAAGATGTGGTTACATTTTCTCGGGGTGCTAACATTTAAGGCTACGGGGGTGTGCCGTTAGAACCCGATAATTCTTATAACTTTTCAGGAGCATAAACATGTTTAAGAACCTTTTTGCTAGCCTGCAAAAAGTGGGTAAAGCTCTGATGCTACCAGTATCGGTTTTACCTGTTGCAGGTATTCTACTTGGGGTTGGTGCTGCCGACTTGAGCTTCATTCCGGAAATTGTTTCCAACTTAATGGAGCAAGCGGGTGGTTCAGTATTTGGTCAAATGGCACTACTTTTCGCAGTAGGTGTTGCACTTGGCTTTACTAATAACGATGGTGTGGCAGGTTTAGCTGCAATCGTCGGTTACGGCATCATGACAGCAACGCTTGGCGTGATGGCTGGTGTTATGGGTGTTGAAAAAATCGACACTGGCGTTCTAGGCGGTATTCTTGTTGGTGGTGTTGCTGCATGGGCATTCAACCGCTTCTTCAAGATCCAGCTTCCTGAATACCTAGGCTTCTTCGCAGGTAAGCGCGCGGTGCCTATCATCACTGGTTTTACTGCTATCGCATTGGGTATTGTTCTGTCAGTAGTATGGCCTCCAATTGGTGGTGCTATCGCTTCTTTCTCAGATTGGGCAGCACACCAGAACCCACAAGTTGCATTCGGTATCTACGGTATCGTCGAGCGTTCTCTGATCCCATTCGGTCTACATCACGTTTGGAACGTACCATTTTTCTTCGAAGCGGGCACTTGTGTTAATGCAGATGGCGAGACACAAAACGGCGTTCTAACTTGTTACCTAGTGGCTGACGAAGCTTCTCGTGCGGTTGGTAATGGATTCGGTCAGCTAGCAGGCGGTTACATGTTCAAGATGTTCGGCTTACCAGCTGCTGCTATTGCTATCGCACACTCTGCCAAGCCAGAGAACCGTGCGAAGGTAATGGGTATCATGGCGTCTGCTGCATTGACTTCATTCCTAACTGGTATCACAGAGCCAATCGAATTCTCATTCCTATTTGTTGCTCCTTTGCTGTACGGCATCCACGCTCTACTAGCTGGTTCTGCATACGTTGTTGCAAACACTCTAGGTTTCGTACACGGTACTTCGTTCTCACACGGTCTAATCGATTTCATCGTACTATCTGGCAACGCACAGAAAATCGGTTTGATGGTGGGTGTTGGTTTGGTTTATGCGGTTATCTACTACGTAGTATTCCGCACAGTTATCAAAGCGATGGACCTTAAAACACCTGGTCGTGAAGATGAATCTAAAGAAGCAGTCGCGACATCTGGTTCAGACATGGCAGGTGAGCTTGTTGCCGCATTCGGTGGTAAAGCAAACATCACTGGCCTAGATGCATGTATCACTCGCCTGCGCGTTGCAGTAGCGGATACAGAGGCGGTTGATCAAGACAAACTGAAACAACTAGGCGCGGCTGGCGTAGTGGTTGTAGCAGGTGGTGTTCAGGCTATCTTCGGTACTAAGTCTGACAACCTAAAAACTGAAATGGATGAGTGGATCCGTAACCACGGCTAATACCCACTTACTCATTTAATTGATAAAGAGGAGGCCATTAGGCCTCCTTTTGTTTTGTTAGAGCTGAAATCAAGAGCGGTTGGCGAATACGTTTGGTTAAATGTTATTGCATAGTGGAAGCGATAAAATACTCTGGTTTCTAACGACCTCCTTACCTTTCTATGACATCTTTTCATCGCACAACTGGAAAATTGCACGCTGTTTTATTTAAATCTAGATCAGAGTGATGAAGAAAAGTACACTAGTTAAAAGCCTATTAGGTGTTGCGGCCGTCGCGTCGAGCGCAAGCGTCATTGCTGAAAGTTTAGAGCTTATGGAACTCTCCGTTGGGATGGCGGTAGACCAAGATCTAAGTGCAGTCTTTGAATTGAATCATCAGTACCGGTTTACAGTAGGTAATGACGGAGCTGCATTTGACTACATACTCGCTCGTGGAGAATTTGGTCAGGACGTACCTTTTACTTGGTATGTCGGTGCGGGGGCATGGAGCGAATGGGATCATAAAGAGTTTGGGGCGCGTGTCCCCATTGGTCTGAACTGGAACTTCAGTCAAGACTGGAATATGTATGGTCAGATTCAACCAGAGTTGGATGTGTATAGTGGCCCAGAACTTAAGATTGGCGGAGCGCTCGGCGTTAAATACACATTCTAGCTCTGACCAATAAAAAATGCCGACACTCAGTGTCGGCATTTTTACTCAAGCAACAACAGTAATCACTGCTGCTGTTTATTCATTGCTCGTTTGATACATATAGCAGCGCCGCCCCAAGTAATTCCAAGGCCCAGTATCATCATAATAATCGCACCTGTTGTCATGATCAGGCCTCCTTACGACTTGTTGCGTTAATCAATACACCAATAACAAATAGAGCAGCAATCATTGCCCAACCAAGGGTTAGGTCATAGCCACCGTAGCCTTCAGTGAATAGTGTTTGTAGTTTGGTTGCTAGAATAACGGCTAGCATAATCGGAGTGATGAAGCGCAGACAAACCACGAACCAAGCACCGATAGAAAAGTCAGAGATCTCATTAACGTATTCGCGTACATCACCGACTTTATTCAGTAACCAAGCCATAAGAATAATCTCGACAAAACCACCCACCATGATGCCGACATTGTTCGCGAAGTGATCGACCAAATCTAGTAATAGTAGACCGCCATTGGTTGCAAATGCCATAGAAACGACAACTCCAACACCAATAACAACGCTTGCTGCTTTCTTACGGCTCCACTTTAGTTTGTCGATAACGGCAGACGTCACAGCTTCCATGATGGAAATGTGTGAGCTTAGACCTGCAACTACTAGTGCGAAGAAGAAAAGTGGGCCTAGGATGTACGGCGCTGGCAGCAAGTTGATTGCAGCTGGCAGTGTAACAAATGCTAAACCAACGCCTGCTGATACGACTTCAGTCAGAGGTTTGCCTTGCTCTTGCGCCATATAGCCAAGGACTGAGAAGATCATGATACCAGCTAGGATTGAGAAGCCACAGTTAATCAAAACCGTCATGAAGGCGTTGTTAGTAATGTCTGATTTTTCAGGCAAGTAGCTTGAATAAGCCAGCATGATAGCGAAACCAATACTCAGAGTGAAGAAGATCTGGCCATACGCGGCTGCCCAAACTTTCACATCCCAGATTTTGCTAAAGTCAGGTTCAAACATATAGTTTACGCCGTCCAAGGCACCAGGAAGGAAAACCATACGACCAATCAGTAGCACAACCATGATAAATAGAATCGGCATCATGATCTTAGATGCGCGCTCAATGCCTGCTTTGACACCACCGACAATAGCCGCGTAAGTGATACCCCATGCAATTAGCATCGCAACGGCAATTTTCCATTGAATGCTTCCTAGGTTAGTTGGCGAGTTATCGCCTAAACCAAGGTATTCACTGAAGAAGAAGGCATTGGTATCGGTGCCCCAGCTTTGGTTGAAAGACATACCAAAGTAGGAAATTGCCCAACCGATAACAGCAACGTAGTAAACAGCAATAACCGCTGCGACACCTACTTGAAACCAGCCTAGCCATTCAAATTTAGAGTGAATTTTTGCTAGCGTACGAGGTGCGCTACCACGATATTTCTGACCCATGCTGAATTCAAGGATCATAAAGGGAATGCCTGCGGTGATCATGGCAAAAAGGTAAGGTATAAAGAAGGCACCACCACCGTTTTCATAGGCCATATAAGGGAAACGCCAAATGTTTCCCAGACCGATAGCCGATCCGACAGCGGCTAGAATAAATCCAGCGCGGGATCCCCATTGTTCTCGCTTCATAAAAGGACTCCTGTAAATCCAGTATCTGAGATTGAAGCTACCATAAAGCGAATTTTAGACTGAACGGCAGCCTAAAAAGCTTCACAAGTTGGAAAGCAGGTATTTGAAGATATATCGATATGCTTGATAAAATATCGTCAATAGAATGATTTTTTGGTTATTTACACTGCTTTTGCTAATATTTCTCAGATTTTAATTCTAAAAAGTTGAGTGCGTGTTTGCTTTAGCTAAAATAATCAGCTGCGCATAAAGAAAAGACTAACTACTAATATGAGTTAAAGCAATAGATTGTAGTTGTAAAGGTAGTGTTCTTGGTTGGTGATAAAATTGTTTTTATGACAGTTTGACGGTAAGTATAGTTATTAAAATATCACTATGTAGAATAAAAGTTTGTAACAATGTTGTTTAATTGAAATTTAATCCTTTTTGCATTTAAAGAGTGTATGACTGAAAAACATCCGCCTGTTTGATTTATTTTACTAAATTGTTAATAGTGTGATCTTATTGTTTCCTAGAAATGCCAAGTTAACCCTAAGTTAGCCGAAAACTGATTCATCCAATCTGTTTTAAACTTGATGATGCAGCTTCCTGACTGTGATGCGGGTAAAGAACATATTCCACTTGTATCATTATCAACAACGGTACCAAGCCAACGTAACTGAGTATTTAGCGCAAAATTATCAGTGAGACGGTACGCAAACCCTCCAAAGATACTAGCCGAAAAACCAAATTCGTCTGTGACCCAATCAGCATCTATGTACGAGCCTCCAAGCCCCACACCGAGATAGCTGTGTAGCGACTCCTTGACGGGGTAATAGATGCTACTCTGAAAGTGAAGGTAATGCATGGTCGAACCAAGACCAAGCGTCTCGACACTAGTGTGTTGATTGGCGTAAAACAAACCTATTCTACCTTTGTCGAAATCCATTTCAGTACTGATAGCAAAGCTTTCAGAACCCTTAAGGTCATAGTTCTGTTGATCTTGATTTTCCACGCTTCCACCTACCGTATAACCAACCCATGGTGTCAGATAAACATCTGCAAGAGTTGGTGGAGCAAAACAGAGCAAAGTACAAACGAAAAGGTGAATCCTGTTGATGTCCATAAAGATTGTCCAATCAGAGCGCTACACCTATTAATTGTGATAGTAACGTCATAATTACGCACAGAAAAAAGGGAATTATTGAAGATGCCTCACAACGATGTTATTACTTTGTTACACAATCAAGGAGGTGTCTATGGAACACGAACTAAAATACGCGTTAGTCATCACTGTGGCCGTTTTTGCGGTTCTGATTGGTTTTGGTTTAGTCGCGATCACTTCTGCCTAGGTTGAGCTTATGGACAACAGCGGTGTCGTTACCAGCGCTGCTATCCAGTTGGATACTCAACGCCTTGCTAAGTATACTGGCGGTAAGAATGCGTTGGTCGCTCAAGGGGGGGGCCAGCGTGGCATTTTTACTTCGGGTGTTCTTGATGCCTTTCTTCTATCTAATTTCGACCCTTTTGATACCTTTTACGGTACTTCAGCAGGTGCGCTAAATCTTTGTGGCTATCTTTGTCGCCAACGAGGAATAGGGCGCTCATTCATTCTTGAACTCACAACTGATGCAGAGTTTTTTAACCTGTTTCGTTACATTAGGCGCAAGCAGTATTTGGGTATCGACTGGGCGCTAGATAAGATCAGTGATTTCCCCTACAAGCTGGATATCGATATGGGGCGACGGGTTTTGGCAGATCGTCAGGCGTTTGCTGCGGTCACAGATACTAGTCGTCTTTTCGATCATTATTTACCTATGCTTCAGGATGATTGGCGCAAAGTACTCATTGCCACTTGCGCGATCCCGAGGTTGTACCATGAAGCGGTGGCGTTTGAGCATGGGGAGTATGTGGACGGAGGAGTTTCGGCGTCCATTCCTGTTCAAGAGGCATGGCGTAAGGAGGCGCGTTGTATTGTTGTGATACGCACAGAAGGGGAAGATCTGAAAACGGCGACAGAAAATGTGCCTCACGAAAATGACGTTAAATGGTACCGTGATTCGTTTAATCTTGTTCAAGAACATTGGCAGCAAAAGCTTGCTCAATGGAAAGGAGATTGGGCAAGTTTCTTTACAGAGCAATTGCAACGTTCTCAGGAAGATAAATTGCAGCACTTGGAGTCTCTCAACGGCGGACGTTGGTTGTTTGGAGCGGATGATATCTATCGATTAAGTCATCTACTTGGAGAGAAATTTGATTCGGGGCTGGCAGACATGTTAATGGTTCACTATCAGACCTATTCCCTGACTCAAGATTTTCTTCACAATCCACCAGACGATTGCTTTATTATCCAGATCAAGCCAGAGCAGCCTTTGATGTCCAACTCGCTGATGAGTGATCGACAAGCGCTTCTGCACGACTATCAAATGGGGCTTGATTCGGGTTTCCGATTTGTAGAGATGTTTGCTTCCGTCTCAAAACGTTTGGTTCCTAACATACAGAAATGATCGAGGGAGCTCTTATCGCTCCCTCTCAGCCACTTTTAAGCAGACAGGACACGCATGCAGTTGGTTGACCCCACGACGTCCATGACATCACCCTGAGTGATGATCACTAGGTCGCCTTCATGGAGTAATCCTTTTTCTTTTAAACAATTAACGGCCGCTTTGGCCGTCGGTAAACCTGAATCGCCTTTGGAGTCGAAGTAAACAGGTGTGACACCGCGATACAGAGCAGTGTGGTTCAGGGTGCTTTCATTCCGTGATAGGGCAAAGATAGGTAGACCTGAACTGAGTCGTGACATCATCAATGCTGTGCGACCCGATTCGGTAAGAGTCACTATGCCTTTGACACCTTTCATATGATTTGCAGCGAACATAGTCGACATAGCGATGGTTTCTTCGCTGCTTTTGAACACGGAGTCCATTCGGTAATTAGACCGGTTAATAGCCGACATTTTTTCCGCGCCTAAACATACCTCTGCCATTGAGCGCACGGTTTCCAGAGGGTATTTACCTGCTGCAGTTTCTCCTGAAAGCATTACCGCGTCGGTGCCATCTAAGACGGCATTTGCCACGTCCATGACTTCCGCACGGGTAGGCATAGGATTTTCGATCATGGATTCCATCATCTGAGTCGCTGTGATGACGGTGCGGTTGAGGCTTCGCGCTCGGCGAATAAGTTGTTTTTGTACACCAATTAATTCTGGGTCTCCAATTTCTACCCCTAAATCGCCACGAGCAACCATGACGGCATCTGAAGCGAGAATGATATCGTCGATATTCTCTTCACTTTCTACCGTTTCAGCACGCTCTACCTTTGCGACTAATTTTGCTTCTAATCCAGCGTCCCTTGCTAGGCGACGAGCGTACTTCATGTCTTCGCCATTACGTGGAAACGAAACCGCGAGGTAATCCACTTTAATTTGTGCTGCGACCTTGATGTCATTCTTATCTTTTTCAGTCAGTGCATCTGCTGATAAGCCTCCTCCTTTTTTATTAATACCTTTATTGTTAGAGAGTGGACCGCCAATAATGACTTTGGTAATCACTTGATTGCCAGAGACCTTGGTGACTTGCAGTTGAACACGACCATCGTCGAGCAGTAAAACATCGCCTGTTGAAACGTCTTGCGGTAGCTCTTTGTAGTCAAGGCCTACAGCATGTTGATCACCTTCTCCCTGAGCGAGGTCACTGTCGAGAATGAAGCTGTCCCCGACGGCGAGATGAATCTTGTTGTCTTTGAATGTTGATACCCGAATTTTGGGACCTTGGAGGTCTCCTAAGATGGCGACATTGGTACCATATTGAGCCGCAATATTACGTACGCGAGTGGCTCGCTGAATATGATCTTCTTCGGTGCCGTGTGAAAAATTCATTCTGACCACATTTGCGCCAGCCTGAATGATAGCTTCGAGAATCCCCTCTTTGTCCGTAGACGGACCTAACGTAGTGACGATTTTTGTTCTTCTTTGTATTGCAGTCATGATGAGTTCCTTGATCAAACCATGAGCCTCTATGAGTCATAAAATTATAGAGGCCCCAATTGAGTATATGCAAAATGCTGAGTTATGAGAGATTTAGGGGCAATTTATCTCGTCATACACACATATTTATTAATGCAAAAAAATGAACGCTTAAATGTGATATCGGTTTTGCAATTTGATTGAACGCCCAAAGAATCATGTTTATCCGTGATGCTTGTCACGGCGATCTATCAAAGCTCTTCACAATTACTTCGCAAAGTAAAAAAATTGCCCAGTTGTTGATATTCGGAGCATCCTATGTACATGGCTCAACCAGGCCATATTGATCACATCAAGCAGGTCAATGCTGGCCGTGTATATAAACTCATTGATCAAAAAGGCCCTATCTCGCGGATTGACCTGTCAAAAGAGAGCGAGCTTGCCCCCGCAAGTATTACCAAAATTACCCGTGAGCTCATCGATGCTCACCTGATCCACGAAACGACCGTGCAGGAAGCGACCAGTCGCGGCCGCCCAGCAGTAGGGCTACAGGTGAACAATGAAGGCTGGCAGTTTCTCTCAATGCGTCTCGGCCGTGGTTATTTGACCATTGCTTTGCATGAGTTGGGCGGCGATGTCCTGATCGACACTAAGATCGATATCCATGAAATTGACCAAGACGATGTTTTGGCTCGTCTGCTCCATGAGATTGATGAGTTCTTTCAGACATATTCTGAGCAATTAGATCGTGTTACCAGTATTGCCTTAACATTGCCAGGCTTGGTGAATTCAGAGAAAGGCATAGTGTTACAGATGCCGCACTACAATGTCGAAAACCTTTCTCTGGGCCCTGAAATTTATAAAGCGACTGGGTTACCTGTTTTTATTGCTAATGACACCCGAGCTTGGGCGCTGGCAGAGAAGTTGTTTGGTCATTCTCAGGAAAACGAAAACTCGGTGCTCATTTCTATCCACCATGGTCTTGGAGCCGGTATTGTACTCGATGGACGCGTACTTCAAGGGCGTCATGGCAACATTGGCGAGTTGGGACACATTCAGATAGATCCTAATGGTAAGCTTTGTCATTGTGGTAATCGAGGTTGTCTTGAAACTGTAGCGAGTTCTCACGCAATCCGCAGTGAGGTGTCAGAACGTCTAGCAAGCGGTGAAGAATCAACCCTGTCTGATATTAATGAACTGACGGTGGAAGACATTTGTGAAGCCGCTGCAAACGGTGATCCTCTCGCTGTAGATTCAGTTGAAAAGCTAGGTCGTTATTTGGGTTCGGCGATTGCTATTGTCATTAACCTCTTCAATCCAGAAAAAATTCTGATTGGTGGTGCCATCAATCAGGCGAAAGATGTCTTGTATCCAGCGATTCAAAATTGCATCCAAGAACAAAGTTTACCTGTGTACCATCAAGATCTCGAAGTGGTCGAATCTCGTTTCTATAAACAGGCCACAATGCCCGGTGCGGCATTGATAAAACAAGCACTTTACGACGGCTTGTTATTGATGAAAGTGATAGAAGGCTAAGCTCGTCGTCAATAAGCTTTATCTTTTATGTAAACCCATATAACCTTCAAGTTGTATGGGTTTATTTTTGTTTAGCCTGGCTTTAGGCTATTTTTGATATATTACAAAGTAGTTGAGAGATCGTATGTCCGGAGTTTTAAATAGCGTTGATCAGCGAACGAATCTTGTTGGTGAAAACCGATTGGAGTTGCTGCTGTTTAGTCTTAACAGCCGTCAGGTCTTTGCGATCAACGTTTTTAAGGTTCGCGAGGTGATCAAAGTCCCGCCGTTGACCAAAATGCCAGGCTCACACCACCACATTACTGGTGTGGCTTCTCTGCGCGGAGTCTCAGTACCTGTGATTGATTTGCGAAGTGCCATTGGGTTTCCGCCCCCTCGACAAGAAGATCAAGAGCAAAATCTGATCATCACAGAATACAACCGTACCATACAGGGCTTTTTGGTTGGTCAAGTGCGTAATATCGTCAACACGGCTTGGACGGAAATTCAGCCACCACCGAAAACGGCTGGTCGAGCAAATTATCTGACGGCTATTACGCACATCAAAGATGAGGACGGGCAGAAAATCGTTGAAATTATTGATGTCGAAAAAGTACTGGCAGAGATCATCGACTACGACGTCTCTATCTCTGAAGGTGTACTTGATGAAGACCTATCTACACAAATGGTTGGGCGTAATGTTCTTATTGTGGATGACTCTTCTACTGCTCGAGCTCAGGTTAAAGGAACACTGTCTCAGCTCGGCTTGAATATTCTCGAATGTCGTGATGGCTTAGAGGCACTTAGGTTGATCAAAGGTTGGAGTGAAGAGGGTAAAGACGTGCCCCGTGAATTGCTATTGATGATCACCGATGCAGAAATGCCGGAGATGGACGGCTACAAGCTGACTCACGAAATCCGTAGCGATCCTAAGTTAAAGGATCTCTATATCACGCTCAATACATCGCTAAGCGGCAGCTTTAATGACGCGATGGTGAAGAAAGTTGGCTGTGACCGATTTATTTCTAAATTCCAGCCTGATTTATTGGTTGAAGTGGCACAAGATCGACTGCGTGACATTTTGTCGAGATAGTACCTCGATCGATATGAAGCATGTAAATCAGTTGAACTACCGGTTGTACTTGGTCGATCATTTACTTTGCGAATTAATTAATCTTCACTTTTCATCACAAGCGAAGGGTAGTTGCTATTCATGATATGGTTTACGTCACAAGGTTGTGATGACCTTATGCATGTTACTATACAGGGAATACAAAAAGAGACGTATGGACGCTGAAGACGATGGGTAACTCGTCTAACTGTTAATCTAAAGGGAGCCGAGTGGCTCCTTTTCCGTTTATGGTGGTTAGTGGAAATCTCGTGACTTGCTTTGGAGCCCATCTAGTTTGTCTGTCATATCAATCAGTCTCCCGGCAATGATGTGCGTGACTTCTCCTTCTCTTTCTAGAATACCTTTTACCATCATTACCTTGGCTGTGAGATAGGCCTGCTTTTGTGCCCGCGCCGTTGCCTGCCAAACCACGACATTCATGTTGCCACTGTCGTCTTCTAAAGTGAAAAAGGTGACGCCAGCAGCGGTACCGGGAGCTTGCTTACCTGTCACAACACCGACGATGGTCACCAGAGACTGATGTGGCTTATGAATAAGCTCCTTCATTCTTGTAAAGCGCCCTAGGGCACCCGCTTGCTCTAAAAGTGTGATAGGGTGCTGGCTGAGTGATAGCCCCATGGAAGAGTAGTCTTCCAGTAGTGTTTGAACCTCTGAAGGTTTACTGATTGAACCACTTTGTGGTTCTTCCAAATCTTTAAAGAGTGGTAAATCGGATAACGAATCCATCATTGCCCAGCGGGTTTGAAAGCGGTTATTAGCGATTGACTGCATGGCATTAGATGAAGCAAGTCGCTCAAGCTCTCTCTGATTCAAACCGATATGCTTGAGTTGACTAGGGTGTTGAAAGCCCTCGAGACCACGTGCTTTGATGAGTTGAAGGCTACTATCTAACCCGAATCCTTTTATCTGACGAAGGCCAAGTCGAATAGCTAGCTTGTTGCCGCAATGAACGACCTGATGATCATAGTGTGATTGGTTGACGCAGACAGGTAGAATCAATACGTTATGACGCCTTGCATCCTGCACTAGTTGTGACGCACTGTAAAAGCCCATAGGTAGGCTATTGAGGAGTGAAGCGTAAAAAGCTTCCGGGTGATAATACTTGAGCCAAGCCGAACAATACGCTAATACAGCAAAAGAGGCAGAGTGACTTTCAGGAAAACCGTACTCACCAAATCCGAGTATCTGATCAAAAATGCGTTCAGCAAACTCTTGTTCGTAGCCGCGAGCCAACATTCCCTCAATCAGCTTGGTACGAAACTTCACCAGATTGCCATTTTTTTTCCAAGCGGCCATAGCACGACGTAATTGATCGGCTTCACCACCACTAAAGCCTGCTGCGACCATCGCCAGCTTGATTACCTGCTCCTGAAAGATAGGTACTCCCATAGTTCGTGATAACACCTCTTTGACTTCATCCGAAGGGTAGGTCACGGGTTCGATACCATCACGACGTTTGAGAAAAGGGTGAACCATATCCCCTTGAATGGGGCCTGGGCGTACAATAGCAATCTGGATCACTAGATCGTAATAAGTCTTGGGCCTGAGTCTAGGCAGCATGCTCATTTGGGCTCGTGATTCGATCTGAAATACACCGACTGTGTCGGCTTTCTGGATCATGCCATACACTTCAGGATCATCTTGCCTTCGGGTGATCTCCGCAATAGTCAGATCTTGCTGATGAAAACGTTTGACCAACTGGAAACATTTATGGATAGCGCTGAGCATCCCTAGGGCGAGGACATCCACTTTCATTAGCTTGAGGCTTTCCAGATCATCTTTATCCCACTGAATAACTGTCCTGTCTGCCATAGAAGCATTCTCAACGGGTACCAGCTCATACAAAGGGCCTGCGGCAATCACAAAGCCGCCGACGTGCTGCGACAAATGCCGAGGAAAGCCGAGAATCTCGTTAACCAGAGTGATGAACTGTTCACCTTTGAGAGAATCCGGCTGAAGGCCAAGCTCGACGATCTGCGCCTGCCAGCCGAGTTCGCGGTCTCGGCGGTTAACGTTTTTAATGAAGTAGTCGAGCTGGCTTTCTTCAATCCCAAGTGCTTTACCCACATCGCGAACGGCACTTTTAAAGCGATAAGTGATCACGGTTGCCGCAAGCGCTGCTCGTTCACGGCCATACTTCTGATAAATGTATTGAATGACTTCTTCACGGCGTTCGTGTTCGAAGTCTACGTCGATGTCAGGTGGCTCATCACGTTCTTTACTAATAAAACGCTCGAAGAGAACGGAAATTTGCCTAGGATCGACCGCGGTAATTTCCAGACAGTAGCAAACGACAGAATTGGCTGCTGAGCCACGCCCTTGATAGAGAATATTCTGACGCTTGGCAAACATCACTATGTCGTGAATGGTCAGGAAATAGTAGGGGTAGTTGAGCTCACTAATCAGCTCAAGCTCTTTGTCGATAGTTTCTGAAATATCCTGAGGAACACCTTCGGGAAAGCGGCGACGCTTGCCACTGTCGACTAATTTGCGCAGATAGCTCATCGGCGTTTCACTACTGGGTACTAGTTCATGGGGGTATTCGTACTTGAGTTCTTCTAAACTGAATTGGCATTGCTCGGCGAGGCGAATACTCTCTTCCAGCCATTCCTGTTTAAACAGTCGGGCGAGCTTTTCTTTGCTTCGCAGTGTGCGTTCTGTATTAGTGAGCAGGTGCTTACCAATTTTATCAACGCGACTACCATGCTGGATTGCGGTCAGAACATGTTGTAGAGGAAGACGGTTAGCGGTATGCATGAGTACACCACCACAAGCGGTGATTGGCACCATCAGTTCCTGAGCGAGCTTCTCACAATGAGTGAGATAGCTTTTATCGTCTGCTTCTAAATGGCGTTGAACACCTAACCACATTCTTGGTTGATGATGTTGAGCAAGCCAGTGTCCCCATTTCTGATCGCTATGTTGATGGCTGGGGAGCCAGACCATCAGACAGTGGCGAAGCGACATTAAATCCCATTCTGCCAGCTGATATTGTCCTTTCTCGGTACGTCTTCTTGCGTTTGTGATGATGCGACAGAGTTCAGCATAGGCTTCACGGTTTGGGCAGAGTAATACGACCTGACATTCATCACTTAACCAGAACATACTTCCTATGATCAGTTTGATATTGAGGCTATGAGTTTCGATCGCTCTATAAGCTCTGACCACGCCTGCGACGGAGCACTCATCGGTAATCGCCAGTGCGTGGTAGCGTAAAAAGTCGGCTTGTAGAATAAGCTCTTCCGCGTGAGAAGCACCAGTGAGGAAAGAGAAATTGGTCTGGCAGAAGAGTTCAGCGTATTTCATTATCGCATCTCCGCTTAGCTAAATAGTCCGTGCAGGAACCACTGCATTTCTTGATTACGAAATATCCAGAGCCAACGTCCACTGTCGCTGCGCGCAATAAAATAATCACGCGTCATTTCATCACCATCCCACCAGCCAGTCACAAAGCGTTCAGGGCCATGTATAACATTTACCTTTTCTGTTAAAGGCTCTGGGGTTGGTAGCATTAAAGATGGGCGTAAACCAGAGAGCGAAACTTTAGTAGGAATGGGGAGATCGGGGGCGCACAATGACATCGATTTCTCTGGTCTAGGATCATCTGTTGGTGCGACTTTAAGGACTTGGTTGTTACCCAACTTAGCTTGTAGTGTAGCTATCAACTCCAGCTCCGTTTGTTGGCCTTTGCGTCCTGCGAAAATGTCTTGGCTGGTGGACTCAAGTTCGCCACTCCGTACCACTTTCAGAGTTAAGCCTTGTATTGGAGCATCAAGTTGAATGGACTCCATTGTCAGTTGACAAAGCTTAGCCCAGCGCTGAGCGAAGTAATCTCCACAGGCTGAAGTAAATGCAATCACACCAGCGCCACGATCGCGTTGATGAAGAGTCAACTCAAGTTCGTATGCAACCTGATTACGTAATGTCAGGAAGCCTTCCAGTTTTTTTAGCAGCTTTAATAACGGTTTTTCCAACCATTGGATATTTTCGATATCAAACAACAACTCAAGGTAACTTTGAAAGTGTTCAGGTGGGTGGTAGAAATTTACTGGGTGTTTAAACTGACCCATCAGTCGTCCGACATAGTTAACCAAATCGATATCAAAACGTCTGGCGACCTCTTGCATCGGCAGTTCCAGCAGATCGTTGAGGGTTAACACTCCCACACGAGAGAGTTTTTCAACCTGTTTACTGTCAAGCTCAGTGGCTGAAACTGGGTAGGGTTTAAGTGCTTCACAGAGCTGAGTTCTATCTTGGCTGATCAATGCACTTCCAGACTTTGCCAGCAGAATGGCAGAGAAGGGAGAAAAACCAGTAGCGTACTGATACTGGATACTCAGCTGCTGTAAATGTTGTGATACTCGGTGCCAATAAGCATCCAGCCCACCATAGAGTGACAGCATGTCTGTGACTTTTAGCAATAACCCTTGTGGCGGAAAGAGCACCAGATCAGAGGTCACCATATACAACCACTGAGCGATATCCAGTAAGGTCTGTTGCTCTACCTTCTCAT
Organism: Vibrio neptunius; assembly: GCF_000967495.1. Classification (GTDB taxonomy): domain Bacteria; phylum Pseudomonadota; class Gammaproteobacteria; order Enterobacterales; family Vibrionaceae; genus Vibrio; species Vibrio neptunius. The sequence goes on along the minus strand of NZ_JXXU01000026.1, from coordinate 34,475 downwards.
CATAGGGGTGGACCTGAAGCGAGTGACACAAAGCGCTAGCGCTGCCCAGTCCCATTCCCGGTCGAATACCTTGTTCGTGCGCGGCGAAATTGCATTGCACGATTTGGAAACGTTTGGAATCAACTACTACCAAAGGCTGCTGAGCCTGTTCAGAGTACAGCGCATCCAGTTGTAGAGTCGGGAAATGCAAGTACAACCACACCTGCATCGTTAGCCTTGCTTACGCAGTGGGAAAGGAAGAATAACAGGTTCAGGTCTGGACTCTGTTAATGAAGGCCAGAGTGTACTCATATCCAGAACAAAACTGGCATGTGGCCACCCACCTTTGCGCTTAGTGATGGTGATTTCAACGCCAAGTGAGTGGGGGAGTAGCGTCATGCTCAAACTGACGGGCAGAGAAAAGAGAGTGCGCTGTGCGGTTTTAAACAAAAACGACAGGCAATTTCCAGTTTCACTGGCGACCTGAAGTCGACGAGCATGATGGACTTCCAGCCCCGAATTCCAAAGCAGCACGTTACTGCAAGCGCCGCTTTTCAGGCACTGCTCTGCCGCCCATAAGGCTTCGTTCTCTGTTTTCGGATAAATCAGCAGAACATGGTTCAGATCGAGCCCTTCTGCTGTCATAGACTGCGCAGACAGGTGTCCAGGTGGTTGTATGAATACAGATAACCTACCTTGGCTGCTGTTTTTAAGGTGAGGGAGTAGCAGGCGAAGCTCTCCGATGCCGGGAGTCGTTTGCAATTCCACCACGCCATAAATGGGAAAACCGCCTTCCAGTTTTTGATCCAGAAGATCAAAGCCTGTCGAATGGTGATCTCTGGACTCCGGAGTGTGATTGCCCTGCCAAAGCCATTGTTTTTTCTTAAGATGTTCGATCAGTTCATACATAACAATTTACCTGTATATATATACAGTATAAATTATTATTATTTATCAGCAAGTGAAGGGCTGCATAAGTGGATAAAAAAACGCCTTGTGTTTCCACAAGGCGTTGAATATATGAGAGATTTTTTTCTATTTCTTCGGCTGTGCGTCAATACACTGACCACGAACGTGTTTGCTCTCGTTCGACATTAGGTGAAGATAAAGCGGCATGATATCCAATGGCGTTTTTAGCAACTCAGCGTCTTCCGCTGGGTAAGCCTTCGCGCGCATGGACGTACGTGTGCCACCTGGGTTGATCGCATTGACACGGATGTGTGTATCACTCAATTCATCCGCCAGAATCTGCATCATGCCTTCCGTTGCGAATTTAGATATCGCGTAAGTTCCCCAGAAAGCACGGCCAGCGTGGCCAACCGTTGATGATGTAAAGATAACGCTGGCATCATCTGATTTATGCAATAGCGGAAGGATTGCCTGAGTCATCAAGAACTGGGCTTTAACATTAACCTGCATGATATCGTCGTAAGTGTCTTCACCAATCTGATCAAATGGGCTCAGTACACCCAGTTGACTGGCATTGTGAAGCACTCCATCAAGCCGACCAAACTGACTACCAATGGTATCGGCCATATCAATATAGTTTTGCTTGCTTGCGCCTTTCATATCCAGAGGAATGATTGCTGGTTGAGGGTAGCCAGCGGCTTCGATTTCATCATAAGTTTGCTCAAGCTTTTTCACGGTACGACCTAACAGAATGACGGTGGCACCATGCTGAGCAAACGAGATTGCGGCTTGTTTACCGATGCCGTCACCGGCACCTGTCACGAGAATGACTTTGTCTTTTAAAGCGTCTGAGGAAATGGAATAATCCACGACATGCATCCTTATTGTAATGTTCTGCTTTATGAATCCGTAAGATGGTGGTTACAATACACTAATTCGCACATTAGGGGATATCACATTGGAATTTTTGTTGGACTACGGGCTGTTTTTAGCCAAGATTGTGACTGTTGTAGTCGCAGTGATTGCGATTCTTGTAATAGCCAAAGCCGTAGGGGGGAAGAATGGTGCTGCAAAGGGTGAATTGGAGATCACCAACTTGACGGATCAGCATAAAAACACCGTTGAGCAGCTTGAGCATCACCTGCATGATTCAGCGTTTCTCAAAGCGCGTGATAAGGCAGACAAGAAACAAGAGAAAGAGAAAACAAAAGCCCGTGAAAAAGAAGTCAAGCAGGCTTCAAAAGACGGTGATTTGGACAGCAAGCGTGAGCCTCACCTGTTTGTTCTGGATTTCAAAGGCAGCATTGACGCCAAAGAAGTCGCGTCACTACGCGAAGAAGTGACCGCAATTCTCGCGGTAGCTCGTGAAGGGGACGAAGTACTACTACGCCTAGAGTCTGGTGGTGGTATGGTACATGGCTACGGCTTGGCATCGTCTCAACTTGATCGTATTAAGGCGGCTAAGTTACCACTGACCATTGCAGTAGATAAAGTGGCTGCCAGTGGCGGTTATATGATGGCATGTATTGCTGACAAGATTGTTTCAGCACCATTTGCAATCGTAGGGTCCATCGGCGTGATTGCCCAGCTGCCTAACTTCAATAAAGTGCTCAAAAAGTACAATATTGAGTATGAACAGCTAACAGCGGGCGAATACAAACGTACCTTGACCATGTTTGGCGAGAACACTGATAAAGCACGTGATAAGTTCAAACAAGAACTTGAAGAAACACATGGCTTGTTTAAAGACTTTATTCGCGAGCGTCGCCCTGAACTTGAATTAGATAAAGTGGCCACTGGTGAACACTGGTTTGGCACTCAGGCGCATTCATTGGGTCTGGTTGATGAAATCAAAACCTCTGATGATCTGGTTGTGGAAGCGTGCAAAGATAAAACAGTCTTAGCGATTCACTACGTAGAGAAGAAAAAGCTGACATCTAAGCTGGCAGGCCTGGCAGGTGAAGCGGCTGATAACGTACTGATGAAGCTGATTGATCGTGGTCAGCGCCCTATCGTGTAAGCTGACTTCTTTTGTTTAGTTAAATGAAAAGCCCCTCAACTGAGGGGCTTTGTGTATTGGGTTACTGTGCTTTAGGTTGCGAATGGTTTGGCTTGCGGTTCGCTGGTCTACGACGTTTCTGTCCATTATTGCCAGCATTGTTAGAAGCTTTGCTATTAGAACTGCCGTCCTTACGTTTGCTACCATTATTACTCTTGGAGCCATCACTGTTGGGTTTGTTATGGCCAAAATGACGCTTGTTTTTCCCCGCTGGCTTATGGCCACGAGCATTGTCACCTGAGCGCTGACCATCGGCATGGTCGACTTTTGGCTTCTTAGGCTTTTTCGGTTTCTTAGGTTTGATTGGGCGAGTGTCCAACTTAGACTCTGGTAGCACATTGACCGGTTTATAGCCCTCCAGCTCCAAACGAGGTAATACTTGCTGGATGAGTCGCTCAATACCAAATAGTTCACTGGCTTCTGCGGCTTCAACTAAAGAGATCGCTTTGCCAACTTCACCTGCGCGGCCAGTGCGGCCAATTCTGTGGACATAATCTTCTGCTACGTGTGGCAGTTCGAAGTTGACGACCTGAGGCAGTTGAGGAATGTCGATACCACGTGCGGCAATATCTGTGGCAACTAATACACGCACTTCTCCAGATTTAAAATCAGCCAGTGCCTTGGTGCGCGCGCCTTGGCTTTTGTTACCATGAATAGGCGCCGCCGTAATACCTTGATCATTAAGGTAATGAGAAAGTCGGTTCGCCCCGTGTTTAGTACGGCTGAAGACCAGAACTTGTCTCCAATCGCCGTCTTTGATGAGCTTAACCAGCATCGGGGCTTTTTTACGCTTATCTGCTGGGTAGATAGATTGCTCAATGGTGACTGCAGTGGAGTTCTCAGGGTTAACAGAGACTTCGACCGGATCGTTAACTAGACCTTTGGCTAGTTCGCGAATCTCAGCAGAAAAAGTGGCAGAGAACAGCAGGTTTTGGCGCTTCTCAGGAAGTAGTGCGAGAATTTTACGGATATCGCGAATAAAGCCCATATCCAACATGCGATCCGCTTCATCCAGCACTAAAACTTCCAACTGGGAGAAGTTAATCGCATTCTGCTGGTATAAGTCGAGCAATCGACCTGGAGTTGCGACAAGCACGTCTGTGCCTTTACGCAGCTTCATCATTTGCGGGTTAATCTTCACTCCACCGAATACCACATTCGACGTCAGACGTTGATAACGGCTGTACTTAAACACGTTTTCCTGAACCTGTGCCGCCAATTCACGAGTTGGTGTCAGCACCAGTGCCCTTACATGGTTGCCTTTGACTCGTGTGCCGTTATCTAGTCTCTCTAGAATCGGCAAGGTGAAGCCTGCGGTTTTACCCGTGCCAGTCTGAGCCGCTGCCATGACATCTTTACCGGCTAACACTGCAGGAATGGCTTGCTCCTGAATTGGAGATGGTTTGTCATAACCCTGTTCGTCTATGGCTTTGAGGAGTGGGGCAGAAAGGCCTAAAGCGGTAAAACCCATAAATTGTTCTCTGTTTAAGGTGAGATAAATGCTCAGGCGATAATAGACCGCCAGCAAAAGGGCGCCATTCTGAGGCCTTTGGTCAGGAACATCAATAGAAATTATCGCTGAGAGCGGTTGAGCCTTATCTGAAAGTTTAGCGTCGTGATGAAAAATGCAAGTACTAGACCCGTCAAGGCACCAAACAGATGAGATTCCACCGCCACACGGGCATTGATTAACTCGCTGGTCGATTGTGATGCGCCCATGGTCATTTCCCAACCTACTTTGGCCAGTACACCAATGACAAGTAACCAGCTACCTTTACGACCCTGTAGGGACTCTTGAAGCGCATAATAGGCGAAGATGCCATGCAGCACACCCGAAAGACCGACATAGCTAGTCATACTTGTTGTCAGGTTGAGCATGCCCACGGATAAGCTAGTCACGAACAATACACAGAGTAGAGAAGTTACCTTCGGCTTAAACAGATAAGTGATAACCCACAAGCCGGCCAGATTCATGCCTAAATGAGCAAAGTTGGTATGGGTGAAATTTCCTGTTAGGATTCGCCACCACTGGCCTTCAGAAATAAGTAGATGATGCCAGTATGTCAGGCTGGCTAAAGGCTCGAACTGCACGCCTAGGCAGACTAAGCTGATAGCAATTAACAGAAGAAGTAAACGCACGCTATGTCCCGATATTGTTCTCAATGTGGTAAGTCACTCAAAGCTTGTATTTGTGAGTGGATACAAAGCCTAGCATCGAATGTTGAGCTGGTCATCTTACAGCATCCGACAGAAACAAACAGGCCTATGGGCACTGCGCGTATTCTCAGACTCTCACTGGAGAATAGTTACCTGTTTGAAGGCGAAAATTTTACTCAGCATAGTGAGCTGAATAAGTTGTTGGACGAACAAGGTTGTCAACATTTTGTGCTTTATCCGGGAGAAGTGTCTGTCAGCCATGAAGAGGTGGCGAAAGCCTTCTTCAGAGAAAGCAAAGTGCGGATTATTTTGCTCGATGGCACGTGGAAAAAAGCGTACAAAATGTGGCAACTGTCTGAGAATTTGCAGGCATTACCTCTAGTACGTTTGCCAGAGAACCTACAGGGCAATTACCGTATTCGCAAAGCGCCCAGTGATAACAGCTTGTCTACTGTGGAAGCTGGCTACCATATCCTGACTTTGCTGCAACCAGAGCAAGACTTCACCCCATTACTTGATACGTTCAATAACATGATTGACTTTCAAATCAAGCAGATGCCGCCCGGTGTGTTTGAAAAAAATTACCGGTAATAAACGCAAACTCGTCATTTGAGGTCTAAAATTATTTTCAAGCGCAGCGTTGTACAGTGAATCTTTGTCAGAATATAATGACGCGCAATCGTTTAGTTATGGCGCTTAAGTCATAAACGATGCTTCGTATAATCCCACTGATAAGGTGTGGGAGTCTCTACCTGAAACCGCAAATTTCAGATTACGAAGAGTGAAGTGCATTGCGCTTTTCTCTTTGTATGCCTGTTTATCTTCACAAGAGAAAAGCGTTTGTTGAATACCAATCGAATTGAATGGGGAGACAAGCGTGAACCAAACAGAATTTATTCGTCAGTTACCGAAAGTTGAGTTGCATCTGCATATTGAAGGTTCACTTGAACCTGAGATGATGTTTGAACTCGCATTACGCAATCAAATCGCGCTGCCATTTACCACGCCTGAAGAGGTCAAAGCCGCGTATGAGTTCACTAACCTTCAGTCATTCCTTGATATCTACTATCAAGGCGCCAACGTATTGATTCATGAGCAGGACTTTTACGATTTAACTTGGGCTTATTTACTGCGCTGTAAGGCTGACAATGTTATTCACACCGAGATCTTTTTCGACCCACAGACTCATACTGAGCGCGGTATCGCGTTTGACACTGTGATCAACGGTATTCACCGCGCTTTGCAAGATGCGCAGACGCAGTTGGGTATTAGTAGTCGAGTCATCCTATGTTTTTTACGTCATCTGGATGAAGACAGTGCCTTTGTCACCTTGGAACAAGCATTGGCACATAAAGATAAAATCATTGGTGTAGGTCTGGATTCATCGGAAGTGGGTCACCCGCCAGAGAAGTTTGCTCGTGTTTTTGCCAAAGCACTCGAGGCTGGTTTTCTCACGGTCGCACACGCAGGAGAAGAGGGGCCTGTGGCCAACATTTATAACAGCCTTGAATTATTGAAGGTGTCGCGTATTGACCATGGCGTGCGCTGTGCCGATGATCCGAATCTGGTGGTGTCGCTGGCTCAGTCGCGTATGCCGCTGACGGTTTGCCCACTGTCCAATACTAAACTCAAAGTATTTGAGGAGATGAAGCAACACAATGTTGTCGATTTATTGCGGCAAGGGCTGTGTGTGACGATCAACTCAGATGATCCGGCCTATTTTGGTGGCTACATGAACGACAATTTCCTTGCTGTGGCAGACAGTCATGGGTTGACGCAAGAAGAGTTGGCGCAATTTAGTCGCAATGCGATTGAAGCGAGTTTTATCAGTGACAGTGAGAAGCAACGTCTAATGAGCCAGCTCGATGAATTTGTCGACAGGTGTTAAAAACAAGCGGAGCATAAGCTCCGCTTTCTGTTAATGAGATGAGAACAACTGCTGGTGCAGCCGTTGAGCATGGCCGTCAGTCATTGAAGAAATATAATCTGCAATCACACGATAGCCTTCACTCTCACATGTCGCTTGCTGCCATTCATGACGAATTGGAGTGGGCAGTAATCTTTCAGGATCAGCGCTAAACGCTTCGAAGATATCCATAATGATCTGTTGTCCCTTATACTCGACAACTTGAACATGAGGTACCTGAATCACATACTCACTGACAAAGCGCTTAAGGACCTCCAGCGCCTGGGCCATTTCCGGTTCCAAATAAGCATTAAACGCCAGCAGTTGACTTTCGAAAGGTGCATCAACGGGCTTAACAGAAATACTGGTTAGCAAAGCGTTCACCATACCACCGATGGCGTCTTTGCGCTGATGATGAGTTCCTGAAAAAAGCATATCTGTAATGGAGTCGATATGGGCTTCAAACCAAGGTTCACCACATTCTGAAAGCAAACTCGCCGCACCTTCTATCCACTGATGCCTTGTCACCATGCCAAGCACTACCGCATCTTCGAGATCATGCACTCCATAAGCAATATCATCAGCGAGTTCCATGATAGAACAGTCGATGGATTTAAAGCGGGTCTTTTTATGCTGACGCTCCGTCAATTGTTCATCACGCATTTGGCTGAACAACTGCTTATCTGTCTCACTAAGCGGCTCTAGTACCCAGTCAAATAAGGATTGGTCACAGTCATATAAACCTTTGGCCGGTGCCCATTCTTTTGCTTTAAGCTTCCGCTGGTGAGAGACACTGTCTGGAGTGACATCAGCGCATGTTTTACTGATTAGCGCTGGGTATTTGATCAGGCCAAGCAAAGTTCGTCGCGCCAGGTTCATACCAAAATGTTCGGTATATGGCTCAAGCTTGGTCACGATGCGAAATGTCTGTGCGTTTCCCTCAAATCCGCCATGCTCACGCATCATGTAATTAAGGGCGACTTCACCACCATGCCCATAGGGTGGATGGCCAATATCATGAGCCAAGCAAAGCGAATCGATTAAGCTATCGCTAGGCAAAAGGTCGCGAAATTCTGCCTGTTTCTTCTTTATCTGCGCAACGATCCCCGTTCCTAGCTGAGCCGCTTCGAGAGAGTGGGTCAGTCGAGTGCGGTGAAAATCGTCAAAACTGTTGCCGTGAACCTGAGTTTTTGCCTGCAAACGTCGAAACGCTGCGGAGTGAAGAATTCTCGCTCTGTCACGTTGATAAGGACTGCGGTGATCGTCGCGACGAATCTTATGTTCATCATCGTGACGTTGTTCCCATAGCCGCTTACTGTTTGAACTCATATGAATTTTGGCCTTTAACTGCATGAATAATAGAGCGCTTTAGCGACGGTGCCTAACACCTTGCTAGAGATGCATAGCTTTATTGTGCTTGAGTACGATGCTGAGAGCAAAGCCAAATAAGGTCGTGTTTTCAACCACTCTTGCGCTAGTTTTTTTGTCCCAGCTTTCAAGCATATTTGTCTTTTCTGCGATTATAGTATTGATATTTCCCTCTAAATTATTGGTAAAACTACGATTACTTAAGAAATAAAGCTAACTAATCTCGTCGAGAGATAATTCGAAGCTTGGGGCAAATGTGGTAAGAAAGTAGTTCATTTCAGGGGTTCGCCTCTCTTGCAAAGTGACATCAAGGCGCTTTTTGGCTAGTGCATATTCATGGTTACCTGCACTGAGCTCTTCCAAGCATTTGAGGTAGGCGCAAATAGTATCGGCTTGTTTGACGATCGCTTCATCTTCTGGATACACAGCTTGAGAGACCAGATAAGGCGCAAAATCTTCCTGAAATTCTTCAGGCAGCATTGAAAGCAGTTTTTTTTCCGCTGCGGATTCTATCTTCTTATACTCTTTTGCTATCTCTGGGTTGTAATACTTGACGGGAGTGGGGAGATCCCCAGTGAGTACTTCACTGGTATCGTGGTACATTCCCAGTAAGGCGATGCGTTCAGGGTTGAGGTTACCGCCATATTTTTTGTTTTTAATTAATGCCAGAGCATGGGCGACAAAAGCGACTTGAAGACTGTGCTCTGAGATATTCTCTGTTGACACAGAACGCATCAAGGGCCAGCGCTGAATCAGTTTCATACGAGCAAGATGAGCGAAGAAATGACTTTCTTTAGACTTACTCTCTGTCATGGATCTTCCTCCTAATAAAAAAGAGCACTCTCTGAGTGCTCTTTAAGCATATGAAAGATCGAATCTAATTACTACTGGCTATACGTCGACAGGAAGCGTTCGAAGCGTCCAATCGCCATTTCGAGATCTTCAACATGTGGCAGGGTCACAATGCGGAAGTGATCAGGCTTTGGCCAGTTGAAGCCTGAGCCTTGAACCAACAGCACTTTTTCCTGAATAAGGAAGTCGAGTACCATCTTCTGATCATCTTTGATGTTGTACATTTTAGTGTCGATTTTCGGGAACAGATACATCGCGCCTTTAGGTTTGACGCAGGAAACCCCTGGAATCTGGTTGATCAGTTCAAAAGCCCGGTCACGCTGTTCCAATAAACGACCACCGGGCAGGATCAGTTCGTTAATACTCTGATAACCACCCAGTGCGGTCTGAATGGCATGTTGCATCGGTACATTGGCACACAAGCGCATAGAAGCCAGCATATCCAAGCCATTGACGTACCCTTGAGCGAGATGCTTCGGACCGGTGAGGAACATCCAACCACCACGGAAACCACAGACACGATAGGCTTTTGATAAGCCGTTGAAGGTAACGGTCAAAACATCATCTGAAAGTGTCGCAACAGAGGTGTGTGTGGCACCGTCATAGAGTACTTTATCGTAGATTTCATCGGCGAAGATGATCAACTTGTGCTGACGTGCAATCTCAATCACTTCTAATAAAAAGTCGCGGCTGTAAACTGCACCTGTTGGGTTATTAGGGTTGATGAGGACAATGCCACGAGTATTCGGTGTTATCTTGTTGCGAATATCATCCAGATCTGGATACCAGTCTGCTTGCTCATCACAAAGATAATGCACAGCTTTTCCGCCAGATAGGGCTACAGATGCTGTCCAAAGCGGGTAATCTGGTGCGGGAACCAGCATCTCGTCGCCATTGTTGAGCAAAGCCTGCATCGCCATAACGATAAGTTCCGATGCACCATTACCGATATACACGTCTTCGACATCTAAAGAACGGATGCCTTTACGCTGATAGTGTTGAACGACGGCTTTACGAGCAGAGTAGATGCCTTTCGAGTCACAGTAACCTTGTGAAGTGGGCAGGTTACGGATGACATCAACCAAGATTTCATCTGGGGCGTCAAATCCAAATGGAGCGGGATTACCGATATTCAACTTCAGTATTTTATGCCCCTCTTCCTCCATACGCTTAGCATGTTTGAGTACAGGCCCCCTAATGTCATAGCAGACATTATCGAGTTTTGATGACATCCCGATATTTTGCATTGTGTAAAACCTAAAAGAGATTGTATTTCTTTATTAAAGTACATCAAAAAGGGCTTTGTTAGAATAAAAAACTGAATTATTACGCTTTTTTGTATGCGCTTTGTTCGTTTGCAATCACAGGATTATGCAAAAGATGGGCTACAACCTTGATCTGGGTAAGGTCTATTAATAGAGTAGCGATCTAAAATGAATAAAAATCCCCAGGCATACGAGGCTGATTTGTCACATTTTCATCAAGCCGTTACTGAACTGATCGAACGCGTAAAGGATGCAGAAGACGGCGTAAACCGTCTGGTTCAAGTTCTTGAGGAAAAACCAGATTTTGCATTCATAGATTGGCTGGAGTCCCAGCCGCTGTTTCCAAAGTTTTATTGGCAGTCTCGCGATACCCGTGAAGAAGTGGTGGCATTGGGGCAGTTACATACTTTTGTCGACCCTGCTCCAGCCTACACGATTCTGGCAGATGAACAACGTATCTGGGGTGGACGTTCTTTTGACGGACAGACCGAAAAAAATCGTCGTTGCATGTCTTCTTTTTTCTTCCTACCACAAATCGAGCTAATTCGTTTTGATAACCGCTGGTCATTAGCCGTCAACCTGACAGCCGATAAACATCGTACATTAGCCGGACTCAGTAAACTTAAAATTGAAGTTGGTGCTTTACGGCCAGTCTCCGCGCAGATCAAAAGCATCAGTCACATACCGGAGAAACCGCAATGGTCTGAGCTGGTTGAGAAAGTCCTGACTGGTATTGAAAATAATGACTTTAAGAAAGTGGTACTGGCTCGCCGAACGTCCATCCATATGGACAGCACGGTGAGTGCTGCGCAGCTACTCAAATCAAGTTATCTGCAAAACCACCATAGCTTCCACTTTATGCTCTCTCTGGATAAAAAGCATAGCTTTATAGGTTCTACACCGGAACGTTTGTATGCCAGACAAGGGCAGGAGCTCTACACTGAAGCTTTGGCGGGTACGATAGGTCGAGGCGACAACGCCAGCCACGATATGGAGTTGGCAAACTGGTTATCACAAGACAGCAAAAACCTGAATGAGAACCAATATGTCGTCGATGACATTATTGATCGACTAACGCCTCACTCGGAGCATGTTGAGGTTGAGCAAGAAGCCCGTTTGGTTAGGCTGAGAAAAGTTCAGCATCTTAAACGCAGTATCCATGCACACCTTAAATCGGGCATTAATGGCGTTCAATTGCTGGCGGCATTACAACCGACGGCAGCGGTTGCCGGATTACCACGTAAGGCATCGATGGACTTTATCCAAAACAATGAACCCTTTGCGCGTGGCTGGTATGCCGGCTCGATGGGGTTTATTAGCCATCAGCGTGCGGAGTTTTGTGTGGCGATACGCAGTGCTCTTATTCTTGGTGAAGAGGTGCAATTATTCGCAGGCGCGGGTATTGTTCCGGGTTCTGTGGCGGATAATGAGTGGCAGGAGTTGGATAAGAAAATGTCGACCTTGCTATCACTGATCGCCGATATTCCTCCACTGGGAGTCGCGTCGTAAATGGGTAATCAAAACCAAGCCGTTATCAATCGTATTTGGTGTCAGACCTTGCTTGAAGAGTTATATCGTCTCGGTGTCACTGAGGTGTGTATTGCCCCAGGTTCACGCTCAACGCCATTAACGCTAGAAGCGCAAGAAAATACAAACCTGAATCTTCATACGCATTTTGATGAACGTGGTTTAGGTTTTCTCGCACTTGGTCTAGCAAAAGCGAGCCACAAGCCCGTTGCACTGATTGTGACATCGGGGACAGCGGTAGCAAATCTGCTGCCTTCGATTGCCGAAGCTAAACTGACGGGTGAAAAGCTGGTGGTTCTGACAGCAGACAGACCCATAGAATTGATTGACTGTGGGGCCAATCAGGCGATCCATCAATCTGGGATTTTCTCAACTCATGTCACCTCTAGCCTTGAGTTACCAAGCCCTTCGGACTCCATATCGCTGAAGTGGCTCCTAACTTCCATTGACCAACACATGTTTGAACAAGCTGAGAAAGGTGGAGCTGTTCACATCAATTGCCCGTTTCCTGAGCCTTTGTATGGCTCTGAATCGAAAGGAATATTTCAGGCGTATCTCGATGAAGTAAAATCTTGGTCTCACTCTGACAAGCCTTATAGTTGCAAGGCTCGAACTCAGTCATTGCCCTCTCTTCACTATGCCGATTTATCTGATAAGCCGGGAGTGATGGTCGTTGGCAGTGTCACTCTAGAGGAAACGCAGCAGGCGCAACGGCTGGCGGAAAAACTGGGCTGGCCATGTTTGTGCGATCCTCAATCGGGGATTTCATCGCCTTTCGCACACTATGATCTTTGGTTGCAGAACCCTTCTGCGAAAGAAGTGATGAATCAGGCTCATGTCATTGTACAGTTTGGCTCGCGAATTGTGTCAAAACGGCTCATTCAGTGGATATCTCAGCAAGTTGAATCCAGACAAGCGGGTTATCATTTTGTTTCTTCGTGTGTCGAGCGCAACAACCAAAGCCACTTGCCACAAACTCACCATGTTGTGGAAATAGGGATTTGGATTGAGAGTTGGATGAAAGAGCTTACGGAAGACAAAAGTGCCCATTATGGTTGGGCGGCTGAGTTAGAGCGCTATTCTGAGCGTATAGCAATGTTATCTTCACAATATGAGCAAAATCAGCAGTCAGTGAATGAGGTTGCGCTGGCTAAATCTATCAAAGTATTACCTCAGCAAGCTCAGGTCTTTTTGGCAAACAGTCTGTTTGTGCGGCTGGTGGATATGTTTGGTTCGATGCCAAACCTTGACACCTATAGCAACCGAGGTGCATCAGGGATCGATGGTTTGATTGCGACTCTAACGGGTGTTGTGCGGGCCACTCGTAAGCCCAGTGTATTGTTCATTGGTGATACGTCGGCACTGTACGACCTTAACTCTTTGTCTCTATTGACTCAGGAAAAAACACCGGTTGTTATCGTGGTCATTAATAATAATGGAGGGGCTATCTTTGATTTGCTCCCTGTCCCACAAGCGCAGAAACAATCCCTATATCAGATGCCTCATGGTTATACCTTCGAACATGCTGCGATGCAATTTGGTATTCGATACCAAAAACCAGCCACTCTTGCCGCATACACTGAGTTAGTTGGTCAGCATTTACAACAGGGTGAAGGAGCACTTCTTCTAGAGATACAAACACCGCCTGAACAAGCTTCCTCACACCTGAAAGAGATAACTCAGCGCGTTCATGCTTTATAGCCATCTTTATAACAATACGAGCAATGACAGCTCGACGCCCTTGATTGTTTACCTACATGGTCTATTTGGTAGCAGTGATGATTGGGACCGCTGTGCGCAATTACTTCCCGAATACCCTACTTTATGTATTGACCTTCCTGGTCATGGGATGAGCAAATTGATGCATTGTCGCGATTTTAAAACGTGCTGCGATCAAATATCTGACGTCCTACTTACTCAATTTCCTCACCGACCACCTATAGTGTTAGTGGGTTATTCAATGGGAGCTCGAATTGCGATGGTAGGGCTCACTCAACAGTATTTTTCTGCACACAATATCCAAATGCTTATTTCTGAAGGTGGACATTTTGGATTGTGTAGTGGAGCAGAAAAAACAGCTCGCTTAAACAATGACTCTCGCTGGGCTGAGCGATTTCATCATGAGCCAATTGAACAAGTGTTAGGCGATTGGTATCAGCAGCCGGTATTTAGTTCACTAAACCATGAGCAAAGACAAACACTCATACACAAACGCAGTGCTAACCTAGGGCCATCTGTTGGCAAAATGTTGATGGCAACCTCATTAGCAAAACAAGATTATTTGCTTGAGTCACTCACAGGCTTGAGCATTCCAGTACATTACATTTTTGGTGAAAAAGACAGTAAGTTCAGCCGCTTGGCCGAACAGAGCGGTTTGTCTTATAGCCAGGTAGAGCAAGCGGGGCATAATGTTCACATCGAACAGCCTGAAGCGTTTACCGCTATTGTTAAATCTCAAATTCGCGCATTTCTCTAACAGCGCAACGTCAACAAACAGGAATCACCATGGCAAAAACAGTCGGTATTTCAGAACAAGAACTATACGCACCAGTACACTGGAACGATTGCACAGGTGAATATGAAGATATTCAGTACCACAAATCCGAAGATGGTATCGCAAAAATTACCATCGCCCGCCCTCAAGTACGCAATGCATTCCGCCCTCAAACCGTAAAAGAAATGATCAATGCGCTAGCGGATGCTCGCTATGACGAAGGCGTTGGTGTGATCATTTTGACAGGACTTGGCGAAAAGGCTTTCTGCTCGGGTGGTGATCAAAAGATCCGTGGCGATTACGGCGGCTATCAAGACGATTCAGGTACTCATCACCTCAACGTGCTTGATTTCCAGCGCCAGATCCGCACTTGCCCTAAACCAGTTATCGCGGCTGTTGCGGGTTGGGCTGTAGGTGGTGGTCACGTATTGCATATGATGTGTGACTTGACGATTGCCGCAGAAAACGCTCAGTTTGGTCAGACTGGACCAAAAGTTGGTTCGTTTGATGGCGGCTGGGGTGCCTCATATATGGCTCGAATTGTCGGTCAAAAGAAAGCTCGTGAGATCTGGTTCCTATGCCGTTTCTATGATGCTAAAGAAGCATTGGATATGGGGCTGGTTAATACGGTGGTGCCACTTGACGAATTGGAAAAGGAGACCGTCCGTTGGTGTCGCGAAACCCTGCAACATAGCCCTATGGCATTACGCTGCTTGAAAGCGGCCCTAAATGCTGATTGTGATGGCCAGGCTGGTCTCCAAGAATTAGCCGGTAACGCAACCATGATGTTTTACATGACAGAAGAAGGTCAGGAAGGTCGCAATGCGTTTAATGAAAAACGTCGACCAGACTTTAATAAATTCCCTCGTAATCCTTGATGTGTTGTTCGGTTTATAACGTGAAAGCAAAGCTGCTTAACAGAGTATCTTTGGTTATCCGTCTAAATCAAAAGCTATCAAATAAACAACAGTATATATCAACGATTACACAACGATGATAAGGGATATTGGTATGAGAACAGCCAAACTGTATCGCTACGAGCTGCCTATGGACAGCGGAGTGATACTGAGAGAGCAGAGGCTCACGGAACGAGAAGGCTTTGTGGTTGTACTAGAAAGTGACGGAGAAATAGGTCGAGGTGAAATTGCGCCTTTACCGGGGTTTAGCATTGAGAGTTTGGATGAGGTTTACCCTCAGCTCATCGAACAACTTACTCTTTGGCAAAGTGGTCAAGTCCTCGACTACAAAGATTTATACCCATCGGTGGCTTTTGGTTTATCCATGGCGCAACTGGAGTTGGCTAACGGCCTTCCTGACACAGGCTGTTACCAAGCCGCGCCGCTGTGCTCTGGTGACCCAGACGAGCTGCTGCCTAAACTTGATCGCATGTCAGGCCAAAAAGTGGCGAAAATCAAAGTGGGGCTGTATGAACCTGTTCGTGATGGGTTGCTTGTCAGTCTGTTCTTGGAATCTATTCCAGACCTCACGTTAAGGCTAGACGCCAATAGAGCTTGGACCGCAGAAAAAGCGCAGCAATTTGCCAAAAAGATTGCACCTTCTCTGCGTCAACGGATCGCGTTTGTCGAAGAACCCTGCCAGGCTCCAGGTGATAGCTTTTCTTTTGCTATCGATACTGGGATTGCCATTGCTTGGGACGAAACTCTTCAACATGCTATCCGTAAAGATGACTTTAAACTGGAAGACTATAATGGAGCCAAAGCCATTATTATAAAGCCAACGTTAATTGGTTCTGTGGAGCGTTGTATAGAGCTGATCGACCGCGCTAAAGCGTTAGGTATAAAGCCTGTGGTCAGTTCAAGTATTGAATCCAGTGTGGGCCTGACGCAATTGGCTCGATTTGCCCAATGGCAGCTACCTGAAGAGATTCCGGGCTTAGACACCATAGGTTTGTTTGCCCAGCAACTAGAAGTGACTTGGCCTGGCTGTGATCTTCCGGTGACTGCTCTGTCAGGCCAGTCACTCATCTGGCAATCTTAATGCAAAACCAACTCTCTCCTTTGAAACGATGGGCTCAGTTGAGCCCATCTTTGTTAGCCCTGCATCATCAAGAGAGGCAATACACCTGGGCTGAGCTAGTACAAATGGTGGATGAAGTTGCGGCGAGCTTATCTGCACAGGGGCTAGCGCGCGGCGAGGTGTTGACGTGTGTTGGTAAAAACAGCTTGGATCTATTGTTAGCCTATCTTGCGTGCATGGAGATTGGTGCAATTTGTGCTTTGACGATGCCACAGACTCAAGTAGAGCTGGATACCAAGTTGGCATCACTCTACTTGCCGGAAACAGAGCGAAAAGTTTGGGTGGCACCACCTAACTTGATGCTTTCTTCCTTGTCGACGATGACGGTAGAGCGTGCAGATTTGGCGGACTATCCCGCGGGTTATCAAGCCGATAATTTAGCGTCGATTGTATTTACGTCAGGTTCAACAGGAACACCGAAAGCGGTGGCGCACACCTCTGCCCAACATATAGCTTCTGCATCAGGATTGCTGGAAAAATTCACTTTTAAGCAGGGCGATAGCTGGTTGTTAAGCTTACCTATGTACCATGTTTCGGGATTGGCGATTATCTATCGCTGGTTGCATGCAGGTGCGATGTTAAAAGTGGGGGCCGGACTGTTTCAAGAAGATATTCGTCACGTGACGCATGCGTCGCTGGTGGCAACGCAACTTCAGCGGTTATTGGACAGTAATATGCCACTTGAACTGACCCATGTCTTACTCGGGGGCAGTCACATCGCCGTTTCTCTGAGCCTCAAAGCGGAGCAACAGGGGATTGAAACTTGGCTAGGTTATGGCATGACGGAAGCGGCTTCTACCGTGACGGCGAAGCGGGTAGATAGTGACACTACGGCAGGCAAGGTATTGCCCAAGCGCAGGGTGAAACTTGAAGGGCAGAGGATTTACATCGGGGGAGAAACGCTAGCCTCTGGTTATTACCAGCAGGGTACGCTTGAACCTATGGTGCACGACACGTGGTTCGATAGCAAAGATCTCGGTGAATGGAAAAACGATGAGCTGCAAATTATCGGCAGAGTAGACAATCTGTTCATCTCAGGTGGCGAAAACATTCATTGTGAAGAGATAGAAGCCGTACTCAACCAGCTCCCAGATGTGATTCAATCCATTATAGTGCCAATTGAAGACCAAGAGTTTGGGCATCGGCCGATCGCCGTTATTCAAAGTCATCAAGGGTTAGATATAAACTGTATCGAGCAGCATCTCGGTGAGTTTTTAACTCGATTTAAATGGCCGATCGCCTACTACGAGTTGCCAGAGTGTCTTTGCCAGTCGGGGATCAAAGTGTCGCGAAAAGCAGTCAAAGATTGGCTTTTGACTCAACTCGATAAATAATGTGCAGCACAGAATCGGTGACTAGTCGTGAAATCACCACATTTCTCTCTAATTAACTGGCGAACGCTTTTTCTTTGGCTGAGCTCTCATGCCCAGCGCACTCAGCAAGCAATGGCCTGTTCGTTACTCAATCGGCCAATGTGAAAGTCAACTTAGTTGAAATTGATCTTTCATAGTCCAAATCTGAATTTATCAAACTTATAACTCTATCTCATAATACTGCCTGAAATATGAGTATATGGATATAAGAGGCGATCATGAAAGCCGTCATTGTGTTGGCAATATTGATTCAGATTGTGGTTGCAGTGCAAAGTGAAGGCTTGGTGCGATCACTGGCTGAGTTATCTGCGTTTCTATTTATCGCCGCTTTGGTCTTAATATACCAACGACAAAAGCGCAAAAAGCTTAAAATTGAGCCGGAGGAGCTTTAGCTAAGTGTCAACCATGCTAATGAGCTGGTCGATATAGCAATCCACAGCGTAACACCAAACAGCAGGGGTTTAGGTCCTGCCGATTTGAGCTTTTCCACCGAAATTCCGCAGCCAATCAAAAACAAACACACCACTAAAGCCCGTTTAGCAATATCGAAGATTCCCTGATAAATCACCTCAAACTGTGGCAACAGATCGCTGACTGCAATCGCGACGCAATAAAACAAGATGAAGTAGGGGATAGTGATTTTCTTCGAATCGCTACGGAATAAAAAGGCGCTAAACAACGCAACCGGAATAATCCAAAGAGCCCTTGCCAGTTTTAAGGTTGTCGCGGTGGTGAGTGCTTCCTCACCGTAGGCGGAGGCAGCACCAACGACGGATGAAGTATCATGTATGGCAATCGCTGCCCAAGTGCCGAAAGTATGTTGATCGAGATTCAGCGCATGGCCAATCACAGGGAAGACAAACAGAGCTATAGAATTTAGGACAAATACGGTGGCTAAAGAAAGGCCGATTTGCTCATCGTTTGCTTTGATAGCAGGAGAAACCGCGGCGATCGCACTGCCACCACAGATGGCGGTTCCAGAAGAAATCAGATAGCCCGTTTCTTTATTGAGGCCAATGGCTTTTGCCACCCACCAGCCTATAAATAAGGTGCCGATAATGGTAGTAATGATAAGACCAATGCCATCTGAAGTAACCGCAAGGGCATTTTTGAATTGAATGCCAAAGCCCAAGCCGACTATTGAATAAGCCAATAGTTTTTTGGTCACTTTTGCCAGATTAAAATCTTGTGGCACCATGCCCAATGAAGCCAGTAAGAAACCAATCACCAATGCGGTTGGTGAAGTCACCCATGGTGTTAGGCAGATGATCATTGCCAACCAAAATGGCAGTTGCTTTTTAATCGTCGTCATTACAGAAAGTAGCAATCAAAACAGCTGGTGAGTGTAACCAAATCCAGCCGATAAGTAGATTTGAATGAATTGAACATACGTTCACATTTAATGAACGTATGTTCGTAAAGTTATTTCCAGTCACCTCTGAGCTGAGAGACCTTATGCTGCATTAACTTAGTGGTTGCCGCTGATGAGTCGACAGGCTGACCTGCTTCTATCTCTAACTTGGACCTGAATCTGCTAGGCAGCCCGCTACAAGCCTTACCTTTATATCGACTGAAGAAGCTACCCCATAAACCTTTAATCGCAATAGGGATAACTGGGACAGGACTCCGTTTTAGAATGATGTCCATACCACGCATAAAGTCATTCATTTCACCATCGCTAGTGAGGCGCCCTTCAGGAAAAATACATACCAAATGACCTTCTTCTAACGCTTGTTCTATCTCACCAAACGCATTGCGAATGGAGCGTCGGTTGGAAGCTGAGATAGGGATTACTCCCGCGCGCTTAAGAAAACGACGCAAAGGTGGAAGGTTGGCGTAATCTTCTTCCATTACAAAGCGAATCAGCCTTGGGCAAACCGCACTCAACAACAAGGCGTCCATATAACTGACGTGGTTACAGACAATGAGTGCCCCCCCTTTTTCAGGCAGGTGGTGTAAGTTTTTATGGTTCACGCGATACATGGTATGCGTCAGTATCCAGACGATGAATCGTACGGCAAAAACAGGTACACGCAAGAACAAGGACATGGCAACCACTAGGTTCATGAATGCGAGTAACAAGAACAGCTGCGGAATACTCATTTCTATCACCGCTAGGCAGACGATACCGAGTACAGCACTGCCAACCATAAACAGTGAGTTATAGATGTTGAGTGCTGCAATCACCTGAGCGCGCTCTGTGACTTTGGCACGCTGCTGCATCAATGCATAGAGTGGCACAATAAACACCCCACCAGATGCACCCAGCATCAACAGCGAGATGAACACCGGCCATAATGGCTGATAAGACACAAAATCTGTAAAGCTTTCAAACTCCGGCAGACTGGCTGGGACAGAGGTTGCCATTAAGAAACCAAATATTGAAATCCCTAAACTACCCAGTGGCACGATACCGACTTCAATTCTGTGGTTGGATAATTTATCACAAGCCAGCGATCCAATGGCAATACCGACAGAAAAAAGTGCCAGTAGGAACGAAACAGCACTTTCACTGCCATTGAGATAAAGTTTCGTGAAATTAGGGAACTGAGTCAGGTAGGCAGCCCCCAAGAACCAGAACCAGCTGATCGCCATCAAGGCTTGGAAAATCGTTTTGTCAGATTTAGCGATGGCGATGGTATTACGGGTTTGTTTGATCGGCTGCCAGCGGAATTTTATGTCTGGTGCGCTTGCGGGGGCTTCAGGAATTGAACGACTGGCGAGGTACCCAAACACGGCAAACAATACGACGCATCCTGCTGCCACGTATTTGGCGCTTTCCGCTGAAGCAATAATGCCTGCACCTAGCGTGCCGAGAAGAATGGCGAGAAACGTGCCTGTTTCTACCAAAGCATTACCCGGCACCAGCTCTTGCGGTTTAAGCTGCTGTGGTAATAGTGCGTATTTTACCGGACCGAAAAATGCCGATTGCGTCCCCATCAAGAACAGTAGAATTAACAGGATGACGTAGCTTTCGGTGATAAAGCCAATTGCCCCCAGAGTCATAATGCCAATTTCAGCCAGTTTGACCTTGCGAATGAACCAAGACTTCTCATACTTATCGGCCAATACGCCAGCAGAGGCAGAAAAAAGGAAGAAAGGCAAAATAAACAAGCCAGCCGCAAGGTTGATGAATAAATTGCTGGAGATAGGTAAGGCACCAGCACCAGCGAAAGCGACGAAAAGCAGTAAGACGTTTTTAAAAATATTATCGTTAAAAGCACCAAAAAATTGGGTCACGAAATAGGGCAGAAATCGTCTCTGTCCTAAAAGAGAAGTTTGGCTGTTTGGCATGGTGATCCTTGTTCCTTTAGGATGCGATTACCAGTTCGCGATGTAGTTAGAGAGTAGGTTATTTATCAGTTCTTTGCCGTCGATAGGTTCTGCTGCGAAGAACTTATCATCAACACTCAACAAGGTAATACCATGGACACCAGACCAAAGTACTCGACTGGCTTGTAACACTTCCTTTTCTGAACGGTGAGGAGCGATAACTTGGAGTAGCTGTTCAAGCATGCCCGTCATGCTATCAATACGTTCAGCTTGCCATTCGGGTAGCGTCTCACCATGCATATTGTGTTCGAAAATTAACTGCCAACGGTAAGGGTGGCGCTGGGCAAAGTCGTGATAACAGTAAGCGAGCTCGTACAAGGCCGTTTTTGGCGCCTGACTCTGTTCAACAACCACTTTTGCTTCACTTGCTAGCTCATCTAGAGTCTGAGCGACAGCATGAAGCAGCAGTAGATTGTAATTACCAAACACGTTGACCAGTGTGCTTGGCACATAGCCGATCATATTCGCAACCTTGCGCAAACTTAACTCGTGATAGGAGTTTTCGCTCAAGAATTCTTTTACTGTGTCTAACGTGAGAGCGATAAGCTCATCGCGTGTATGATCGTTTCTACGGGCCATGACAAAATTTCAAAAATGAACAACGTTCAATATTCTAATGAGGCTGTGTGTGAAGCGCAACTGACTATCTTCGAATTTGCAATACTTTGATACATGTATTCGACTTTGGCATATTTCATTCTCTAGAGACAAAGGCTACTATTGCCCCATAAGTATAATTCTTACCTTATACAGGAAACCCTAAGGAAAAATATGAAACGACTTTTTTCCCTCGTTGCGTTACTAATGGTCTCTGTTGCTATTACTCCTATCGCTGAAGCGAAGAAGTTCGGTGGCGGCAAGTCATTTGGTAAGAGCTTTAAAACAGCTCCTGCACCAAAGCAACAACAGCAAAACACAAACACGATTGGTAAAGACCAAGGCGCAAAAACGCAAGGGTCGACTAAAAAAGGCCTGATGGGCGGATTGCTTGGCGGTCTGTTAGCGGGCGGTTTGTTAGCGGCATTCTTCGGTGGCGCGTTTGAAGGAATCCAGTTCATGGATATCCTTATCATGGGTTTGGTGGCGTTTGTCATCTTCAAATTGATGCGAGGTCTGCTTGGGTCGAAGCAAGGCAGTATGAATCAGCATAAACAGCAGCCTGCTTTCGGCGGCTCTGCAGCTAAATTTGAGCAGCCTAATGTTCATAATTTCGAACAGCAGCCTCAGTCTGGCAGCCAAGGCGGTTTTGGTTTTGGTGCTCAGTCCGATATTCCGCACAACTATCCACCGGGTTTTGACAAAGTGGCTTTTGTGAATGGCTCTCGTGAGCATTACAGAACGCTTCAAGGTGCATGGAACCACAACCAGCTTGAAACGATTGAGGAATATGTTTCTCCAAGTCTGTTTGAAGATTTAAAATCAGAGCGTGCGAAACTGGAAGGTGAGCAGCATACAGATGTGATGTACGTTGACGCAGAAATCGTTCGTGCCGACTACGATGCAAGCAAAGCACAGCTTAGCTTACAGTTTAGCGGTCGCTACCGTGATACAGTAGAGAATGTTGAAGAAAACATTGAAGACATCTGGCACCTTGAGCGTGACCTAACGGTACCTAATGCTCCATGGTTGATTGTCGGTATTCAAGGTTAACCGCACAACCTGATAATAAACGCCCGAGCCAAGTGCTTGGGCGTTTTTGTATTGGACAAAGACTTGATAAGATAATTCGATACAGAACAACAATAGGCAAGTAAAGTGGCTGAATTTAAGTATAAAAACCTTTCTCAGGAAGAGCAGGATAAATTGGATGCAGCGGTATTTCGCCGCCTACTTTCTCATCTTGATGAGAATAAAGACGTACAGAACATCGATCTAATGATCCTTGCGGGGTTCTGCCGTAACTGTTTCAGTAAATGGTATAAAGCTGAAGCGGAAACTCAGGGTTTAGAGCTGGATATCGATGATGCACGTGAGCGTGTTTATGGTATGACTTACGATGAGTGGAAACAGAACCACCAGCCGAAAGCGACACCTGAACAACTCGCGGCTTTCGAAGCACGTCAGAAAAAGCGTTAACGCTCTCCCCTGATATGAAACACGCCACTCAGATGAGTGGCGTTTGAGTTTCCAACTGATGTTGTTATTGTTATTTAGATTTGGCCCGTTGCTTTAAACGCTTCTAATTTTGCGAGATAAGGTTGCAAGTCGCCGATGTTTTGTTTGACCCACTCACTATTGTAGTAGGTGTCTAGATAACGTTCACCACTATCACACAAAAGTGTCACGATAGAGCCTGTTTCGCCGCGTGCTTTCATTTCACTTGCTATCTGCAGTACACCGTATAGGTTAGTTCCCGTTGACGCACCTACTTTACGGCCAAGGATCTTTTCAAGCCAATGTGCCGTTGCAACAGAAGCGGCATCTGGAATGGTGCGCATCTCATCAATCACGCCTGGAATGAAACTTGGCTCTACGCGAGGTCGACCGATGCCTTCGATTTTACTTCCGCAGTTGCCCTTGAGTTCAGGGTTCCCTGTTTTGAAGAATTCGTGGAAGACAGAATTTTCAGGGTCAACGACGCAAAGTTTAGTCGAGTGTTGTTGATAGCGAATAAAACGGCCAATAGTAGCGGAAGTCCCGCCCGTGCCTGGGCTCATGACTACCCATTTAGGAATAGGGTTATCTTCAAGCTTCATCTGGCTGAAAATAGAATTGGCGATATTGTTGTTACCACGCCAGTCTGTCGCACGCTCGGCATAGGTGAACTGGTCCATGTAATGGCCATTGAGTTCTTTCGCTAATCGATGTGATTCTGCGTAGATTTGATCTGAGCGATCAACCAAATGTGCTTGACCACCATAAAACTCAATCTGCTCAATTTTCTTCTTCGCTGTGCATTTAGGCATAACGGCAATAAATGGCAAACCAAGTAGCCGAGCAAAATAGGCTTCTGATACAGCAGTACTGCCAGATGATGATTCAATAATTGGGGTTTCTGGGCCGACCCATCCATTACAGATTGCGTAAAGAAACAGTGAGCGTGCCAGACGATGCTTTAAAGATCCTGTCGGATGTGTACTTTCATCTTTGAGATAAATATCGATCCCTGCCACACTGGGCAAATCCAATTTGATCAAGTGCGTATCCGCGGAACGTTGGAAATCAGCCTCAATTTTTCGAATCGCGTTATTAATCCAGTTGTGGTCTGTACACATGAGTACCTCCTTAGCATCGTTATGCTAATAATCTATCTATATATTAGGAGAAATGCTTTGCCTAATTGCCTTTAATTTGCTTTATTTGTAGAAAATTTTTCTATAGGAGTTCTTTATGGGTGTGGAGTTGGATAAGGTAGACCGAAAAATTTTAGCGTTGTTACAACAAGATGGAACCTTGTCCTTAAATGACTTGGCAGAGGCGGTGAATTTAACGACTACACCGTGCTGGAAGCGGCTGAAAAAGCTTGAAGAATCAGGTGTCATTGAAAAAAGGGTGGCTTTGCTTAACCCGGAAAAGCTCGACTTATCTTTCACCGCTTTTGTTTTGGTGAAAACCTGCGACCATTCCCATGAGTGGTACAGTCAATTTGTTTCTACCGCTGCAGACTTTCCTGAAGTGATGGAATTTTATCGAATGGCTGGTGAGTACGACTACATGATGAAAGTTCAGGTCAAAGATATGCAATGCTTTGATAACTTCTATAAAAAATTAGTTAACTCCATCGCTGGCATCTCCAATGTCACGTCAACCTTTGCCATGGAGCCGCTGAAATACACGACAGCGCTACCGATTGGAGAAACGTAAAGAAGTGTATAGACACGTAAAGTCTGGTAAATCAGATTTATAAATTTGCAGAGCTGGCTAATCTCACTAAAAACAATGATTAGTTGGGTGAATGAAATGCCAGTCTCAAATTTAGTCTCATATTCCGCGACGGGTGTACTGACGTTGTTGCTGTTTGGGTGCAATAGTGGTGAAGAGGAAAGCTCGACCACAACTTCCACGTCGCGATCTGATATCACCAATACCTTTTTCACTAATCTTTCTGGTGACTGTCAGCAATATTTAGGAACTTTCTTTTCCTCAGTCAGTGATATTCAGCGGTCGCTATTGTTCACCGGGCAAGTTGATATTTCCTCTAGTGGTTCAAAGTGTATTGTGGCGTCGAATGCGATTCCGAATCATGATTTTAATGATGCGACGGCTTCATTTGCGACGAATGTGACAGAGCAGAGCATCCGTTATGAGTTCACTGCTTCTCCGAGTGTTGCGTCCAGTGCCACAGCGCTTAGCTTGGGAACCTCTGAGGCGATCTTGCTCAACGGCGTCAAAGTGGACTTGCTCGCGGCGGCTTGCTACGGCGTCGGCGATGAAAAAACAGGGTGCGGGCAAGACCAGATCAATAATCCTTGGCGTTACGACCCTATGTCTTCCTTGAATGGCTTCGGTACGGATATCCATAATGCTCACGTTCAGCCGACAGGGGCGTATCACTATCATGGCAATCCGGTCGCCATGTTCATTCAGGATTGTGCTGGTGGACAGGCTTCTCCGGTCATTGGCTTTGCAGCTGATGGCTTCCCAGTGTATGGCAGTTGCTTCACGGACACGTCAACAGGTCAAGTGAGAAAGGCGGTGGCTAGCTATCAGTTGAAATCAGGTGCCCGTGTCGACGAAGGCAGCTATACCGCTCCCGTTGTGGGAGGTAATGTCGTCAGTAGCAACTACGATGGACAGTTCCGTGGGGATTGGGAATACACAGTTGGTTTAGGGGATCTCGATGAATGCAATGGTATGACAGTGAATGGCCAGTATGCTTACTATATCACTGACTCTTTTCCTTGGGTTCTCAACTGTTTTAAAGGCACCGTAGATTCGAGTTTCAGCGGCTACAGTGCCGAGCGTTCACATGGGCATTCACATTGAGCATGCATCGGAGACGCAAAGAAGCCAGCGATGGCTTCTTTGTCGTTTCTACTCCACTGAAAAATGTTCAAGTACCAGTTTTGCTACTTGGTTGAGCGTTTGATTGCGCTGCGCGATATCAAGCTCTGTGTGGGTCAAATAAAGACTGATAATGATCGGTTTATGCTGCTCGTTCCATACCAGTGCGTTGATCGCTCTTGAACCTTGCTCACCAGCGCCGGTGCGATCAGCAATGGACCAACCTTGGGGTAAAATAGAGCGGATCAGAGAATCTGAGATTTTATTGTTTTTCATCCAAGTCAGCAGAGTCTGTTGGTTTTTTTCGCTCAACCCGTCTTGAAGCAAAATGGTGTTGAGAGACGTGACCATCGCATGAGGAGAGGTGGTATCGCGTTTATCACCTGGAGTGGCTTGATTCAGTTCCGGTTCAAAGCGGTCAAGGCGGGTGACTTTATCATCGAGAGTGCGGACAAATTGTGTCACTTGCTGCGGGCCGCCAATTTGATGCAATACGATATTGGCCGCCGTGTTATCGCTCATCAGCATCGTCGCTTCGCAAGCTTGTTGAATTGTCATGTCTTGACCAATCAATTTTTCAGTGACCGGAGACCAAGTCACCAGATCGCTTTCTTTAATCGTGGTCGTGTCGTTTAAGCTAAGCTTGTTTTGGTCGGCAAGGTCGAGTGCGCTGGCACACATCAGTGCTTTAAAGGTACTCATCATAGGGAAGCGCTCATCGCCACGATATTGCCACTGATGATTATTTTGGGTATCCAAAACGGCGACACCGAGACGACCACCAGATTGAGTCTCTAACTGAGCGACTTGTTGTGTGAGTGTGTCTGCAACCGTGTGTGACGACAAAAAGAGACAGGTCAGAGTTATAAGTATATTTTTCATTAAGATAAGCCAAATATTATACGTGGCTTTGCATCCTAATCTGAGGTCATGTCCTGAGTAAACCCGATGGGTTTAGAGTATACATAATTCTGACATTCGGTCTCTTGTTTGGGAAAGGCTATTTGGTAAACCGCATCACACCTTCCTGAACGGCAGAAGCCACCAGATGACCTTGACGGTTATAGATCTCACCACGTACTAAGCCACGCGTGTTACTGGCCGTCGGGCTTTCAATCACGTAGAGCAACCACTCATCCATCTTAAAAGGTCGATGGAACCATATTGAATGGTCGATGGTGGCGACTTGGAAATTAGGCGTCATCAGTGATACGCCATGTGGATGCAATGCGGTGACCAGAAAGCCCCAGTCTGAAGCGTAGCCGAGAAGATATTGATGAATGAGTTGGTTGTCCGGCATGGCTCCGTTGGCCTTAATCCACAGATATTGCTTTGCTTCTTCTTTGTGGGGTTTTAGTGGGTTTACCACTGTTACAGGGCGAGTTTCAATCGGTTTCTCACCACAAAAGGCCACTTTGATTTTCTCTGGCAAAAAGTCTGCTATTTGTTCAGCAAGCTCTGATTCAGAAGCGTAATTCTCAGGGCCTGGAATGTCTGGCATGGCGTTTTGATGCTCAAAACCTGGGGCCTCACCATGGTAAGAAGCGGTGAGATAAAAAATCGGTCGACCATTTTGGATGGCTTTGACACGGCGAGTACTAAAACTTCTTCCATCCCGCAAGTTTTCTACGTCATACACAATCGGCTTTTCCGGATCCCCAGGGTAGAGAAAATAGCTATGAAATGAATGAACAGTTCGATCATCAGCCACTGTGTATCGAGCGGCAGAGAGTGCTTGGCCAATCACTTGACCACCGTATACCTGAGGCAAGCCAAGGTTCTCACTTTGGCCTCTGAAAAGCCCTTCTTCTAGCTTTTCCAGTTGTAATAGTTCTAGAAGTTCGTCGAGAGGCTTACTCATTCTCACACCTTTAACAATTTCATCAATATAGCCTTATTCTAAGCACAAATTGATCAGTTAAACAGATACTTGAACATTAAGTTATAAAAATATCTTTAGACTCAGGGTGGAGAATTCTGCTGGTTCACATCATGACAAACCAGAGAGTGAAATCTATAATAGTTGGAATTTTAATGAGTTAGTGAGGGGTTATGAAGAAAGGATTAACTCTACTAGTGGTCGCTTTACTTGGGCTGACATTGTTGGGTTGCCAGTCCCCAGCAAAACCGACTAAAGACGATAAAATAGATGCCATTACAGGTACGATTACATACCGAGAACGTATTGCGTTACCCGCAAACGCGCTGGTGACAGTGACTCTACAAGATATCTCACTCGCTGATGCGCCCGCGACAGTGATAGCAAAACACCGATTTGAAACGGGAGGTACTCAGGTTCCTTTTAAATTTGATTTAGCGTTTGATCCCAGAAAAATAAAGCCCCATCACACTTATAGCGTCAGTGCTCGAATCGAGGTGGAAGGCCAATTGCGTTTCATCAGTGATACCGTATATCCGGTTATCACCGATCGTCAACAGACCAGCCAACTTGACTTAGTTTTAGTGAACGTCAGTCAATAATCTGGGCTGTAAAATGGCAGCCTAGGGCTGCCAGCGAAACTTTCTCAAGCTCACCTTTCCATCGTTGGTGACTTCAATATCTTCTGCTATCAGCAACTCCCTTTGTCTAACTAAATGCTGCCCTTTTAGCGAAATCCTTCCTTGGCTATTAATGACCCTAAACCAAGGAAGTTTGGAATCTTTTGGCAGGTTCCCCAAGGCTTTTCCAACATGGCGCGCATAGCCTGGATAACCGGCAAGCTTGGCAATATCGCCGTAAGTCGTGACTTTTCCACATGGAATTTGGTGAATCACCGCAAAGATTTGCACTAAAAACTGGTCCATAATGATGTTGTCCTAGTTCGATTTTTCCATGGAAGGGATGAGGAGAGGGCATGGTATTTTCTACATTTCAGTTCATAGTGACAACCTTGTTGGCCGTGGTTTGTGCTCGGGCTATCAGTCTGAGTGACGGCGACATTCCAATTTTGGCGTTGATCATTCCTGCGTTATGGATCATTCCGAACAAGGGCAGTGCCGGACTTATTTTGATGGCGGCACTCACAACCTATGGTTTGACGTTGCCGTATCAGCCGATTGCACTGTCGATGAGCCAGTGGATCCTATTTCCACTAATGATGGTGGTGTTTTCCAGACGAAGCACTTTAGGTGTCGTATTGACCGCGGCACTGATTGTGGTGACCTTGCAGGTGGGCATTATGACGACTCAGTCGGCGGGCAAACTCGGTGGAGAACCAGTAGTCACCGTGGTGCAGACGTTGGCGGTGATAGTGACATGGTGGGCTGTACGTTATTGGCAACCCAATAACCAACATAGTTGGTGGGCGTTGGGGCTTATTTTACCTCTGTGGATGGCTGACTTATCCTACGCGGCATTGGTTGCACTCTGTGTCACGGGCATATTCGCGTCTATGGAGAGCTTGGCTAAATTAGAAAGCTTTCATTGGGGAAAACTGTTGTGTTGGACACTCCCTACGGTCGGATTTGCTGCATTGGTCGTTACGCCAACGGTTGAGGTGCCAAACCCAGTGTTTGTTGTGTGGATTTGCCTACTGGGTACCGCGTGGATGACAGACTATATTCTGCGTAGCTCAGAAGAGGAAGCCGATTTGTAATCAAAAATAATAAATTGATTTTAAAATATGCGCTTGGACAATTTCACTATCTATGCCAGAATTGCGCATATTTTAAACATCACTTATTGTGTGGTTGCACGTAACCACCTACTCGTCACACTGCCTTTTTGAACCTTCTCTATGCTAATAAAACGACGCTTCGGCTGGATAGCTGTCATGTTTTTTACTATCTGGTTTCCGCCCGTCAAAGCCCAGACTCCCAATTACAAAGTTGCCATGGAAGCAGACGACGTGGTGACGCGCGTCCTGTTCGATGCCGTTGCGTCTAAGTTTTCTCTTAATATTGAATACGTCTATTATCCCAGCTTTGGCGCAATCCTTGACTCAGTGAGAGCTGGAGAGAGTGACTTCGCGGCGAACGTGACTTTTACACCAGAGAGAGCGTTAAATTTCGATTTCTCTAGTCCAACCAATATTGAATATACGTACGTATTTAGTGCTACGAATGCTACATTGGACGGGATTCGCACTGTCGGTGTGCCAAAAGGTACCATCTATGGTGAGCTAATACGCAACGCATTTCCCTCGATAACCTTGGTAGAGTACTCTGGTCAGTCGGAAGCGTTAACATTACTCAAGCAAGGGAGTGTGGGTGGTGTGGTTGATGCTATCAATCAGCTCAAGCCTATGTTGATTGCGGGTTATGACGCTCAGCTACTTAACAATCAGCTTTCAGTTAAACCTGTCTCCATCGTCGCACGTAAAGGTGCCCATCCGGCTTTGTTAAAAAGGATTGAGCACTATGTACACAGTGCTGAAGTGCAGAAACTTTTGCGCGAATCTATCAATCAATATCAGTTTGAGATCCGTCAGCAGGCACTACGACAAGCGGTACTCAGTAGTGGTATCAACTTTAATCGCCCACTCAGAGTTAAAATAGAAAATATCGGTCAATACGCCACTTACCGCAAGGATGGTTCTATCGCCGGTATTACCGCGGATATTGTTGTTCAAGCTTGCGATATTCTGATGTTGAATTGTCAGATTGAAAGCACAGCGGATGAATCTTGGGAAAGTATGTATGGTGATTTGCTCGCCAAGCGAATAGATGTGCTTTCTCCGATTGCTATCTCTGAAGTTCGCAAAGATCTTGTTTACTACAGTGAACCGTATTATCAGCCCGAAGCGATATTGGTTAAGCGCGAAGGTTACAAAGATAATGTATATAGCAATGTATCAGAGCTGATTGCTGAGCGTGTCGGTGTGGTAAAAGATGACTTTTATGAGGAGCTACTCAGAGGATTACTGCCCAAGAAAACATTACTCACCTACGACAGCAGTGAGTCGCAACTGAAGGCGTTAATGAATCATGAAGTCGACTACATTGCGATAAGCCGAGCCAACTTCAATTCGCTTTTGCGAGAGTCAAAAGATCTCCTTCCTTTGAAGGAAGATCCGTTGATAGGGGGGTATTACACTTCAGATATCGCGATTGGTTTTGCTAAAAATCAGATAGGGGCATCGCTAGCTCCTCTATTCAGTCGGGCGCTGAAAATGATAGATACCGAGCGAATTGTCCAACGCTATGACTATCGGCCAGACTGGAAAGCCACCCTTCAGGCGGAACAGCGCTTTTCGCGTCATATCAGGGCGTTGTTTATGCTGGTGTTAGCCTTCCTAGCGATTGTCGCTATGTATCTTCACAACCAGTCAACCACAGACAATCTGACCCGACTCAAGAATCGACGTTCAATGCACAGGCGTTTCCGCTCGGGTATAAGTGCTCATTACACCTTGCTCTATCTAGATGTGAATCGCTTTAAGTTCATCAATGACACCTACGGTCATGAAATCGGTGACCAGGTTCTGCGCGCGGTGGCAGAACAAATCGAACGTTTCTGGAAAGGGTACCGATATAGAATTGGCGGCGATGAGTTTATTCTTATTGGTCAGCCAGATTCGCAATCCTTAAACTCACTTTTGGAGAAGCTTTCCACTATACATTTTGTGTCTGAAGCGCATCAGGTGTCTTTGGAACTCTCCGTGGCGATAGGCGTGTCTTTTCCGAGAGAAGGGCTGATGCCCCTGCAAGAAGTCCTTAATCAAGCTGACCAAGCCATGTACGATCATAAACGAGAAAGTCATCAAGGTATGCGAAGTAGTCAGTCTCATGAGCAAAATGTTGTCCATTTAAGTCAGGGTGGTTAACGACTAATCACTTGGCACTAAATCGAAGGAAATATTAGGAATTTCCCTTGAATTACCTGCGGTGATGGCTGATAATCCCCTCACTCCTTAGCCATGCTAAGGAAACAGAATCTATGGAGGCCCTGGTCCTCCCGCAACAATAGCTCGTGAACTCGGTCAGGTCCGGAAGGAAGCAGCCGCAGCGAGTGACTTGTGTGCCGGGATGTGGCTGGGGCTTCCACCCATTAAAAACGCCGCTTTTATTAGCGGCGTTTTGCTATCTAAATTTCACCAAAGCAATGTCTTACCCACGCTAAGAGCATGCAAGGCTTAGTGCAAGGTGCTGAATTTGATCAGTACATCGAAGAGCAGAAGCAAAAAGAGCTCAGCCAGAGAGCAGAAGAAGAGAAGCTAAGGTCACTTCGTTTTGCGTGATTTCCCTGGCCTCAAATCAAGCCAATATAACTGCAAATTAATGGTACTAAGCGCATTTAATAAACCAAGCGAAAATAGATTATGGTGCCTGTCCCTAAATCACTTTTCTTCTCAGCCTTAAACAATAGCAGCCGTTCTCTGTGACGGCCTTGTCTAAACCTCATCCTTTACTCGACACATTGTTAACACACCTCTTTACAAGGTACTGATTTTTGACCACTTAATCGGCCTGCGCGCTGAAACCGTTGACTCTTCAGAACCCCAGCGATATCCTGCAAAAGCACTGGCAAAATCCAGTGCCAGGATTGAACCCCTGCCTTAATTCACTAGTCGCATAGAGCGTCAGCAAAACGCTGCTCCCTATGTGCTGCCTTGGCGCACCTGTAGAAAACGGATTGGTTTTTGTTTGAACAATCCGGTTGGTATTACGGTGAGCTGGGCGAGGCAGCTTCGGCTGGCCGTTTACTAGTGAGCGGTAGGTTCAACCTTGTTCAGTTCACCACCCGTTGTTATGGGGTCTCTGTGTGGTGATGAAGATTTCATCTTGCTGGAGGTTGTCATGCCGAAACCTAATGATAGTCATGTCCTAAAGACCCTCAATTCTATTTGCTATCGTAT
The DNA here is from genome assembly GCF_000967495.1 of Vibrio neptunius. GTDB lineage: Bacteria > Pseudomonadota > Gammaproteobacteria > Enterobacterales > Vibrionaceae > Vibrio > Vibrio neptunius. Next base: position 1,475 of record NZ_JXXU01000026.1, on the reverse strand, counting down.
TCACACCGAGCCTGAATTGATGCGCTCCCATATGCGTGATTTATCGACGCTGCTCAACGGGCCCGACCCCAAACAAACATCCCAATATAGCTGGCTCGAAGCCTTTATCAGACAAGCGCAACTCAATCGCTTCACCGAGCACTGCTCCCCATCTCGCGATACTCCCGATCTTTGTTTAATCAAGCTGCAAAACCAAAATGCCTATAACTTGTGTTTTACCCAAGATGTTGACCAATGTATTTGTCATTTGCAGTCTTTGTGCGCGCAGCCGATTGAACTGGTGGCTTACGGAAAGGCGAAACTGAGCCCAGATGCACTGCTTGAGGTACTGTCTGAACCGCAGATCCAGAAGAACCGCTGGTTTCCATTGAGCGATAGTCAGCGAGATGGCATCGTTAAAACGCTTAAGGCAGAGCAAACTCTCACCTCGCGTTGATTAGCCATCAACGAGCAGGTGTGGCATTACTGAGGTTTTGGAGTAGGTTACTCGCTCTAAATTATTGTTAGTAATAGAATTTTTTCTATTCTTGCTAATATACCCCCCACGCTCGCTTTTATATATTGATGCGATGTATATCTTGACGCATTTATATTGATTTTCAGTTACTTATAATAGGTTAATGGCAAGTCAGACAGAAAAACGAGACTGCCTGTTATTAAGGATGTTATATGCTCAAAAGATAAGGAACAATTCATTTGGAAGCTATGGAAATTGCAGGAAGTACACTTGTTATACTCAGCATCCTTGTTAGTGCTTTTTTGTACATGCGCTCGACATCCACGCTAGCAAATCTAATGTTGTAGGAAAGGCATTGTTGATGTTGACGGAAGAAGGAAACACAGATCGAAAGTTCTCTGGTGGCGTCAATAAATACCTGTTTCCTTTATAAATAGTCGTCCCCATACCTTTACTGTATTGGTGGAGTAGGTGGGGTGACATTTCAATCTTGGTCGTGACATAAAACAATCGCAACGCTTTGGTTTCTGGTACAATTCGGCGTAATTATTGATTGAACGTACATCAACAGGTAAACCATGGTTCAACAACACCAACAAGAACTTCAAAAACAGCTCTGGAACATCGCCAACACGCTGCGTGGCAATATGTCGGCAGACGACTTTCGTGACTACATTCTGGGGCTGATCTTTTACAAGTATCTCTCAGATAAGCTAAACCGTTACTGTGATGAGCTGCTTGCCGAAGATGGCATTACCTTTCTTACTGTTGGCGTTGGTGCTGCTGATGATAAAGAGCTAATCAATGACCTTCGTGTAGAGTGTGTTGAGAACCTTGGTTACTTTATTGCGCCTAAACAGCTTTTCTCAAGTCTAGCGGGGCGCTGGCGGATCCCCTCATAATTCTCCCAGTCCACAGGTATGCGTTAGGCGCTGATATTCCACCATTGTCCAGTGATATTGGGACTCTTGTATTCGGTATCTCCGATGACAACGTATTTCCTTTCCAAGCCTAGGAA
>NZ_JXXU01000025.1 GCF_000967495.1 Vibrio neptunius | reverse complement strand
GTAGGACGAAGTCCGTTCCGATATCTGTAGGACGAAGCCCGTTCCAGTATCTCAGGACGAAGTTCATCCTTACATCTGATCGATTTGCGCTTTAACCCTTAGTACCTTATCTGCATACTGCGGGTCGGTCGCATAACCTGCCTGATGAATACCGTGAATAAACTGTTCATTGTTACCTTGATGACGAAGCGCCATTGTATAGCGAGGGTTATCATTCAAGAAGCGTACATAATCATTAAAGCTTTCTTCAAAGTTAGCGTACGAACGAAACGCCGCCTTTTCTTTTACCGGAACACCTTGATGATATTCAAGGGTTTGTGTCGCCACTTTATCTCCGCTCCAGCTCTTGTCAGCTTTGATGTTAAACAAATTGTTGCTGCTACCACGACCATTACTGACCATCTTTTGCCCCCATCCCGTTTCCAAAGCTGCCTGAGCCAATAGCAAAGATGAGTCTACGCCTAGTGCTCGTGCTGCTTTATCAGCATACGGTTTCATTGAGGTTACGAAAGACTCAGGAGACTCGAATGAAGTCGATGTTGGGGCACTGGAAGCAACAGGCTCAAGTTGAGGGTTCTCTCGGCGAGATTGACGAACATGGTCAATTTTGTTCATCAAAGCCTCAAAATCGGCTTCGCGAGTGGCGGCATTAGGGTTTTCCACTGATCCTGAGGTGAGCTGAGCTACTATCATATCTGCTAACCCAAGAGAGCCCGAGGAACTGAGTTCACTCGCCATTTGCTCATCCATCATCTGGCGATAAAATTGCTGATTTTGGCTGTCCATCAGGCCAGATTCAAATGTCGAGTTCGCATCGCGCATCGACTTAAACAGCATAGAAGTAAAAATAGCTTCGAACTGCTTCGCGGCTGCACTCAGTGCTTCCCTTTCACTGTTTTCATCTCCATCGACCGCTTTCTGACGTAATTTGTCGAGATTAGCGATATCGTGAATAAAACCGATATCTTTTCCATTGTTAATCATAACGCTTCTCCTTAGATTACGATCAACTGACCTTCAATGGCGCCTGCTTGTTTGAGCGCTTGGAGAATAGCCATAAGATCTGACGGCGCAGCTCCGACTTCGTTAACCGCACGAACGAGATCATCTAACGTCAGGCCTGGTTCGAACTTAAACATTTTTCCTTGCTCTTCGGTCACTTCAATATCCGTGTCTGGCGTAACAACTGTCTCGCCACCACCAAACGCGTTTGGCTGACTAACATTAAGATTTTCTTTGATAGCAACAGTCATTCCGCCATGGGTCACAGCCGCTGGTTTGAGTCGAACATGTTTGCCAACAACAATGGTACCAGTACGTGAGTTGACGATAATTTTTGCAGAACCTTCAGCAGGGTTAAATTCGAGGTTCTCAATTGCAGACAGGAACGAGACTCGTTGAGAGATATCACGTGGAGCACGAACTTTAACGGAAGTAGCATCAATCGCTTGAGCCATTTGTGGACCAAGAAAGTTGTTGACCGCATCTGCCATACGCTGCGCAGTCGTGAAATCAGATTCTAATAAGTTAAAGGTAATGTAATCTCCGCGAGCAAATGGGGATGGAATTTCACGTTCAACGATCGCACCATTAGAAATCATCCCCGCCGTTGGATTATTACCGACAATTTTTGAACCATCCGCTCCAGTCGCACTAAAACCACTGACGACCAAATTACCTTGAGCAACGGCATAAATTTGCCCATCAAGACCTTTTAACATCGTCTGCATCAAGGTGCCGCCACGCAAGCTTTTCGCCGAACCGATAGATGAAACAGTGACGTCGATGGTCTGGCCTTGCTTAGAAAAAGCGGCTAAGTCAGCAGTAACAATGACGGCTGCGACGTTCTTGGATTTCGGCTTAGTGCCAGGGGGAAGCTGAATACCAAAATTTTCGAGCATAGCGTTAAAGCTTTGATCAGTAAAAGGCGTCGACTCCCCGGTACCAGGTAATCCAGTGACCAAACCGTAACCAACCAATTGGTTACTACGTACCCCTGCGACTTGCGACACGTCTTTGATACGTGCAGCGTAAGCGTGCGTCGATACAATAATCATACTGATCAGTAACAAAAATAGCTTCTTCATCGGGATACCTTTACTCAATACTCTGCGCCAAAACTTCGACTTCAAGCTGACTTATAAAGCCACATTAAAGAATCGTGCCAAGAATCCAGGTTCTTGCATATCTTGTTGAGTGCCAGTGCCTGAATAGCGAATTCTAGCGTTAGAGATGCGGTTCGAGGCTATTGTATTCTCATAGGAAATATCATCTGGACGAATTGTGCCGCTTAGACGGATATATTCATCCCCTGTATTGAGCGTTAACCATTTTTCACCACGAATCACCAAATTGCCGTTTGCTAGTACTTCAACCACTTCAACAGTAATTGAACCGGAAATACTGTTACTCTGGTTTGCGGCCGCACTGCCACTGAACTTGTTATCATTGCTCAAATTGTACGAGAAGTTGTAATCACCAATGTTTAGTTGCTGACCTCCTACTTCTAGTGGATCCATTGATGCATCATTGTTTTTCGACAAATCCGCATCGGAGCTTTTTGCTGCTTTGGTGTTTTCATCTAAAGTCACAGTAATGATGTCACCCACACCACGCGGCTTGGAATCATCATAAAGGCTAGTCGCCTGAGTCGTATTGAAAAGAGACCCTGTTTCTGCCGCATAATGCTCTGGTTTATGCTTTGGATGGATTGGCGCCCAAGCAGGGTCACCTGCTACAGGATCGGTTCTTCCACGAAGGGAGTCAATAATACCAGAGCTTCCGTCTTGGGATTTATCTCCTTCAACGGCATCGACCGTCGTCGTACCCTGAACAACATCCGACGTCTCAATGGGTGCTTCCAGCATTGAACAGCCTGATAGTAGAGCGATAGCTGTTATGGTCAGTAAGCGATTCATAGGTGATTCCTCAATCTCTCAAGCTTATAGCTGCTGGTTAACGAAGCTCATCATCTTATCAACAGCTGAGATTACTTTTGAGTTCATCTCATAAACACGTTGAGCTTCTATCATATTCACCAGTTCTTCGGTGACATTTACGTTCGACGTTTCCAACATGGATTGACGGATATCACCAAAGCCATCAAAGCCGGGAACCCCTTCTTGAGGATCGCCGCTTGCACCAGTCGGCAAGTATAGGTTTTGTCCAATAGGCTCAAGACCTCCGGGGTTAACAAAATCTACGGTTGCTATCTGACCAACGACTTGGTTGTCTTGCTGACCACGCACTCGCACAGACACCTCACCATCCGTACCAATCGTAATACTTATCGCATCTTCAGGAATGGCAATTTCTGGCTCGAGTGGGTAGCCTGCACCAGATGTCACTACGACCCCTTCGTCATTAACGGTGAATTGGCCATTACGGCTATAACCAATGTTGCCGTCTGGCATTAGGATCTGGAAGAAACCATCACCTTCGATCATCATATCGAGACTATTATTCGTGGTCTGAGTGTTGCCTTGAGTATGAACTTTTTGCGTCGCAACGACTTTTGAGCCTGCACCCAACATCAAGCCGCTTGGTAATTCCGTGTTTTGCGAAGACTGACCACCAGGCTGGTTGATGTTTTGATAGAACAAATCTTCAAATACCGCACGGCTTTTTTTATAGCCCACAGTAGAGGCGTTCGCCAAGTTGTTCGAAATCGTTGAAATATTGGTTTGCTGAGCGTCTAGGCCCGTCTTACTTACCCATAATGCCGGATGCATATCTCTCTCCTAATAATCTGGTTAGCTCATGCGAAGCAGTGAATTAGACGATTTGTCCATCTCTTCTGCTGTACTCATCATCTTGACCTGCATCTCGAACTGACGCTGGAGGTCAATCAGATTGGTCATTTCGCCAATTGCATTGACGTTGCTGCCTTCCAACGCACCGGTCAGCAGTTTGACGCCGGCATCCATTTCGTATGCGGCATTAGGATCTTTGGCACGGAATAACCCGTTAACATCTTTGTAAAGTGACTGATTATTGGTACTGGTAAGCTTAATTCGATCGACAATTTCAATCGCGTCCGCTGGCGCACCTTGAGGAACCACAGAAATCGTACCATCTGTACCGACTTCAATCTTGCTAACCGGGATAGGTATCGTAATTGGGGCTCCAGTCTCTCCCAAGACTAAGTTGCCATTTCCCGTTGTCAGCATGCCATTAACATCAACATTCATGTTGCCATTGCGTGTCAGGCCTTCTTTGCCTGTGTTATCAAGAACGGAGATCCAACCTTGATCCTGAATGGTGACATCTAAGTCCCGTCCTGTGGTAATCACGCTACCTTGCTGAAAATTATGGCCCGGACGTTCTGTCATGCTGAAGACACGGCTTGGCATACCATCACCGTAGGCTTGCATAGAACGGGCTTGCGCCAAATCAGCACGGAAACCAGTGGTGCTGACGTTTGCTAGGTTGTTTGCTCTAAGCTGCATAGCCTGCATATTCTGCTTTGCGCCACTCATAGCAAGAAACAGTGCACGATCCATAATTTGCTCCAATAATCACAATTAAGATCAAAAAAGCAAATGGCATGCCAACTTTGAAAACCATTAAATATCAATGTGTTATAGTTTTTTTATTGATAGGAAAGAGAAATAAATGAAAAGAGTTGCCACGGGTGGCAATAATAGCAAGCTGGTTGTTGCCACCAGCCTGCTATTCAGATGATTGCGGAATGTCTTTAAACTCTCAGAACCGTGGTTAACGAATCTGCAGGATGTTCTGTTGAGTTTGGTTATGCACTTCTAAAGAACGTGAGTTAGCTTGGAAGTTACGTTGCGCCGAGATCAAGTCAACAAGCTCCTGAGTCATATCAATGTTTGACTGCTCTAGAGTACCGCTGCTGATGCTACCGAATGAACCTTTGTTTGACTCACCCCAGATCTTGTCACCAGAAAACTGAGTAGCATCCCACTGTGTACCACCCTTCTTGTCCAGACCTTGTTCGTTAGCAACACGAACTAAAGAGACACGCCCAAGAATAATGTTTTCACCGTTTGAGTATGTACCTAACACGCTACCGTTCTCGTCAAAATCAACTTTAGTCAAGAAGCCTGTCGTCGCACCATCTTCATCAAACTTAGTTAGCTCAAACGGCGCAGCAAACTGAGTCGCACTGTCTAAATTAAAGTTCAGAGTCTGGTTTGCGTCTGCACCGTTTAGATCGACTGGGTCAGCGCCCGCACCTAAAGGTTCAGAAACAATATTTTGACCATTGTTGAGGCTAGCGAGAGTACCGTCATTGTTGAACTTCATACTATGACCAACATGACCAGTAGGTGCCGAAACGTCGCCACCAACAATGTTAATCGCCTTCTCACCTGCACTATCAGTCACGGTGTAGTAGGTTTGCCAAGTGTTAGGCTGATTCTGGTCTTTAAGGTAGTAAGTTGTCATCTTGTACGATTGACCCATTGAGTCATAAACCGTAGAAGAGGTTGAACGGTTGTAGGTTTCAGGATCTGTGAAATCAAACAGGGCAGGATCTTTCAGATCACCATTCGCTGGCAAGTTGACGCCGACTTCAATGTTTGCAGTCTGCTTCGGTTTACCGAACTCTTTCGGAATATTAATTGGCGAAGGCTCGTAAGACAGAACATCACCAGTATCTTTGTTCACTTGATAACCCAACAAAAACTCGTCATTCGACGTAACCATGTAGTTATCTTTGTTTAGGTGAAAAGCACCATTACGCGTTAACTCATTGGTTGTTGGCGTTAGTCGATCTTTTGCTACCGCAAAAAAGCCAGTGCCGCTAATACGCAAATCCATTGGGTTGTTAGTATAGATACTAGAACCTTCATGAAATTGCTGAGCAACTTTTTGAGCTTGTACACCTTGTCCAGGTGTTGTTTTAGCGTGAGTAAAAAGTGAGTTTGAGTAAACATCGCCGAACTCAGCACGAGACTCTTTGAAACCAAAGGTATTCGCGTTCGCAATGTTGTTACTGGTTGTGTTCAGATCTAACTGAGCTGCGGACAAACCGCTTAATGCAACATATGACATTCCAAAATCTCCTAATCTAGCTAGCTTTCCTACATCAAGTAGAGTTACGCTTTGCCAACTTCTAGTACTTCAGCAAGTCGAACTGGCGACTCAAAGCCAGCCAGATTGAGTAGTACGTTACCATCACCTTTACCGAGCAAGACGCTATTTACGTTAGCGTAAGTCGAAACTTCAAAATCTTTCGCCTGCCCGTCCAGCAAACCTGATGCTTTCACATTGTATTTGCCAGCCGGCAATGGATTACCGTTTTGATCTTTACCATCCCACTCAACGCGGTTGTCACCTGCAGGTTTTGAACCGACATCAAAGGTACGGATTAGCTGCCCCATTTGGTCTTCTACTCTCACCATTAAGTTATCAACGGATTGAGGCAGTTTGACCATAGCAGCCATGGCTCCGTCACCAGCCTTCACCCCAGCCGCCCCTGGAACTAAAACGTCCCGACCGACAAGTGATGATGCCTGAAGTGCTTGGTTGGACGTCATCGATGCATTCAGTGTTTCAAACTGATTGTTCATTTTTCCGATACCATCCACCGTCGCAAACGACGCCATTTGAGCAATCATCTGGTCATTGCTAACCGGCTTAAACGGATCTTGCTGGGCAAGCTGCTTGGTGAGCAAAGATAAGAAGTCTTCTTGTTTAAGATCCTGCTTACCTGTTGTTTCATCAGGCTTATTCTTGTCCTGAAGTTGTTTAAGCTGGTCAACATAGGACAAGCCACTCTGACCAACATTATTATTAATGCCCCCGGCCATATGTTACCTCCTATCCTTATTGACCCATCTGCAGCGTACGCAGCAGCATTTGTTTGCTTGCATCTGCTACTTGCACATTCGTTTGATATGAACGAGAAGCAGAAATCATATTAGCCATCTCTTCCATCACATTAACGTTTGGCTTGTAGATATAGCCATCGTCATTAGCGAGTGGGTGATCTGGGTTGTACTCCGCATCAAGCGGTTTATCACTTTCAACTATCCCCAACACTTGCACCGGCACCGTATGATCTCGACCATACTTAGCCTTGCTTAACTCAGCACCAAATACAGCGTGGCGAGCTTTATAAGTGTCTTTCGCAGAGCTAGAGACACTATCGGCGTTTGCCAAGTTGCTTGAGGTTGTATTTAGACGAACAGATTCAGCGCTCATGGCAGAACCAGTTACATTGAAAACGTTAAACAAGCTCATCTAGTTACTCCCCTTTAATGCTTTCGTTAAGTTCTTGAATTTACTTCCTAAGAAGTCAAGTGATGCCTGATGTCGAATTTGGTTTTGCATAAACAAGTTACGTTCCAAATCTACATCCACCGTGTTGCCATCACCGGTGTCAGGTTGAGTCGGAAGTCGATAAAGCACTTCCCCTGTCACTTGTGTAGAGGCAGGAATATGCCGACTATCGGTACGGCTAAGTCCAATGCTTGCCTCCGATGTTGCCGCCTGCAATGCCTTTTGGAAGTCCATACCTTTCGATTTATAGCCAGGAGTGTTCGCCTGAGCAATGTTGGTGGAAATCACCTCAGCATTGCGCTCACGTACACCCACCGTGTATTGGTGGATACCTAATGCGTTGTCGAAAGATATAGCCATGTTGACCTCTACATAAAAGAACTGACCGTTACTACTGAATAACAAAGCAATTAGCATACCAACTTTAATCGAACCCTAATTTCCTTGTTATAAGTCCACCAGCAAATACCACGCCAAAGTGTGAAATTGTGGCGCCATGGAATGTCACTATAAGTATAGAGACATAATCCCAATACGAAAAAGCCCAGCGATTCGGCGTCGCTGGGCTTGAATGAAATGAGTAAAGATTATTTAAGTTTATAAATAATACCCGGGTTACAACGGACCATCTCGAAACGGTCAGTTAATCCAGTTAAAGACTCTGACGCTCCAAGTAGTAGATGTCCTCCTGGGTTTAAACTGTTAGCCATCTGGTTTAAAACCTGAGATTTCATGTCAGGAGAGAAGTAAATCAACACGTTACGACAGAAAATGATATCGAACTTACCCAACAATGCATAACTGTCCATCAGGTTTTGAGGGCGGAAATTAACCAAACGCTTAACGTTATCTTTGACCTTCATCCGGCCATCGCCAGCGTCCTCAAAGAAATTTCGACGACGCTCAGGAGACAGACCACGCCCAAGCGCAAGGTTATCGTAAACACCGGCGCGACACATATCCAGCATACTCGCAGAAATGTCTGTTGCCGTGACGGATACGTTGGGCAACATTCCTGGTTTGCGTTGTTGAGTTTCGAGAATGGTCATCGCCATGGAATATGGCTCCTGGCCAGAAGAACTCGCCGCTGACCAAATTTTTATTGGTCGTTTGCTTGCCGCAGCTTCCGGCAGCAGTTTATTAGCAAGGACTTCAAACGGGTAAGTATCACGAAACCAAAGCGTTTCGTTGGTTGTCATAGCATCCACAGCGGCAACACGTAACTCTCGGTTACGGCCAGTGACAACATCTCGAAGAAGATCGGACAAAGAGCTGAGCTTAAACTTGGTCACCAAAGGGCTCAATCGACTCCTCACTAAGTATTGCTTGCTGTCACCCAGCACAATACCACATTGAGATTCTAAGAAACGGCTGAAATCACGATACTCTTGATCGCTTATAGTTATCGCTGTCATTTACTTCTCTTTATTCAGTAAGCGCAGTCTTCACTGCATTACCAAGTTCATCAGGGTTGAATTTAGCAATAAAGGAGTTAGCCCCTACACGTTCAACCATCGCTTGGTTAAATACACCACTGAGTGATGAATGTAGAATAACATAAAGATCTTTAAGATCAGGGTTACGTCTTATTTCTGCTGTTAAAGTATAGCCATCCATTTCTGGCATCTCTATGTCGGAGATGACTAATGAAATCTGGTCGTAAATACTGCCTTCTGCAGCCATTTCAACCAGTTTTTCATAAGCTTGCTTTCCATCAATAACAGCTATGGCTTCAAAGCCCAGTGATGTAATTGCACGTTCAACTTGCTTGCGTGCTACTGTAGAGTCGTCCGCAATCAAAATGCTGCGAACTATTTCTTTTTCTGACTCTACCTGAGCCTGCGCTATCTCCTCACCGATGGAAGCATCCATTGTTTCGTCAACAGGCGCGATTTCTGCAAGGATTTTTTCTACATCAAGAATTTCGACGAGTTCATTGTCAATGTTAGTGACTGCAGTCAAATAATTGGATTTACCAGCGCCTTCAGGCGGTGGCAGTATCGCTTCCCAGTGCATGTTAATGATACGTTCTACAGATGTGACAAGGAACGCCTGAATCGTGCGGTTAAATTCAGCAATAACAACAAACGCTTTTTCAACATCCGTAGTCGGACGGCCACCAACAGCTAAACTCAAATCAATAACTGACACAGTATGGCCACGGATATGAGCCACACCTTTGACTAAGTGGTGCAAGTTTGGCATCGAAGTAAGCTTGGGGCACTGAAGTACCTCTTTTACTTTAAATACGTTTATCCCGTAGCGTTGTCGCCCCATCAGGCGAAACGTTAAGAGTTCCAATCGGTTTTGACCGACGAGTTGCGTACGCTGATTCACCGAATCAAGAATACCCGACATAAGCTCATCTCCATCTCAAACTTTCATGCTAAAAAAATGGTAGTCTACTAACGGCCATGTAAAACTATTAGAGAAACAGAATGACATACTTAAAATCACACTTATGCTCATTTTCCATAACTAATTGTAGAGCTTTCTATAAAAACTTTTATAAGTCTATCGTCTTTTTATGCTTTTTCTTTAGTTTTTCAGCAACATCAGCCACACCTGAGCAAATTATCACTATCCAGAGAGCAGCAGAAGAGTACGTTCTATCAACCATCGAATGGCCTTTAGGTGGTACACTGGACGCAAGAGCGGCAAACATTGACAGCCGTGTCTCTGCCACTGATTGCCCTAGTCCGCTAGAAACTTCCTCCTCCTCTACCAACCCTAACGCCAGTAACATCACAGTGTTAGTAGAGTGTAGCGAAGATAACTGGAAATTATATGTTCCCGTCAGACTAACTCGTTCTGGTCCTCAAGTTGTGCTCGTTGGTCCACTTAGTAGAGGCCAAGTGATCTCTCGACAAGATGTCACTATTAATATGGTAGACTTGCAACGCTTCAGGCGGCAAGGCTTTTCCAACATTGATGCCGTAATTGGGGCAAAAACAAAAAAAAATCTACGTGCTGGCGAAGTCATTGAAAGCAATGATGTATGTGTAGTTTGCCGCAATGAAACGGTCACAATCAAAGCGATAAAGTCAGGTATGACCATTACAACTAAGGGCACAGCACTCACAGATGGGTCACATGGTGAGCAGATAAGAGTGAAAAATATAAAATCCAACCGTATAATTGAAGGTAGGGTCACAGGGATATCTGAGGTGACGGTTGTTTTTTGAACGATTTTAAAAAAAACTAAAGTAATCCCTGCTCTGGTCGATATTGACAACATAAGATTCTAAACACGAAAGGCTCACATATATGGCAGGCATTGATAATATACGCTCTGGACAGACGGTGACTACGTCGACGAGAAACACAGCGCGTAATGAAAGCAGCCCTTCTGCAACGGATTCAGCAAAAAAATCTGAAGTTGCACAAGACTCTGTATCCTTAAGTAAACAAGGTAAGGCAGTCGGTGAAATGCACACCCAACTTGCTAGCCAGCCAAGCTTTGACCAAGCCAAAGTTGCCGCTATTAAAGAAGCCATAGCAAATGGCTCTTACAGCGTTGACCCGCAAAAGCTGGCAGACAATATGATCAAGTTCGAGAAAGAACTTGGCGGTTTCGAGTAACGAGTTTCTGTCATGGCAGGCCTAAGCAGTTTAGTTGAGTTTCAACTCAAAAGCGCAACCGATCTTTCATTACTGTTGGAGAAAGAGAAAGTGGCCATTGCTAGCAGAGTCGCGAAAGACATTGAACAGCTTGCCAAGGAAAAACTGACTTTAATTAACCAACTTCAACAGACCGATCAACGCATTGGCCAACATCCAGATGTTGCGACTTTATCTACCGACCCAGAGTTGAGCCCTCTGGTTGAGCAGATTCGATCCATCGTCCATGACTGTCAGCAAGCAAACGCAATCAATGGTGAAGCTCTTCAACGGGCACAGTTGAGTTTTAATAAACTCAATAACTTGATGCAGCAGACCCAAGGTAAACTCGGTATGACCTACACTGCAGAGGGTCAGACCAAGAATGTCACAACATTAGGCACGAACATTAAAGCCTGATTTGCTTGAAGACAAAAGCGGCAATGATTGCCGCTTTTTTTGATCGAAGATTGGTAGAGATATTTAGAAAAGAGTTTGCTGGCGTTTTTCTGGTACCGCCTGTACTTCACCATAATCACGCAATTTATCCATCTTTTTGATGTCCAGGCGCAATTCAGTCACGTAGCTGTCGCCCACTTTATAACTGCGGACGACTTCAGCACCACGAATGACACCGTCGACTGCACCAGAGGTTAGTTCAGTACCTAAACGTTGATCCTGCAGATCAGCTCGGCCGCTCACTCGCATGCCATATACTTGCTCTGCAAGCTCCCGATAAGCGTCAATCTTAGAGGCACGCATTGCTCGAACCTGACGCTCTTCATCTGTGCGACCTTTCTGCTCACTAATATTAGCGTAGCCAACCGCTGTTAACCAATCGTCCGGACGCATATTCTGCAACGGTTGGCAGCCAAGCATAATTAACGCAACTATCAGTAAAAATAGCTTCTTCATCTCAACTCCCTATGGACGTAAAATAACCGTGTAAGGTTGTCTTATTGTAGGGTCTGAGCGAATCAAAACACCGTCTTCAGTTCGGATACTGTTGAGTGTATCTAGGTCGCGACCAATTCTATCGGCAGGTAAGAAGCCTTGAGCAGTGGCAACAACCACACGTGACTGCATACCCACCACACGAGCGTTGACCAAAACTCCGCCTTCCTGACGAAGCATTGTCCCGGTCAGGACATACTGGATATCTTGCTCCTGAGACAAATCTTTCCAATCACGACTGAAGGCGAAATCACCTTGCTGAGTCACTTGAATGGAACCCGTCGTTTTGTAGTCGACCACTTTAAACCCTCGACGCTGGAACTGATGAATAAACCCTTCCGAGACCGAATTCCCTAACCAGTTTGTTGCATCCATATTTTGTAGATCGACAAAAGAGGTAACGGCAATCGGTGTCCGCGCTGACACACTGGTGTTCGATACCATCAAATCTTCGGTCATACTCTCAATAAAGAAGTCAAGAGTATGACGCGGACTCTCCATCAGCATAAACTGAGAGCCAGGGTACGGTTCTTTACCGTTATAAATTGGAGCATAGGCACAGGCGGTGAGAAACACCACTGGCACTAGCGTTAGCCATCTTTTCATTCTCTAATCTCCGATACATATTAGGCACTGATTGGTTCCATTTTCTATCTCTCATAAAAAGTGGAACAGTCTTTGCTTTTCTAAATCTGTAACCATTCAGAACGGCAATGCCTAAATCAGCTAAGATAGAACAAGCAAAAAATGAACCAACTTGGAATTTGAGTATGAAAAAATCACTTCTTGTCCTAATTTCAACCATTTACGCTTCGCTTCACGCGACTATAGCGTCTGCAGGATGGTATGAAGTGACGGGTACCGCTACTGTGGTTTCCTCTGAAGAGGTCGCTCGTATTCATGCCTTGGAAGACGCCATCTATAAAGCCATCAGCTTTTCTGGGGCTGACATCGGCAGCATTTCAAACTTAAGACCGCTGCTCGAAAGTGACCGTAAGGAGTATCAATTCAGCAATACCGAAGTTCGCTATATTTTGGTCGATGAGCAAAAAGTCCGCAGTGGCGTCATGTTTGTCAAAGCACGTATTGATATCTACCCATCGGCAACAGGTTGCCATGTCAGTCAATACAAAAAAACGTTTCTGGTCGGCAATATCGACGTGGAATCACCTCAACAGGCCGTCATGGGCCAAATTTATAGTGTGGGGGACGATTTTGCGACTGTGATCAATCGCCAACTTGACCAACAATCCGCAAGTTTTGTCTCTGTTGGTACCACAGACTATCAAATAAGCCAGCGTTATCCGGAACGTCTTAAAATGATCGCACAAGACACAGGTGCTCAATACATCATCGGTGGCGTTATCACCGACTTAACTGCCACCATTGAGCAGAAGGTGTTAAGAGACGATATCATCAACCGTCAGTTTGCGCTGGAAATGACCGTATTCGATGGCAAAACTGGTAATGAAGTCTACAACCGCAATTATCGTGAAGTGGCGCGCTGGCCATTTCCAAAAACCAGTCAAGTCGATACTAAAAGTGCTCGTTTCTGGGCCTCAACATACGGTGATATGATGCTGCGAGTCAGCCGTAACATCATGCTAGATTTGGAATCGGAAGTATCGTGTAAAATTACGCTCCCAGAAATCATTTCAAAGTGGGACAATGTCCTTACTATGGATTTAGGCCGTATCCACGGCGTTCAGCAAGGGGATAAGCTCAAACTTTGGCATACAGGATCCTTTATAGACCAACGCGGTTTACCGCGTAATAAGGTGACAGAATCGAACATTACTCTCACAGTCTCCCGTGTGTATGAAAACGAAGCAGAGTTGACCGTTGATCAGCCTGAACTGACGGGCAGTATCCAGATTGGCGATGTGATGCACAAGATGCTTTAAATCAGTAAGTTAGGGTTTAACATTCTGATTCAATTGAGTATCATGAAACTAAGCTCCCGTGGCACAGCTGGATAGCGCGATCCCCTCCTAAGGGATAGGTCACAGGTTCGAATCCTGTCGGGAGCGCCAGATATACAAGGGCCTGAAAGCAAATTTTGCTGTCAGGCCTTTTTGGTATTTGTGTTGCTAATATGTCGCAGAAAATAACCTTTGAACCAAAATCATGGTCGGCTTAAAGTCCCTTGCTTCTACTAGATTGAAGCCCTTTATATGGCGTCACTGTTTTAGTAGCACCCTTTCACACAAAGATACTTCCCTCCAGAAAGACTTGCTCTACTTGCTGAAATTAGACAGATGAACAGGGTAGCGACTCAGCGTTCAGCAACATAAACGTAGACAAGGTAAGAAATGCACAGGCCACGATATGCCCAAATTTTGCCTTCATTGGTACTCGTATATTTATCCATGACAGAGAATTACCGTCATTAAAAATGATACTTTTGACTTTGCTCAACACCGAACGGACCTAAATAAACCTAAAAACCCATTGCCAACCTTAACTATGTCAACCCACTCATTCACCCCATCAATGAAAACAAGCAAGGCTACGTATCTACATGAAATTAAGTGTTAAAAATATCAATCATAGATTAGTAAGCCCTTGCTGTGTCTAGACTAAAACGTTCTAAAGCCCAAAAATAAAAAAAAATATAAATCAATTTATGAACCCTGACGAAAAGTGATTTGTTATAAATCTGAGCTCATTTTAATCAACTAGAGCTTGAAATCGTTTATGAAAAATATACACCACTCACAGAAGAAAACCGGAAGGTTATCTTTGTCCAAAATATCTTTAGGGATATTGTGCGCATTAGGATGCATTGGTGCTGCCAATGCGGCAGATCATCAACTGAATGAACAACGAGACTTAAGAGAAGCATTAGAACTGTCTAAAGCATTAGAACTGTCTAAAGCATTAGAGCTGTCTAAACAACAAGCTCTGAAAGAAGAGAACGATCTTAATCTTGCTAAAGCACTTTCTCTTTCTGAACAAGAAAGCCTGCGCCAACAACAAGAAGAGCACGATTTGAATCTTGCCAAAGCACTTTCTCTTTCCGAACAAGAAAGCCTGCGCCAGCAACAAGAACAGCACGATCTGAATCTTGCTAAAGCATTGTCTCTTTCTGAACAAGAAAGCTTGCGCCAGCAACAAGAACAGCACGATCTGAATCTTGCCAAAGCGCTTTCTGATTCTGAACATGAAAGCTTCAATGTAGCTGAAAATAAATTAGCTGTTTCACAATCGCGACCTTCAATTCAAAATGAACCTGTCATTCCTTTTATCGCTCCCGTTTTTAACGATGACAGCAGCGATGTCACAAGTACATCGAGTCAGTCGAGTGTTGCGAATGCTGAGCCTATTAATCCTGTAAATCATCAACGCGCGCTGCAAGTTGCTCAGCAACTATTCGGCACACCTAGTGAATCGACTTTCACCGAGGCAAGCATCCATGAGAGTAATAAAAGCCGCACCCTAAGTCTCGACGACAATAACCAAATCCCAACCAAACGTGTTCCTGGGTCTTCTGTCGTCCTCACATCTGACGCCTTACTTTCTCACAACAGTCAGCATTCTCAAACGACGTCTGATGACAATCAATCCATGCTTGATCGTTTCCTCGACCAACTTGGTGATGTTTCCGAAAGTGACACTCTGAGTCAGTCTAATGTGAAAAATGCTGAGCCTATCAAACTCGATCAAAACAAGGTCTCACACGAGCATGCTCTTCAAATCGCTCAACAGCTATTTGACGACAACAGTGATACCACAAGCCAATCAAGCAACTCTACTAGCTTAGCCTCATCTGATGTAACAAATGCTAAACCTATTAAGCCTGTAAATCATCAACACGCGCTTCAAGTTGCTCAACAGCTATTTGATGACAACAGTGATATTACAAGCCAATCAAGCAGCTCTACTAGCTTAAACTCATCTGATGTAACAAATGCTAAACTTATTAAGCCTGTAAATCATCAACGCGCGCTGCAAGTTGCTCAACAGCTATTTGATGACAACAGTGATACTACAAGCCAATCAAGCAGTTCTACTAGCTTAGCCTCATCTAATCCAACGACCG
>NZ_JXXU01000024.1 GCF_000967495.1 Vibrio neptunius | reverse complement strand
AGAGCTAGAGAGCTAGAGAATTTTGGAGGGTTGGCGTTTTGCGTCAACCCTTTTTGTTTCAATAAATTAAGCTGTCATCCTCAAGAACGAAGAATGAGTGAGTTGGGGATCTCTTAAAGCGAGTCTAAAACTTATGGAGATTCCCTACTCCTTCCTTCGTCAGTCTAGGGAATGACGAAGTATGACGTCAATCTTCTCTCAAAGGACAAAGTCCAGTCTCGACTCTCGGAACGCAGTGTTCTCGTAGGGCGAAGCCCGATCCAGTTTTCCATAGGACGAAGTCCGCTCCCGCTTCACGCTCTCCAAAAACAAAAAAGGCACCCGAAGGTGCCTTTTGTCATTTCTTAGCTAGCGATTACTCGTCTGCAGCCTTATTCTTCTGAAGAAAAGCCTGCGTTTAGTAGTGCTGCAAGGTTGTCAGTCGCTTGTTCAGCTGAAGGACCTTCTTGCTCTTCTACACGCTTAGCTTGACGATCTTGGTGGTAAGCGAAACCTGTACCTGCTGGGATTAGACGACCAACAATTACGTTTTCTTTCAGACCACGTAGCTCATCACGCTTACCAGAAACCGCAGCTTCTGTTAGTACGCGAGTTGTTTCCTGGAACGATGCCGCAGAGATGAACGATTCGGTCGCTAGAGATGCCTTAGTAATACCAAGTAGCTCACGCTCGAAACGAACTAGCTCTTTGCCTTCAGCTTCTAGCTGACGGTTAGCAATCTTAACGTTCGCGTATTCAACCTGCTCACCCACTAGGAACTCTGTAGAGTCACCAGCGTGCGTGATTGTACACTTACGTAGCATCTGACGAACGATAGTTTCGATGTGCTTATCGTTAATCTTAACGCCTTGTAGACGGTATACTTCTTGAACTTCGTTCGCGATGTATTGAGTCACAGCGTGGATACCACGTAGACGTAGAATGTCATGTGGAGACTCTGGACCATCTGCGATCACGTCACCACGTTCAACTTTCTCGCCTTCGAATACGTTAAGCTGACGATGCTTAGGAATCATCTCTTCGTATGCGTCGCCGCCTTCACGAGTGATGACTAGACGACGCTTACCTTTCGTTTCTTTACCGAAGCTTACAGTACCTGTGTGCTCAGCAAGAATCGCAGGCTCTTTCGGCTTACGAGCTTCGAATAGGTCAGCTACGCGTGGTAGACCACCAGTGATATCTTTGTTACCGCCAGATTTCTGAGGGATACGAGATAGAGTATCACCCACGCCTACTTCAGCGCCGTCTTCGATGTTTACAATCGCTTTACCAGGTAGGAAGTAGTGAGCTGGCATTTCAGTACCAGGGATCATTACGTCGTTACCTGCCGCATCAACAAGTTTGATAGCTGGACGCATATCTTTACCTGCTGCTGGGCGAGCTGCTGCTTCAGTTACTTCGCTTGAAGATAGACCTGTTAGATCATCTGTTTGACGAGAAACTGTCACGCCATCGATCATGTCCACAAACTGGATGCGACCTGCCACTTCAGTGATGATTGGCATAGTGTGCGCTTCCCAGTTCGCTACTGTTTCACCAGCTTCAACTGCGTCGTTGTCGCCTTTAGATAGTAGAGAACCGTAAGGTAGTTTGTGTTTCTCTTTAGTACGACCAAATTCGTCAATGATAGTCAGCTCTGAAGCACGAGAAGTGATTACAAGCTTCTTATCTTTGTTGATAACGAATTTAGCGTTGTGTAGCTTAACTGTACCAGTCGTCTTAGCTTGGATGCTGTTCTCTGCTGCTGCAGTAGATGCCGCACCACCGATGTGGAACGTACGCATCGTAAGCTGTGTACCCGGCTCACCGATAGACTGAGCAGCGATAACGCCAACTGCTTCACCTTGGTTCACTAGGTGACCACGTGCTAGGTCACGACCGTAACACTGAGCACAACAACCGAAGTCTGCATCACAGGTAACTACAGAGCGCACTTTCATGCGGTCAACTGAGTTCTCTTCCATGATCTGACACCACTTCTCATCAATTAGAGTGTTACGTGGGATCAGTACATCTTCAGTACCTGGCTTCAGTACGTCTTCTGCAACTACACGACCAAGAGCCAGCTCAGAAAGTGCAACTTTAACGTCACCACCTTCGATGTGCGGCATCATGTCAACACCTTCATGGGTGCCACAGTCATGCTCGTGTACAACAACGTCTTGAGCAACGTCTACTAGACGACGAGTTAGGTAACCCGAGTTCGCTGTTTTCAATGCTGTATCCGCAAGACCCTTACGAGCACCGTGCGTTGAGATAAAGTACTGAAGTACGTTTAGACCTTCTTTAAAGTTCGCAGTGATCGGCGTTTCGATGATTGAACCATCTGGACGGGCCATCAGACCACGCATACCTGCAAGCTGACGAATCTGAGCAGCAGAACCACGTGCGCCCGAGTCGGCCATCATGTAGATGCTATTGAACGATTCTTGCTGCTCTTCTTCACCGTCGCGGTTAACAACAGCTTCAGAAGAGAGGTTTTCCATCATCAACTTCGCTACGCGATCGTTGGTCGATGCCCAAATATCGATCACTTTATTGTAGCGCTCGCCCGCTGTTACAAGACCGGATTGGTACTGTTCTTGGATTTCGCGAACTTCTGCTTCCGCTTCTTCGATCTCAGTGTACTTAGCTGCTGGAACAACCATGTCGTCGATACCAACAGATACACCAGAAAGTGCCGCGTAAGCGAAACCTGTGTACATGATTTGGTCAGCGAAGATGACAGTGTCTTTTAGACCTAGCTTACGGTAAGCCTCGTTAAGTAGGTGAGAGATTTGCTTCTTACCCAGCTTTTGGTTAACGATGCTGTACGGAAGGCCATCAGGCACGATTTGCCATAGCATTGCACGACCGATAGTGGTATCAACCAGCTTAGTCTCAGTTGTGCTGTTGCCATCTTCGTCTTTTACAGTCTCAGTGATACGAACTTTAACGCGAGCATGCAGCTCTGCAGACTTAGTACGATATGCTTTCTCAGCTTCAGCTGGGCTAGCAAGGTACATACCTTCGCCTTTCACGTTGATCTTGTCACGAGTCATGTAGTAAAGACCCAATACAACGTCCTGAGAAGGTACGATGATCGGATCACCTGACGCTGGCGACAGAATGTTGTTTGTCGACATCATCAGAGTACGAGCTTCAAGCTGTGCTTCTAGAGTTAGAGGCACGTGAACCGCCATTTGGTCACCATCGAAGTCCGCGTTGTACGCCGCACACACTAGTGGGTGCAGCTGAATCGCTTTACCTTCGATTAGTACTGGTTCGAACGCCTGGATACCTAGACGGTGAAGTGTAGGTGCACGGTTCAATAGTACTGGGTGTTCACGGATGACTTCGTCCAGGATATCCCAAACGATCGCTTCTTCGCGCTCTACCATCTTCTTAGCAGCTTTGATTGTAGTCGCAAGACCACGAGTCTCTAGCTTGCTGTAGATGAATGGTTTGAATAGCTCAAGTGCCATCTTCTTAGGAAGACCACACTGGTGCAGACGAAGGTATGGACCTACTGTGATTACAGAACGGCCAGAGTAGTCTACACGCTTACCTAGAAGGTTCTGACGGAAACGACCTTGTTTACCCTTGATCATATCAGCAAGAGATTTCAGAGGACGCTTATTCGAACCCGTGATCGCACGACCGCGACGACCGTTATCTAGAAGTGCATCAACAGACTCTTGCAGCATACGTTTTTCGTTACGTACGATGATGTCCGGAGCAGCTAGCTCTAGTAGACGCTTCAAACGGTTGTTACGGTTGATTACGCGACGGTATAGGTCGTTCAGATCAGAAGTCGCAAAGCGACCGCCATCTAGTGGTACTAGAGGACGTAGATCTGGCGGAAGTACCGGAAGCACAGTCAGGATCATCCACTCTGGGTTGTTACCAGATTGAACAAACGCTTCAACTAGCTTCAGACGCTTAGTGATCTTCTTACGCTTAGTCTCTGAGTTAGTAGACTGAAGCTCTTCACGCATCTCTTCGATTTCAGCAGGCAGATCCATAGACGCAAGTAGGTCTTTGATCGCTTCTGCACCCATCTTAGCCGTGAATTCATCACCCCACTCTTCTAGACGATCCAGATACTCTTCTTCAGTAAGCATCTGAGATTTTTCTAGATCAGTCATACCTGGTTCAGTTACTACGTACATTTCGAAGTAAAGAACACGTTCGATATCACGTAGAGGGATATCCATGAGTAGACCGATACGAGACGGTAGCGATTTTAGGAACCAGATGTGAGCAACTGGTGATGCAAGCTCGATGTGGCCCATACGGTCACGACGAACTTTAGTTTGTGTAACTTCAACGCCACACTTCTCACAGATTACGCCACGGTGTTTCAGACGCTTGTACTTGCCACAAAGACATTCGTAGTCTTTTACTGGACCAAAGATACGCGCACAGAACAGACCATCACGTTCAGGCTTGAACGTACGATAGTTGATCGTTTCAGGTTTTTTAACTTCACCGAAAGACCATGAACGGATCATGTCTGGTGAAGATAGACCGATTTTGATTGCATCAAATTCTTCGGTCTTATGCTGCGCTTTTAGAAAGTTTAATAAGTCTTTCACAATCAGCTCCTGTAAGGAGTTAAAAGGAGCTCACCCGCAAAAGTGAGCACCTTCTACCAAATAATCGCTTTTCTCAATTAAGAAAGAAGGGATTACTCTTCGTCTTCTAGCTCGATGTTGATACCTAGCGAGCGAATCTCTTTCAACAGTACGTTGAACGACTCTGGCATGCCAGGTTCCATGCTGTGGTTGCCATCTACGATGTTCTTGTACATCTTAGTACGGCCGTTAACGTCATCCGACTTAACTGTTAGCATTTCTTGAAGCGTGTAAGCAGCACCGTATGCTTCCAGTGCCCATACTTCCATCTCACCGAAACGCTGACCACCGAACTGAGCTTTACCACCAAGTGGTTGCTGAGTTACTAGGCTGTACGAACCAGTTGAACGAGCGTGCATCTTGTCATCAACAAGGTGGTTCAGTTTCAGCATGTACATGTAACCAACAGTTACAGGACGCTCAAACGCATCACCTGTGCGACCATCAAACAGCGTTAGCTGACCAGATTCTGGTAGGTCACCTAGTTTCAATAGCTCTTTGATTGACTGCTCAGAAGCACCGTCAAATACTGGAGTCGCGATCGGTAGACCACCACGTAGGTTCTTGATCAGCGTGCGAACTTCGTCATCAGATAGAGACGCAACGTCTACTTTCTGACGAGTATCACCAAGGTCGTAAACTTTCTGTAGGAAGTCACGGAACTTAGCTAGCTCTTGCTGCTCTTTCACCATCTGGTTGATCTTGTCACCGATACCTTTCGCTGCCAGACCTAAGTGTACTTCTAGGATCTGACCGATGTTCATACGCGAAGGTACACCCAGTGGGTTAAGTACGATGTCAACCGGCTGACCTTTCTCATCGTAAGGCATGTCTTCAACAGGGTTGATCTTAGAGATTACACCCTTGTTACCGTGACGACCCGCCATCTTATCACCAGGCTGGATACGACGTTTAACCGCTAGGTAAACCTTAACGATCTTCAGTACGCCAGGTGCTAGATCATCACCTTGTGTGATCTTACGACGCTTAGTTTCAAACTTCTTATCGAAGTCTGCACGTAGCTCGTCGTACTGCTCTGCTAGTTGCTCTAGCTGAGTCTGTTGAGCATCGTCTTCAAGCGTTAGTTCTAGCCACTTCTTACGATCGATTGCATCTAGTTTAGCTTCAGTGTAACCACCGTCGATTAGTACAGCTTTAACACGGTTTAGAAGGCCACCCTCAAGAATCTGGAATTCTTCAGTAAGGTCTTTCTTCGCTTCTTTAAGCTGCATCTGTTCGATTTCAAGTGCACGTTTGTCTTTTTCAACACCGTCACGAGTAAATACTTGAACGTCGATGATAGTACCTGAAACTGAGTTTGGTACGCGTAGAGACGTGTCTTTAACGTCTGACGCTTTCTCACCGAAGATAGCACGTAGTAGCTTCTCTTCAGGAGTTAGCTGAGTTTCACCTTTAGGCGTTACTTTACCTACAAGGATGTCACCGCCTTTCACTTCCGCACCGATGTAAACGATACCTGACTCGTCTAGTTTAGACAGAGCAGACTCACCTACGTTTGGAATATCAGCTGTGATTTCTTCAGCACCAAGCTTAGTATCACGCGCCACACAAGATAGCTCTTGAATGTGGATCGTAGTGAAACGGTCTTCTTGAACTACGCGCTCAGATACTAAGATCGAGTCTTCGAAGTTGTAGCCGTTCCAAGGCATGAATGCGATACGCATGTTCTGACCAAGTGCTAGCTCACCAAGGTCTGTTGAAGGACCATCAGCAAGAACGTCACCACGTGCAACTGGTTCACCCGGCATCACACATGGACGCTGGTTGATACACGTATTTTGGTTAGAACGAGTGTATTTAGTTAGGTTGTAGATATCGATACCTGCTTCACCAGGGATCAGCTCGTCTTCGTTAACTTTAACAACGATACGAGAAGCATCTACAGACTGGATTACACCACCACGTTTCGCTACCGCTGTAACACCAGAGTCAACTGCGATGTTACGCTCGATACCAGTACCAACTAGAGGCTTGTCAGCCTTAAGTGTTGGAACTGCCTGACGTTGCATGTTCGCACCCATCAATGCACGGTTCGCATCATCGTGTTCTAGGAACGGGATAAGCGATGCAGCGATAGATACAACCTGGTTAGTTGCAACGTCCATGTAGTCAACATGTTCGCGTGGGTGTAGGCCAGATTCACCTTTCTGACGAGCTGTGATTAGCTCTTCAGAGAATGTGCCTTGTTCAGAAAGTACCGTGTTCGCCTGAGCGATAACGTACTGACCTTCCTGAATAGCAGATAGGTAATCGACTTCGTCTGTTACTACGCCATCTACTACGCGACGGTATGGTGTCTCTAGGAAACCGTACTCGTTACAACGCGCAAACGCAGATAGAGAGTTGATCAGACCGATGTTTGGACCTTCAGGTGTTTCGATCGGACATAGACGACCGTAGTGAGTTACGTGTACGTCACGTACTTCGAAACCAGCGCGTTCACGAGTAAGACCACCAGGACCCAATGCAGAAATACGACGCTTGTGCGTTACTTCTGATAGTGGGTTGTTTTGGTCCATAAACTGTGAAAGCTGTGAAGAGCCAAAGAATTCTTTAACCGCAGCAGAGATAGGCTTAGCGTTGATTAGGTCTTGAGGCATGATTGCATCAAGATCACCAAGGCTTAGACGCTCTTTAACAGCACGTTCAACACGTACTAGACCAACGCGGAATTGGTTTTCTGCCATTTCACCAACTGAACGGATACGACGGTTACCTAGGTGGTCGATATCGTCCACTTCACCGATGCCGTTACGGATAGCGATAAGCTTCTTCATCACTTCAACGATATCAGTTTCGTCAAGTGTACCTTGCTCTTGAGCATCTTCACGTTCGATAGAGCTGTTGAACTTCATACGACCAACAGTCGATAGATCGTAACGCTCTTCTGAGAAGAATAGGCTTTCGAATAGTGCTTCAGCAGCTTCTTTCGTTGGTGGCTCACCAGGGCGCATCATGCGGTAGATTTCTACCAATGCAGAAATACGATCAACCGTGCTGTCGATGCGTAGTGTGTCTGACATGAATGGACCGTGGTCTAGGTCGTTCGTAAATAGAACTTCTAGAGCTTTATGGCCTGCCTGAGATAGGTTAGCTAGCGCTTCAAGACTGATTTCTTGGTTAGCTGCAACGATGATCTCGCCAGTCGCTTCGTTGATGTAGTCTTTCGAAGACACTTTGCCTACGATGTACTCTACTGGTACTTCGATATGCTCAACGCCATCTTTTTCAAGCTGACGGATATGGCGTGCCGTTACACGACGACCTGTTTCAACGTAAGTCTTGCCGTTTGCTTCGATATCGAATGACGCAGTTTCACCACGTAGACGATCAGGAACCAACTCCATAAGTAGAGTTTGATCTTTAACCTCGAAGTTCACCTTCTCAAAGAAGATGTCCAGGATCTCTTCTGTCGTCTTACCTAGTGCGCGAAGAATGATAGATGCTGGTAGCTTACGACGGCGGTCAATACGTACGTATAGGTTATCCTTAGGATCAAACTCGAAATCAAGCCATGAACCACGGTAAGGAATGATACGTGCGTTATATAGAACTTTACCTGAAGAGTGGGTCTTACCTTTATCGCTGTCGAAGAATACACCTGGGCTTCTGTGCAGCTGGGATACGATAACCCTCTCGGTACCATTGATAACGAAGGTACCATTGTCTGTCATAAGCGGAATTTCGCCCATGTAGACTTCTTGTTCTTTAATGTCTTTTACAGTACCTGCTGGCGCGTCTTTATCAAAGATAACTAGGCGTAGTTTTACGCGAAGTGGTTTTGAGTAAGTTACGCCGCGAATTTGACATTCTTTAACGTCAAAAACTGGCTCACCAAGACGGTAGCTAACGTATTGCAGCTCGGAATTGCCGTTGTAGCTCTGAATTGGAAATACAGAACGGAAAGCAGCTTCAAGACCGTATTGACCTTCAGGATCCTGTTCGATGAATTTTTCGAACGAATCGAGCTGGATCGATAGCAGGTATGGAATGTCCAACACTTGTGGACGAGTACCAAAGTCCTTACGGATGCGCTTTTTCTCGGTATAAGAGTAAACCATGGGGTTCCTCAGCTCGCTGATAAGTGACCCAAACTGTCTCCAATCGTTATGAGACAGTGACTAACACCTGTTTGATTGTAGTGACATTTCATTAAGAACTAATGAAATGTTTTTTGCTAGGAACCTGGGTGCTCAAACAGCGGAAAAATCACCCAACCCCTACAGCGCAAAAAGGCCGGTGGTTATAAAACCACCAGCCATTAGCCGTTAGGCTAAGAAACTATGCAATAATTACTTAACAGTAACACTTGCACCAGCTTCTTCTAGCTGAGCTTTAAGAGCTTCAGCTTCATCTTTCTCGATGCCTTCTTTTAGAGGTGCAGGTGCGCCGTCTACTAGAGCTTTAGCTTCTTTAAGACCTAGGCCAGTTGCGCCACGTACTGCTTTGATTACAGCAACTTTGTTACCGCCAGCAGATTCTAGGATTACGTCGAATTCAGTTTGCTCAGCAGCAGCTTCGCCACCAGCAGCGCCGCCAGCTACAACAGCAGCAGCAGCAGAAACACCGAATTTCTCTTCCATTGCTTCGATTAGTTCAACAACTTGCATTACAGACATTTCTGCAACTGCGTCTAGGATTTGCTCGTTAGTAATAGACATAACAATTCTCTTTTAAAATCAACAATAAGTTTAATTAGCAACCAGTAAAAAGCAAGGCTTACGCCGCAGCTTCTTCTTTTTGATCGCGTAGTGCAGCGATAGTGCGAACCAGCTTGCCAGCAGAAGCTTCTTTCATGCACATCATTAGGCGTGCAATAGCTTCGTCGTAAGTTGGTAGTGTCGCTAGTACTTCAGCGTCAGTTAGCGCGCCTTCAAATGCAGCAGCTTTGATCTCGAAGTCAGTGTTCTCTTTAGCGAAGTCTTTGAAAAGACGCGCTGCAGCACCTGGGTGCTCGTTAGAGAATGCGATTAGAGTAGGACCAGTGAAAGTGTCTGTTAGACACTCGTAGTCAGTACCTTCAACCGCACGACGCATAAGTGTGTTACGAACAACTCGTACATAAACACCCGCTTCACGAGCTTGTTTACGTAGAGAAGTCATCGCGCCCACTTCAACGCCACGAGAGTCAGCTACAACTGCAGAAAGTGCACCACTGGCAGCTTCGTTGACTTCAGCAACAATTGCTTTTTTGTCTTGAAGGTTTAAAGCCATCTTGGATTTACTCCTGGTTGTCGTTACACCACTCACTATCATCACGACAGTGAGAGTTATTGAGGTGCTTCCCAGAAGAAAGGTAACTATTTACATAGAGCTTTCTGTCAGTTCGGGCACCATCTACGTAGGATAATTAAGTCATCATTTGTTAAACAAACTCAGACACCTACGGTCTTGGACGGAGACTGGGTATTAATTCTTACAGAACCAAAGTTCAGCCCCAACCACAAATATTAGGCGCGAAATTATACACAAATTTCACGCCCAAGCAAATATATTAGCTTGCTAGAGTGTTCAGGCTAGCCTGATCAACAGCAACACCAGCACCCATAGTAGTAGAGATGCTTACTTTCTGCAGGAATGTACCCTTAGCAGAAGACGGCTTAGCTTTCTTCAGAGCCACTAGAAGTGCTTCTAGGTTCTCTTTGATCTGCTCAGCAGAGAAGTTTGCTTTACCGATAGTAGTGTGGATGATGCCGTTCTTGTCGTTACGGTAACGAACCTGACCAGCTTTAGCATTTTTAACAGCTTCAGCAACGTTAGGAGTTACAGTACCAACTTTAGGGTTTGGCATTAGACCGCGAGGACCTAGGATAGTACCTAGTTGACCTACAACGCGCATTGCATCTGGAGAAGCAACAACTACGTCGAAGTTCATTTCGCCTTTCTTAACTTGCTCAGCAAGATCTTCCATACCAACGATGTCTGCGCCAGCTTCTTTAGCTGCTTCAGCGTTTGCACCTTGAGTGAACACTGCAACGCGGATTTCGCGGCCAGTACCGTGAGGTAGTACAGTTGCACCACGTACGTTCTGGTCAGATTTACGAGCATCGATGCCTAGGTTAACAGCAACGTCTACAGACTCAACGAATTTAGCAGTCGCTAGTTCTTGAAGAAGAGCTACAGCTTCGTTGATTTCGTATTCTTTAGTTACGTCAACTTTTTCGCGGATAACGCGCATGCGCTTAGTTAGTTTAGCCATCTTATTAACCCTCTACCACTAGGCCCATTGAACGAGCAGTACCAGCGATTGAACGCTTCATTGCTTCGATGTCAGCACCAGTCATATCAGCAGCTTTAGTTTCTGCGATTTCTTGGATTTGAGCGTCAGTTACTGTACCCACTTTTTCAGTGTTTGGACGACCTGAACCAGACTTAACGCCAGCCGCTTTCTTAAGAAGAACTGCAGCAGGTGGAGTCTTAGTGATGAACGTGAAAGAACGGTCGTTGTATACAGTGATAACAACAGGAGTCGGTAGACCTTTCTCGATAGATTCTGTTTTCGCGTTAAACGCTTTACAGAATTCCATGATGTTTACACCGTGTTGACCTAGAGCAGGACCAACTGGTGGACTTGGGTTTGCCATACCAGCAGCAACTTGCAGCTTGATGTAAGCTTCAACTTTCTTAGCCATGATTATTCCTAATTTTGGGTACTAACGCTAACCAACTGATCAGCTCCCCGTTGATATAAATACTTTTCATTCTGGATTAAAACTTGCGTTTCATCCAAAATAATAAGGCGCGAAATTATAGTCATAATTCGCGCCTTGCACAACCCTTAAAAGGTGATTTTTTATACTCTTTAAATCAGAGTATTAGTCCAGTTTTTCAACCTGACCAAATTCAAGCTCAACTGGTGTTGCTCGACCAAAGATCGATACAGACACTTTCATGCGGCTCTTCTCATAATCCACTTCTTCAACTGTACCGTTGAAGTCAGCAAATGGACCGTCAGTAACACGCACCACTTCGCCCGCTTCGTACATAGTACGTGGACGAGGAGACTCACTCGCTTTCTCAAGACGGTTGAGGATAGCATCAGCTTCTTTATCAGTGATAGGAGCTGGACGGTCAGAGGTACCACCAATGAAGCCCATGACACGCGGCACACTACGTACTAAGTGCCATGATTCATCGTTCATAATCATTTGAACGAGGACGTAACCTGGGAAGAACTTACGCTCAGACTTTCGACGTTGGCCTGCACGCATTTCCACTACTTCTTCAGTAGGGACGAGAACTTCACCAAATAGCTCTTCCATGCCATGCATTTTGATATGCTCGCGAAGAGACTGCGCTACACGGCCTTCAAATCCAGAGAAGGCTTGCACTACATACCAACGTTTTTTGGGAGCTTCACTCATGAATTAAAACCCTCTATACCCCAGTCACAAAGTTGACAAGACGAACCATAATGCCGTCGATGCCCCAAAGTGCTAGAGCCATTACTATACTTACAGCTAAAACGATCAAAGTAGTTTGCATAGTTTCTTGGCGTGTTGGCCAAACCACTTTGCGAACTTCCATACGAGATTCTTTAGCGAACTCAATCGCAGCTTTACCTTTTGTTGTTGTAGCAGCAGCACCAAGTGCCGCAGCAATCAGTACAACAACACCTGCAGCGCGAATCACTACAGACATTTCACCATACAGGTAATTACCCACAACAGCGGCAACTAGCAGAACAAAAGTGACAATCCACTTGAAGAAATCTGCGCCATTTGAGCTTTCAGGAGTTTCAGCATTATTTGCTTTCATAAAACCAAACCTGTCACAAGTCTTACATACAGACAACAACCCCGCTGTTGCAGGGCAAATCCATGAAACGACAACCTTAACTCGATTGACGTACTCTTTCTAAATGACCAAGAAGCAACCTCTCGGACAAAGAATTCTGCTTACTATTTGTTTGGACGATAAAATGAACAAACATTAAATTTAGTGCAGAAAAAGGGCATCAAATGATGCCCTTTTTGCTACTGGTTCGTCAAATCTTATTCAAAGATTTTTCAGAAGTCTTCAGCAATTCCTAAGAATTAGTCGA
>NZ_JXXU01000023.1 GCF_000967495.1 Vibrio neptunius | reverse complement strand
TTCCAGTTTTCCAGTTTTCCGTAGGGCGAAGCCCGTTCCCGCATCCCGCATCCCTCATCCTCTTTCCGCTATTCCTTATCATTCAAATCCCAGTCGTACTCATAACTAAATTTGCCGTTTAGATTTGCTAATTCTGGGCGATATTTAGCTAGGTGTTGAATTAATTCTTGTTTGTTCCCAAAGTCCTCTGCAAACCAATCATAAATGGAAGAAAGCTGAGTCTTGCCTTTTAATTGAAGGACGCCTTTATTACTGTTAATAAACTCTTTAGCTGCTTGCTCTAAGAGTTGCTCGGTATTATCAGCAGTAAAAGCTCGGGTTTGTAGATTTGGACAACCTAAGCTGGCACAGTTCACCGCATAGTGAGTACGAGGGTCATTCCAAATTGGGCGAAGAATGCGGTGTTCAATATCATTGAGAGTGAGCTTCTTACCGGCGATTGTAACCACTTCATCTCCCCATGGACCAAAACTAAATAGTCCACCTAGCTTAGTGATTGACTTGACTGGGTAGTCATCAAGGATCAAGTTGACAGTAATTGCATTATAAAGATTGATCCAATAAGCGTACTGTTCACTTGAGGAGTGCTCTCTAGGATCAATAGCCGCTAGTGTCGCTATATACTGCTTTAGGTTTTGCTTATCTCTAGGTGAAACAGAACCGTATTTCACTAGGGTATTGTCGCCATCTTTGACCAAGTAGCTATCTAGAAAAGATTGCCAGTCCTGATGAGAAATCGCGGTGGTATTACTTTGATTTGATTGCTGCCAAAAAGGCCAAAGCTCTGATTTTGGTGCGGCAAATGAATGAAACGAGATAAGAGTCAGTAGCAAAGTAATAATACGCATCATCAGGTTAAGTCCTTTGTAAAAGTGTTTTGATACCAATCACACCAATTATCTTATCATTCTTGCTTGTTAAAACCGCTGATAACTGCGTTAAAGATTTTGTAGGTAGAACAACTAGCTAGCTGCAATCTTTGCCTTGTTCTAAGCGGTTTTCCCTACGCAATTTTCTGAACATCTAATTAATGCGATTGGTCTAACTACTAGACCTAGCGAAAAGCAAGTTTGTTTCAGCGCCCCAAAAAAAAGGTTAGCCGTGGCCAACCTTTTGTTTAATAGAGTGTTAACTTAGCTTACTTTAGGAAGCTTGGAATCTTGGCTTCATAAGCGGCAATTTTATCTTCGTGCTGTAGTGTCAAACCGATGTTGTCCAAGCCATTTAGCAAGCAGTGACGACGGAATTCGTCGATCTCAAATGAATACTCTTTACCGTTTGCGCGAACTCGGTTGGCTTCTAAGTCGACCTCAACCTGTGCCCCTTCATTTGCCTCTACAAATTGGAAGATTTCATCGACTTCTTGCTCTGTGAGACGAACCGGTACCATTTGGTTGTTGATTGAGTTGCCATAGAAAATATCGGCAAAGCTTGGCGCGATCATCGCCTTGATGCCATAGTCTGCCAGTGCCCATGGAGCGTGTTCACGTGATGAACCACAGCCAAAGTTTTCGCGAGCGAGTAGGATAGAGGCACCTTGATAACGAGGTGCATTCATTACAAACTCTGGGTTTGGCTGCTCACCTGCATCATCTAGGAAGCGCCAATCATGGAATAGGTGTTTACCAAAACCCAAGCGAGAAACTTTTTGTAGGAATTGTTTAGGGATAATGGCATCAGTATCGACGTTCGCGGCATCTAGAGGAACGACTAAGCCTGTGTGTTGTTTAAAACCTGACATCTGTTCTCTCCTTAGTCCAACTCACGAATATCTACAAAGTGACCAGCAATTGCTGCCGCTGCTGCCATCGCAGGACTTACTAAATGGGTACGGCCATCACGACCTTGGCGGCCTTCAAAGTTACGGTTTGAAGTTGATGCGCAACGTTCGTGTGGACCTAAGCGATCGTTGTTCATCGCCAAGCACATTGAACAGCCAGGAAGGCGCCATTCAAAGCCCGCTTCTTTAAAGATGATGTCTAAGCCTTCTGCTTCTGCTTGCGCTTTGACTTGCTCAGAGCCTGGTACGATAAGAGCTTGCACGTTGTCTGCAACTTTACGGCCTTTTGCTACCTGTGCAGCCGCGCGCATGTCTTCGATACGAGAGTTAGTACAAGAACCAACAAATACCTTATCGACTTTGTAATCTGATAGTGCTTTGCCAGCTTCTAGCCCCATATACGCCAATGCTTTTTCTGCTGATGCTTTCTCGACAGGATCTGCAAAGCTTTCTGGTGCTGGGATAGGTTGATCAACGGCGATTACCTGACCAGGGTTTGTACCCCAAGTCACCTGAGGCTTGATTTCCGCAGCATTTAGAGTGACGACTGCATCAAACTCTGCATCTTCATCAGTTTTGAGTGAAGACCAGTACTCAATAGCTGCTTCCAAATCATCTCCTTGAGGTGCGAATTTGCGGCCTTTGATGTATTCGAACGTGGTTTCATCAGGTGCGATTAGACCCGCCTTGGCACCAAGCTCAATAGCCATATTACACACTGTCATACGACCTTCCATCGTTAGATCAGTAATTGCTTCACCACAGAACTCAACTACATAGCCCGTACCGCCAGCTGCTGTTGTCTCACCAATGATGGCTAAAACGATATCTTTCGCTGTGATGCCAGGGGTAACCTTACCTTTCACCTCAATCTTCATCGTTTTGGCTCGTGCCTGCTTTAGCGTTTGAGTCGCTAAAACGTGCTCAACTTCAGAAGTACCGATGCCAAAAGCTAATGAGCCAAACGCACCGTGAGTGGCTGTGTGAGAGTCACCACAAACGATCGTCATGCCAGGTAAGGTAATACCCAGCTCTGGGCCCATTACATGCACGATACCTTGGTATTTGTGGTTAATGTCGTAAAGAGTGACACCAAACTCTTCACAGTTCTTTGACAGCGTTTCCATCTGAATACGTGCCATCTCACCAGATGCATTGATATCTTTAGTAGTGGTGGAAACGTTGTGGTCCATAGTAGCAAAGGTCTTGCTGACCTGACGCACTTGACGACCTTTTTCACGCAGGCCATCGAAGGCCTGAGGTGAAGTCACTTCGTGTACCAAGTGGCGATCGATATACAAAATTGGGTTCTCACCCTCGGCGGCTACGGCAACGTGTGCATCGTAGACTTTCTCATACAGTGTTTTGCCCATTATTACTATCCCGTGTATAGCACCTGACAACGGCTTATCAGGTGCGAATAATTATTATGAATTTAAAATATACTCAGCGATTTTATCGCCCATTTCTGATGTCGAAAGGGCTGGATTGTCACCTGCTAGGTCGGCGGTCAGCTCTCCAGCAGACAGTGCTTTAGATACTGCTGCTTCAATATCTTGTGCAGCAGCTTCTTCACCTAGGCTGTAACGCAGCATTAGTGCAGCAGAAAGAATCTGTGCAACAGGGTTTGCGATGTTTTTACCTGCGATGTCTGGTGCACTGCCACCTGCTGGTTCATACAAGCCAAATTGGCTTTCGTTCAAGCTGGCAGAAGGTAACATGCCCATAGAACCAGTGATCATTGCACATTCGTCAGAGATGATGTCGCCGAAGATGTTTGAACACAGCATGACGTCAAACTGCGCAGGATCTTTGATTAGCTGCATGGTCGCGTTATCGATGTACATGTGTGACAGCTCGACATCTGGATAGCTTTTCGCCACTTCTTCGACCACTTCACGCCACAGGATAGAGCTCTGTAGGACGTTCGCTTTATCGATAGAGCACACTTTTTTGCGACGTAAGCGCGCTGATTCGAACGCTATTTTAGCGATGCGCTCAATTTCAAAACGGTGATAAATCTCGGTATCAAATGCTTTTTCATTCGCTCCTTCGCCTTCACGACCTTTTGGTTGGCCGAAGTAGATACCACCTGTCAATTCACGTACCACGACGATATCAAAGCCATTGCCAGAAATATCTGCACGTAGAGGTGAGAAAGCTTCTAGGCCTTTGTGAATTTGGGCTGGGCGCAAGTTACAGAACAACTGAAAGTGCTTACGCAGAGGTAAAAGAGCACCACGTTCAGGCTGATCATTTGGCGGTAAATGTTCCCACTTAGGGCCGCCGACTGAGCCGAATAGTACTGCATCTGCTTCTTCACAGGCTTTTACTGTGCTGTCTGGTAGTGGGCAACCATGGTTGTCGATGGCAATACCACCCACATCGTGTTGGTTGCGAGAGAAAGCAATACCGTGTTTCTTTTCGATGGCGTCTAGCACTTTGTGTGCTTGCTGCATTACTTCTGGGCCAATGCCGTCTCCTGGTAGAACGGCAATATTGTAAGATTTGTCTGTCATGGTAATCCTTTAATCTTTATATCTTTTGTTCCAGAGATGACTCGCATCCCTAGAGTCTATTTATACTGTTGCGATTTTTTGCTGTTTGATTTCGGCAATCTTATCTGCACGGTGAATGCTGTTGATTACGTGCAGTAGTGCTTGACCAGAAGCTTCTACGATGTCTGTTGATACACCAGTACCATGGTATTTACGACCTTTGTAGTTGGCGATAATATCAGCTTGACCAAGCCCGTCTTCACCTTCGCCTTTCGCTGTTAAATCAAACTTGTCTAGCACGATATCATATCCGGTGACGCGATAGATACACTGGTAAAGCGCGTCAACAGGGCCGTTCCCTACCGCAGCTTCAGACGTCTCTTTATCACCACATTGCAGTTTAATACTTGTGGTTGCCATGACGCTACCTGACTGAACGCTTAGGTAGTTCAATTTGTAGAAATCGTCTTCTTCACGCAAGTTAGAAAAGTGCATTAGCGCTTCTAAATCGTAGTCAAAGACTTGGCCTTTGCGGTCAGCCAGTTTCAAGAAGTCTTCGTATAGCGCATCCAAGTTGTACTCGTCTTCTTTGTAGCCCATGCTATCCATATGGCTTTTCACTGCAGCACGTCCACTGCGGCTGGTTAAGTTCAACGCTTGATTTTTCAGACCGATTGACTCTGGGGTCATGATTTCGTAAGTGTTTTTGTTCTTTAGCATGCCATCTTGGTGGATGCCTGAAGAGTGACTGAATGCGTTGGCACCAACAATTGCCTTGTTGCTTTGGATTGGCATGTTACATAACTGACTGACCAATTTACTGGTGCGATGAATCTCATCATGCTTAAGACCAGTGCGAACACCCAAGAATTCCTGACGAGTCTTGATAATCATCGCGATCTCTTCTAGGGAGCAGTTCCCCGCTCGTTCACCAATACCATTGATCGTACCCTCAATTTGTCGTGCGCCTGCTTGAACAGCTGCAATTGAGTTAGCGACTGACATACCTAAGTCATCGTGACAGTGAACAGAAATAATGGCTTTATCAATATTTGGAACACGATCAAACAGAGTTTGGATAATTCCGCCAAACTCGTTTGGCACTGTGTAACCAACGGTATCAGGAATGTTTATCGTGTTAGCACCAGCGTTGATAGCGGCCTCAACCATGCGGCATAAATTGTCAATTGGGGTACGGCCAGCATCTTCACAGGAAAATTCGACATCATCAGTGTAGCGACGGGCGTGTTTTACCGCTTTGACTGCCATCTCGACAACGTCATCATAACTGCGGCGTAGTTTGTCTTGGACGTGAACGGTGGAAGTAGAAATGAAGGTATGAATACGGAATTGATCAGCGATTTTTAACGCTTCACCTGCAGCGTCAATGTCTTTCGTAACGGCACGTGCTAACGCACAGACTCGGCTGTCTTTTACGTGTTTAGCTATGGTCTGCACGGATTCGAAGTCACCAGGAGATGAGACGGGAAACCCCGCTTCAATTACATCAACACCTAGCCTTTCTAGCGCATAGGCAATCTGCAGTTTCTCTTTAACTGTCAAGCTTGCTGACAACGCTTGTTCGCCATCACGCAATGTGGTGTCGAAAATAATGACTTGATCGTTCATGTTTGCTTCCTTCCTGACTTGTGTGTTTACCACACTGTTAATCGTTTTCTTCCGGTATTTTAGGTATAAAAAAACCCGCATCTGTGTGCGGGTTTCTGATATCTCGTTGTGGTTATTTTTCTTCCACAGCCTACCCGCGCGATCGTGTCACGATAAGGAGGAGGCTCAGCAGGATAGAAAAACGCTTCATCATTGTTAACGGTTCCTATTAGGGCGTTAAATAAACCACAAAATTAAGTTAATAAATTAGTACCGCACTCCACTGAGTACGTCAACCCTAAAGTTGTTTTTTTATTCATCAATAGTCAAATGAACTAATTTATGGCGATAAACCATATTAGATATACAGCAGATATTGTCCTGCTATTCGAGCAGTGAATGGCAGGAAGAACGAGATGATTAATCTCTGGTTCATCTCACTATACCTATGATGTGACTTCGCATGTGACCACAGGAGAAAAGTACCGTGCGTGCCGTTGAACCCATCATCAAATTTGACTTGGCATTGTCCTCATTTTGCTTAGGTCATCCTTTAATCTGCCGCTGGCTAAGCTGAGTCGCCTGATTTCTCATACTGGATGATGGGCATCTGTATTTGCTGATTGGCTTGATCGCTTGGGCGCTGGATACGACCACAGGTGCCGCTTTTCTTAAAGTCGGCATTCTGGCATTTATCATCGAATTACCCATTTACTGGGTTTTGAAGAATGGTTTTCGGCGCCGTTGTCCCTATGAACGTTCCGAATCACTCACCTCATTTATCCAACCTGCGGATCAGTATAGCTTGCCATCCGGTCATACTGCGGCTGGATTTTTGATGGCTACATTAATTGCGAGCTTTTACCCTCAATATGCGATTGCAGCGTACGGCTGGGCGGCAGCAGTGAGCACCTCACGTATT
The DNA here is from genome assembly GCF_000967495.1 of Vibrio neptunius. Classification (GTDB taxonomy): domain Bacteria; phylum Pseudomonadota; class Gammaproteobacteria; order Enterobacterales; family Vibrionaceae; genus Vibrio; species Vibrio neptunius. The sequence goes on along the minus strand of NZ_JXXU01000023.1, from coordinate 136,448 downwards.
TTTCTGGGCGTGCACTTCTTCACTGATATCGTGATAGGGGCGGGTTTGGGCATTGCGTGTGCCAAGCTGGCGTTGATGTTGACGATGTAACTGAATCAACCTGAAAGCTTCACTGATTTGTCACTTACTTCTCTTAATTTGAACGTAGAACCGTCGTTGCAAGGAGTCGGTAATGCGTTCAATCGAACCAATCGCCAAGTTTGATTTGGCATTCTCACTGTTTTGTCTACAACATAAATTCTCATATCCACTCTCTCGATGGAGCAAAGCCGTCTCTCACACGGGGGATGGGCATTTGTATGCTTTGATAGGCCTTGTCGCTTGGTGGTTTGGTGGCGAAATCGGTAGGCTCTTTTTACTGGCCGGTTTGCTTGCCTTCGCCGTGGAGCTACCTATCTACTGGACAGCTAAAAACCTCTTTAAACGTCGTCGACCAGAAGAGCTGTCTGAGCTGGTGACGTCCTTCATTACACCTTCAGATCGTTACAGCTTGCCTTCAGGGCATACAGCCGCCGCTTTTTTAATGGCTACGCTGATCAGTCACTTTTACATCGACCTAGAAATGTTTGTCTTTTTGTGGGCGGCTTTGATTGCAGCTTCTCGTATTTTACTGGGTGTCCACTTTCTAACAGATGTGGTACTCGGTGCACTATTGGGTATTGGTTGCGCCCAAATTGGACTATCTGTGATCATGGGAGTGTAAAGTATGAGAGTTCTGTATGGGGTTCAAGGTACAGGAAATGGTCATATCGCTCGAGCTAGAGCAATGAGTTACGCACTCAAACGTCGGGGTATTGACGTTGAGTTTCTTTTTTCTGGTCGTGCAGTCGATAAATACTTTTCAATGGAAGCGTTTGGTGATTATCACACACGACGTGGTTTGACATTTGTGACTGAGAGTGGCCAGGTTAATTACCATAAAACATGCCTGCGTAATAACTTACTCACTTTCTGTAAAGAGGTGAGGCAGCTTGATTTAAGTAATTTTGATATCGTTTTGAATGATTTTGAGCCCGTTTCAGCATGGGCATCGAAAATCCAAGGCAAGGTTTCCATCAGTATCAGCCATCAGAATGCATTCCGATACTCTGTGCCTCTCAAAGGAGCGAGTTGGCTAGACAAAAAAATCATTAAGTACTTTGCTCCTGCTTTGCACCATATCGGTTTGCATTGGTACCACTTCGATCAACCCATTCTTCCTCCTATTGTTCATACCCATAATGAACAAGTCGAAGGTGAAGACTTTGTGCTCGTATATTTGCCATTTGAGAGCATAGATGATATCGCGGAGCTATTGCTGCGATTCTCACAACAGCGATTTGTCTGCTTTCATCCGGAAATAAGGCAGGAGCAAATTGTCGACAATGTATGCTATTTGCCATTGAGTTTTCAGAAATTTCAATATCACCTTAATCGCTGTAACGGTGTTATTGCCAATGGTGGCTTTGAACTCCCATCGGAAGCTCTGACTCTAGGGAAAAAATTATTGCTCAAGCCCCTGAGTGGGCAGTTTGAGCAGATGAGTAATGTGGCAACCTTAGAAGTTCTAGGCCTAGCCAGTTGTATGGACATGCTTGATGCTTCTGTTGTACGTCATTGGCTAGATGATGATCAAGCGGAAAGCGTCACTTATCCCGATGTAGCTGGAGCGATTGCTGACTGGCTGATAAAAGGTGACTGGGATAACAAGTCTGAGTTAACTCAAACCTTGTGGGATAAAGTAGACTTTCCAAGTTACGTCACCAATATTTAGCTTATTGCCACTTTTCTCGGGTACACAGCATCAAATTATTGATGCTGTGTTTGTATCGGCCCCATAAATTATTTTTTCTACCAATACATCTCATCACGATCTTAACTCCATGCTTAAACCTAATTGATTAGCTGATCCTTTACAGTATGTGCGATTTATAATTTTTTATATATGACATAACTTAATGATTAATAATATTAATTTTATAGCTTAAGTAAAAAATACTGATTAATTATCAATCTTGTTGCTAATCATTGATTGATTCGCTGATAGTAGAAATCCGCCGGGAAATATCTGACGGATAAATATAACACTATCTGGGTTATCTATTCCCAACCAATATTCATTTTAAGAACCATTTACATTGACGAATACAAGAGGCTTGCCCTGATGATTGATAAGAAAGAATCTATGAGTGCGATTGCTAGCTACCGAATGGAAAGTACTCTACGTGGAGTAGATCTAAACCTTCTCACTGTTTTTGATGCAGTAATGCAAGAACAAAATATTACCCGTGCCGCTCATAACTTGGGCATGTCTCAACCAGCAGTAAGTAATGCGGTTGCACGCTTGAAAGTTATGTTCAATGACGAGCTATTTATGCGTCAGGGGCGTGGTATTCAACCAACTCAGCGTGCGCGCCTGTTGTTTGGTCCAGTTCGCCAAGCACTGCAACTTATCCGTAATGAGCTACCAAGCTCAATTTTCTCGCCTGAAACATCAACGCGTTTGTTTAAACTGGCGATCTGTAGTCCTTGTGATATGCGTTTTGCGCCTAGAATTATGTCGACAATTCACGATCAGGCTCCAAATGTCCAGCTTCATCTTGATGCTGAATTTGACCGCCAATTAGCGGAGAGAATGCGCTATCAAGAAATCGACTTCGTGATTGATTACGCACGTTTCGACGAACAAGGCTTCTCAAGTACAGAAATCTTCCAAGACGAGCTTGTTGTTGTTGCTTCTAAATCTCACCCACGTATTCAGGGTGCCGTAACTGCTGAGCTTCTTAAAGGTGAGCGTCATGCGAAACTATCTCGTGTTCATGGTCAGCGCAGTTTCTCTGAGCAAGCATACCGTGATCTAGACGTGCAGGCGTATTACGAAGGAACAAGCTTGAGCAACGTGCTTTACGTGGTTGGACAATCTGAGCTTGTGACTATCGCACCACGTTGGATGGTAGAAAATGCAGCGAACAAAGAACAGTTGCAAGTACTGGATTTCCCATTTGAAAATGGCAAGATCAGTGGCTTCCTAAGCTGGCATGAATCAAGCGAAAAAGACAAAGGTCATATTTGGTTACGTGATCAGCTAATGATGATCTGCGGTGAAGTAGTTGCCCTAGACTAATTTACAGTTATTTATGGCAAGAATGAAACCTTGAGTGGCTATTCGCCATTCAAGGTTTTTTACGATTTAATGGATAAGTTTGATACCCGTCAGTTGCCTTTTATGGCCTTAAATGTACACTTGTGCGCTCTAAAAAGCTTACAGGTGTAAGCTAAAGGTAGAAAAGATGGCCAACTTAGATTTTCATATTGTAAAAAGAATTCGTGAACAGATTGCCAAAAGCGGTGACCATATTGCTCTAAAACACAAAGTGGGTGATATGTGGAATGGCATTAGCTGGAAGCAATTTGGTCAGCAAGTGGATGCTTTGTCACTTGCTTTGTTGGCTCATGGGATCCGAATTCAAGATAAGATCGGTATCTTCTCTAACAACATGCCGCAGTGGACAGTGGCGGACTTTGCTGCTCTTCAAATTCGCGCGGTTACTGTACCCATTTACCCAACGAACACAGCGGCTCAATCTGCGTATATCTTACAAGATGCAGATGTGAGAGTTCTGTTTGTTGGTGAACAGGCTCAATTTGATGCTGCCGTTTCTATTTTTAATCAATGTGAACAACTAGAACTTATTGTTGCTATGTCTGATGATATTGATGTGGGGGAGCACGGATTTGCCATCCGTTGGCAGCGACTCATTGCCAATGTAGATAAAGCCCAACAGCAAGAACTCGATACTCGCTTAGAGCAAGCGAATTTAGATGATCTTCTCACTTTGATCTATACCTCAGGTACCACAGGTCAACCGAAAGGTGTGATGCTCGATTACGCCAATATCGGTGCTCAACTTGAAGGTCATGATCAGCGTTTAAGCTTATCGCAAACTGACGTTTCTCTCTGCTTTTTACCTCTTTCTCATGTTTTTGAACGAGCATGGACTTTCTACGTTCTGTATAAAGGTGCTACCAACTGTTATCTACAAGATACCATGCAAGCACGTGATGCCTTGAGTGAGGTGCGCCCGACAGTGATGTGTGCGGTTCCGCGCTTTTACGAAAAGATCTTCTCTGCCATCCATGAAAAAGTCGCTAAAGCCCCATTCATTCGCAAAGTCTTGTTTACTTGGGCGGTTAACATGGGGGCTAAGATGGCGGTTTGTCATCAAGAGCGACGTAAGCCTTCTATTGTATTACAGAAATCTCATGATTTAGCGAACAGGTTGGTGTTGTCTAAATTACGTGCTCTTCTTGGTGGGAACATCAACTTTATGCCTTGTGGTGGCGCCAAGCTAGACGAAACTATAGGCCGCTTTTTCCATGCTATCGGTATCAATGTTAAGCTCGGTTATGGTATGACAGAAACCACTGCGACGGTATCGTGTTGGGATGACAAATGTTTCGATCCAGACTCAATTGGTATGGCAATGCCTGGCGCTCAAGTAAAAATCGGCCAAAACAATGAGATCCTAGTCCGCGGACCTATGGTAATGCGTGGTTACTACAAGATGCCAGAAGAGACGGCAAAAACGTTTGATGAGCATGGTTTCCTCAAAACCGGAGATGCGGGCCATATCGACGAAAATGGCAACTTGTTCATTACCGAACGCATTAAAGAGCTTATGAAAACATCAGGTGGTAAGTACATTGCGCCGCAGATGATCGAAGGAGCAATTGGCAAAGATCATTTTATTGAGCAGATTGCAGTGATTGCCGATACGCGTAAGTTTGTTTCTGCGCTTATTGTACCGTGCTACGACAGTTTGGAAGAGTACGCGAAAGAACTGAACATAAAATACCATGATCGTGTTGAACTGATTAAGCATCACCAAGTGGTGGAAATGCTCGAACAACGAGTCAACGACCTACAGCAAGAGCTGGCGAAGTTTGAGCAGGTTAAGAAGTTCAAATTGTTACCAAAGGCTTTCTCAATGGATGATGGTGAACTAACACCAACACAGAAATTGCGTCGCAAGGTGATTAACGACAAATATCAGGACGAAATCGAAGAAATGTACAGTGATACGGCAATGAAAAAGTAAATCTCTAACAAGTTAAATTTTGAATTGTTTAAAACTCCCTCAATCGGTTGCCTTTGACTGTTGAGGGATTTTTTATACCTAAACAGATGACCTGATGAGGGTAAAGCTTCGCTCCTATCTGACATTGGCTAATATTTTACTCTGAATTTTTTGTTTTTTTTTATCTCATTTTCTGTTTTTTTTGTTTCATCTGGTGTTCTTTCCTTATATTAGTTTGATAAATAGCATATTGCTTAAAATGAGAATTATGTCTCATTAGACCCTTTGATAAGAAAACGTTACATTTGTTGCGTGAACTTGTTTTCTGTTACGACAGAGCAAGGCATAGCCGAAAAAGTGAAAGTATTTCGATTTAGGCTACGAATAAGCCCTAGACTATGTAAAACCAGCCCAATTAGTTGACCTTATTAATTGGTATACTGGTGAGGAGAATAATATGACAGCAATGTTGTCCGGTGCGGAGATGGTTGTTCAATCTCTGATCGAAGAAGGCGTAGAACAAATTTTTGGGTACCCTGGCGGTTCCGTTTTGGATATCTACGATGCGCTTCATGCTAAGACAGATCAAATTAAGCACGTCTTAGTTCGTCATGAACAAGCGGCTACCCATATGGCAGATGGCTATACCCGTGCCACTGGCAAGCCAGGCGTTGTTCTGGTGTGCTCTGGTCCCGGCGCGACCAATACTGTGACAGGTATTGCAACCGCGTACATGGACTCGATTCCAATGATCGTGATTTCAGGTAACGTACCTAATAACCTGATTGGTAATGATGCTTTCCAAGAATGTGACATTGTCGGTGTTTCGCGCCCTATTGTTAAGCACAGCTTCTTGGTTAAGAAAGCGGAAGATATTCCTGAAATCATGAAGAAAGCTTTCTATATTTCGACGACAGGGCGTCCTGGCCCGGTTGTTATTGATCTGCCGAAAGACGTGATGAATCCGCAGGTCAAATTGCCATACGAATATCCTACCAGCATCGTAATGCGTTCATACAAGCCAACCACAACGGGCCATAAAGGTCAGATCAAAAAGGCTTTGAAGGCATTACTAGAGGCGAAAAAGCCGGTTCTTTACGTCGGTGGCGGCGCTGTGATTTCAGAAGCTGATGAGCAGCTTCTGAAGTTATCAGAGGCGTTAAACCTACCTGTTGTCAGCACTTTAATGGGGTTAGGCGCCTTCCCAGGTACGCATAAAAACTCGCTTGGTATGTTGGGGATGCACGGTGTGTATGAGGCCAATATGGCCATGCACAACGCAGACTTAATTTTTGGTATCGGTGTGCGATTTGATGATCGAACCACCAACAACCTAGAAAAATATTGTCCGAATGCCAAAGTGATGCATATTGATATCGATCCGTCGTCTATCTCGAAAAACGTCAAAGCAGATTTGCCTATTGTTGGCTCAGCAGAGAAAGTGCTGGCGAGTATGGTGTCACTCTTGGAGGAGCAAGGCACCACCAACGATGGTGAAGCACTACAAAGCTGGTGGGATGATATCCAGACTTGGCGTGATCGTGAATGTTTGTCTTATGAATCCACGCCTGAGCGTATTAAACCTCAACAGGTTATTGAAGTTCTGCACAAGCTGACAAATGGCGATGCGTACGTTGCTTCTGATGTGGGTCAACACCAAATGTTCGCAGCGCTCTACTATCCGTTTAATAAACCACGTCGCTGGATTAATTCTGGTGGTCTAGGCACGATGGGCTTCGGTTTGCCAGCTGGTCTAGGGGTTAAATTTGCTAAGCCTGATGAAGAGGTCGTAGTGGTGACTGGTGATGGCAGTATCCAGATGAACATTCAGGAACTGTCGACGGCGTTGCAATACGATATCCCAGTTAAGATTATTAACCTAAACAACCGTTTCCTAGGCATGGTGAAACAGTGGCAAGACATTGTTTACCAAGGAAGACATTCTAACTCATATATGAGCTCCGTTCCGGACTTTGTTGCGATTGCAGAAGCATACGGACATGCGGGAATTCGCATTGAAACGCCAGACCAACTTGAGTCTGGTTTAAAACAAGCATTGGAAATGAAAGATCGCTTAGTGTTTGTGGATATCAATGTTGATGAAACTGAGCATGTATACCCAATGCAAATTAAAGGCGAAGGTATGGACAAGATGTGGCTAAGCAAAACGGAGAGAACGTAATATGAGACACATTATTTCACTGCTAATGGAAAACCAACCGGGTGCATTATCTCGAGTGGTAGGTCTGTTCTCACAACGTGGTTACAACATTGAGTCTTTAACGGTGTCACCGACAGATGATGAGACGCTGTCGCGCATGAACATCACTACGATCTCGGATGACATGCAGCTTGAACAGATCCAGAAACAGCTCAATAAGCTGATTGATGTATTGAAAGTTCAGGAAGTTACCGAACTTGATCATATTGAGCGTGAGCTGATGATGGTTAAAGTGAAAGCCAGTGGCTTTGCTCGCGCAGAAGTCAAGCGCACAGCGGACATCTTCCGTGGTCAGATTGTTGATGTCACCGCTTCTCAATACACGGTTCAACTAGCGGGTACCAGTGAAAAGCTGGATGCGTTCATTCAAGCGATTTCAGAAGTGACTGATGTCATTGAGGTTGCGCGAAGTGGTGTGGTAGGGATTGCACGCGGTGAGCGTTCACTGAAGCCTTAACTTGAGAAAGAAAAGCCTTAGTCATGGACTAAGGCTTTTTTGTTTAAGGGCTATTTGTTGAGAAAGTTAACTGCTTTGTCTGGGAAATCGGTAAACAGACCATCTACTTTGACCTGATTGTAGAAGATATCTATCATTCCCTCGAAGCTATCAGTATAACTCGGAATACGCCCTGGATCGGCTCGGAAAGTGTATGGGTGAACATCTAGGCCTGCTGCTTTTGCCTCTTTCATCAAGGGTTTGATAATAATGTTGTCTTTGGTTGATTTATCATCGACCAACATTGGTTTCCAAGGGCCAATGCCTTCGGCGTACTTGGCAACTTCCTTCATTGCGCCTGATTCGAACATCCAATCATAGCTATACGGGGTTGCCGTGTCGCCTTTGTAGACCATGGTTTCGTTCCAGTCAGTGTAAGCCATCAGCTGCACTAATTTGAGATCCATGTCCATACTAGGCATGAGTTCATTGTTGATGCGTTTGAGCTCATTAGCGTCAAAGCATTGTAGGTAGACTTTGTCATCCTGACTGTCATAGCCGTACTGTTTTAATGTTTTGAGTACCGCAGAAGAGATGTCTTTTCCTTCATGACGGTGGAACCATGGAGCTTTGATTTCAGGGTAAATACCAATATCGTAACCAAGCGTTTTGTTGAGCCCTTGAATGAGCTCAATTTCTTCAGCGAGAGTAGGGACGCTGAAGTCGGATTTCCACATTGGAAAACGGGTCGGATAACCCGCAACTTTATTACCATTGTCATCAATATTGAACCCTTCTGTCACTTTTAGGGTTTTGATTTCTGCGAGCGTAAAGTCAATTGCATAATAGCGGCCATCAGCACGAGCACGATCAGGGTAGCGTTCTGCTACATCGGTGACTCGATCTAAGTAATGATCATGGAGGACAACCAGTTGATCGTCCTTAGTCATGACAACATCTTGTTCGATGTAATCCGGTTTCATTGCGTAAGCCAAAGCTTTAGCTTCTAGAGTATGCTCTGGCAGATAACCTGATGCGCCGCGGTGAGCGATGACTAGAGGCTTAGCCAAAGCTCCAGCAGATAGACTAAGAGCCAGAAATGTAGCGCAAACTGACGTTGTTTTCATTCTTCATTCCTTGATTAAAATAAGGCAGCCGTGCTGCCTCTTTGATGAGTATTAAGCGAGTGCTGCCTTTTCGGCTTCTTTCTGTTTATGGTGAGCACGTTCGCCAACAAATGCATAAATTAGACAAATAATAGATGCGATACAAGATGCGAACAGAATGATAAAGCCACCATCCCAGCCAAAGTGATCCACTGTGTAACCCAGAATCGCGTTAGCTGCAACCGCACCGCCAAGATAGCCAAATAGTCCGGTTAGACCTGCAGCCGTACCTGCAGCTTTTTTCGGAGCGAGCTCAAGAGCATACAAACCGATCAACATCACAGGACCGTATATCAGGAAGCCGATGGCAACCAGCGCCATCATGTCTACGGCAGGGTTACCAGCTGGGTTGAACCAGTAAACCAAGACCGCAACTGTCACTAAGGCCATAAACAGGATACCGGCTGGGGCGCGACGACCTTTGAACAGCTTGTCGGAAATCCAACCACACAATAAGGTGCCAGGAATACCCGCCCATTCGTAAAGGAAGTAAGCCCATGAAGATTTATCAACCGTGAAATCTTTTGCTTCTTTGAGGTAAACCGGCGCCCAGTCAAGCACGCCGTAGCGAATGAGGTAGACAAACGCGTTCGCAATGGCGATTGACCAGAGTAGTTTGTTAGAAAAAACGTACTTAAAGAAAATTTCTTTGGCCGTCATTTCCTTTTCATGTGATTTATCGTAGTCGTCTGGGTAGTCGTTTTTGTACTCTTCAATAGGTGGTAAACCACAGGATTGTGGCGTGTCGCGAACTGTCATCCAGATAAAGATGGCGACTAGCGTGGCGAAGAAAGCAGGAACGTAAAAAGCGGTACGCCAGTCGTCATTGAATGCCCACAGGCCAAGGATAAACAGAGGACCAATTAGGCCACCGCCAACATTATGAGCGACATTCCATACCGAAACGATTTCCCCACGTTCTTTACGAGACCACCAGTGCACCATAGTTCGACCACAGGCAGGCCAGCCCATCCCTTGGAACCAACCGTTTAGGAAAAGCAAGATGAACATGGCAGTGATACTACCGGTTGCCCAAGGCATGAATCCGAAGCAAAACATGATCAACGCCGACATCAGCAAGCCGCCACTGAGGAAATAGCGCGGGTTTGAGCGGTCAGAAACGCTACCCATTAAAAATTTTGATAAGCCGTAAGCAATCGAAACTGCTGCTAAAGCAACGCCAAGATCTCCGCGGCTAAAGCCTTGCTCAATTAGGTAGGGCATTGCCAAACTAAAGTTCTTGCGAACTAAGTAATAGCCAGCATAGCCAACAAAAATACCGATAAAGAGTTGCCAACGTAATCGGGAATAAGTGCTGTCGAGCTTATCGGAAGATAAGCGGTCGATGTGCGCCTTAGGTTTGAAGATTCCAAACATAGGGACCTCATTGTTATTGTGCGATGGTAAGTAAAGGGAAAGTGAACGAGCAAAATTAATTTCGTTCGAAAGCGTTGGGCATTGTATGAATAATGACAGTTATTTCTGTGATAAATGTTGCATAAATATTAAAGTTTTCGAAAATACAGAAAGTTAGTGTGAAAAAGTTCGACTTGGATTCCGTAATAGACCAGTTGCGTGATAGTTCAGAAACACATCAACGAACTGCTTTTGTTCCTAAGGGAACATTATGACTCGATACTTTTTGAGGGGAGAATGTGAGTTAACAAAAAGCCACTGCAATAGCAGTGGCTTTGATAGCGTCGAGGTTTAACTTAGTGAAGGATACGCGCGCGTAGTGTGCCTTCAATACCTTTGAGTTTCTTGAGTGCTTCTTCGGAGCGGCTGGTTTCAACATCAATGACGACATAACCGATATCGGCGCTGGTCTGCAGATACTGACCCGCGATGTTGATGCCTTCTTCTGCGAAGATAGTGTTAATTTGAGTCATGATACCTGGGCGGTTTTTATGAATGTGCAACAGACGCGAACAATCACGATGCTCAGGTAAAGAGACTTCAGGAAAGTTAACACTTGAAAGTGTTGAACCATTGTCAGAGTATTTCGCCAGTTTACCCGCTACTTCTACACCAATATTCTCCTGAGCTTCCTGTGTAGAGCCGCCCACGTGTGGGGTAAGGATAACATTGTCAAATTTTTGCAGTGGTGATTCAAACGGGTCTATGTTGGTTTTAGGCTCGGTTGGGAACACGTCAATCGCAGCACCAGCAAGGTGACCGGACTCCATTGCATGACAAAGCGCTTCAATATCAACTACAGTACCGCGTGCAGCGTTAATGAAAATCGAACCAGGTTTCATACGAGAAAACTCTTCAGCGCCCATCATGTTTTTGGTGCCCGCGGTTTCTGGAACGTGTAAAGAAATAACATCACATTTGTTCAATAGCTCACTCATAGTATCTACTTGAGTTGCGTTACCAAGTGAAAGTTTGTTCTCAATATCGTAGAAGTAAACACGCATACCTAAGTTTTCAGCGATAATACCCAGCTGTGTTCCAATATGGCCATAGCCGATAATTCCTAATCGTTTACCTCGTGCTTCATAGGAGTTGTCGGCGCTCTTTTTCCAGATCCCACGATGTGCCAGAGCGTTTTTTTCCGGAATACCGCGCAGCAAAAGCAAGGTTTGACCGAGCACCAACTCCGCCACACTGCGGGTGTTTGAGAAAGGAGCATTAAACACTGGAATACCACGAACGGCAGCAGCATTAAGGTCGACTTGGTTGGTACCAATACAGAAGCAGCCAATCGCCACTAACTTTTCTGCAGCATTAATCACTTCCTGAGACAGGTGAGTACGAGAGCGAATACCGATAAAATGAACATCCTTTACAGCTTCTAGTAATTCCTCTTCTGGCAACGAGCCTTTGTGATATTCAATATTGGAGTAACCAGCAGCCTGCAATACTTCTACCGAAGATGAGTGAAGACCTTCAAGCAGGAGGATCTTAATTTTGTCTTTTTCCAGTGAAACTTTGGCCATTGTCTTCGTCCTTAAAATGGAAATTTGGGGCTTAACTGGCGCACAAGTAGTGTAATGTCATTAAAGCAAACGTTTTGTTAGCAAAAAGACTCGCGCAAACGTTTTCCTTGTGCGTCTTCTGCTCACTAAGTTAACAAAAAAAATACACTTTGGGTAAGAAAATTACGGAATAAGGAATAATTTTTATAGGATAAAAGACAAAAACGGCACCTAATGGTGCCGTTTGTAATGAAATAACCGAAACTAGCTTGAATTAATCTTCGATTTTTGCCCCTTGAGGTGTACCCGTGATCACCACGTCCGCACCACGGTGGGCAAATAAGCCAACCGTCACAACACCTGCGATTGCATTGATTTTATCTTCCATTTCTTTAGGATTGGTGATCTGCATGCCATGTACATCAAGGATAACGTTGCCGTTATCTGTCATCACACCTTCGCGGTACACAGGGTCGCCCCCAAGTTTTACCATTTCACGAGCAACGTAAGAACGCGCCATTGGGATGACCTCTACAGGTAACGGGAACTCACCCAGAACGTCAACAGCTTTGGTACCATCTACGATACACACAAACCTATCTGAAATAGCCGCTACAATTTTCTCGCGTGTTAGCGCCGCGCCACCACCTTTGATCATGTCGCGTGCAGCGTTGATTTCGTCAGCACCGTCAACGTAGACATCTAAATTCGATACTTCATTACAGTCGAAGACTTCAATGCCTAAACCTTTCAGTTTTTCAGTTGATGCTTCTGAGCTAGAAACCGCACCTTTGATATCGTCTTTTATTGTACCGAGTGCATCGATGAAGTGATTTACCGTAGAGCCTGTGCCAACACCGACAATGCTGTCTTTTTCAACATACTTAAGTGCTGCCCAACCAGCTTCTTTCTTCATTTCATCTTGAGTCATGCCCATCTCCTGAATGAGGTTTGAATTTAACGTTTGCGGCGCGATTATATAACCAATCTAAGGCTATTCCCAATCCCAGATCTGCTTTGGTGTCACTATTTTGGGTAAAGGCACATCCCAGGATTCAATAGGCAGTTGTTCGACCTGCTGGCAGTCATGCGCGAGGCCTATGGGTTTTGGCCCTGATTGATGATGGAACCAAGGCTCTAACGTTCGGTCGTAGTACCCTCCACCCATGCCGAGACGATGTCCTTGGTGATCAAACGCGACTAGTGGAGTACAGATAAGATCGAGCTGATTGACGGGAATGACTTGAGTTTGATCCAGCTTAGGTTCCTGAATCTTATATCGATTAAGTACCATAGGTGTTTCAGCGTCGTAGCGCAGAAACAACAAATGTCCGACTGAAAATGGGTGGATAACGGGAAGATAGATCGCTTTTCTTTGCGCTCTTAACCAGTTAATCAGTGGTGTGGTATTGATTTCACCGTCAGCAGGCAGATACAGGGCAATATGCTGAGCTGAAGAGGCTTCCGGTATTTGTGCAAATTGGGCAATTAAATCGAATCCTGCTTTTTGCTGTGTTGCATCACTGAGTTGATTGCGCTTGCTGCGGATCAGCTTTCTAAAATCTTGTCGGGATAGAGTCATAAGAGTACCCATGGTTGCTGGGTACCGAGGAGGATACCCCAGAGTGCCGTTGGAGATTTTGACCCTTGAACCAGCTGGTTCAAGGCGGATCAGCAATGATAACCGTAGGCTTCTCGGTTCAAGCCGAGCTTGCTCAATAGCTATCAAGTACTAACCCTTAGGGATTGCTTATCGGCTCAGGGACTTAATCCCCTCACGAACACTCCAGGGTAAATTCTTGTTTGGCGGTAAAGGCTATTGCTGTCCTGGCTTTACTTTACTTAGTGCATCACTGAGTGATGCCGTGAGCTTTTCCAATTGCTCATTTAACGCATTTTTTTGCTGCTCATCTACTGTATCACGGCTTTCGAGCTCATGACAGACATTCAGAGCGACAAAGGTGAGCAGTTGAACTTCGTTGGTAATCTTGGTTTTAGCAGACATGTCTTGTAAGCGTTCATCAAGGCGCTGAGCTGCATTACGCAAAGACTCTTCTTGTCCTGATGGGCAATTCACCCGGGTTAGTTTGCCTAAAATTTCGACTTCAACTGCTTGATTGCTCATACTGACTCTAAATGCGTTAGTAGGGGTGATATGCAGACAATCACCGAGGAGGAAACTATAGAAAAAGGCTTGTTAAGATTCAAGCTTTTCCCAATCAAGGTGCTCAAATCATGACGTAATAACACAGTAATTGGACAAATTGTGTAAATGCTATCCACAATTGCGCAATCGCTCGTTTTCGCTGGTCTTGGTAAATGGTAGAATTGATCTTATTTAGCAAACTTAGGTCTCTTTATGAGCGAACGCAATCTTCCAGAATACCTGATATTGGCTAGTGAGCTTCAGTCGGCCGGTCTGGCAGTGAATCCTGCAGAACTGCACGGCCTTTTAGCAGGAATGCTGAGCGGCGGTTTAAGTCTGACAGACAAAAGCTGGCAGCCCCTAATTTTTGATTACACTAATGATGGTCTGGGGTGGCCTACTAAGTCATTGCAATTGGCTCAAGCGACATTGGACGCAACCATCGCTGAATTTACGGGTTCAGGTATGGATATCTCAATGTTGATCCCTGATGAAGATGCCAGTGCAAGTCTGTTTGATACGGCTGATGGTGTCGCGGAATGGGTGAATCACTACATTTCTGGTTTAGGCCTTGTGAATGCTGAACTGAAAAAAGCCTCGACAGATGTTAAAGAGGCGTTGGCCGATTTAGAAGAGATTGCCAAGCTGGGCATTGATGAAGATGACGATATGCAAGAGCAAGCTCAGCTGCTAGAGCAGGTGATTGAACATGTTAAAGCATGTGCGTTGACGATCCACGCTGAATTTGGCCAAAAGCCGGTAGAGCAAAAGGCTCCAATCATCCATTAATCAGGACTCCCCATGAAGCAGTTTGATGTTGTAATTGCTGGTGGCGCAATGGCGGGCATGACGCTGGCACTGGCGATCAATAAACTTTCTCAGCAGCCGCTGTCTGTAGCGGTTGTCGAGCCTTACAAAGTCGACCATCAGGCTCACCCGGGCTTCGACTCTCGTTCTATCGCTCTGTCTTACGGTACCGTCAATATTCTTAAGCAATTCGGGCTGTGGAAAGACATTTCAACCTTCGCGACGGCTATCCGTCATATTCATGTTTCTGACCGCTCTCATGCAGGTATGACTGAAATTGATAACCTTGAGGTTGGCGTGGAAGCTTTGGGATATGTGGTCGAGTTAGCGGATGTTGGCCGTCTCTATCATGAAAAGGTCGCGCAGGAGCCTAATATCACTTTACTGTGCCCTGCCTCGGTTAATCAGATCGAACGACGACAGCAATGCGTCCATATTGAGCTGGATGATGGTCAAACCATCAGTGGGAAACTGCTGGTGGCGGCGGACGGTGCCATTTCGACCTGTTGCCAGCAAATCGGACTTGATTTCAACGAACACGATTTCGAGCAAGTTGCGGTTATTGCTAACATTAAGGCGGCAGAGCATCACCTAGGGCGCGCTTTTGAACGCTTTACCTCTTCTGGCCCTGTAGCTCTGTTGCCAATGAGCGAACATCGCATGTCTTTGGTTTGGTGTGTAAGGTCAGATGACGCTCAGCGTATTCTGTCGCTCGATGATGATGCCTTTCTACAAGAGCTCCAGCACGCATTTGGTTGGCGATTGGGGAAATTGGTAAAGGTCGGCCAGCGTGCTGCATATCCATTATTGTTGCGCTATCGAGAGCAGAACACATCACATCGATTTGCCATTGTTGGCAATGCAGCACAAACATTGCACCCGATTGCTGGGCAAGGGTTTAACCTTGGAATTCGTGACGTAGCGACACTGGCCGAGTCGATAGCCAATCATAGCGGCGATCCTGGAGATTATTCGGTACTGAGCCAATTTAAACGTCGCCGCGAAAACGATCGTAGTGAGACGATTTCACTGACATCGTCTCTGGTTCATATTTTCTCTAATGATTATCTCACACTACGTATTGGTCGAAATTTCAGCTTGGCCGCGATGGACAACATTCCGGTGTTGAAAGCGCCTTTATTAGCAAGAACTTTAGGCTTAGTTGCTCGATAGCAGCTTGAATGAGGATTGAATTCAGATGATGCAAAGTGTTGATATTGCAATTGTCGGTGGTGGCATGGTTGGCCTAGCTTTGGCTGCAGCATTTAAAGAGACCGATTTACGTATTGCGGTGATAGAAAGCCGAGTACCTGAGAGCGAATTGGCGGACTTACCGGATGTTCGCGTGTCAGCCCTAAGCCGTTCAAGTGAAAATATATTGCGTAATTTAGGGGCTTGGAATGGCATTATAGAGCGTCGTGCCGCACCATACTCGGCGATGGAAGTCTGGGAGCAAGACAGCTTCGCTCGAATTGAATTTGATGCGCAAAAGCTCGCTCAACCCGATCTCGGACACATTGTTGAGAATCGTGTGATTCAGCTATCACTACTTGAGCAGGTGAAGCAGCAGTCGAATGTCAGTTTGTTTATGCCTGCACAGTGCAACTCTATGGCGGTTGGAGAAAGTGAAGCTTGGCTCACTTTGGACAATGGTCACGCATTGACGGCTAAACTGGTGGTCGGCGCGGACGGTGCCAACTCTTGGGTGCGCAAACAACAGGATATTCCGTTAACGCACTGGGACTATGGGCATAGCGCTGTGGTTGCGAATGTCTGGACTGCAGAAACTCATGCCAAAGTAGCACGTCAGATCTTTACCCCACAGGGACCTTTGGCTTTCTTACCTATGGGAGAAAGTAATATGAGTTCGATCGTTTGGTCTACAGAGCCGAATCGCGCAGAGAGTTTAGTAGCGATGTCCAATGAAGAGTTCAATAAGTCACTGACGGCTGAATTTGACGCTCGACTAGGATTATGTGAAGTCGTTGGTCAACGTTTTGCTTTCCCGCTCAAAATGCGTTACGCACGCGATTTTGCTGTTGAACGAGTCGCTCTAGTGGGGGATGCTGCACATACAATTCATCCATTAGCAGGTCAGGGTGTAAACCTTGGTTTACTTGATGCGGCGAGCCTAGCGCAAGAAGTGATGACTTTGTGGCGCAAGGGGGAGGATATCGGCACCAAGCGTAACCTACGTAGTTATGAACGCTGGCGTAAATCCGAAGCGGCAAAAATGATTGCTTCGATGCAAGGCTTTAAAGATTTGTTTGCTGGTGATAACCCTGCGAAGAAGCTAGCGCGAGGTATTGGCATGGCTTTGGTAGGACAATTGCCAGGAGCGAAAGATGAAATCATGAAACACGCCCTTGGTTTAAAGGGGAATCTTCCTGCATTAGCGCAATATCATGAAGCGACTTTGCCTTAGTCGTCATTTTAAATGACAAGGGTTGGCAAAATAAAAAATGCCAACCCTTTTAAATTCGTACCTACGCATATGCACAGCGCAGTCTCATGATTTCCTGATTCACTTCCTTGACTGTTTGGAAATGTCGCCGTTCGGCTTTTTCTGGCAAGACAAGCTTGCCGTTGTCAAATTCAAACTTACCAATACCGTAGATATAAATTCTTCCCTTAAATAGCCGACTTACATGTTTAGCAATCATACCTGGTGTGTATCGCTTAAACAGTCTCATAGAGTAATCCTTATGTTTAGCAAGCACTGCAAAGTATACGATTTTCCGCCTGTTATTTATGTGATTTTGGTGGAGGAATATGCAGTAAAATGAGTTTGTTTGGATATTTGTGTTGTTGTGGGCAAAACAGCCGATAAATATCCACTTTATTGTGATGATTACCTCACTTATGTTCTGTGGTGGGAACTCATCTTGGTTACTCATTCAACACAATCGTTAAACCAAGATTTATGACATTTATAAGATTAGATTATTTTTTAAATAATATGCCAACTTACGGTAAATTTTTTGCTTAAAAAAAGCCCGCATAAATGCGGGCGAATAGTCACAGATGCATTACACAAAAAGTGAATGTCCTCCAATAATCAGCGGATTCACTTTTTCGTTGGAGAAGAGGCGTGTTTATTGCTATGCAAACACTCAGCAGTCAAACACACCAAGCAGTACATCATGGTTTGCCTGTACTTTAACCAACAAAAAAAAACATAAACCAAAATACCACTCTTGACTATATATGCTTGCTTGGTGAATAAGAATTTAAACTTTTCGTGCTTTTTATTGAGGGTTCTGTCACGTAAATATTGCAATTATGAGATTGGATACAAGAAAGTTTGAATGACTTATTTACGACAGATGTCAGCAAGTATCGGATTACAAAGACGGATGAGTTCGTCTCGCTGCAATGCTATTCCTGCCATATTTGAACCGCTGCTTATAGTCACTGTCTCTTCATTCAGCAGTCGACGATCAAATATGATTGGCATCTCTACTGGCAAGAGTAGGGGGGTTACCGTGCCAATCTGGTAGCCGGTCAGTTCTTCAACCATGGAGAGATCAACACAGGTCATTCGGCGGCAAGCGAGCAACGCTCGCACTTTTTGGGGATCAACAGATTGATCACCTGGCGTACAAGCCAGCGCATACAAATCGCCCATATCACGCAAAAGCATAGATTTGACCATTTGAGCAGGTCTCACTCCTCGCTGATAAGCGGCGTCTTTAATCGTGGTTGCAGGGGTACGATGGGGAAGAATGCGGAAAGATACCCGCTGCTCGGTTAAGTAGCGGGTCAGTTTCGTCTCAAACTTATTCGTCATCTTCAAGAGAATATGGCAGTGCTTGCATTGTCCAGATCGAATCTGGCGCATCTTTCAAACGAAATTGTGTATCAGAATCAAGGTTGTTTGGCAGTACGATGAGGCCGATAGAGACGCCGTCATTGAAGCGGTAACTGCTCATCAACTGACCAGCGCTGCGCCAATTGTCCCCAACTGAACGTTCTATTTCAGCTCCGACTTTTATTTCGTAATCGGAGCGTCCTTTAAGTATTTGTAACGCGCGCTTGTTCATACCGCGGTACTTGGCACGAGCAACCGTTTCTTGGCCTGTGTAGCAACCTTTGCTGAAGCTTATTCCACCCAGAGCTTGTACGTTAATCGCTTGAGGAATATGTTCGTTTTGTTGTTCTTGTGTGACTGCAGGTATAGCGGCTTCAATATCCAGTCGAGTCCAGATATCTTCATAAGCTTTGGTCGCATTTATCGACTGGCACAATTGTTCCGCAGTCGTGGCATCTGTAGCTAGCAACCAGCGTTGGTTATCGATTTTAATCGCGGTTCCCCCATCAATTGCTCGAACATCACCGCTTTGTTGTGAAAGATCTTCAACGATATGGGTCGCTTTCTCGCCAATTAATCCGAGTAAGACATCAGTACTTTGTGTGAATTCTATTTTGGAAAAAATGGCGTATTTTTTGAGTTCGGCGAGCTCAGTCTCAATGGCTGAATTTGGCTGTAGCATTGCGTAACCGCCTCGATGGTGGAACAAACGGAATACACTCCAGACTTTTCCTTTTGCATCACAATGCGCGCCAAACGTAGCGGTATCTTCGGCTAGTTGAACAACATCGCAGGTAACCTGACCTTGTAGATAAGACTTTTTATCATCGCCTAGTGCGGTGATCATTCCCCACGATGTGAGGTGGGTGAGTACGAGCTCGGGAAGAGAGTCAGTGCTAGAAAGAGAAAGGGGAGCAAAGTCGTGTTGCCATTCCATGATGTTTACCTGAATGCTATCGAATAGTGCTATGTTAGCGCTTAAACACTAATTGAAACAACCTTTCTGATGTATGGGTTTTTACAGTAAATGCCTGAGCTACCTCTGGAGTGTGACTGAGTTAGTAGTTGTGGGCAACTTTGATTGTTACACTCGGCGCATACAACCGAACAGGTGAGGAATGAGAATGTACACCACCGAAGAAAAAGCGCGAATTAAATGGGCGTGTCGTCGTGGAATGCTAGAATTAGATGTTGTCATTATGCCTTTCTTTGAAGAATGTTTTGAAGAATTGAAAGACAATGAACAGAGGGATTTTGTGTCTCTGCTTGAGTGTGATGACCCCGATTTGTTTACTTGGATTATGGGTCATGGTCGCAGTGAAAACTTAGGTCATGCCTCTATGGTAGACAAGATTGTTGCCCACAACCTCAGTAAAGTGCGTTAGGCTATTAGCTTCAACGTCATTTGTTTCGCAACAGGTCAACTTCGGTTTGCTGATGTTGGCCTGCTGTTTTTTGATTGCCTCCGAATTACCTCTGATACCTACTATCTTTACGGTGGTGTTAATCCTTAAATATCACAGTCAAACCAACTGGCTTGTTGAACCGATGCAAGGGCGTTTGGTTTTCTTCTCTGCTAAATCATGCGAAATCGATAATGAGTCCATGGAGATCCAAAGAAGTGTCTTGAGTTTAGCCGTATTAGGAGTCCTTATTTGGTCCAAAAGCGGCAGCAAACACATTATTTGGCGAGACAGTGTGAGCGAAGAGCACTACCGGCAGTTATTAGTGGTGTTAAAAAGGGAGCGCTAAGCTCCCCCATGATTAACAGTTGATTTTCTCTGGTTCAAGGATCGTTGGACCGCTGTCTGGGGCGAGCTCTGGATAATCGAGTGTATAGTGTAGGCCTCTGCTTTCCTTTCGCTCCATTGCACAACGGACCATAAGCTCTGCAACTTGAAGTAGGTTACGCAGTTCAAGTAAGTTGTTAGACACTTTGAAGTTGCTGTAGTACTCGTGCGTTTCCTGTTGCAACAACTGAATACGGCGGAGCGCACGTTCAAGGCGTTTGTCAGTACGAACAATTCCCATGTAATCCCACATGAATAAGCGTAATTCGTGCCAGTTGTGCTGAATCACGACCTCTTCATCAGAACAGCTAACTTGACTTTCGTCCCATGCTGGCAGAGAAGGGGGGAGCTTGGCAGAGTCCATTCGGCGGATAATATCGTTCGCTGCCGACCATGCATAGACGACACACTCTAATAATGAGTTTGACGCCATTCGGTTAGCGCCATGCAATCCGGTATAGCTCACTTCTCCAATGGCATACAGATGAGAAAGGTCCGTTTCACCTTGCTTATTAACCATGACCCCTCCGCAGGTATAGTGAGCTGCTGGTACGACAGGTATGGGCTCTTTGGTCATATCGATTCCAAGGTCCATTAAGCGTGTGTAGATGGTTGGAAAATGTTTTTCGATGAAGTCTGCCGGTTTATGACTGATGTCTAAATACATACAGTCTGCACCAAGGCGCTTCATTTCGAAGTCAATTGCACGTGCGACGACATCACGAGGAGCTAATTCTTCTCTTTGATCAAAGTCTGGCATAAAGCGAGTGCCGTCCGGACGACGCAGGTAAGCGCCTTCACCACGCAGAGCTTCAGTGAGCAGGAAGTTTCTTGCTTCAGGGTGATACAGGCAAGTTGGATGGAATTGGTTGAACTCCATATTCGCGACTCGGCAGCCTGCTCGCCACGCAATGGCAATACCATCACCAGAGGAAACGTCTGGGTTGGATGTGTACTGATAAACCTTCGAAGCGCCACCGGTTGCGAGGACCACAAATTTGGCTCGAACCGTTTCAACATGTTCTTGGTTTCGGTTCCAGATATAAGCGCCAACAATTTTTTGATTGTCGCCACCGACCTTATCTTCACATATTAAATCGAGGGCATTGTGTCGTTCCAATACCGTGATATTGGGGTGGTTGTGAGCATTATCTTGCAAGGACGTTTGCATGGCCATGCCTGTGGCATCGGCTGCATGTAGAATTCTACGATGGCTATGGCCACCTTCACGTGTCAGGTGGTAGCGTGGTTTTTCGTCGCTGTCGCCATCTTCTCGATCAAATGGAACTCCGCCATCAATGAGCCACTGAACACACTCTTTCGCATTTTCAGCGATAAACTCAACGGTTTCTTGTTCACATAGACCAGCGCCAGCTATTAACGTGTCCTCTACATGCGACTCAATGCTATCTGATTCGTCAAAAACAGCAGCTATCCCTCCTTGAGCGTAAAACGTGGCGCCTTCGCTTCTCGGCCCCTTACTCAATACAATGACTTTGCCATATTCCGCGATACGTAACGCTAAAGACAGACCGGCTGCGCCACTACCCACCACTAACACATCACATTGATGTTCACGGTTTGCGTTCATAAAACTTTTAAATTCCCGAGTTAAGTTGTACTGGCGCCAATCCAACATTTTAGCGTCAGTAATAGAGCGTTCTCGCTCTCCAAATCAATTTTAAAATTGCAACATGGACCCTGAAAAAAACAGAGTTAGCTCACTATAGTAGCACTGGAGTGCTTGCAATTCTTCGTAAATAACATTGCTTTTGAACTCTTTCGTCCCCACAATCTGGAACAGAAGTTACTAGTCCATTACTTCCCAAATAAAATTCGAAGAAAGTTTGAACTTTATATTCATTACAGAGTCACAATAGTGCTCAAGTAAGCAGTGGTGTCAATACTACATTTTGCATAATTAATGCTCATATCTGTCAAGATAGGGGTTAATAACAATAGGAGTACCCGCTCGAATGAACGAGCAGCTGACCGATCAGGTGTTAATTGAGCGAGTTCAGAGTGGAGATAAGCAAGCATTTAATTTGTTGGTCACAAAATACCAAAACAAAGTATGTAATCTTATTTCTCGCTACGTCAATAATCCAGGGGATGTGCCCGACGTAGCACAAGAAGCATTTATTAAAGCTTATCGTGCTATACCAAGTTTTCGTGGTGAAAGTGCCTTCTATACTTGGTTATATCGAATTGCTGTTAATACTGCGAAAAACCATATTGTTGCTCAGGGTCGTAGACCGCCTGCGCAAGATGTGGATACTGAAGAAGCTGAATATTACGAAACTGGTAGTGCATTAAAAGAAATTTCGAACCCTGAGAACTTAACGTTGTCCAAGGAATTGAAACAAGTAGTTTTTAGTGCGATCGAAGCACTACCCGATGACTTGAAAACCGCAATGACGTTGCGCGAGCTTGATGGCTTGAGTTACGAGGAGATCGCTGCGGTGATGGATTGTCCTGTTGGAACGGTACGTTCGCGTATCTTCCGAGCTCGTGAAGCGGTTGAAAAAAAGATTCAACCTCTTTTGCAACGCTAATACCAGTAACGTTAATGGTGAAAAGAATGGCTGACAAAGAGAAACTTTCAGCACTCATGGATGGAGAGTTGGTCGATAAGGCTTTAATCGGTGAATTAGAGCAAGACCAAGCTAGCCTACAAATCTGGAAAAATTACCATTTAATTGGTGATGTGATGCGAGGTGAAGCGCCGGAAAAACCGGAGTGGAATATTGCAGACAGCGTTGCTCTTGCGCTAGAAGACGAACCAGCGCATTCAACGTTTACTTCTGGCAAAATCGCTGACATAAACCGTATAGAATCACAACCAACGCCTTCTCAAGCTCGCCGGCAGCTTCCAGCATGGCTGAGTCAGTTTGGCCAAGTAGCCGTTGCGGCCTGTGTGTCACTCGCTGTCATTTTGGGCGTTCAACAATATGGTGGTAGTGATCCTAGTCAACCAGAAACCGAACAGTTGCCCGTTCTGCAGACGATTCCATTTACCGGCAGCGCTGAACCAGTGAGCTTGACACGTTCTTCGGTAGAGCAGCAGACTGCTGCAAGTGAAGCTAACATCCAAGAGCAGCGCCGTCGAATTAACGCTATGCTGCAAGACTATGAATTACAGTTGCGTTTAAACAGCGACAGTGCTGCAGAGCATAACGACAACCCAGAAACGGTAGTTGAATGAGAAAATTTCTGATCAGTGCGCTGACACTGTTCAGTTTGAGCTCGCCACAAGCCTTTGCAGAAGAAAAACCTGCAGAGGCTTTGTTGCATCAAATGAACGAAGCCAGTCAGCATCTCAATTATGAACTGTCTTATATTCTGATTAAGAAAAACAGCATCGAACCTTTACTTTATCGTCATGCTCGTAGCGAAGATCAGCAACTCGCTCATCTTGTATATCTTAGTGGACCTGTACGTGAAGTGATTCGCCGAGGTGATGAGGTCAGCTACATAGAGCCAGGTGTTGAACCGTTTACCATAGAGTCCGGTAATATGGTTGCCCCAACTATCCCACTTCTAAATGCCGATGTTGATGAACTGAGTGGCATTTACGACTTTATCCAAGTGGGTCGAGCGCGTGAAGCGGGAGCGGCATGTCAGGTATTGAGAATCGCACCGAAAGATGGCCTACGTTATTCTTATATCCTGTGGATCGATGAGCAAACTAAACTTCCACTAAGAGCGGATCTTGTGGATCGTGATGGCGAGGTTCTAGAGCAGTTTCGCACGATTTCTTATAGCGTGAACGATCAGATTTCAGATATCTTGAGTCGACTCAATACCGTCAAATTGCCGGACGTGCTCTCTTTACCCAAAGGGGAGCTGGAGGAAAGCTTTTGGACGGTTGGCTGGATTCCGAAAGGATTTGAGTCCAAAGAATTGAATCGTTATCGAATGGCGAACACCAACCGTATGGTTGAGACACAGATGTATAGTGACGGGCTGTTTAGTTTCTCTGTTTACGTGTCAGCGAGTGACAATTATTCGCTTAAAGGTCAATTGGTTCGTCAGGGACGTCGTACACTTCATAGCTTTGTAAAAGGTGATAAAGAGATCTCAGTGATCGGGGATATCCCACCAGCAACCGCTAAGCGCATAGCGCAATCTGTTACCATCAATAAACAAACGAGTACCAAGTAATGATGACCGCGTTAGCGACAGTATCGGAAGTAAAGTCAGGGCCTAAAGGCTATGATGTTGAGCTGAATTGCGAACAGCAAACAAGCTGCAGTAGTTGTTCATCGCAAAAAAGCTGTGGTACTGGTATTGTCTCGAAAGCGGTGGGGAACAAATCTCTGCACTGGCATCTAGTGACGAGTACAAGAGTTAAAGAAGGTCAGGTTGTGGAAATCGGCTTACCAGAGAAAAGCCTACTGCAATCTGCTGCCGTCGTTTATTTGGTTCCGCTGTTTGCCATGATTTTAGGTGCAGCTCTAGGGCAGTGGCTATTCGCCCCTATTTTAGGTCTTGGTGAAGGTCCTGCTATCCTGACATCTGCTATCTTTACTATGGCAGGCATTTATGGTGCCAAAAGTTTGGCCAGTAATTTTGAACGCCAGTCGCTACGAGAAGTCATACTACTTCGGGTTTTGGGAGATCCAATTAGCTAGTGCGAAGTGCACAGAAATTGGGTAGAATCTGCCAACTTGATTGAAACGCCGTCACAAGACGGCTTTCTTATTTCCCTATTTTAAAGAGTTTAGTCACACCAAATCATGAAGCACATTCGTAACTTTTCGATTATCGCCCACATCGACCATGGTAAGTCGACCCTATCAGACCGTTTGATCCAAGACTGCGGTGGATTGAGTGACCGTGAAATGGCAGCTCAGGTTCTGGACTCCATGGATCTTGAACGTGAGCGTGGCATCACTATTAAATCTCAAAGTGTGACACTCAACTATACCGCTAATGACGGTGAAACTTATCAATTAAACTTCATCGATACACCAGGACACGTTGACTTCGCCTATGAAGTTTCTCGTTCTCTAGCAGCATGTGAAGGTGCGTTGCTGGTGGTTGATGCGGGTCAGGGGGTTGAAGCTCAGACTTTGGCGAACTGCTATACCGCGATCGAAATGGATTTGGAAGTGGTGCCAATTCTGAATAAGATTGATCTACCAGCTGCGGATCCTGAGCGAGTAGCAGAAGAGATCGAAGAAATTGTTGGCATCGATGCGATGGAAGCAACCCGCTGTTCAGCTAAAACGGGCCTAGGTATTGAGGATGTACTAGAAAACATCGTCTCTGCGATTCCGGCACCAGAGGGTGACCCAGAAGCACCACTGCAAGCTTTGATCATTGACTCTTGGTTTGATAACTACCTAGGTGTGGTGTCTCTGGTCCGTATTAAAAATGGCGTCCTGAAGAAGAACGATAAGATCAAGGTGATGAGCACTGGCCAAGTTTGGGGTGTTGATCGTCTTGGTATCTTCACACCTAAGCAGGAAGACACGACGGAACTGCGAACGGGTGAAGTTGGTTGGGTTGTCTGTGGTATCAAAGATATCCTAGGTGCGCCTGTTGGTGATACGCTAACGCTGGCAAAGCATGGTTGTGATGAGCCGCTGCCAGGGTTTAAGAAAGTGAAGCCTCAGGTATATGCTGGACTATTCCCAGTCTCTTCGGATGACTACGAAAACTTCCGTGATGCATTAGGTAAACTGAGCCTAAACGATGCGTCTCTGTTCTATGAACCAGAAAACTCTGCTGCACTAGGCTTTGGCTTCCGCTGTGGTTTCCTTGGCATGCTGCACATGGAAATCATCCAAGAGCGTCTGGAGCGTGAATACGATCTCGATCTGATTACCACGGCGCCAACGGTAGTTTACGAAGTAGAGCAAACGGATGGTGACATTCTTTACGTTGATAGCCCAGCTAAGCTACCAGCAGTGAATGATATCGAAGAAATTCGTGAGCCGATTGCACGTTGTAATATCCTTGTACCTTCTGATTACTTAGGTAATGTGATTACTTTATGTGTTGAGAAGCGCGGCGTTCAGGTTGATATGGTGTATCACGGTAACCAAGTTGCGGTGACTTACGATATTCCGATGGCGGAAGTGGTACTCGATTTCTTTGACCGTTTGAAATCAACGTCTCGTGGTTATGCGTCTCTGGATTACAATTTTCAGCGTTTTGAAGCGTCTAACATGGTTCGTGTGGATGTACTCCTTAACGGTGACAAAGTGGACGCACTGGCATTGATTACGCACAAAGATCAATCCCAGACTCGTGGCCGTCAGCTCGTAGAGAAGATGAAAGAATTCATTCCACGTCAGATGTTTGATATTGCGATTCAGGCGGCGATTGGTAACCATATTATTGCGCGTTCAACGGTTAAACAGCTACGTAAGAACGTAATTGCAAAATGTTACGGTGGTGATGTCAGCCGTAAGAAGAAGCTACTGAAGAAGCAGAAAGAAGGTAAGAAACGTATGAAGCAGATCGGTAACGTAGAGCTGCCTCAAGAAGCCTTCTTAGCCATCCTACACGTAGGTAAAGATTAATTTGTTGGGTAACGACTCAATATAAAAACTTGTTAAGTGAAAGGGTTTCGGCTCTTTCACTTTCGTATTTTTGAGGTAAGGGAAGTCAATGGCAAATACATTTTCACTGATCTTGGTTATTGTCACTCTAGTCACTGGTATTGTTTGGGTGTTGGAAAAACTGGTGTTTGCGAAGCAACGTCAGGCTAAACTAGCTGCTGTTGAAGCTCAAACAAACGGACTGGATACTGCAACGGTTGAAAAAGTGGAAAAGCAACCATGGTGGATTGAAAACAGTGTCTCAATTTTCCCTGTTATTGCCGCTGTCTTGGTATTGCGCTCGTTTATCTATGAACCGTTCCAAATCCCTTCAGGTTCAATGAAGCCGACCTTATTGGTTGGAGATTTCATCCTGGTTGAAAAATACGCATACGGTCTGAAAGACCCTGTGTGGCGTACACAACTTGTTGAAACGGGTAAGCCAGAGCGCGGTGACATCGTAGTATTCAAATACCCACCTCAGCCAAACATTGACTATATCAAGCGTGTTGTTGGCCTACCGGGTGATACTGTGCGTTATAGCAGCAAGAAAGAAGTCTGTGTTCAACCGAAAGGTGAGAGCCAATGTACTCAGGTACCGTTGTCGAATGTGGAAGAAAGCCCATTTATCCAAGATGGTGTGCCACTGATTCAACTGAATGAAAAACTGGGTGAGGTTGAACACCAAATTTTGGTGAACCCATTACGCCGTGATCGCGTATCGGCTTATCAGCCACGTGCTGGTGTTAATGAGTGGGTTGTACCGCAAGGTCAGTACTTTGTGATGGGTGATAACCGTGACAACAGTGCAGACAGCCGCTACTGGGGCTTTGTTCCAGAGGCGAATCTGGTTGGTAAAGCAGTAGGTATCTGGATAAGTTTCGAGTTCGAACGCAGTGCAGATAGCGTTTTACCATCATGGATTCCAACTGGTGTTAGGTTTAACCGCATCGGTGGTATTAACTAAATTTTCGTCATAGTTGGTTTCACAGTGTTGTGACTGCATAAATCCACCGCAACGCTGGCCGCCCAAATTATATAGAATTCTCTATGCTAATAGGGTTGGATTTATTTGTCGCCTAGCCGTGAAATCAACTATTTAGAAAATTCGAAATTATTAATGAGAGAGCATGAATTCTCCTATTGCCAAACTAGAGAAAAAGCTCGGCTATCAGTTCAATGATGCAGAGCTTATTAACTTAGCACTGACTCACCGCAGTGCTCATGGAAAACACAATGAGCGTCTTGAGTTTCTGGGCGATTCAATTTTAAGTTTTGTCATTGCTGACGATCTTTATCACCGATTCCCTAAAGTGAATGAAGGGGACATGAGCCGCATGCGTGCGACACTTGTTCGTGGCAACACGCTGGCGGAGCTAGGTCGAGAATTCGAACTAGGAGATCACTTAAAATTAGGTCCAGGTGAATTGAAGAGTGGCGGTTTCCGTCGTGATTCAATTCTAGCTGATGCTGTTGAAGCTATCATAGGTGCAATCTACCTAGACAGTGATATTGAAGTGGTGCGTGGCATTATCCTTAGCTGGTATAAGCAACGCCTTGAAGCGATACAGCCGGGCGTTTCTCAGAAAGACCCTAAAACGCGTCTTCAAGAGTTCCTGCAAGGACGAAGAAAACCACTGCCAGTCTACACAGTGACTAATATTAAAGGTGAAGCACACAACCAGCAGTTTACTGTGTCGTGTGAAGTCGCAGGTGTCGGATCGCCTGTAATAGGTAAAGGCACCAGCCGCCGCAAGGCAGAACAAGCGGCTGCTGAACTAGCACTAGAGCAACTGAGCAATGACTGATTCAACTGACAACAACGAATTTGATATCGATGCGTTTTTCTCATCGAGTGACGAGCAAACAAGTACACCAGAAAATCAACATTGTGGTTTTGTGGCGATCGTTGGTCGTCCGAATGTAGGTAAATCAACGCTACTGAATCGAATTCTTGGACAAAAAATTTCGATCACTTCTCGTAAGCCGCAAACAACGCGTCACCGCATTATGGGGGTAGATACCGAGGGTGATTATCAGGCGATTTACGTCGATACACCTGGTCTTCATATTGAAGAGAAGCGGGCAATTAACCGTTTAATGAACCGTGCGGCTAACTCATCATTGAGTGATGTAAACCTAGTATTTTTCCTTGTTGACGGTACTCATTGGACTAGCGACGATGAGATGGTATTGACTAAACTGCAGAAGTCCAACTTCCCAGTGGTTTTGTGTGTCAATAAGGTAGACAACGTACAAGATCGCAATGAAGTCATGCTACACATGATGGAGATGTCGAAAAAGATGGAATTCGTAGATGTGGTGCCTATCTCCGCGAAGCAAGGCAAAAACATCGATGTACTGCGTAAACATGTTCGTGACCATCTACCACAAGCGACACACCACTTCCCAGAAGAGTATGTCACTGACCGTTCTCAGCGCTTTATGGCATCGGAAATTGTACGTGAAAAACTCATGCGCTTTACTGGTGAAGAGTTGCCTTACTCTGTGACGGTGGAGATTGAACGTTTTGATTACAATCCTGAAACCGATGGTTTCCATATCAATGCGTTGATTCTGGTTGAACGTAATGGCCAGAAGAAAATGGTGATTGGCAAGGGCGGCGAGAAGATCAAAACGATTGGTCGTGAAGCACGTCTAGATATGGAAGAGCTGTTTGGTCGCAAGGTTTACCTAGAAACGTGGGTGAAAGTGAAATCTGGCTGGGCCGATGATGAACGAGCACTACGTTCTCTTGGTTACATCGATGACCTGTAATTTTTGCAGCGAAATCACTTCGCTCCAACATAAGTAAGTATAAGGAGCCATCAGGCTCCTTATTTTTTATGTAATATTCATCTGGCAACCTCTATGACCTCAGAAGGATTACAGCGCTGTTTTGTTCTTCATCGTCGTCCTTACAGTGAGTCGAGTTTAATTCTCGATGTTTTCAGTGAGGAGTTTGGTCGCGTTACTTTGATGTCTAAAGGCGCGCGCAGTAAACGCTCAAACCTCAAAGGTGCGTTACAGCCATTTACGCCTTTATTGCTCAAGTGGTCGGGTAAAGGATCGATGAAGACATTGCGTCAGGCAGAACCGATCAGTCTAGGTTTGCCACTCACGGGTATCAACCTATACTCCGCCATGTATGTCAACGAATTGATAGGACGAGTGTTGATGGCCGAAGTGTCAATGCCGGCCCTGTTTCATGATTACCTTCACGTTCTCACCGAACTGGCTCAGTGTGAGAATCCGGAACCCGCATTGCGCCGTTTTGAACTGGCACTGCTGTCTGCAATGGGGTATGGCGTCGATTTTCTGCATTGCGCTGGTACAGGAGAGCCGATTGACCCTGAAATGACCTATCGATATCGAGAACAAAAGGGTTTTATTGCCTCAGTGCGGCGCGACAATCTGACTTTTGTTGGTAATGAATTGATTGCGATTAGTGAGCGTAGGTTTACCACAAAAGAACAACTTAAAGCGGCAAAACGCTTTACACGGATAGCATTAAAGCCGTATCTTGGCGGCAAACCATTAAAGAGTCGGGAGCTATTTATGCAAATTTTAGCGCCCAAATCACGGAGTATTGGAAAATGAGCTCAATTTATCTGGGTGTTAACATCGATCACATTGCTACATTACGTAACGCGCGCGGTACCAAGTACCCAGATCCTGTTCATGCAGCTGAAGTTGCCGAGCGTGCTGGAGCAGACGGCATTACCATTCACCTTAGAGAAGACCGCCGTCACATCCTTGATCGTGACGTACGTATCCTAAGAGAAACGATCCAAACTCGTATGAACCTTGAAATGGCTGTAACGGATGAGATGGTTGATATTGCCCTGAAAACTCAACCTGAATACGTGTGTTTGGTTCCAGAAAAACGTGAAGAGCTCACTACTGAAGGGGGGCTGGACGTGGCGGGTCATGTAGAAAAGATCAAAGCGGCAACGAAAAGACTGACAGAAGCGGGCATCAAAGTCTCTCTGTTTATTGATGCAGACCGTGAACAGATTGATGCAGCAAAAGCCTGTGATGCACCTTATATCGAGCTTCACACTGGTCATTATGCTGATGCGAAAAACGATGAAGATCAGCAAGATGAACTAAAGAAAATTGCTGCTGGTGCAAGCTATGCGGCTGATTTGGGTATTACCGTAAATGCAGGTCATGGTTTGACTTACCATAACGTAGCTCCTATCGCCGCTATCCCTGAAATCTATGAGCTGAACATTGGTCACTCTATCATCGGTCGTGCGGCCTTTGATGGTTTGCATAAAGCCGTAGCTGATATGAAAGCACTGATGGTTGAAGCGCGTAAGTAACCGTAATGGCGATTGTAGGTCTAGGGACAGATATTGCGGAAATTGAACGTATTGAAAAGGCACTGTCCCGCAGTGGTGAAGCGTTTGCTCGACGTATTTTGACGGATATTGAGCTACAACGCTTTCAATCGCTTAAGCAACAAGGGCGCTTTTTAGCGAAGCGCTTTGCGGCTAAAGAAGCGGCGTCTAAAGCATTAGGGACCGGCATCGCATTGGGAGTGACTTTCCATGATTTCACTATTACCAATGATGAATACGGTGCGCCAAATTTGTCTTTGTCTGGTAAAGCTCTAGAGTTTGCCCAAAAAAAACAGGTGGAGAGCATCCACCTGTCTATTTCTGATGAACGGCATTATGCCGTTGCTACTGTTATTTACGAATCTAAGTAAGGCGCCGCACTCGCGGTGACCTTCTCCATTTCGTCTTGCAGCTCAAACAGCTCCGGTTCGACATCTTCAAGACTTTCACCCGAACGCAGGGCTCTCTCTATGGTAGCACACACTTTTTTCAGTCTTGGGACGCCACAATATGAACTGCTACCGTGTAGCTTATGTATGTGATGGATCAGTGTCTCGCTGTCAAAGTCATCCTCTTCCAGAGCGCTTTCAACCACACTGTTCACCTCAGGAATGAAGTCGATCAGCATTTGCAGCATGTCACGTGCAAGATCTTCTTTATTGGCGGATTGCTTTAGCGCTGCTTGCCAGTCGATAATGATGTTGTCATGCTCAATCACTGCTGATGAAGGTAACCCTGACGGTTCAATGTTGGACGGCAACTCAATCTTAGCCATTTCTGATTGTGTCGTGTGCGGGTTCCAGTGCATTAAGACTTGTTGCAAAACATGCTCCTCAATTGGCTTAGTGAGGTAATCATCCATGCCGGCTCCGAGGAGTCTGTCACGTTCTCCACTCATCGCGTGTGCGGTAACAGCGATCACTGGAGTGTTAGCATTAAGCTTAGTTTGTTTGATTTTGCCACAAGCTGTCACGCCATCCATGTGTGGCATCTGAATATCCATTAGGATGATATCGAAATGCTGACTTTCAGCTTGAGTCACAGCATCGAGGCCGTTAGTACAAGTCACCACTTTTTCAACCCGTTCCTGAAGCAGGGCACTGATCAATTTTAGGTTTGCTGGGTTGTCATCAACGGCCATAACCGTTAGAGGAAGCGTCTCGTTGTAAGCTGGTTCAACCTCAACCATCGGTAAGCTGTTCTGGTTAGCGGCTAATATCTGTAATAGTTTTCGGCGAGATAATGGCTTCGTAATGCAATGAACGTGATAGGTTTGTGTTAAGTGATCAGACAAAGCCAACGCAGTACTCGGAATACCGACCACGACTTGAGGTGAGCATTTCTGGGCTTGTTTTACCCACTGTTCGACAAGCTCAGGCTCGTTGGCTCTGTTCGGCGCAAGGTTCAACAATACATAATCAAACGGGCTAGCCTCTTCTGGTACTGATGAGCGATAGGTTACGATCAAACCTTCTTGTACCAATGTTTGTTGAGTGACAGAAGCCGCTTGCATGTTAGGTTCAATAAGCAGTAGCGTGCGAAGCTTCAGAACCTGAGTTTCGAGTAAATCGCTCATTGGCATATCGGTTGAGTTTAATCTCAGCGTAAACCAGAACGTCGAGCCTTGGTGTAGACGACTGGTAAGACTGATCTCACCTCCCATCTGGCTAACGAGTTTCTGAGTGATGACTAAGCCAAGTCCAGTACCGCCGTAACGGCGAGAAATACTCGCATCTGCTTGGCTGAAAGCTTGGAATAATTGTGATTGCTGGCGTTCAGAAATACCAATGCCTGTATCTCGCACCATAAATTGCAATTCAACAACATCTTCTTTTTGTGAACGAAGTTCAACACTGATGTCAATGTTACCTCGCTCGGTAAATTTGATTGAGTTACCCACTAGGTTAGTCAGTACTTGCTGGATTCGCAGCGGATCGCCAACAAGACCTGCCGGGATCTTATGATCCACTTTGAGTGTCAGTTCTAAGCCTTTTTCATGCGCGCTGGTGGCTTGTAAACTGACCACTTCTTCGAGTGTTTCTTGGAACTCAAACGGAATATTTTCCAGTGCTAACTTGCCCGCTTCCAGTTTAGAGAAATCCAAAATGTCGTTAATAATATTGAGCAGGTTATTGGCTGACTTTTCAATGGTCTGTAAATAATCCGCTTGGCTGTTAGTCAGTTTGGTTTTTAGCATCTGACGCGTAAATCCAATCACACCATTTAATGGTGTGCGAAGCTCGTGAGACATATTGGCAAGGAACTCAGATTTCACTCGTGCAGCTTCCTGAGCTCGTTTCTTGGCTATATCCAATTCAACGTTTTGAATCTCAAGCTGTTCAAGAGTTTCCCGTAAGTCTGAAGTTGCCTGATCAATGCTGTGTTGCATTTCGACATGGTATTCCGACAATGAGACCGCCATGGCGTTGATGCCATTTTTGAGGGAGTCGAGCTCACCATGCATCTTGCCTTCAATTCTAACATCTAAGTGTCCACGACGGATTCGGTCGACCATATTTTTCATATGCGAAATCGGGCGTGTAACATCGTGCATAAGTCGATAAGCAAACATGGCTGACAAGCCCAGCCCAGAGAGCAGAACCAAAAAGGCTGAGAAAATTTCTTGATATTGTTGCAGGCGCAGGGAAGAAAGATCGAGCTCTACGGCAATGTAGCCAAGTGCTGGATTAGTGTTTTGACCTTTTGGTGTCGATATTAGCCCTGACTCGGTAATGATAGGAGCACGTAAGATCAGTGTGTTCTCCTGTAGGTCTGAAGTGACCAATAGGGGAATGACTTCGTTGCGAGGGAAAGTCAGAGATTCAAAGTTTGGATGAAAGTTGGAAGTGACGAATAATTCGTGGTTGTAATCGAAAACGGCAATACTGCGGACAAACTTTGAGTTTTTCCGGTGCGCATAACTAATAATCCGCCGAACAGACTCGCGGCTATTATTCTTTAGACCCTCTTCACTGGCAATGGCTAGGGGCTCAATAATACTTAACCCTGAATTGATGACCTGCTTTTCAAGATCGTGGTAGCGGTTAAATGAGAAAAACGCGCTCAATAACAGGCCAATGATCAACGTCGGTGCGAGGGTAAGGGTAATAACGCGGGCGCGTAAGCCATATCTTGTCATTATTATCTAAACATCGTGGTGTGGATATGGGAAAATAACTTCCGCAAAAAGAAGCCGTCGAATACTTAAGCATAATCAACTCGTTCGGCTCAGACAACGATTCAGGTCTGAAAAGGTGCACCTGGACAGCAATACAGAGCAACAGTAAAAGGCACAGATCAAAGCATGGCGCGTTTCTTCCAACCCAAAAAGAAAACTCAACTCAACACAAAGCATCAATCGCTTAAGATTGAAAAACTCGATCACCACGGTGCCGGCATAGCTTATCAGAATAAAAAACCGATATTTATTGAAGGTGCACTGCCTGGGGAGCAAGTGTTAGCTCAGTTGATTGAAAGTAAGAGTAAGTTCTCACGTGCGGCACTCATCAAAGTGCAAACGACGAGTGAACAGAGAGTTGAGCCCTTCTGCCCTCATTACGATCAATGTGGCGGGTGCAACATGCAGCATCTGAGTAGTGAACATCAGCAAGCTTATAAACAGCAAACATTGAGTCAACTGATGAGCAAGTTTGCGGGTCAGACACTTCATTTAGAACCCCCGATTGTAGGTGAAACAAAAGGGTACCGCCGTCGCGCCCGTATCAGTGTCAAGGTGGACAAAAAAACACGCCAACTGCAGTTCGGCTTTCGCAAGAGACAGAGCAAGGATATAGTGACTTTGACTCACTGCCCAGTATTGATGCCAGAGTTGAATGAGTTGTTGCCAGAGTTGCATCAATTACTTAAGAGCTTTTCTCAACAAGATCAACTTGGCCATGTTGAATTAGTCAAAGCCGATAACACTCGCATTCTGGTTTTGCGTCATCTCAAACCACTGAAAGATAAAGATCATGATGCATTGCTTGAATTTGCCAAGCTTAATCAGATTACGCTTTATCTGATGCCAAACAATGAACAGTTGGTGCTTGAAGCCGGTGAAGCGGGTGTTTATCAGGAAACAAGCGTCACTATCCCCTTCGAGCCAAATAATTTCATTCAAGTTAATCAACAAGTGAATGCACAGATGGTTGCTCAGGCGCTGGATTGGCTGGCGTTATCTGAGCAAGACCGAGTATTGGATTTGTTTTGCGGGCTAGGGAACTTCAGTCTCCCTATTGCTAAACAGGTAAAAAGCGTGACAGGAGTGGAAGGGGTTGATGAGATGGTCAACAAAGCCACCCACAATGCTCAAATAAACCAGATTGAGAATGCTAAGTTTTATCAGGCTAATTTGGAACAAGATATGTCTGGTCAGCTCTGGGCGAGAGAAAAGTTTGATAAAATACTACTGGATCCGGCACGAGCTGGTGCCAGTGGAATTGTCGAGCAAGTTTCATCGCTAGGTGCGACAAGAGTCGTTTATGTTTCTTGTAATCCTGCTACTCTAGCGCGAGATTCGCAGAGCTTGCTTAGTCAGGGGTTCAAGTTACAACGATTGGGAATGCTAGACATGTTCCCACATACTAGTCACTTAGAATCCATGGCGCTTTTTGTGAAGGATTAATGCGAACTTACCCTTTCGAGCAGGGTCTCACTGTGGGTTAGGTCGAAGAAAAAAGTATAACAGGACAAAGACAATGGTTGCGGTAAGAAGCGCACATTTGAACCAAGATGAACAGTTTGATTTAGATAATTGGATTGCTAGCTTAGAGCAGGACACGAAAGTCGCGAAGCGCCTTAAAGAGGTGTACCGCCATTGCGAAACGATTCTTGAAGACAACGATCGCGGACCATTGCTCTTGTGGCGTGGTAGAGAGATGATCGAAATCCTCATCACCCTTTCCATGGACAAAGCCACGTTAGTGGCTGCCTTGTTGTTCCCAGTGGTGTCCAGCGGTGCATACGAACGCGAAGTTTTGGAAGAGGATTTTGGTAAAGAAACGATCAAGCTGATTGACGGTGTTGAAGAAATGGCTGCACTGGGCCAACTCAATGTCACTATGGAGGGTAGCGCAGCTTCTGCTCAAGTAGATAATGTTCGCCGCATGCTATTGGCTATGGTGGATGACTTCCGCTGCGTGGTGATAAAACTTGCAGAACGAATCT
Source organism: Vibrio neptunius (assembly GCF_000967495.1). Taxonomy (GTDB): domain Bacteria; phylum Pseudomonadota; class Gammaproteobacteria; order Enterobacterales; family Vibrionaceae; genus Vibrio; species Vibrio neptunius. The sequence goes on along the minus strand of NZ_JXXU01000023.1, from coordinate 100,030 downwards.
GTAACCTGATTGAGGTCAAGAAGGCTCCGGACGAAGTGCGTCAGGCAGCAGCGAAAGAATGTTCAAACATCTATGCGCCTTTGGCCAATCGTCTTGGTATTGGTCAGCTTAAGTGGGAAATCGAAGATTACGCGTTCCGTTATCAGCAACCTGAGACTTACAAACAAATAGCGAAGCAGTTATCTGAGCGTCGCATTGTTCGAGAGCAGTACATTACAGACTTTGTTAATGACCTTTCTAATGAAATTACTTCTTCAGGCATTAATGCGGAAGTGAGCGGTCGTCCTAAACACATCTATAGTATCTGGCGCAAAATGCAGAAGAAGAGTCTGGCATTTGATGAGCTGTTTGATGTTAGAGCCGTTCGAATCATTGCTGATAAGCTTCAGGATTGTTATGCGGCTTTGGGTGCGGTGCATACTAAGTACAAGCATTTGCCAAGTGAATTCGATGATTACGTCGCGAATCCAAAACCAAACGGATATCAGTCAATTCATACCGTTATTCTTGGCCCCGAAGGGAAAACCATCGAGATTCAAATTCGTACCAAAGATATGCACGAAGACTCGGAATTGGGCGTCGCTGCGCACTGGAAATATAAAGAAGGTGGCGGCGGTCGCAGTGGGTACGATGAGAAAATCACGTGGCTGCGCAAACTGCTCGATTGGCAGGAAGAAATGTCTGATTCGGGCGAGATGCTTGATGAAGTGCGCAGTCAGGTATTTGATGACCGAGTGTATGCTTTCACGCCTCGTGGCGATGTCGTCGATTTACCAATGGGTGCTACGCCACTTGATTTTGCTTACCACATTCACTCTGAAGTCGGCCATCGTTGTATTGGCGCTAAAGTTGCGGGCCGCATCGTACCGTTTACTCATAAGCTTTCTATGGGAGATCAGGTCGAGATTATTACTGCTAAAGAGCCGAACCCTTCTCGAGACTGGCTGAATCCATCAATGGGGTTTGTGACTTCTGGTCGTGCGCGCGCTAAGATCAATGCTTGGTTCCGTAAACAATCACGAGAGAAAAACGTCGAAGCAGGGCGAGATATTCTCGAAGTTGAATTGCAGAAAATTGGTGCGACTTTAAAAGATGCAGAGCAGTATGCGTTGAAGCGCTTTAACGTCAATAGCACTGATGAACTGTACGTTGGTATCGGAAGTGGTGACTTACGTATCAACCAAGTTATCAACCACATCAATGCCTTGGTCAATAAGCCAACCGCCGAGGAAGAAGATCAACAAGCATTAGAAAAGCTTCAAGAAGCAGAGACTAAAGCACCAGCGCAAAGTCGTCCTAAGAAAGACGCAGTCGTTGTGGAAGGGGTTGATAACCTGATGACGCATCTTGCGCGCTGTTGTCAGCCTATTCCAGGGGATGAAATCTCAGGTTATATCACCCAAGGTCGAGGTATTTCAGTGCATCGCGCTGACTGTGAACAGCTTGAAGAGTTGCGCCATCATGCACCAGAACGCATCATTGATACCGTTTGGGGGAGTGGCTTTGTTGGTTCTTATATCCTGACAGTTCGTGTAGAAGCGATGGAGCGCAGCGGATTACTGAAAGACATCACCACCTTGTTTGCTAACGAGAAGATCAAAGTGACTAGTATGAAAAGTCGTGTTGATTATCGCAAGCAGCTATCGATTATGGATTTTGATCTAGAGGTCACCAATATTGAGATTCTGCAGCGTGTGTCGAAGCGAGTTGAACAGATTAAAGATGTTATGTCGGTAAAACGCCTAGGCTAAAATTCTCGTCATACTTGAAGCTGATAGCGTTGTTGCCTGCGCATACTCCGGAATGCCGGCCCAGCCTCATCACATAGGCGAGCTATGCTCAGGAGTCGCGAAAACTTGTTGCCTTGTTAGAGTAACAATTACTTAGTGAAAGTAAAAATGAATGCGGTCATTCCCTACAGTGAGGGACGAACGCGATAGGGAATCTCTTAAAGTAATTAGAGATCTCAATTCGTTTCACTCTTTAGGATGATAGATAACAATTAAAGGTGAGTGGTTTGTACCGCTCACCTTTTTCTTTAGATAGATAGGGTTAAAGGAACAAAGATTATGAATCACCCGATTGAACGACTAGAAGCGATAATGTCGCAGCTTCGTGACCCTAAGAATGGTTGCCCGTGGGATTTAAAACAAAGCTTTGACACGATTGTCCCGCATACGATTGAGGAAACGTATGAAGTGGTGGATGCAATTCACAATCGTGATTGGCCGAATCTGCAGGAAGAACTCGGGGATTTGTTGTTTCAGGTTATCTTTTACAGCCAGTTGGCGAAAGAGCAGGGGTTATTTGAATTCGTCGATGTTGTTGACACGGTCAATGAGAAGCTGACTCGCCGTCATCCCCACGTCTTTTCTGATATTGAATTCGAATCAGACGAAGAAATCAACGCCAACTGGGAAGCAGAAAAAGCCAAAGAAAAAGCTGAATTGGGCAAAGAAGAACAAAGTATCCTAGACTCAATACCGAGTTCGCTCCCAGCGCTTTCACGTGCCAACAAAATTCAGAACCAATGTGCCAAATTTGGCTTTGATTGGGACTCGCTAGGCCCGGTTGTAGACAAGGTACGCGAAGAGGTTGATGAAGTCATGGATGAGGCTCTGCAGGTGTCCCCTGATGATGAAAAAGTTGAACTTGAGCTGGGGGATTTGTTGTTTGCAGTCGTGAACTTAAGTCGGCATCTTGGGCAAAATCCTGAATCGGCATTAAGTAAAGCAAATCTCAAATTCTCTCGGCGATTTAAAGGGGTTGAGAAGATGGTTGCTGAACAAAGTAAGCAGTTGACAGATTTCGACTTACAGCAACTCGATGGCATGTGGGATGAGGTGAAACGTCGAGAATCGTAACAATAAACCCAGTGTGTCGAGCTGCTTGAATTTGATTTGAAGCAAAAAATAAAAAATAGCAGTGTGATAGATTTCACGTTGTGGCGATAAGGGTCTTCTGGTATATTTATCTCCCGTCCAGAAGAAATCCATTTCCCTCATTCAACCAATTTCAGGTTAAACATGACGACAAATTACATTTTTGTTACTGGCGGGGTCGTATCCTCTCTAGGTAAAGGTATTGCAGCAGCATCTCTTGCCGCTATTCTTGAAGCTCGTGGTCTTAAAGTGACTATGATGAAGCTTGACCCTTACATCAACGTTGACCCGGGCACAATGAGCCCAACTCAGCATGGTGAAGTGTTCGTTACGGAAGATGGCGCAGAAACTGACCTAGATCTTGGTCACTACGAGCGTTTCATTCGTACCAAGATGACTAAGCGCAACAACTTCACTGCCGGTCGTGTTTACGCAGATGTTCTCCGCAAAGAACGTCGCGGTGATTACCTAGGTGCAACGATTCAGGTTATCCCTCACATCACTAACGCCATCAAAGATCGTGTAATCGCTGGTTCTGAAGGTCATGATGTTGCTATCGTTGAAGTCGGCGGTACAGTTGGTGATATCGAATCACTACCATTTATGGAAGCCATTCGTCAGCTAGCCGTAGAGCTGGGTCGTGAGCGTGCTATGTTTATGCACCTAACACTGGTTCCTTACCTTGCCGCAGCGGGCGAAGTGAAAACGAAACCGACACAACACTCTGTTAAAGAGCTACTGTCTATCGGTATTCAACCAGACATTCTAGTTTGTCGCTCAGATCGTATGATCCCAGCGAACGAGCGCAAGAAGATTGCTCTTTTCTGTAACGTGCAAGAAAAAGCAGTTATCTCTATGAAGGATGTCGATTCCATCTACAAGATCCCTCAACTGATCAAATCTCAAGGTCTGGATGATCTTGTCTGTTCTCGTTTCGGTATCTCTGCTCCTGAAGCTGATCTGACAGAGTGGGAACAGGTTATCTATGAAGAAGCGAACCCGACGGCGGAAGTGACCATTGGTATGGTTGGTAAGTACATCGAACTGCCGGATGCTTACAAGTCAGTCAACGAAGCGCTGAAACACGCAGGATTAAAAAACCGTCTGAGCGTTAAGATCAAATACGTTGATTCACAAGACGTAGAAACCAAAGGTGAAGAAGCGCTAGAAGGTCTAGATGCTATCCTTGTTCCTGGTGGTTTCGGTGATCGTGGCGTGGAAGGAAAAATTCGTGCAGCGCAATACGCTCGTGAAAATAAGGTACCTTACCTAGGTATTTGTCTGGGTATGCAAGTAGCACTGATTGAATACGCGCGTAACGTTGCGGGTATGGAAGGTGCACATTCAACAGAATTTAACAAAGAGACCAAGTACCCTGTGGTAGGTTTGATCACAGAGTGGGTAGACGGTGAAGGTAAAGTTGAAGAACGTACCGAAACGTCTGATCTAGGCGGTACGATGCGTCTTGGTTCTCAGCTATGTCACCTAGAGAAAGGGACTAAAGCTCGTGAACTCTACGGTAGCGCGACGATTCATGAACGTCACCGCCACCGTTACGAAGTGAACAATAATCTGCGTCCAAAAATTGAAAAAGCGGGCCTAAAAGTGTCAGGCCTGTCAGCAGATAAGAAACTTGTGGAAGTGATTGAGAATCCAGCTCACCCATGGTTTGTAGCGGCTCAGTTCCACCCAGAGTTCACTTCGACACCTCGCGATGGTCACCCACTATTCGCAGGGTTCGTAAAAGCGGCTGGTGAATTCCAACGCGGCGAATTAGAGAAGTAAAAAGGATACGGGCAGTGGCGAAGGTTGTGCTGCTGCCTTTTAAATTTGACATTTATATTTGAACGAGAGGAAACATTAATGTCTAAGATCGTTAAAGTTCTAGGTCGTGAAATCATCGACTCACGTGGTAACCCAACTGTAGAAGCTGAAGTACACCTAGAAGGCGGTTTCGTAGGTATGGCTGCTGCTCCATCTGGCGCATCAACTGGTTCACGTGAAGCTCTTGAGCTACGTGACGGCGACAAAGCTCGTTTCCTAGGTAAAGGTGTTCTTAAAGCTGTTGAAGCGGTAAACGGTGAAATCGCTGAAGCTCTAGTTGGTAAAGACGCTAAAGACCAAGCTGCAATCGACGCAGTAATGATCGAGCTAGACGGCACTGAGAACAAATCTAAGTTCGGTGCTAACGCAATCCTAGCTGTTTCTCTAGCGAACGCTAAAGCTGCAGCAGCAGCTAAAGGCATGCCTCTATACGAGCACATCGCTGAACTAAACGGTACTGCTGGTCAGTTCTCTATGCCTCTACCAATGATGAACATCATCAACGGTGGTGAGCACGCAGACAACAACGTTGACATCCAAGAGTTCATGATCCAACCAGTTGGTGCTAAGACTCTTAAAGAAGGTCTACGTATTGGTGCTGAAGTATTCCACAACCTAGCTAAAGTTCTTAAGTCTAAAGGCTACAGCACTGCAGTTGGTGACGAAGGTGGTTTCGCTCCTAACCTTAAGTCTAACGCTGAAGCGCTAGAAGTTATCGCAGAAGCTGTGGCTGCTGCTGGTTACGAACTAGGTAAAGACGTAACTCTAGCGATGGACTGTGCAGCATCTGAGTTCTTCGACAAAGACGCTGGCATCTATAACATGAAAGGCGAAGGTAAGACTTTCTCTTCTGAAGAGTTCAACCACTACCTAGCTGAGCTAGCTAACCAATTCCCAATCGTTTCTATCGAAGACGGTCTAGACGAGTCTGACTGGGATGGCTTCAAGCACCAAACTGAACTACTAGGTGACAAGCTTCAACTAGTAGGTGACGATCTATTTGTTACTAACACTAAGATCCTTGCTGAAGGTATCGAGAAAGGCGTAGCTAACTCTATCCTTATCAAGTTCAACCAAATCGGTTCTCTAACTGAGACTCTAGCTGCAATCAAGATGGCTAAAGATGCAGGTTACACTGCAGTAATCTCTCACCGTTCTGGCGAAACTGAAGATGCAACTATCGCTGACCTAGCGGTAGGTACAGCTGCAGGTCAAATCAAGACGGGTTCTATGAGCCGTTCTGACCGTGTTGCTAAGTACAACCAGCTAATCCGTATCGAAGAAGCACTAGGTAAGCGTGCTTCTTACAACGGTCTGAAAGAAGTTAAAGGTCAATAATCTCTCGTAGATGGTTAATCTAAGCTTTGAATGCCTCGCAATAGCGGGGCATTTTTTTATCTAGAATTTGTCATTCCATAGAGCGACGCAGGAGAGAGTAAGGAATCTTCTCAAGCGTTCGGCTCGCTTCAAGAGTTCCCCGACTCGTTTGTTCCTCACTGAGGATGACGGGTTTGGACTTCGTGTCATTCCATAGAGCGCCGAAGGAGAGAGTAGGGAATCTCATTAAGCATTCGGCTCGCTTCAAGATATCCCCAACTCGCTCGTTCCTCACTCTTGAGGATGACGGGTTTGGAATTCGTGTCATTCCATAGAGCGACGAAGGAGAGAGTAGGGAATCTCAACAAGTATTCGGCTTTCCTTAAGAGATCCCCAACTCGTTCGTTCCTCACTCTTGAGGATGACAGCAGAAAATTGAGCTTATGTTTAACTCGTCATTCCATAGAGCGACGTAGGAGAGAGTAGGGAATCTCAACAAGTATTCGGCTTTCTTTAAGAGATCCCCAACTCATTCGTTCCTCATTCTTGAGGATGACAGTATTGGTTTTGTCATTCCATAGACTGACGAAGGGAGGAGTAGGGAATCTGCTTAAGCGCCTTTAATTGCCTCAACCCGACGCTTTTCCATTTCTTCTTTTATTACCGCACCCTTAAACCCATCTTTAATAATGTCTTGCACGTTGACGGAAAGTGCGGCTTGATAGGCTTGCTCAAAAATGGCTTTTTGCGGGTAGTCGATATCTTCAAACCCAGTGCGTCCACGACTATCAGCCATACAACAAATCAGAATGTCTTCTAAGCGCTCTGGTTTACGCCAAACATCAAACTTGTTCAGAACCTTGAGCTTGGTTTCTGGGCGAAGTTCTGCAGCTCGATGAATATTGGAGTGCTGCTCACAGACTATCAATGCGAGGTCACGATATTCATTAGGGACTCTGATACGTTCACACAGCGATTTAATCTGCTTCAGCCCTGTATGACAGTGCATTTTATGACTTGGCCATTCATCCTTTGGTGTCACGCCTTTGCCTAAGTCATGCATCTGAGCAGCAAAGCGTACTTTGGTTGATGGGCTAAGCAAAGCGGCCTGTTTCGCCACTAAAAGGTTATGAATACCTGTATCGATTTCCGGGTGCCATTTTTCTGGTTGAGGTACACCAAACAAGCGATCCAGTTCAGGAAGAATCACTTTGAGGGCACCGCAGTCGCGTAGCACCGATAGAAAAACCTGCGGATCTTGGGTTGAGAGCGATTTGTGCCATTCCTGCCACACACGCTCAGCTGTTAAATGCGCAAGTTCTCCAGACTCGACAATCTGAGCCATTAACTGTTGAGTTTCTGGGGCGATAGTAAAACCAAGGTGATGTAGTTTCGCCGCGAAACGTGCGACTCTGAGTACGCGAAGAGGATCTTCTGTAAAAGCACCTGAAACGTGGCGAAGAACGCGATCATTGAGATCTTTTTGGCCGCCGTAAGGGTCGATAATCCGACCTTGCTTATCTTCTGCCATTGCATTGATGGTCAAATCTCGGCGGATTAAGTCTTCTTCAAGGGTGACATCAGGAGCAAAATAACAATCAAAGCCTTTGTAGCCCGAACCTGTTTTGCGTTCGGTTCTTGCTAGGGCATGCTCTTGCTTGGTTTTTGGGTGCAGGAACACGGGGAAGTCCTTTCCAACAGCGACAAACCCTTGTTCGAGCAAAAGCTGAGGCGATGCGCCAACTACTACCCAGTCTTGGTCGTAAACGTCGATTTTCAGCAGTTTATCGCGGACTGCACCACCAACCAGAAATATTTGCACAGATGTCTCTCTTAAATTCGGATTTTAGAATTGGCTATTTATGCCAGCAATGGTACTTTTCTTATCGGTAAATTCCCAGAGACGAGAAGTATGTATAAACAACATTTTGGATTCACAGAGCTGCCGTTTTCGATTGTGCCGAATTCTCGTTTCCTGTTCCAAAGCCAAAGGCATAAAGAAGCGCTGTTTCGCCTACAAGCGGGCCTTGGCGAGGGCGGGGGCTTTGCGATGCTGTCTGGTGAAGTGGGAACAGGTAAGACAACCGTTGCACGTGCATTGCTGAAATCACTCGGCACGGATACTCAGCCCGGTTTAATCCTCAACCCTACCTTTTCAAGCATAGAGTTGCTTGAAGCAATCTGCGATGAATTTTCTATTGAGTATCAATCTGGCGCAACGCTCAAACAATTGAATCAGAAGATTCATGAATTTCTGCTCAATACATATGCGAATGGTATTCAGACTTTGCTGGTGATTGATGAAGCACAGCATTTGTCCGCTGAAGTGCTAGAACAGTTGCGCTTATTGACCAATCTTGAAACGGACAACCAGAAGCTACTCAAAGTGCTACTCGTTGGCCAACCAGAATTGCAGCAGAAATTGCAGATGCCTCAATTACGCCAGCTAGCGCAGCGTATTACGGGACGATATCACCTATTGCCATTGGATAGCAAAGAAACCGCTAATTATATTCAGTATCGTCTTGAATTGGCGGGTGGTGAAGTGAGTTTGTTCTCTGCTAAGTCACTCAAACATATTGCAACTGAGTCACTGGGCATACCACGCCTGATTAACCTGATTTGTGATGCTGCTTTGAAACGAGCGTATAGTATTGGTGAAACGGTACCAAGTCATTCTAGTGTCGAAGCGGCTTGTGAAGAGGTGATGAGTTTTCAAACCTCATATAAGTCGGTTCATTCTACGCCTTCATTGCCACGCCGTTCTCCTCTGACTATCGCTGCTGCCGTTGGGGCAATATTAGCTGTCGGTAGTTATTGGTTGACTCCTAGGTTTCTGAATGCGTCAATTGAATCGTACCTGAGTGAAGCGTATCCAGTGTCAGATGTTGAAGTGTTAGAAAAGGAAGTCTTCCCTGTTGAACTACAGTCCACTCTTGCTCGTGCAACGGATTTTCAGCAGGGTATTGCGCAGCTTTACCATGTATGGGGTTTTAATGCATCTGTCGCTGAGCGTCTTTGTCAGCAAAGTGATCAAAGTGTGTTTCGCTGTACTCAATCACGAGGCACGTTAAATACGCTCAGGCAAGGGGATGTTCCCGTACTCTTGTCCCTCAGCAAAGACGGCCTGCAAAGTTATGCTGTGCTATATAAACTTACACCGAATTCGGCTCAGCTATTGTTAGGAATGGAGCGAATCGAATTGCCTATCACCAAACTCAAAGAGCTCTGGCAGGGGCAATATCACCAGATCTGGCAAAGTTACTGGCATCAGACTCTTAAACCTAATATGTCAGGACGAGCAATCGCTGAATTAGATGAACGTCTATCTAAAGTTCTGGGTGAGTCGGAAGGGGAGTCCGAGGCTTATGATCATGAGCTCAAGCGCAAGGTTGAGCTATTCCAACAATGGCAGGGTCTCCATGTTGATGGCATTGCAGGGCGAAGAACCTTGGAGCGTCTTGAAAAGCTCTCTCAAGAGCATGCCCCTTCGTTAACCGCCTCAGAGGAGAAAGCGTAATGTCAAAAGTACTGCAGGCTTTAGAACACTCAGAGCAACACCATCAGACGTTTAGTAATATGAATCTTTACCAGTCGGTCAATGATCCTCGACCTCGACGGACTGTATCAGGCTGGTTATTAGCTACGGTTGTTGTAGCCCCTGCGTTGGTAACGGGAGCCCTAGGCACATACCGGAGTTACCTCGATCAACGAGTGGAATGGCAAGCAAGTCATCAAGCGAAACCTCAAGTGCTAGAAGTCCCGTTTGCGTATCAAACTTTGCTTTATCCATCATTTAGTGACCTTCGTGAAACTTATGAATATGCTAAGACCGATACTGATCGTATAGAACTGGTAGGTCAACAAGATCAAACTCCTAAGGCTCAACCACAGGTATCTGTAAAACCGAGTGTTCAGCATACTCCTAAGTCAGAAAACAATACGCTACTAGATGGCTTGGATTTATCAGGTTTATCGCCTGAGCTTGCCATGCGGGTTGAATCGGCTCTGGAATCAAGTACAACCCCTGAGGCGAAGTATGATGACAGCAAGGCGTCCGATCTTGCGATACACAGTCGCCAGTGGCAAGGAAAGTTACCGCCAATGAATTTCCAGACCCATGTTTACTCAAGCAATCCTGATAAACGTTGGGTGAAGGTTAATGGCATCGAGTATCGTGAAGGTGACTGGATCAATAATGACATTCAACTCCAGCATATCGAACCGCAGCGCAGTGCGATTTTATTTAAAGGCTCGGTGATTGAAGTGCCAGCTTTGTATGATTGGAAAGGATAATAAAAAAGGTCGCCTTGGCGACCTTTTTTATATTCTGTATTTAGGCCCAGCCCGATGGAGAGCGTTTTTTACGTGGAATAATGTGTGGCAAGATCAGGCCAAACAGCAATCCAATACCCGCTACGCCACCGCCGTACATAAAGTACTTCAGTAGTAAATCATCTTTCTGAGTGTCCAGTTTGGCACGTAGGTTACGAACTTCTTCCTGTGAAGCCGTCAGTTGTTGACTGATTTCACCATAGCTCTTCTCAAGATCAGCAATTTGACGATTTCGGTTTTCCAGTGAATCTGCCAACCCTGCTTTTTCCTGGTCCGCGCTAGAGCGTGCATTCGCAAGTTTGCCCTTAACATCGACCAGTTCTTTTTCTAGTTTAGGCAGACGAAGCGCCATACTTTCTTGTCTTGTGACGAAACGGCTCTCTATCCAGCCCTTGCGACCTTTGGCATCTTCAATCTGGGTGTAGCCAGTATCGCGGTTGGTTGAAAGTTGCTTCACTTTGTCACCAGCATCGACACTGCCGATGATGCGGAATTGGTTGCTAGGACCAGAGTGCATGTAGGTAAATAGCTTATCAGAAATGTATCGATCTTGAGCCATTGCTGCTGGAACAGCGAGCATTGATGCTAGAACGAAGCAAACCAGTTTTTTCACGGTAAATCCTTTAACAGTCTTGTGTCTATAACTTGCTAATGCCAAATAGTAAGTAGTTTCCCCAGTCACTGCAACAAAGAAGGGAGGCTAAGCCTCCCTTTCTGTGGATTTGAGTCAATAATGACAGTGAGTTAACACGTCATTGACTTGCTTATCAGATGAACATAGCTTGAATTGCGTAGAAGAATACAACCGCTAAGAGTGCACCAGCTGGCAAAGTTACAATCCATGATGCAACGATGTTGCGTACTACACCTAGGTTGAGTGCAGCAATACCGCGAGCAAAGCCGACACCCAGAACCGCACCAACTAGCGTTTGAGTGGTAGATATTGGTAATCCAGTACCAGAGGCCAGTACAACGGTACATGCTGTTGCTAGCTGAGCGGCAAAGCCACGGCTCGGTGTTAGTTCAGTTATACCAGTACCAACTGTTGCCATGACTTTGTGACCAAGCGTTGCCAGACCGACAACAATACCCAAACCACCAAGAGGTAGAATCCACCAAGCGATAGCGCTCTTAGTTGTGATTTCACCCATGTGCTCAATTGTAGAAACTACCGCAGATAAAGGACCGATGGCGTTAGCAACGTCGTTTGAACCGTGAGCGAATGCCATCGCACACGCAGTGATAACCATAAGTACGCTGAAGATGCCTTCTACGCCTGCAAAGCCGTGATCGTCTTCTCGGCTTGAGAATTTCTTCTGAATGTAGAAGTAGCCTCCAGCCATGACTAAGGCAGATACTGCCGCCGCCCATACCCACGCTTCACCATCAGTAAGGTGGAGGCCAACATGCTTTAGGCCTTTCTTGATGGTGACCAGTGCAATCACCATCGTAGTAATGAACATGTAGACAGGTACAAACCGTTTCGCGTTGAAGAGAGGCTTTTCGGTATCAAAAATGAGACGCTGGGCGCTAACGAAAATTACATAGGCAAAGAAACCTGAGATGACCGGAGTAATAATCCAGCTACCGACTATGCCTTTGACTGATCCCCAATCAACCGCTTCTGTACCTACAGAGACACAGGCGAAACCAATGATGGCACCAATGATTGAGTGAGTGGTCGAAACGGGCCAGCCCATATAAGAAGCGAGAAGAAGCCAAGTACCAGCTGCAAGTAGTGCTGACATCATGCCGAAGACAAGTACGTCCGGTTGACTGGCAAAGAGTGACGTTTCGATGACGCCTTTACGGATGGTGTCAGTGACCTCACCGCCTGCAAGGTATGCCCCTGCAAATTCAAAAATCATCGCGATAATGATCGCTTGTTTTACAGTCAGTGCTTTAGAACCCACTGATGTACCCATCGCATTGGCTACATCATTCGCGCCAATACCAATCGCCATCATAAAGCCAAAAACTGCTGCAATAATAATCAGGACAGTGCCGTAGTTCGCAAGGATATCCATCGTAATACCTAGTTGTTGATAACAAGCGGAGCAAATTAGGCACGACAAAACCCCTTCAGCGTTTCATTTTTTACGCTTATAAGGGGAGTGCTATTAAGATGCTCTTCGTTATTTGGTTAACTTATTTATTTATGAGCGAGACAACATTAGCTCAAGACGCGCACCAACACGTTGCGCCTGATCAGCTATGCCACCTACCCATTCAAGAATCTTATAGAGGAACATGACATCGATCGGATTCAGATCGTTTTCAACCGCCATCAGTTGTTGACGAAGCTGAATCTGCATCGCGTCTGTATCGTCCTCAATCACATCCAGTTGATGGATCATTTCAGCCACAAGTGTCACTTCACGGCCTTTAAATCCAGTTTCCAATAACTCATCGAGCTCATTGATGACTTTTTGCGCCTGATTTGCTGCGTCGAGACAACGTTTAACATACGCAATGAAGTTTTCTTGGAGAGGCTCTGGGATAGTCAATTGACGACCGTAGACACGGCCAGCAATATCTTTTGCGAGGTTTGCCAGTTTGTCTTGCTGAGTCAGTAGTTCAAGCATGTCGCTACGATCTACTGGCATAAACAAACCGCGAGGAAGTTTAAGGCGAATTTCGCGCTTAAGTACGTCAGCTTCTTTCTCAAGATGAGAAATCTGTGCACGAATTTCTGAAGCTTTCTCCCAGTCACCCTTTGAACTTACTTCAAAAAAGTTAACTAGGTGAGAACAACATTCGTTGACACACACTACGTGGCGCTGCAAAGGCTTAATAGGGGACTTTGCAAATAACCCCATAATTGTATTTACTGGCATGGTCAGTCAACCTAATTAATATAACCTAAAAATAACATACACCATTCATGGTGAAATGTTGAACGATGGCTATAAAGGCGCGCATGGTAACGCATTAAATCCATCATTAAAACTGTTTTAGATCATCATTGCTGTGATATTTCTTTCTTGCCCAGTACGAAAATTGGCAATATCCTGTTTGTATCTGCTTTAAAAGGTATAACTATGGAAACCGAGATAGAACTGAAGTTTTTTGTTTCTCCTGATTTTTCAAATACTTTACGAAAAAAGATTGCTCAAGAGAAAGTACTTCAGCATAGCTGTCGTGAGTTAGGGAATACCTACTTCGATACTCCCGACAATTGGTTACGTCAGCATGACATTGGTTTGAGAATCCGTCGTTTTGACGATGTGTATGTCCAGACGGTCAAGACTTCCGGACGTGTGGTAGCAGGATTACACCAACGACCTGAGTTTAATGCTGAACATCACAGCAATAATCCGCTTCTTTCTCTCCATCCTTCTGATATCTGGCCGATAGGTAAAGATACTGAAACGCTCCAGTCGGAACTTGTTCCGCTTTTTTCGACTAACTTCACACGGGAACAGTGGTTGATTGCGATGCCTGATGGCAGCCAGATTGAAGTAGCGTTTGATCAAGGCAAAGTCGAATCTGGTGACAAAGAAGACCCTATTTGCGAAGTGGAGCTGGAACTAAAGTCCGGTCAAACTGATGCATTGTTTACATTAGCGCGTTGTTTTTCTGAAGAAGGCGGGATGCGATTAGGTAACCTTAGCAAAGCAGCAAAAGGTTATCGTCTTGCGAGTGGCTATACTGGAGATGACGTTAAACCTATTGCCTTGGTGAGTACAGACAAGCATGACAGTGTCGAGTCTTGCTTTGTTAATTCTTTAGAACATGGACTTTCTCATTGGCATTATCATGAGCAAATTTATGCTGAGCGAGAATCTATTGATGCTTTGCATGAAATTAGGAATGCCATCAGTTTTATCCGCCAGGTTCTTACAGTATATGGTAGTGTGGTGCCACGCCGAGCGAGCGCGTTGGTTCGTCAGGAACTCAAGTGGCTTGAACAGGGCTTAGAGTGGTTGAATGATTATGATTACCTCGAAGCACTCCTAGATGATAAGGGCCATGCGTTGCGTAAACTTGATGCGCGTAAGTTTTTGGTTGGTGAGCTCAAAGTCGTCCAGGAAGCGTTGCCGGATCGCGCTGAGATACTGACGCTTCTCAATTCCGCCAGATATACCGCTCTTCTACTTGACTTAAGCCGTTGGATTTTAACACGTGGTTGGCAGCCATTTCTTGATGATAAGGCGCGTGATAAGATGGCGCTGACGATTGAACCTTTCTCTATTAAGCAACTTGACCGTACTTGGGCCGAATTAATGGAAGCTTTCCCACCTGAACGGTCTTTAAATAGTCAGGATTACATCGATCAGCAATATCGTTTGAGGCGAAACCTTTATACTGGTGTGAGCTTTGCTAGCCTGTTTGATTTCGAAGAGCGCAACAACTTTCGCGTACCATGGAGTGACTTACTTCATGGCATTGATGATCTGATTAAACTTCGCACACTAGGCAATATGGTCGATAAGCTCGAAGGAGACGAGAAAGAGCAGCTACAGCGTTGGTTGTCGCGTCAGGAAGGTTCCATTCTTCATGCTATGGAACAGACTCGTGTGATCTGCATCGAAGCAGAACCATACTGGCAAGATTAATCCATTTATGACTATTGAAGCGGGAGCCTTAGGGCTCCCGTTTTTGTTGATTTTGTTGTTCCAGCCTATCGAGCCTCTTTAGGATTTCGTCCTGTTTTGCAACCAATTCTAGAAGTAGACGTTCTTTGTTCTCGGAACGCTTAGCTTGAACCTCTGTTGGTGAGGTGAGCAATGAGGTGATTAAACCTGAAATCATACCAAAAATGCCCACGCCACAAATGATAAGCCCAGAGGCGAGGATCTTTCCTGCATCAGTGACAGGGAAGTGATCACCGTAGCCTACTGTTGAAATGGTCACCAGTGCCCACCACATGGCGTCTCCTCCAGTTTGGATATTGGCATCTGGAGATTTGCCTTCCACAAACAACATCATGCTTGAGCCTAGAGTGAGTAAGACTACCATCAGCAGCAAAATAGAAGCTAGAGTAGTTTCACGACGATTGACTAACAGCTGTTTGATAAGGAAATTACTGGAGCGAATGACCAGAATCACGCGCAAGATATGGAACAGGCGAGCAAAGCGCAATGGCTCGATCATTGGGATACTGGCAAGGAAGTCGATCCAGTGTCGTTTCATAAATTGCATACGATCTGTTGAGCGGATCAAGTCTATGCTCAACTGGAGAAGAAAGACACTACAGATAATAAAGTCTAAGCCGATAAAGACTTGGCGTGTTTGAGTACTAAGTGGGAAGAACAGCAAACCAGATATCACAAACAGCGCCATAAATGACAGAATTAGTGACAGCAAGCTCATTGGTTTTGTATCAGATTTGATATCATTTCTATTCATACGAGGCTCTAAATAAATACATATTCGCTATCTACCGATAGTAACGAGCGGAAGTTTACATCGTCCTGACTGCTATCAGGAATAACAACAAATATATAAGACTTAGCGGAGAACTAACAATGACCAAGATGGCATTTAAGCCATGGGAGCGCGTGATAACGGATATTCGCCTCGTTCCCAAAATGGTGCTCTTGATGGTGTTCAGTACCATTTTGATCATCGCCAAACAATTATGGGATGCAAGTACCTTCTATAACGCTCTGCTCGCGGCTACTCAAAATGCTCAGGTTGCTCAGAAGCACTATGAGGCATACATGGTGCAAGTTGCATGGCAGACAGCGATCATGATCATAGTATTTGTCGTTCTACTTCTTTTTGCTGCACGTATCATGCTGCGTCAAACACAATATCTGAGTGATTCGATCAAGTTAATGGCGGACCGCAACTTATCGGTAGCTATTGAGATGGATTGTAAGGATGAATATGGCGATGTAGCTCGTGAATTAGAAAAGACGAGAATGCAGTTGCAGGAAATGATCAAGCTACAAATTGATGCGTCACAGGAATTAGCAGGTCTGACAGAAGTTATGACATTGAGCATGTCGGAAACAAAAGAGTCAGCACAAGAAGAGTTTCATGAGATCGACCAACTGGCGACGGCAATGAGCGAAATGTCATCTACTGTACAAACCGTGGCTGATCACGCTCAGAGCGCATCTTCTTTAACAGAAAATGCTTCTGGTCAGGCGGAAAGCGGCCAGCGTTTTGTTCAGGGAACTGTTCATAAGATTAGCCAGCTATCGAAAGATATTTCCGCTTCTGCACAAGCAGTGAATCAGGTCGAAGAGAGTGTGGAGTCGATAGGCAGTGTTGTCGGAACGATTCAAAGTATTTCTGAACAAACGAACTTGTTAGCCTTGAATGCAGCGATTGAGGCTGCTCGCGCTGGTGAAGCTGGTCGTGGATTTGCCGTCGTTGCGGATGAAGTTCGCAGTTTGGCGCAGCGTACTCAGAATGCGACGGTAGAAATTCAGGACATGATCACCCAGTTACAATCCAGCGCCACTTCAGCAGTTGAGCTTATGGAGCAAAGTGTGGTTGAAGCTGCCGAAGGTGTGGAGTTAGTCACCAATGCTGGGAGTGAATTGGATGGAATCGTGGTGCAAGTGAAGCAAATCAATGATATGAATTTCCAGATTGCGACAGCGGCTGGTCAGCAAAGCAGTGTTGCTGGAGAGATGAATCAGAACCTGACGAACGTCCGTGAGTTAGTCGAGGCGTCGGTGACCGTGGTATCTGAACTGCTTGAAACGTCAGAGATCATGCAGAAGAATGCCGAAGCTCTGGATGCCAAGATCACATCCTTTAAAGTCTGAGCATCATAATAGTACGAATAAGCGCCCACTCATTGTTAGTGGGCGTTTTTTATTGGTATAAATCCCTATCAACGAATTTATTGACCCAAGGAAGAGCCATGCAACTGCCCGCGAGTCTTGCTTCTGTTTCTCAGATTGCTTTAGAGTCCCTACTGCAATATCAGGCCATTCAGGAATGGCCTGAGTGTCGCCGCAAGGAACTCAGTTATGTGGCCGGATTGAGCCAGTTTATTGTCGATACTGTTCAGCAAGATGAGTATTTGCATCAACATTTGCCAGAGATGTTGGAGTTAGAATCTCGACACGAAACATATCGACAGCGTCTAGCAGGTTTACTGGCAGAGTGTAGTGATGAAATGCAAGGCCATAGAGTCTTAAGGCAGTTTCGCAATCGCGAGATGGCTTATATTGCGTGGAAAGATTTTGTTGGTAGCTGGGCGCTTGAACAGAGTCTAGAGCATTTGTCTCAACTAGCAGAAGCGGTGATCTTTGAAACTTACCAGTGGCAATACAAAGCGTGCTGTGATTTGTGGGGGACGCCTTGCAATGAAGCCGGTGAGGCACAGCCAATGCTGATCATTGGTATGGGGAAACTTGGTGGCGGCGAACTGAACTTCTCCTCTGACATCGATCTGATTTTTACTTATCCCGAGAACGGTGAAACTCAAGGAACACGTCGTAGTCTTGCTAATGCTCAGTTCTTTACTCGTTTAGGTCAAAGGATCATTAAGGCCCTTGACCAGCAGACTTTTGATGGCTTCTGCTATCGTGTTGACATGCGCTTGCGTCCTTTCGGTGACAGTGGACCTTTGGTGATGAGCTACGCTGCATTAGAGGATTATTATCAAGAGCAAGGACGTGACTGGGAGCGTTATGCGATGATTAAAGCGCGAGTGATGGGGAGGGAAATGTACCCACAGTATCAAGAACTGCGTCAGATGTTGCGTCCGTTCGTTTTCCGCCGCTATATTGACTTCAGCGCGATTCAATCTCTGAGACGTATGAAGTCGATGATCAGCAGCGAAGTTCGTCGACGTGGGTTAAGTAACAATATTAAACTCGGTGCGGGCGGAATTCGTGAAATTGAGTTTATCGCACAGGTATTCCAGTTGATTCGGGGTGGCCGTGAGCCGAATCTGCGTCAACGCGGGTTGTTGGTGACCCTCGACGCGATTGAAGAGTTAGAACAGCTTACTAGTGAAGAAGTCAGCCAGCTTAAGCTATCGTATAAATTCTTGCGTAGACTTGAGAATTTGTTGCAGGCGATGGCAGACAAGCAAACTCAGACCTTGCCGGAATTGGAGACTGAACAGCTTAAGTTAGCGGTGGCGATGGGCTATAGCCAGTGGCCAGAGCTTATTGCTGATGTTCAACAACATATGGCCAATGTTCACGCTGTTTTTGCCACTTTGATCGGTGAGGAAGAGGAAGATCAGCAAGATATTGCCAAGCACTTTACCGAGCTGTGGGATATGGCAGCCAAACAAGACGTCATTGTGCATATCTTAGAGCATGATATTCAAGCCGATGATCCGCAGCAAATGGCGCAAACCATTATCCAATTTAAGCAAGATTTGGCTAAGAAAACCCTCGGTCCGCGTGGCCGTGAAGTGCTTAACAAGCTGATGCCTAAGATCTTCTCGGCCATTTATAGCCATCAAGATGCCAAGTTTGGCCTGCCGCGCGTTTTGCATTTATTGCATAAGATTGTCACTCGAACCACGTATTTAGAGCTACTAGACGAACACCAAGCGGCACTGGTCCAGCTCGTTCGTTTATGTACTGCAAGCCCGATGATCTCGGAACAACTTGGTCGTTATCCAATTCTGCTTGATGAGTTGATTGACCCTCAGCAGTTATACAATCCCGTACCACTGGAAAGCTACCGCACTGAACTGCGTGACTTCCTCGCTCGTATCCCGGAAGACGATATGGAGCAACAGATGGAAGCACTGCGTCAGTTTAAGCAGATCTGTATTTTGCGTATCGCTGCTGCAGACATAGCAGGAGTGCTACCTGTCATGAAAGTCAGTGATCACCTAACTTACCTCGCTGAAGCGATTGTGGAGTCTGTGGTGAATCAAGCATGGCTGCAAATGGTGGAGAAATATGGTGAGCCAACGCATATTAAAGACAGAGATGGCCGAGGTTTTGCTGTGATTGGCTATGGCAAAGTCGGCGGGTGGGAATTGGGCTATAACTCAGACCTAGATATCGTCTTTATGCATGATTGCCCTGTTCATACTTATACTGATGGCAAAAAAGAGATTGATGGTCGTCAGTTTTACTTACGTTTGGCGCAGCGTATCATCCATATATTCTCAACGAGAACAGCATCAGGCATCTTATACGAAGCAGATACTCGCCTGCGCCCATCCGGAGCTTCAGGCTTATTAGTGAGCCCGGCAGATGCATTTGATGAATACCAGCATAATGAAGCCTGGACATGGGAGCACCAAGCGTTAGTCAGAGCACGGATGATCTACGGTGATCAACCTCTACAACAGGCATTTTCTCAAACACGGCATGATATTTTGAGTTTGGCGCGAGAGGAATCAAAGCTCAAAAAGGATGTGGCTGAAATGCGAGTGAAAATGCGTGAACATCTGGGTGGAAAAAAATTAGGTCGTTTTATGCTTAAGCAAGACCCCGGAGGTATCACAGATGTGGAATTTCTTGCCCAATATCTGGTCTTAAGATACAGCCAAGATAAGCCTAAACTGACTCGTTGGAGTGATAACGTCCGAATCTTTGAATCCATGATGTCACAAGGCATTCTGGATGAAGCCCCTGCAATGGCGTTGACTGAGGCATACACAACGATGCGTGATCAAATCCATCATCGCAATTTGCTCAATCTTGATGCGGATGTAGCTGAAGAAAAGCTGACCAAAGAGCGAGAGCTTGTTAAAGCGCTTTGGCTGGAGTGGCTAGAATAGGTTTAGGGTCCTTATCCCCTGTGTTAAACTCTTGCCCGAATTAGAATTTGGAGACCCACAATGAAACCAATCCTACCGAACTATAGTGACTCTGGTGTATTGATCATCGGTGACGTGATGCTTGATCGTTACTGGTATGGCCCGACTGGACGCATCTCCCCAGAAGCCCCGGTTCCTGTAGTAAAAGTAGAAAATAACGAAGAGCGTCCAGGCGGTGCAGCTAACGTAGCAATGAACATTGCTTCTTTAGGCGGCCATGCGCATATCGTAGGTTTAACTGGGATTGATGAGCCTGCCAAAGTGCTCAATGAGACGCTGTCTGCACTCAAAGTAAAGTGTGACTTTGTGGCTCTACCAAACTATCCAACCATTACTAAACTTCGCGTTTTGAGCCGTGGTCAGCAGCTGATCCGCTTAGACTTCGAAGACAAATTTGAAAACACCGATGCCGAGCTGATTTTAGACCGTATGGAACAGGCATTGCCAAAAGTAAAGTCGGTTGTTCTGTCTGACTATGCGAAAGGTGCATTGGAACATGTTCAACAGTTCATTCAGAAAGCACGAGTTGCTAGAGTGCCTGTATTTATTGATCCTAAAGGTGCGGACTTTGAACGTTACCGTGGTGCGACGTTGCTGACCCCAAACATGGCAGAATTTGAGCATGTGGTTGGTCAGGTGAAAACGGAAGAAGAACTGGTCGATAAAGGCTTAGCGCTAATTGAAGAGTTCGACTTTGAAGCTCTACTCGTGACGCGCAGCGAACATGGTATGACATTACTACGTCGTGGTCAGGAGCCGTTCCATTTACCGACTCTTGCTAAAGAAGTCTATGACGTGACAGGTGCAGGCGATACGGTTATTTCTGTCCTTGCTGCATCGGTCGCGGCAGGTAAACCGCTTGATGAAGCTTGTGCATTGGCAAACGCAGCAGCAGGCGTCGTAGTAGGTAAGTTAGGTACATCAACAGTATCGACTATTGAGCTGGCGGAAGCGGTCCATGGCAGCCAAGACACTGATTTTGGTGTTATCACCGAACAGGCGCTGATTGATGCTGTGAAGAATGCACAATCGAAAGGCGAGAAGGTAGTGATGACCAACGGTTGTTTCGATATTCTACATGCCGGACATGTTTCTTACCTAAACCACGCTGCTGAGCTGGGTGATCGCTTGATTGTTGCTGTCAATACCGACGAATCAGTAAAACGCCTTAAAGGCCCAGGTCGCCCTGTAAACCCTACTGATCGTCGCATGGCAGTATTAGCAGGTCTTGGTGCGGTTGATTGGGTGGTGCCTTTCGGTGAAGACACGCCGCAGCGCTTGATCTCTGAAGTGTTACCCGACTTGCTAGTAAAAGGCGGAGACTATAAACCTGAAGAAATTGCTGGTGGTAAAGAAGTGATTGCTAATGGTGGCGAAGTGAAAGTACTTAACTTTGAAGATGGCTGTTCAACGACTGAGATCATTGACGCAATCAAAGGTGGCAAAGGCTAAAGAAATATCCGGCAGAGTGTTATTAGGCTCTGCTTGAATCACAGCTTGCTGATAAGTTGATACCATTTAAGCCATAGCTGATAAAACAAAAAATGGAGCCTACTGGCTCCATTTTTTTATCTTTACCTTGGTGGTTACTCTTCTAAATCACCACAGAATCGGTAACCTTCACCGTGAATCGTCGCGATGATTTCCGGAGTACCTGAGACTGATTCAAAGTGCTTACGGATACGACGGATAGTGACATCTACCGTGCGGTCATGTGGCTTCAGCTCACGACCTGTCATCTTCTTAAGCAGGTCGGCACGTGTCTGGATCTTGCCTGGGTTTTCACAGAAGTGAAGCAAAGCACGGAACTCAGAACGTGGTAGTTTGTAGCCATCACCTCCTGGACTAACCAGTGAACGGCTATTGATATCCAATACCCAGCCGTTGAATTCGTATTTCTCAACGCTGCGTTTTTCTTCCGTGACCACACTGGAGCTCATGGAACGATTCAGCAGATTGCGAGCACGAATAGTTAGCTCGCGAGGATTAAATGGCTTAGTAATGTAGTCATCTGCACCAATTTCAAGTCCGAGGATCTTATCGACTTCATTGTCACGACCAGTCAGAAACATTAATGCCACATTTGCTTGCTCGCGCAGCTCACGCGCAAGCAGAAGGCCATTTTTGCCCGGCAGGTTAATGTCCATTATAACCAGATTTACTTGGTTGTCAGACAGCACCTGGTGCATCTCTTCACCGTCACTGGCCTCGAAAACAGCGTATCCCTCTGCTTCAAAAATACTCTTTAGAGTGTTACGAGTTACTTGCTCATCTTCAACAATAAGAATGTGCGGGGTTTGCATTGGCGGTACCTAAACTTGTGAAAAAACTGTGCTAATAGAATAAATTCTAGGCAAAAACCTAACATACAGGTAATGTGATGTTGATAATAAACCAAAGACTGTAAAAATACATTGTTTCTTTGACTGCCCGCCTTCCGTGGTCCCAATTCGCTTATTGAGGTCCCTTTTCCTCACTGTTCTATTAGTCTTTGAGGCGGATTCTATAATGTTAACAGCATGCTAACAACGTCAGAATGTTAATTCCATGCACTTTGTTGATTTACATCAAGAGTTCGAATGTAACAAATATTAATAGTCTAAAACAAATGTAAAACTGTGGTTTATATGATGATTGATGCACAAATTTGGCAAGCATATTCAGACCCTTACTTCAAATTCACTCGCTCGCCAAACTGTCATCGGTTTGCCATTATCACTGCGTGGAACCCCGCCAGTCAGTGGCAGTCTAAACAACAAAATGAAGGAAATAATCGCCACTTAGCTCAAGAATTTAGCCATACTTACTTTGTTGAAGTGCTAGTCGGAGATGAAAGTTTTGGTTGGGCTGAAGAGAGTTTCGCTGTCGATATTGATGAGTCACAAGCACTATTGCTAGGACGTAAATATCAGCAGAATGCCATCTACTATGTTGATGGTAACGAGCTGTTTTTGCTCTCTTGTTTGGCTGACGGAATGAAAGTCGGTTTAGGTGAGTGGAAGTATCGATGCAAATAAGGAATTAAAGCCATATTCATGGAGGGAAAATGAAAGATATAACACCAGATATATGTGATAAACATGAAGAGAAAGTAACGTCGTTGGATTTACCCTTACACACTTTTGGTAAAAGAAGTGCCTTTTGGGGAGAAATTGTTACGGTTCGCTGCTACCACGACAACTCTAAAGTTAGGGAAACCTTGAGTAATGACGGGAAAGGCAAAGTGCTGATTGTCGACGGGCACGGTTCCTGTCAAAAAGCCTTGCTTGGTGATCAATTGGCGATCCTAGCGATTGATAACAACTGGGAGGGCGTGATTGTTTATGGTGCTATTCGTGATGCGGCTGCAATGGCGGAAATGGAACTGGGAGTCAAGGCGCTTGGAACCAGCCCATTTAAAACGGAAAAGCGTGGGGCGGGTGACACGAATGTGACTTTGACGATACACAACCAAATGATCCAGCCTGGGGACTACGTCTACGCCGACTGGAACGGTGTGTTAACCTCTACAGAATTGTTGGACTGGAGTTAGAAACGAAAGCCGATGCCGACTTCCAGCTCCTGTTGCCACTCTTGATGTTCGAGAGTGGCGTGGAGATCGAGGTTTTCTGTCAATCTCATGCGACTAGAGACTTCTGCCGCTATGACTTTATCCGTCCCCTCTGCCGTGTTTCCTTCGTTGTACGAATGCAGAGTACTTTTTACTGAGACCCTCGGTGTTATCTGATAGCTGACACCACTTAAAAATCCACTTTCGTTGATATGACTCCCTTGATTAATGCGGGCTCCTACGTACAAGTCGATATTATCAAACACGTTATAAGAGTAACCGCCATCAATCTTCCAAGTGTCGAAGTCGCGTTGTTCGCTCTCACTAGAGAGGAACAGTTTATGTGGAGATATTTTTTGTTGTGATGGTAAAGCTGGAAGCTCTGTAGCCATTGACGAGCTCGCAACAAGAGTAAGCAAAAGGCTTAGTATTATTTTCATTCTGCCACTCCTTGATTGTTAACTGTCCACTGCAAGATCAATTAAAGCATAAAACAAAAGCACGGGGAGAATCTTTTTCAGCTAAAACTAGAACTCATCAATATGCAATTTGACTCATTTTGTTTTCTAGTGACATAACTTATTGAACTGGCTCACAGAAGCCAATGGGACCGAAGTGTAAAAAAAAATAAAATTTTTCGTTGACTCATACTGAATAAATAGGTTAAACGTATGGGTAAGCAAACACACAATCGCAATAACATTAAACTATGCAAAACCACAGCCACTTAGTAATGACCACAACCATTATTATTACCGACATCACACATGTTGGGGCAGGCTGCTAAGCGAAAGAAATTCATAAAAAAGGCCTGTATCCCACAAGATACAGGCCTTTTTTTTATAACTAATTTACAGATATTTGGAGGAAGGGATGCGTGTTTTAAAGTTTGGAGGCTCATCATTAGCAGATGCCGATCGTTTTTTACGAGCAGCAGATATTATTGCTAATAATGCTCAGCAAGAAGAGGTTGCTGTTGTTCTCTCTGCGCCCGGAAAAACAACAAATAAACTCGTTGCCGTGATTGAAGGTGCGTTGAAAAATGGTGAGGCCGAGCTGCAAATCGCTGAGTTGGAGGATTCTTTCCGCGATCTGTATCAGGATATCAAGCAAGTCCTGCCTACTATTGATGGCTCAGATTATGATAACCAAGTGAAAACCTCGTTGACTCAACTGCGTCAGTTTGTACATGGGATTAACCTGCTGGGCATGTGTCCAGACAACGTTAATGCACGTATCATTAGCAAGGGTGAACGGGTATCCATTCAGCTTATGAAAGCGGTATTGGAAGCAAAAGGTCAACCAGCTAGCCTTATAGATCCAGTGAAATACCTCTACGCAAACGGTGAACACTTGGAGGCGATGGTTGACGTTGAGGTCTCTACCCAGAATTTCCGTCAAAACCCTTTGCCTGAAGGCCACGTCAATATCATGCCAGGTTTTACCGCAGGTAACGAAGAGGGGGAGCTTGTCACTCTCGGGCGTAACGGCTCTGACTACTCGGCAGCAGTGTTAGCAGCCTGTTTGCGTGCTGATTGCTGTGAAATTTGGACGGATGTCGATGGTGTATACAACTGTGACCCACGCTTGGTTGATGATGCGCGTCTACTGAAATCACTCAGCTATCAAGAAGCGATGGAGCTATCTTACTTTGGTGCTTCTGTACTTCACCCTAAAACCATTGCTCCTATCGCTCAGTTCCATATTCCTTGTTTAATTAAAAACAGCTTCAACCCTCAAGGGGCTGGGACGCTAATTGGTCAAGATACTGGCGAGGATAACCTAGCAATTAAAGGGATCACGACGCTTAGTGACCTGACCATGGTCAATGTCTCAGGTCCGGGTATGAAAGGCATGGTCGGAATGGCGAGCCGTGTATTCGGTGCTATGTCTTCAGCTGGTGTTTCTATTGTGCTGATCACTCAGTCTTCTTCCGAGTACAGCATCAGTTTCTGTATTGAAGCGGAAGATAAAGCCATCGCTCAGCAAGCACTCAGCGACTCGTTCGAGTTGGAGCTCAAAGATGGTCTTCTTGAGCCAGTTGAGTTTATGGACGATGTCGCCATTGTGACACTGGTTGGTGATGGTATGCGTACCTCGCGCGGTGTCGCTTCTCAATTCTTCTCTTCTCTAGCTGAAGTGAACGTCAATATCGTGGCCATCGCTCAAGGATCTTCTGAACGTGCGATTTCTGCTGTGATTCCTGAAGATAAGATTTCTGAGGCGATAAAAGCGTGTCATGAGAACCTGTTTAACTCTAAACACTTCTTGGATGTATTTGTTGTCGGTGTCGGCGGCGTTGGTGGCGAGCTGGTGGATCAAATTCAGCGTCAGCAAGCGAAACTGGCAGAAAAAGGCATCATTCTAAGAGTTTGTGGTTTGGCGAACAGCAAGGGATTACTGCTTGACAGTGAAGGTCTGCCTTTAGAGCACTGGCGTGACCGAATAAACGACGCAACTGAAGACTTTAGTCTTGCACGTTTGATTTCATTGGTTCAGCGCAACCACATTATCAACCCAGTTTTAGTGGATTGTACTTCTTCAGAATCTATCGCTAACCAATACGCAGATTTCTTAGCCGCGGGCTTCCACGTTGTTACACCAAACAAAAAAGCCAATACGTCGAGCATGGCTTACTACCATCAATTGCGCGATGTTGCTCGTAGTTCTCGTCGCAAGTTGATGTATGAAACAACAGTTGGCGCTGGTTTGCCAGTGATCGAAAACCTGCAAAATCTTATCTCCGCAGGGGATGAACTTGAGCGCTTTAGCGGGATTCTTTCTGGTTCGCTGTCCTACATCTTCGGTAAGCTTGATGAAGGTATGACACTGAGCCAGGCGACCAATATTGCTAAAGATAATGGCTTTACCGAACCAGACCCACGTGATGACCTGTCTGGTATGGACGTTGCTCGTAAGCTATTAATCCTAGCGCGTGAAGCCGGCATGAATATAGAGCTGGAAGACGTACTGGTTGATCAAGCATTGCCACCAGGTTTTGATGATTCGGGAAGCGTAGATGAATTTATGGCACGACTGCCTGAGGCAGACACATACTTCCAAGAGTTGTCTGCCAAGGCTGCGGAAGATGGTAAAGTGCTACGTTATGTTGGAGAAATCAATGATGGCCAATGTCGTGTGAGTATTGCTGCTGTTGATGAAAATGATCCTATGTACAAGATAAAAGATGGTGAGAACGCATTGGCCTTCTACAGTCGCTACTATCAGCCGATTCCACTAGTATTGCGTGGTTATGGTGCGGGTACAGAAGTGACTGCAGCTGGGGTGTTCTCAGATGTGATGCGTACTTTAGGATGGAAACTAGGGGTTTAAAGCGGATGAGTAGTGGTATGGATGTGGTGGTTTACGCCCCAGCGTCAATTGGTAACGTGAGTGTTGGTTTTGACGTACTCGGCGCTGCAGTATCGCCTATTGATGGCACCTTGCTCGGTGATCGAGTGATGGTGAAAGCTGGAAACGAGTCTTTTAGCCTCAAAACGGCGGGCGATTTTGTTTCCAAGTTACCGGAAAACCCTAAAGAAAATATCGTTTATGATTGTTGGCAAGTGTTCGCCAGAGAGCTAGATAAGAAAGGCGTGACTCTGTTACCCCTTGAAATGACGCTTGAGAAGAACATGCCTATCGGTTCTGGGTTAGGCTCTAGTGCCTGTTCTATTGTCGCGGCTCTGGATGCGCTAAACCAGTTCCATGGTAACCCGTTGGATAAAACTGAGCTGTTGGCATTGATGGGTGAGATGGAAGGGCAGATATCTGGTGGTATACATTACGACAATGTCGCACCATGCTACCTAGGTGGTGTTCAGTTGATGCTTGAAGAGCTTGGCATCATCAGCCAGGAAGTACCATGTTTTGATGACTGGTTCTGGGTCATGGCGTATCCGGGTATTAAAGTATCAACGGCAGAAGCCCGTGAGATCCTACCATCTCAGTATCGTCGTCAGGACATCATTGCTCATGGTCGACACTTGGCCGGCTTTATCCATGCTTGCCATTCGAACCAGCCAGAGCTGGCGGCTAAGATGATCAAAGACGTGATCGCTGAACCGTATCGTGAGAAACTGCTACCAGGCTTTGCTGATGCACGTAAATATGCAGCTACAGCTGGTGCTTTAGCTACTGGTATTTCTGGAAGTGGTCCGACGCTGTTTAGCATTTGCAAAGATAAAGATGTCGCTGAGCGAGTTGCTCGCTGGTTAGAACAAAATTACGTACAAAACCAAGAAGGATTCGTCCATGTTTGTCGTTTAGACAAACAGGGCTCGAAAGTAACAGGAAGTGAGCTATGAAGCTTTACAATATAAAAGAAAATGATGAACAAGTTTCCTTTGGCCAAGCCGTTCGCCAAGGGTTAGGTCGTAACCAAGGCCTCTTTTTTCCACAAGAGTTGCCTAAGTTCGATGATATTGATGCCCTGTTAGCAGAAGATTTTGTTTCACGAAGTACAAAAGTTCTTTCTGCGTTAATTGGTGATGAGCTTGCGGAAGAGAAAGTGAACTCGCTAGTGGATGCGGCTTTCCAATTCCCTGCGCCAATCAATCAAGTTAAAGATGGTGTCTATGCCCTAGAGTTGTTCCATGGTCCAACTCTAGCGTTTAAAGACTTTGGTGGTCGTTTTATGGCGCAATCACTCGCGGCTGTTTCTGATGGCGGTAAAATCACCATTCTAACCGCAACATCGGGTGATACGGGTGCAGCAGTGGCTCATGCTTTCTATGGAATGGAAGACATCAATGTGGTGATTCTTTACCCTAAAGGTAAGATCAGCCCATTGCAAGAGAAGCTATTCTGTACGCTTGGAAAAAACATTCACACTGTAGCGATCGATGGTGACTTCGATGCTTGTCAGGCGCTTGTGAAACAAGCTTTCGATGATGCTGCGTTACGTGAAGAAATTGGCCTTAACTCAGCGAACTCCATCAACATCTCACGTCTAATGGCGCAAATTTGTTACTACTTTGAAGCGGCTTCACAGCTAAGCAAAGAGCAGCGTGAGAATCTTGTTGTTTCTGTACCAAGTGGCAACTTCGGTAACTTGACTGCAGGTCTATTGGCTAAAGCACTGGGTTTGCCAATCAAACGTTTTATTGCGGCGACTAACGCTAATGATACTGTGCCGCGCTACCTAGAAACCGGTAAGTGGGAACCCAAGCCAACAGTGGCAACCACATCGAATGCTATGGATGTCAGCCAGCCAAACAACTGGCCACGTATCGAAGAGCTATGCCGCGTGAAAGAGTGGGGCTTAGAGACTCTAGGTAAAGGTGCGGTTTCTGATGAGCAAAGTGCGCAGTCGGTGAAAGACTTGCACTCGCTTGGTTACTTATGTGAGCCACACGGTGCGATTGCATACCGCGTCCTTGAAGAGCAATTGCAAGAAGGTGAAACGGGTCTATTCCTTTGTACGGCTCACCCAGCTAAGTTCAAAGAAGTAGTCGATGATATTCTAGGTTCCGATATCGAACTACCAGGACCACTCGCAAAGCACGCAGCAATGGAGCTTCTATCTGAAGACCTAGCTAATGACTTTGACTTGCTAAAACAAGTACTGCGTCGAGTGCAGAAATAATCTGCGTCGCTTGAATATAAAAAAGGTCACCTCGGTGACCTTTTTTGTTTCTGTGGGTAGTTACCCGAGAGTCATTCCTTGCTTTACTACTGTCATCCTCAAGAGTGAGGAACGAACGAGTTGGGGATCTCTTAAAGCAAGTCGAATAGGGTATAGAGATTCCTTACTCACTCATGCTTCGTTCTAAGGAATGACAATAAGAGCAACAACTCTTGTTTAACGATTCAAAGCAAATGTTGGTAGAGACAAGTGCCAGCGAATCGCACCTAGGCGAATCAACAAAGTAGAAAAGACGCCTGCTAAGAATGCAGTGTCAGGACCATGCCCCATCGCCAGCGCCGTGGTGTGGAATACTCCACCGATGATACACGCAGTAGCATAGACTTCACTTCTCAGTACCATAGGCACTTCCCGCGCAAGTACATCACGGATGATACCGCCTCCACATCCAGTAATTACACCCATGATGATGGCAACCAGTGCTGAATCCTGATAGGCCATGGTTTTATCAACACCAATACCAACAAACACCGCAAGACCGATTGCATCACATACTGGCAAAATCCACCAAGCTAGACGTTTAGGACGGCGAACAATGAGCATCGTTAGCAGGCAGGTGATCAAAATGGTCCATAAATAATTGGTGTCAGTAATCCAGAATACCGGAGTGGCACCTAATGCCATGTCACGGATTGTACCGCCTCCAATAGCGGTTACGCTGCCAAGTACGGCAACACCAAAAGGGTCCATTTTGAGTCGGCCAGCAAGCAGTACTCCGGAGATAGCGAAAATGGCGGTGCCGAATAAATCGACACTGTATAGCAGCATGGAATCCACGGGATGAATATCTCTTACAAATGCTCAGTTGATCCTGAGGAACAAAAACGACGGCGGATTGTATGGTATCAGACCTAAACGGTGTTAGCGATTTCGCCTGACGGTTTCGAAGTGCTCACAAACTTCTTTAATTGCATTAAGTGTTCTGGGCGTCGGCCGGTTGAGCCAATCTGAATTCAGTGACCAGACGTATCCGTTTTCTACCGCTGACAACTGTTGTTTCCAGTCTAACCAAGTGCTCCCTTTTGCGATGGCATGCTCTGAGGTAAAGATGACTTCTGGTTCACTTAACACCACTTGTTCAGTGCTAACTTGTGGGTACGGTACTGCACTTTTTGCAAACACATTCTCACCTCCACAAAACGAAAATACTTCGCTTGGCCAATTCCCTTTTGCGACGGTAATGATCGGCTGTTCGCTTAGCTGGTAGAAATACCTCACTGGGAGGTCTGTTTGATAGCGCTGTTTAAATGTTGCCAGCCGACTTCTATATTGCTTGGCTGCATTGAGTCCGACGGATGGATCTTGCGAATATTGACTTAATTGTTCGATGTTGTTGGCAATGTCATCCAGTGAGCCGGTGGTCGAGTAGTAAATGTTGATACCAAATTGTTTCAGCTTTTCCAGTTCTTTCGCCGGATTTCCGGCTGGCCATGCAATAACAAGATCTGGCTGGAGCGCGATAATGCGCTCTAGTTTTATGCCTTGGTAGTTGGAAACCTTTTCCAGCTTTGTTGCCTCTTCAGGGTAATCGCTGTGGTCACTTACGGCGATTAGTTTGTCGCCCAAACCTGCAGCATAAGCTATTTCGGTCGCGTGAGGGGCTAAGCTAATTACGCGCTCCACTGGATCTGCGTTAACCAGCGCTGAAAACAGTATTGTAACGAGGGTAAGCAGCCGTATCTGCATTTAGATTCCTTGATAAATGAGGCCCATGATAGCGCTTTGTACCATGATCCAAGCGAACATTCGCCATGCTAGCAGGCGCTGTACTTGAGCAATATGTATGGCAGAGGGTGCTATTCGTCCTCCCAGCTTGCTGCGCACCGATTTCTTACCGTCATAAATAGCAGGCCCTCCGAGAGAAAGTTCTTGTTTCGCACCGACAGCTATGATCAACCATGATGGACCTGGTAGCGGCCAACTACTCGCTTGTTGCTTGAACAGTGCAAACACTTCACGGGTGCGTTTTCCCAATGCAATCATTAGTGCAAATAGGCGCAGAGGAATATAGTCTAACACCGCCACGACACGAATGACGGGCAGGCCAAAAGGAGAGAATTTCTCGCGAGATGGAGACCAAGCACGAGCTAGCTCAACAGTCATTCGATAAATGAAGGCACCAATTCCGCCTGCGATGGCGTACCAAAACATTACAGCGACCACGTTGCGACCGTAAGACATGATTAGCGTTTCTGTTCCGGCTTTCCCTAAGCCGAGAAGGGATAGTGATTGGGTTGAACGGTTTACCATTGGCTTGAGCAGCATTTTAGCGTGCTCTTTATCTTCTCTCGCCAGTGCTTCGACAAAGTGTGCAGTGAATTTATCGGTATTACGCCAGTCTATAGCGAGCAATAACAGGGCAAGCTCAAACAGTTGGGTCTGCCAAACCAGAGGCTTTAAGGCGAGCAGCACGATCAGCATAGGCGTGATCATCAGCAACCATGCCAGAGTGCCAGAGATCATACTTTGTGAATAACTGGAATTGGTATTGACCTTGTCGGCCAGTTGCTCAGCGAATTTGTGCCAGAGAATAGCTGGGTGCGCTTCACGGGGAAAAGGGAGGATAAGATGAAACAATAAAGCGCCCCATAACACTAGAAGCGCTCCGTTTGAATATAACTGATTAAAAGTCTCTTCCATGATTATCAGTCACTTGATTTCGATTATGCTCTAAGCAACTCAACCATTTTGAAGACCATTTCAGAAGAGCTCTTTGCCGCTAGCGGCAGAAACTCTTCGAAACTCATTGGTGACTCTTTGTCAGCTACGTCTGAAATGGCACGAACGACAACAAACGGTACTTTAAATTGGTGACAAGCCTGAGCAATCGCAGAGGCTTCCATTTCAACGGCAATCACTGATGGGAAATGTGTACGGATAAACGCTTGACGCTCAGCGGTGCAGACAAAAGCATCTCCAGTGCAAATCAGGCCGCGGACGGCGTGCTTGTCTTCCATTTGCGCCAGTGCTTTTTCAGCCACATCCATCAGTTTTTCATCAGCTAAGAAAGCCGCTGGTTGCTGAGCCATTTGGCCCATTTCATAACCAAATGCAGTTACGTCTGCATCGTGGTGACGTACTTCAGTTGAAATAACAACGTCGCCAAGGTTTAGGCTTGAGTCAAAGCCACCTGCAGAACCTGTGTTAATCACAACATCAGGCTTGTACTCGTCAAGAAGCATAGTTGTGCCTATCGCAGCAGCAACTTTGCCAATACCTGACTGAAGGAGCACGACTTCTACACCATTAAGCTTACCCGCGTAGAAAGTACAACCTGCTTTCGAGACTTCTTGGCAGTTTTCAATAGCTTGCTTAAGAATAGAGACTTCTTGCTCCATTGCGCCGATGATGCCGATTTTCATAAGGAATCCTGTTATTTCAATTAGGTAGCTTTAATCCGCTAAGTGTAACAGAAAAGGGAAGAATGGGAACGGGCTGCGCCATTCGGGATCGCTTCGCTCATGGAACGGGCTACGCCCTATGGAAATCGGGATCGCTGCGCTGCTGGAACGGACTTCGTCCTTCGGGAACGCTTCGCTTTTGGAACGGACTTCGTCCTGTAGAACACTTCTTTTCGGGAAAACGGGATCGGGCTTCGCCCTGCTGGAGTGCTACGCGTTGAAAATCTAAGGTGGACAACGTCCTTTGAGAGGTAAACTGTCATTCCATAGACTGACGAAGGAAGGAGTAGGGAATCTCATAAAGCTTTTTGCTTGCTGTAAGAGATCCCCAACTCGCTCGTGCCTCGCTCTCGGGGATGACTCTGATGAAAGGGATGCTCTTATTAGCTGACGTCTCAAGCTCTCCAGCTCTCCATAGGACGAAGTCCGCTCGCGCTTCCCGCCTCCCGCGCGAAGCGCGCAATTACCTATTGCTTAACCTATATACATCCCCTATAATTCGCGCTCCTCGTGTCGGCTGAATCAGAGATTGGCTGGCACAACGTTTAACCTACTCTTATTAGGAGAGAATTATGTCTCTGAATGCAGAAACTAAAGCAACAATCGTTGCAGATTACGCACGTGGCGAAGGCGACACTGGTTCACCAGAAGTACAAGTAGCTCTACTTACAGCTTCTATCAACCACCTACAAGGTCACTTCAAAGCGCATAAAGGCGATCACCACAGCCGTCGTGGTCTTCTACGTATGGTTTCTCGTCGTCGTAAGCTTCTAGATTACCTTAAAGGTAAAGATCTAGATCGTTACCACGACCTAATCAAGCGTCTAGGCCTACGTCGCTAATAAGCGACTGCATAGAACAGTTTGTCGAAAAAGGGGCTTTTAGCCCCTTTTTTGTATCTGAAATTCATAAATTGACAGCTCTATTTGTTATATCCTTGCTGAAAAGTAAGTGATCAATCGCCTTAAATAAAAATGCCAGTTCTCTTAGCGAACTGGCATTTTTATTTAGGGAAGTGGTAACAAGGTTAAGCGTTACTTAGGAACAGCTTAGCCAGTTCCGCATCTGCTAATACCCCTTTCACCGAAGCATTACCGCTGTTCATCAGATCCTGCATCAGTCCAAGACGCAGATCGTTTGGTAGGAAACCTAGCTTAAGAAACGCCTGAACATTGCCAATTTGAGCCGGTTTAAGCTTAACGCCACTGACTTTCAGATAGTGGTACAGGCGGGTACACAGAGTGGCCAGAATGTCTATTCGTGGTGCGGCACCGCCGGCGATACGCTCAATTTGCGGAGCTATCTCCTTATCGAAGGATTTGGCCTCCACCATCGTCTGAGGCGAAACCAGCTTACTCAGGTTCTGTTCCACAAAGGCGATGAAGGCGGCGCAGGTGGTTTCATCTAAACAGGAGCGAGCAAGAATGTTCACTAGTGGCAGCTGCGACTTAAGATCCTCAATTGGCGCAATGGCTTGAAAGAACTGTACTAGAGAGCGAGGGGTGGTGCGCTCGCCGCTGACCAGCTCGGGGTAGGTCAACACAAAGTCGATGCCTCTAGGATCAATGTTGGCACCTTCTGCCCACAATGCCCACGCTTTCGCATCAAACTCCATGGTGATGTGCATCATGCGGGTCAGCATGGCGTCGTCCATTGGCGTGACCGAGTAGTCGCCACCATCTGGGTTTGCTGTAAGCACAATTTGCCAGCCTTCGGGCAGTGCCCAGCTGATGAGTTCATGGTTTTGCAGCAGCTGCATGATGCCTCGAAGGATGCGCTCGTCGGCGCGGTTAACGTCATCAATCAGTAGGATACCAGGTCCGGGTTCGGTCGGCACCCAGTGGGGAGCGGCAAATTGAGTTACGTTTTCTCCCCGTTCATTTTGGGTTACCTGAGGCATTCCCAACAGATCCCCCATCTCCTCAAACTGAGCTGGAGCAATGGTGCGCCACTGCATTCCTCTCTCTTTGGCGATCTGCTCCACCATCTGGGTTTTACCTATGCCGTGACGGCCCCAGATGCAGACAGGAACGCTGCGCTGACCTGATTTAGGTAGCAGATGCTCGATGAAGCTGCGCACTTCCGGCGCTTGGCAGGTTAAGCCGTAGTAGCTGTAGTTGTGGCTATGTGTCATGAATGTCTCGTGCTGGTTTCGGTGACGGTATTGGTATCGGCCATGGGGATCACCCGACCGCATTGGCGAAGAGGTGTGTTTTTTATCGAAGTTCTGTCGTTGTGGATAAGCCACAGAATAGGTGCCCCCGCCGAAATCTCCGGCGGCGGCGCTTCACCGTCGGTGAAGTAGATGGTGGCATCAACCCGCAGTCGATTGGCCATTTCAATGGGTGCGTCAAAGCAGGTGCCTCCGCGTCCACTGATCGTTTTCGGCGGTTCACCACGGTAGCTGTATTGACTTTTAATCTCGGTATCGCATTCAACGATGGTGAGTTCGGCGCCGGCACGCCAGATATGGTGTAGCTCCTCAAAAAAACGCTTGAGCTGTTGGTCATCGACACTGGCCGAAGTATCTATAGCGACCAGAATGTGTTGATGAGGCTGAATGCGGGTTCCGGGAGTGGTACCGTAGCGTTTAGAAGGTCGTTGTAGGGTATTTTTTACTGAGGTGCGCCGAGCGCTAGAGGCGAACAATCTTAGTAGACGTCGCCAGTTAACTATAGGGCGACGACGAGCAATGGCCTGGGCAAGCGCTTCTAGTACGCTGGCGGGCAAAAGGCCTCGCGCTCTGGCGTTTACCTGCTCGGTGCGTTGAGCGCTTTCCTCCAGTTTACTGTCTAGCTGCTGACTCACCAGAGAGCGATGGGCTTCATCGATCTGGCCCAGTGCGTTCCAGCTTTGGTGCCCAAGCCCTGCTCCGTTAAAACCCTGATTGCTCGGGAATTGGTTGCTTTGGGGCAGTCGTTGGTAGTAGTAACCCAGTTCGCGATGTGGCTCTAACTCTGGATGGCCTAATCCCGTCAGCCACTGGTTTACCAGTTCGAGAGTTGGGGCATTTGGGGCCAATTGGTCAGAGCTGAGATATTGATTCACCACCAGATCTGCCGCTAGATCAAAACGGGCTGAGTCTGCGTATTGGTGGCGGCCGAAGGGATGCCCAAAGACCAAGTGCAGGGCTTCATGTTTCAGTGCCCCTAGCTGTTGAGGCTCACTCAATACGGCCCAAGATGCGAAGTGGCATATGAACTGAATATTACTGTTTTCTTTTAGTTTTATCTCAAGAGGAGCGGTTCCTTCGTCGCCTCGCTCTAGGGTAGCCTTATGAAAACTACTCAGATAATGGCCGTAAAAGGGCTCATTGAGCATCAGTTTGACGAGGATTCGTGACAGATTGGCGTTGTTTATAGTGTAATCCATATTAACTATATGATTTTAAATTAATTATCCATATAATGCTCAGGTGGTCAATCCACGTTCGATTTTAATAGTAAGAGCTTTAGGAGCATTTCGTTGAAAGCGATGGCTGGTGATTTTAACGTAAAGCCCGGTACGCGCAGTAATCATATACAGAAGAAACCTCTCAGTACCGATCTGGAAACCTATCCACCATGCTCGACTGAGCGAATCAATTTCTGCTGCCACCCAGTGTTTCGAAGTTGAACCTAATCGAATTTTAGAGGTGATTCTCGCTGGTCACCCTTGTTGCCGTGCCTTTGTCGCGTCCCCCCAGAACAGTAAGGAGGCTCCATGCAGAGTGTGGAACTGGAAGATTACAATCACGACTCCCTGTTGGAATCGGTACACCTTGATGTCGAGCATTTGTTTTATGATAGTGATGAGCCGATGGAGAGTTGGCAGCAGCTCAGCCGAGCCTTCCCTCGACTTCGTAAGCTGACCTTTGAGGATCTTGGCCGCGTCGGTGGTCGCAAAGAGATCAATGCGGAGTTTTTCCAGCAGTTCCCCAGCTTGTCTGAACTGGAGATGCCGACTCGAAGTCGCGATAAGCTGTCGGTGAGGTTGGAGAACGTTAATCCGGAGCATCTGGCCAATTTGGAAAAACTGAAACTGAGCCAATGCCGAGATGAGGATCTGGCGCTGCTCTCAAGCCTGCCTAAATTGACTGAGTTGACAGTGCGCCTCTACCAGTCCAGCGTTAAGATTGCCATCAGTGACCAATCCTCTTTGAAGTTACTTAAGGTGGGGCTGGATCCTCAGGTAAGGGCACTCAGTTGTGATCTTGAGAGCAGCCAACTGATCTCTGTGGTTCTGGGGCAACTGGATTACTATGATGATGGCCCGGCAGCTCTTTCTGTGAATCAGCTTTGTTTGCCAAGTTCACTGCAAGAGTTCACCTTAGATGCCCATTGTGTCGGAAAACTGCCCGGCGCTGTCTTGGGTGCCAACCAAAGCCTAAACCAGTTAACTCTGAATTTGGGCTCCGCTGAGCTTGCGGAGGACCTTCTCGGCGAGCTTAAGGAGTTGAACCGACTTACCCTGACCTTAACCGAGCCGACACCGCCCTTGCCTCCGGCTCTATTTGCCAAGCTGACTCGAGCTACTAAGTTTGAACTCAAGTGCGAACAGACCCAGATCCCAGAACTACTGCTGCCTCATGGAGTGGTGGTGGAGGACTTTAATTACAGCAATGCCAGTGGGGCGCT
This sequence comes from Vibrio neptunius, assembly GCF_000967495.1. Taxonomy (GTDB): domain Bacteria; phylum Pseudomonadota; class Gammaproteobacteria; order Enterobacterales; family Vibrionaceae; genus Vibrio; species Vibrio neptunius. The sequence goes on along the minus strand of NZ_JXXU01000023.1, from coordinate 62,752 downwards.
AGAGAAAGCCAATGAGTTGGTACTGCCAGAGCTTACTCGGGCGTGGATTTGTGGCTTGAACGGCGATCAACTGGATTGGTTGGCTTACAGCCCGAAACTGAACGACTGTAATTTTTTAATAAAGGGCAAAGTATCGCAGATGCCTGAGCTGCCGACGCTTACCAGTTTGACCCTACGAGGAGGGGAACTGGATCAGTTACCTACGTCGGTACTGAGCAGTAGCACTATTGAGCGTCTTAATTTGCTGTCAGTTACCTTGCCTCGACTGGGGGACATGAGCCAGATGACGGCTCTTGCTGACGTGTGGATTCAGCCTTGGCGTCATGAGCAAGCATCACTGCCAGAACAGCAGGACTTGGTCACCATTCCCGCTCTAAAATCGCTGCGTCTAGACATCGAACTGAAGCAGTTTGAACCCGCCTGGATAAACTTAAATGCGGAATTGGATCTGGATATCAGCAACGAAAAATTGGCGGCGGAATGGCAGATCTTAAAGCGCTCTCACTTAAGTGATGAGGAGTCTTTAGGCTACCTGAATATCTTGGCTCCTGTGTATAAGCCCGCTGAGCTGCCAACGATGCCAGTTAATTTCCATTTGACGATGATGGCGGCGAAGTACAGCCGCTTTAAGGCGCAGCACAAAGCGTGGCTAAGCCAATTGGCTCAGCACAATGAGCAGCAGCGACCTTTTGGTGTCGACAGTATTTTGTTTGTTTCCGGACGCAGTGGCTTTAAAGCCACTGAACTCAAAGCTAAAGCTGAGGAAGTGGGCTTTAGTCTCAGCAAGAAACTGGATGACAATGTCACTCACATCTTGCTGGGCAGTGCTCCTAAGAACACCGAGAGTTTCGACCTTGAGCGCCATGCCATCATTAATGATTCGGTACTGCAGCAGTGCTTCGAAGTCAATGCGCCTAAGTTTCTGCAGCAGGAGGGCGGCGAATTGATGGAGGCCAGTGTATTGGAGATGTTGGCCTCTTCCGATGAAGCGTCCCACAAGGTTGCCGTACAGATGTTGGAACAGGGTGGGGTTACCGAAGCGATGCGCCTGCCGCTGTTTCTGATTTTGAAAACCACCGCCGACAATGGCTTTCGTAAGCAGATCAAACATCTGCTGGCGGGCATGGGGGATGAAGCTTTTCAACTGGCAGTGAACGATCGCATCCTGTTCCACAACTGCCGTGGCCTCGACGATTACGGCAACCTCAAGGGGCAGGGCGTGATGGTAGATAAGCTTAAGAAGCAGCGCAGAAAGTGGGGCGACGTGCTGTGTATGGAGTTTGCGCAGTTGTTCTTTAGGCGTTATGGCGAAGGCCTTATCTACGTGATGCTGCAAAAGACCCCAGCTGAGCTGCGTTTGCCAATGCTGGAATCACTGGTTGAGGGTGATTGTCTTAACTGGCGTCGAGGCATGGGGATGGATCAGATTCAGGAGTTCTGGGACAAGGAATCCCAGATTAACCTGCACTGGCATCCGATGTTCTATCTTAATAACGATAACCTACTGGGCGCAGTGAAAATCGAGATTCCAAAGGAGTTGGCCAGCGGGCGTACTATTCGTCGTCTGGATCTGGGCAACTGCTTATTGAGTACGCTGCCAAAAGGTGCCGACCAATTTACCGAGATCACCAGCTTAAGCTTGGCCCACAACATGTTGGACTCCCTGCCGAGCGCAATGACTAAGTTTACTCAGCTTGAGGTGCTGGATATCTCCTTTAACCACTTCCGTGAATTTCCCAAGGTGTTATTGAAGATGCCTTGGCTGAAGAAGCTGGATTTTCGCCGTGCCACCCGTCCTGGACTGGATGAGGATTATGGTTCGCACTATCACAAATTGCGTGTGCCGCAGGCATTTTTAGAAGCCTGCCCAAACTGTGAAGTGCTTCAGGATTAATGAGTTAGGACACAATTTTTGATGACAAAAAAAGCTTCTTTATATGAGTATGATCTGGAACAGTTGGAACAGATCCACTCGGACGTCACCAATCTGCGCTACTGCATAAGTGACATTGCCCCTGACTGGAACAAGGTCGGTCGAGCTTTCCCTAACGTTGAAGAGCTCTATTTCGGTAGCTATCTGGAGCCTCTGCGCCCCATTGATGCTGAGATGTTCAGTGCGTTTCCTAATCTCAAGATTCTCAACAGCGAAACCAATCCGCTGGAGCTTTCCGACGTCAAGCCTGAGATGGTTAAAAACCTTAAGGCGATTCGGGGAGCAGTGGTTACCCAAGCCAACCAATTGGGTTATCTTAAACACTGTCAGGCTCTCACCGAGCTCTATCTTGAGGTGGAGAAGGGACCTTTGGCTCTGGAGGTGCCTGAAGGAAGCCGCCTCCAATCGTTACATCTGCGGGTAGATGAAGTTGAACGACTGGCCTTAAACCTCTCTGGGGCCCAGGAGCTGAAGGAGCTTCACCTCTATTGTCGCCACTACAATGCGGAGTCTTATAAGATGGAGGTGGAACAATTGCTGCTGCCCGACTCAATTAAGAAGATCTCGATCTCTCCCCATTGCCAGATGCAGATAGAGCGAATTATCGATGCTGGAAACGCTGAACTTGATGAGATGCGACTGGAGGCCGATAAGTTAATTGTGGCTCCCGGTGGCTTGATTCGGGCTAAGTCTGTTAAGGAGCTGCACCTAAATGTAGGGCTCAATGACACTGAGGTTGCCAGCGATCTGTTTTGCCAACTTGGCAGCGCTGAGCGTTTGATGTTCCTGCCCCACAACGCCAGTTATAACCTGACGGAACTAGTAGCGCCGCTGCAATCCTTAACCTCGATCTATCTATTCTCTGAGGGCAAAGGAGTGGTTGGTGAGCTTAATTTGCCACACTTGGATCACCTGTTTGCCACCGGTGTGCCATTTGTGCAACTGGACGGCCTGAAAAACTCACCACAGCTGACGAAATTGGAGCTGCGTGACTCGGGAGAGTTGGGCGAAGCCAAGGTGCTTAGCGCCTTAACCAAATTGGACTACTTGCAGCTGGAAGGTTTTACTGATGCTGAGCTGCCGTTAACGCTGCGTCAGCATCCCGGTATTACACGGCTTCGAGTAAGCAATGGCCCTACCGATCAGCTTGGGGATCTGAGCGCCATGACAGGCATCACCGAGATTCGAATCGAGCAGTTTAGTCATCATGGCCCATGCACCACATTGCCTGCATTGGAACAACTGCTGACCGCACCATCGCTGAAGCGTCTGGCTCTCAACCTGACGGCACAAAGCGGCGATCGCACTGACTTTTTGATGCGCATGCCCCCAGAGATTGAGGTGGAGTTTGGCATCTACGACCAAATGGCCCGCAGTGAAGCCCTGAACAAACAGCGGAAGATTTTGCTCAATGCTCCCTTAACTATTGAGCAGCGCCAAACTTACTGGCAACAGCTGTATCATGCGCCAAAACCAAGAGACCTGCCTCAGATGGAGGGCCGCTTCCATTTGACCTTCCTTGAGGCGAAGTACTCTCCATTTAAGAAACACGCTCACGCCTGGCTGAGGGCCAACGCCGAGCAGGCGTTAACTTGCCGCACACTCGGTAGTGATACTGTGCTGTTTGTCTGTGGTAAGAGTGGGTTTAAGCTCACCGAGCTCAAGGCTAAGGCAGAGGAGCTGGGCTTTAGCATCAGCAAGAAGTTGAACGACAGCGTGACCCATGTGTTGGTTGGTGCCAATCCGAAGCAGACCGAGCTGCTGGATCTACAGTATCATCTGCTGATAGACGATACTGCCCTAAGCCAGTGGTTTGAGCAGGCGGCGCCGCAGTTTTTGCAACAGGAGCAAGCTGTTGACAGCGGCATGGTTGATACCGTGATGACGATGCTGAACTCCCCAGATGAAGCCTCCCATCAAGTGGCGGTGGAGATGTTAGCTCAAGGGGGCGTCACAGAAGTGATGTGGATACCGTTGTTCCTGATTCTGAAAACCACCAGCGATAAAGCACTGCGTAAATCGATACAGCAATTGCTGGCTGGTAAGGGGGACTACCTGTTCCAGTTGGCGGTAAAAGATCGCATCTTCTTCGAGTCGGACCTGCGAGGTCTGAACTGGGAAGGTCACCCAACCGGTGAAGGGCCGATGTTTAAGAAGCTCAAGGGGTTGACCAAACGTTGGGGGCGTCCTCTGTGTATCGATTTCTCCAAAGCCTACTTTGACCGCTATGGCGAGGGGCTGTTGTGGCTGCTGACCCAGAAAGAGGAGTGTGAGCGCCGCCAAGCCATCACCCGCTCGTTCGTGGAAGGTGAGTGCCTCAATTGGAACAGAGCCTGTGGCTTCGAGTTGATGGTGAAAGATGCCGATGAGGAGCATTTGATCAACTGCCATCGCTCCCCTGACATCTACATGCAGCACAGCTATGAGTTGGGTAATCCGAAGACTCGTTTACCGGAAACGCTGCCCGAACAGACTCGGATAACTGAGCTTGACCTGCACAACTCCTACTTGAATGCGTTGCCTGCTAATTTCGAACGTTACCTGCAGGTGAAGAAGTTAAACTTGAGCTTCAACCATTTGGAAAAGTTGCCGCCGAAATTGGCTGAGCTGACTGAGTTGGAGGAGCTGGATCTCTCCTTTAACCACTTTGCTGAGTTTCCCAAGGTGTTGTTTAAGCTAAAGAAACTGAAGAAGATTGACTTGCGTCGTGCGGCAGAGCCTTTGTACCGCTGGGGCTATGACGCGGAGCAGGGCTATGAGTCGATTAGAGCTCCGCAAAAATTCCGCGATGCGTTCCCAGACTGTGAAATTCTAGAGGACGTTTAAGGGTATGAGTGGCGTAGTTTTAAATGAGACTAAGATAAAAATTCTTAAAGTTACGTTGATGCGATATATGAAAAGCAATAATGATGGTTATTATTTCGCTTTCAGATATTTGCCCTTTGCGGTCCCTTTTACGTTGAACAGTTTCAATAAATTCTACGGGATTTACCCCTCGAACTAGTCTATAATCGTGCCGCTATTTTAGTAACTTTACGATAGGTTTCTGAATAGCGGCATTTTTGTCCACTGACTACAGTCACGTAAGTCGACCAAATGGTCGCGGCTATTAAAAGTTGGTTAACTTTCTATTGGTCTTTCTTTTGGCAAGGCTCAATGGGAGGTGAGGTAGCCTGCTTTCACTAGTCGCGATTGGTAGTGGTGGATTCACTCAAAATCCAACAAGGAATTTTCATGTTCGAAAAACCAGTTGTTAAAACGTTCCAGTACGGTAACCACACGGTTACTCTAGAAACTGGCGTTATTGCACGCCAAGCTACGGCAGCAGTTATGGTTACTATGGACGATACGTCAGTATTCGTTTCTGTAGTGGGTAAAAAAGAAGCGGTAGAAGGTCAAGACTTCTTCCCTCTAACAGTTAACTACCAAGAGCGTACTTACGCAGCAGGTAAAATCCCTGGTGGTTTCTTTAAACGTGAAGGTCGTCCTTCTGAAGGGGAAACGCTAACGGCTCGTCTAATCGACCGTCCGATTCGTCCACTATTCCCAGATGCATTCAAAAACGAAGTTCAGGTTATCGCGACAGTAATGTCTGTAAACCCAGACGTTCAACCAGACATGGTAACAATGATCGGTACTTCTGCGGCTCTTGCTATCTCTGGTATCCCGTTCAACGGTCCTATCGGTGCAGCACGCGTTGGTCACATCGACGGTCAACTAGTTCTGAACCCAAGCAACACTGAGCTAGAAACATCTAAGCTAGACCTAGTTGTTGCTGGTACTGAAGGCGCTGTTCTTATGGTTGAGTCTGAAGCAGACAACCTAACTGAAGAAGAGATGCTTTCTGCGGTTGTATTTGGTCACGATCAACAGCAAGTAGTAATCAAAGCGATCAACGAGTTCGCAGCTGAAGTTGCCACTCCTGCATGGGATTGGGTTGCTCCAGAAGAGAACACGACGCTTGTAAACAAGATTGCTGAGCTAGCAGAAGCGAAGCTTATAGAAGCTTACCAAATCACTGAGAAGATGGCTCGTTACGACCGTATTCACGCGATTGCTGCTGAAGTAAACGAAGTGCTACTTGCTGAAGATCCAGAAGCAAACACAAAAGAAATCCACACTATCTTCCACGATCTAGAGAAGACAGTGGTTCGTCGTAGCATCATCGCGGGTAACCCACGTATCGATGGTCGTGAAAAAGATATGGTTCGTGCGCTAGACGTACGTACTGGCGTTCTTCCGCGTACGCACGGCAGCTCATTATTCACTCGTGGTGAGACTCAGGCAATCGTAACAGCGACTCTAGGTACGCAACGCGATGCTCAAATTATTGATGAGCTAACAGGTGAGCGTAAAGATCACTTCCTACTACACTACAACTTCCCTCCATACTGTGTTGGTGAAACAGGTTTTGTTGGTTCTCCTAAGCGTCGTGAAATCGGCCACGGTAAACTAGCTAAGCGTGGTATTGCTGCAGTAATGCCTTCTGTTGATGAGTTCCCATACACAGTACGTGTTGTGTCGGAAATCACTGAATCTAACGGTTCTTCATCAATGGCTTCTGTATGTGGTACATCTCTAGCTCTTATGGACGCTGGTGTGCCAATCAAGTCTTCTGTTGCGGGTATCGCAATGGGTCTTGTTAAAGAAGGCGACGATTTCGTTGTTCTTTCTGACATCCTTGGTGACGAAGACCACCTAGGTGACATGGACTTTAAAGTAGCAGGTACTAACACTGGTATCACTGCACTTCAAATGGATATCAAGATCGAAGGTATCACTAAAGAGATCATGCAAATTGCTCTTAACCAAGCGCAAGGTGCACGTAAGCACATCCTATCTGTAATGGATGAAGCTATCTCTGGTGCTCGTGAAGATATCTCTGAGTTCGCTCCGCGTATTCACACAATGAAGATCAGCGCTGAGAAGATCAAAGACGTTATCGGTAAAGGTGGTGCAGTTATCCGTGCTCTAACTGAAGAGACAGGTACAACTATCGAAATCGAAGACGACGGTACAATCAAGATTGCTGCAACTGAAGGTACAGCTGCGAAAGAAGCAATCCGTCGTATCGAAGAGATCACTGCAGAAGTTGAAGTAGGCCGCATCTACACAGGTAAAGTAGCGCGTCTAGCAGACTTCGGTGCATTCGTAACTATCCTGCCAGGTAAAGATGGTCTAGTACACATCTCGCAAATCGCTGACAAGCGTGTAGAGAAAGTGTCTGACTACCTAGCTGAAGGTCAAGAAGTTCAAGTAAAAGTTCTTGAGATTGACCGTCAAGGCCGTGTACGTCTAAGCATGAAAGAAGCAGTTGAAAAGACTGAAGAAGCGGTTTCTGAAGAGAAACCAGCAACAGACGCATAATGCGGATATCGCTAAGTAGGCTGGTGTTGTGTATTAGCCTATTTTGCTAAAAGCATGTTATAAAGGGAGCATCACGCTCCCTTTTTTAATGCGGACCAGTCTGGGTTAAAGGCTCAGCAACAGGAGTATTTATTTGTGAAATGGTTTCAAACCGCAACACTTAGTATGGCTTTGTTAGTGACGAGCGGTTGTGCGTCTATATTCGATCAGCAGCCTGATTGGATATTGCCGCCGATGGTTGAAGCGTTACAGCCCACTTTGCAACAAGAAGTACAGATAGCAAGATTAAGCCAACTGTTACAACGCCCCGATTTACCCAACGAAACGAGAGCTAAAATGCTGAACGAAAGGGGAAATCATTATGATAATGTTGGCCTAAGAAACTTAGCTCGATTAGATTATGAACAATCATTGGCAATCTACCCTGCTCAGGCTGATCTCTTCAATTTGTTAGGCGTCTATTTCACAGAAAATAGAGACTTTGATGCTGCCTATGATGCATTTGATTCTGCTTTGGAGTTGGCTCCTGAGAACTCATACGCAGCAAGGAATCGTGCTATTGCTTTGTACTATGGCGATCGTATTGAACTAGCGCTTGAAGATATGCAGTTACATTACGAACAAGACCCCAGTGATTCATTTCGAGCTCTTTGGCTGTATATAGTCAAGTCTAAAGTTTCCCCCCATGTTGCAAAAGAAGAATTGCTTGCTAGATATGCGGCCCGTGATAACCAGTGGGGATGGTTTTTAGTAGGGATTATTTTAGGTGAGGTTTCCGAGAGAGAGGCCTTTAAAACCATCATGGAAACCAGTAGTGATCGCACTGTTTTGGCCCAGCGTTTGACGGAAGTTTATTTCTATTTAGGTAAACGTTACCAAGCTCAAGGAACCGATGAAGATCTAGCCAAAGCGATTTCATTCTATAAATTGGCTATTTCTTTCAATGTCTTTGAATATGTTGAACATCGCTACGCCTTTCTCGAACTACAGGGCATTTATGATGCAGCGCATCAAAAAGAGATGACTCATTCTCCAAATAAACAGGCCCGTTTAAAGTAGCCAATGACTATTGCGATTGAAGCCGCTGCCTCGCAGCGGTTTTTTATTGCCATCTATTTCTACTGACATTAAAATAGTTAGCCTTGCTAACTAATTAGACTGAGATTTTATGGCTCTGGAAAGTTGTCTGATTGAATTGGAACGTTTTTGTGCCAAAGCGTGGCGAGTTCATGCTAAAGAAGATCCTTTATCTCTACTGAGTTTTAACGAATATGATTACTTGAGGGTTATCGAAGAATTTCCTGAAGGAATTCGCATCACCGACCTAGCCAATGAGATGAAAGTAACCAAACCGTCCGCGTCGAATATGGTCGCACGGCTGCAAAATAAAGGCTTAGTTTCACGTATCTCATGTCTCCAGGATGCACGTTCAAAGCGAGTCATACTGAGTGAGCAGGTGTTAAAGGATTTATCGAAAGAACAGTTAGTTTATCAGCATATTGCACAAGCAATGAGCAATAAATTGACTAAAAAAGAAGCAGGTCAGCTTGTGTCTTTGTTGGAAAAATCACTAAAGGATTAATGGGTTCCAACCTTTCATTTCACTATTTAGTTAGCCTAGCTAACTGATGGAAAGAGTTATGCAAACTTCCATATATAAACAGTTTTGGCAATACACAATTCCAACCGTCGCAGCCATGCTAGTCAATGGCTTGTATCAGGTGGTTGATGGCGTATTTATTGGCCGTTATGTTGGCGCTGATGGGCTTGCAGGAATCAATGTTGCTTGGCCTGTGATCGGCTCAATTTTAGGAATTGGCATGCTTGTGGGGGTAGGGACAGGAGCAATGGTGTCGATCCGCCAAGGTGAAAAAGACACACTAGGCGCGAAACAAACTCTTGCGACAGGTCTAGTACTTCTATTGGTATTAACTCCTGTAGTATCAGGGGTTCTGCTTTTCTTCTCTGATGATTTCTTGCGTTGGCAGGGTGCTGAAGGACGCGTGTTTGATTTAGGGCTACAGTATCTGCACATCTTGATAGGTGCCAGCGTATTTACCCTCGGCTCGATTGCCATGCCGTTCTTACTGCGTAATGACGACAGCCCAAATTTAGCGACGATATTGATGGTCGTGGGGGCGGTGATCAACATAGTGCTCGACTACCTGTTTATTGCTTGGCTAGGTTGGGAGCTGACTGGTGCAGCGATTGCGACCGGGGTTGCTCAGATGGTTGTTACCTTATTTGGATTAGTATACTTCTTCTCACCAAGAGCCAAACTTCGCTTACAAATTGATGAGTTGAAACTTAAGTTAGCCTTGGTGCCTGAGATATTTTCCATCGGTACATCGAGCTTTTTTATGTACGCCTATGGTTCGATTATGGTGGCATTGCACAATAGCTTGTTTGCTCAATACGGTGATCAGCTTTTGATTGGTGCCTATGCTATTTTGGGCTATATCGTCACTGTATATTACTTGACTGCCGAGGGGATCGCCAACGGCATGCAACCCTTGGTTAGCTATAACCATGGCGCACGTCATCAGGTAAATATTCGTAAGTTGATCAAAGTGGCGATGGTCAGTTCAGTAGTCATCGGAATGGTGTTTGTTCTTTTGCTGAATCTCTTCCCACTTGAGTTTGTCTCGGTATTCAATTCATCAGATATTCAACTGATTGATAATACGATTCTTGGCATTCGATTGCACATGTTTGCGCTTGCATTGGATGGGTTCCTTGTTGTAGCTGGAGCCTATTATCAGGCGACCAATAAAGGCAGCAAAGCCATGTTCGTTACTGTAGGTAATATGCTGATCCAATTACCTTTCTTATACATAATGCCTAAACTAATAGGCGTTCCGGGCATTTGGATTGCTTACCCGTTATCAAATATCGCGTTAAGTATTATCGTGGCGATGATGTTACTAAAAGACATTCAACGTTATAGCACACAGCCATCCGAGCAAGCATTGGCATAACATGTAAACATTGTTTTAAATGGGATCCGGTATAGGTAAGGCTTGTACCGGATTTTTCTTATCTGGCATAGGTGCAATATGTGAACTTGTTGCAGTAGAGCTTTAGCACTATGTCTCGTTTTGTGTCGAGAGATGCATACTCGTGCCGAATGTTGATCGAATTGTTGTTTGGTATTTATATAATTCACTGGCTAGTCTTAGTAATGAGACAGATTATCTTGCCGAGTCTCTATAATGTAACGGCTAAGTTTTGGTGCCTCTAGAGGCACAGCATTAAAATTTGAATCAATAGGGATACATTTCATGGCTAGTCAGTTCCGAATGGACTCCATTCCTGGTTCACTTATCGTTGTCGGTGGTACGTATGAGCCCTGGCTGTCGGTGTTAGAGCAAGTAGGATGGCGTTGCACTCAGTGTGCAGATTTACGCAAAGCAGATGCTTTGTTCAGCGAAACAGGACCATGTATTGGCATTGTCGACCTTAGTCATGACGAGTTTAGTCTCAATGGTATTGCGAATTTGGTGAGTAATCATAAGCAAGTACGCTGGCTCGCATTTATCCGTGAATCGCAGTTAAGTTCAGATACTATTTGCCAATTTATTGTTAACTTTTGTATCGACTTTTTTACTGCGCCAATTCCAGATGCTCAGCTTCTCAGCACCATTGGCCATCAACTTGGTATGCTCAAGTTAGAGAAAAAAGTCTGGCCACACTATGGCAGTAATAATGACATGGGGCTGATTGGAGAATCGATCCCAATGAAGCGTCTTCGTGATCAGATAAAACGTATCGGTCCAACTGACGTGAGCATTCTCATTTACGGTGAGAGTGGCACTGGTAAAGAGACCGTAGCTCGTGCTGTGCATAAAACCTCTTCTCGTGCGCAGAAAGAGTTCATTTCTGTCAATTGTCGCGCGATGTCAGAGAGGCGCCTTGAGAGTGACTTATTCGGTGTTAACCGAGATGAAACCTCTGAGCCTTCGATTCTTGAAAAAGCAGATGGTGGTACGATATTGCTTAACGATATCCTGACCTTACCTAAATCTCAGCAATTGAACCTATTGCGATTTCTTCAAGAAGGCACTATTGAGACAGCGAATGGTCGTCAGGAAATCGATGTACGGATCCTAGCAGCCAATTCGGCCGATATTGAAAAAGCTTTGATTGATGGTGATTTCAATGAAGAGCTTTACCACTACATTAATGTGTTGCGCATCAATGTTCCAAGCTTAAAAGAGCGCGCTGGGGATATCGCAATACTCGCGCGACATTTCCTTCAGGAATACTCCAAGGAATACAACGCACAGGCTCGTAGTTACACCGAAGAAGCCACACGAGCTCTGACTCGTTATCACTGGCCGGGTAATGTGCGTGAATTGATGAATCAGATCAAGCGTATTGTTCTGATGTCAGAGACGGTGATGCTGGATGAAGAACACCTCGATTTACCTAAACGAAGCGATGGCAAACGCAGTCTAAAAAGTATCCGTGAACGAAGTGAACGTGATGCGCTTTTATTGGTGCTTGAGTCTCATTCTGGTCAGGTATCAATGGCAGCGAAAGAACTGGGTGTATCACGTGCTACTATGTACCGATTACTTAATAAGCATAACTTAATCAGTGATACAACAGTGTAATTATTTGTTTTATCTAAATAAAGCCACACTCTAAGCCGTGTGGCTTTTCTATTTACATAGAGAATAAATCGCTGAAGATTATATCACCTAGTGGAATATCTTATAATCATGAGTTTGGTGTGGTTATTTTTAGGTTAAAAAATTGTATTTTAATTCTATGCAAAATAATGGTTGAAATATCATCGCTTATGCATAGAATTTAATCGTGAGTATAAGCTCACATATCAAAACACTTTTCTATTGGATTAATACATTACTGGGAGGCGCACAATGAAACATTTCAACGTCAATTCATTGATGACTGCGTCTTGTGATCAAGCTTCGAACATGGTGGCTAAACAAAGCAAGCCTGCGTCGTGTGATCGCCGTTCTACCCAAATATTGTAATTAGTCCGTACCCATTTTTTTAATTGGCTGCGGGAAAGCAGCGAATTAAAAATGTCTTTATTTTTCGGTCTATTCGTTGATTTTTCCCAGCTGTTTCTCATTCAACTGGAGATTTATCATGAGTCATTCTGTCTATCTAAAACTTGCTACTCTTTTGGTTAAAGCTGATTTACGTCGTGAAGAGCGTGATTGGAAACGTCGAATCAGGCGTAGTGCTTTCCATATCCCATGGGAAAACGAACGTTTACTTCGTGACATTGGTTTGGAAAACGATGGCCGCCCTGTTGGTCATTCAGAACCTGATAGCGTAAAAGCTGAGCGTCGTATTCGTCATCTTCGTCGAGTTCTCAGTGTGCGAATATCTACGTAATGGATAGGACCAGTTTGCTTCACTGGTCCGAAATTTATCAGCCAGCTACTGATGCAGTAGCTGGTTTTTCACTAAGGGCAAGGGTTGGAGTAAGTCGTGCCAATTTCCTGAAGTCCCTGGAGCAATTCTTCACTTAATACGACATCAAGACTGTCAATATTAGATTTGAGCTGTTCCAGATTCGTTGCTCCTATAATGTTGGAACCAACAAAAGGCCGTTGATTGACAAAAGCCAAAGCCATCTGAGCTGGATCGAGTCCATGCTGCCTAGCTAGATTGACGTATGCTTGTGTCGCTTGTATTCCTTGCGGAGTAAAATAACGAACAAAGCGCTCAAACAATGAACATCTCGCCCCCTCTGGACGTGCTTTGTCGAGATACTTACCGCTCAGGCAGCCAAATGCTAATGGCGAGTAGGCGAGTAACTGCACACCTTCATAATGACTGATTTCCGACAAACCGATTTCAAAGCTGCGATTAAGTAGGTTGTACGGGTTCTGAATCGAAATAATGCGTGGTAGTTCATGCTTTTCCGCTAGGCGCAGCAGTGTCATTACCCCCCAAGGTGTTTCATTGGAAACACCGATATAACGCACTTTGCCTGCTTTAATGAGATCGGCCAAGCTCTCTAGGGTCTCAATGAGTGTGACTTCTTCCTGTTCATCTGGGTATGGATAATTGAGTTGGCCAAAACAGTTTGTTTTGCGCTGAGGCCAGTGCAGTTGGTACAAGTCAACGTAGTCAGTTTGTAGTCTCTGCAAGCTGTCGTCTATCGCTTGATGGATATTGCGCCTATCTAGACGCATGTTGTCACGAATATAAGGGACGTTTCTCGGCCCTGCAATTTTGGTCGCCAGTACGACTTTTTCTCTCTTCCCTGATTTCTTCAGCCAATTACCGATGTATTGCTCGGTAGAACCTTGGGTATCCGCTTTAGGAGGGACAGGGTACATTTCGGCAGTATCGATGAAGTTCACACCACGCTCGAGTGCATAATCAAGTTGACTGAAAGCGTCTTGCTCTGAGTTTTGTTCACCAAAGGTCATGGTGCCAAGGCAGATTTTACTAATTTCAAGAGTGGAATTAGGTAACTTGTTGTATTGCATTGAACTTCCTTACTCAATTTCTCTTTGTTATCTCAATATAGGGCATCGCCACATTAGAAGAAATGGTGCTCGATAACAATTTCGCAAAATTTGCATAGTTAACTAAAATTAAATTGGAGGTGTGCTATGCAAAAAAAACAATTAGATAAATGGATCCATGGACATCACAAAGATAACTACCAACCACCCAAGGTGTTTGTCATTGGTTGTTCAGATCTCTCTCACTACCTTCTCGCAGTGGAGTACAAACATAGACTGGAACCAATTAAAAAAGATGATGAGCCGATTCATTTTGAGTCTCTCGACTCTGTCAAAGAAGAGCTACTACGTTTGGGAGTTGAAAGGGCTTACCTAAGGTTACACAATGCTTATGATGAATGTGGCGCTGGAGATGGTCCACTTTATCATGATGTCGAATTATCATTAACCACACATTAGATCAAACAAAGTTTTGCTCAAGGATCTGAGCCGTAAATTGAGTTCGAAGATAGAACCCTCGAGGTAATGTCATTATAGGCTTGCCGCTCGCTCCATACGCTTCAGTCAATACTCTGCTATTCGCTGCTTTTGGCCGCAGTTGCAGGACTTCACCATGGCGAGCGGTAATTTGTTCCACGTGTCCTAGCACGATCAATTCCATTAATTCTTCCCAATCCGTTTTGAGCTGCAACTCTTCGTTTTCACTTGGTGACCATATTAAAGGTGATCCTACGCGACGTTCAGCAAGTGGGAGCTCACGTTCCCCTTCGACAGGAACCCAAAGCACCCTCGATAGCTTGTTGCGTACGTGACTGGTTTCCCAAGTCAGTCCTTGTACTCCAATCAGTGGAGCGACACAGACAAAGGTGGTTTCCAAAGGTTTGCCCGTATGGCCAATCGGGATCGTTTTGAGTTCGATTCCAAGTTGCTCAAAATCTTGCTGGGGTTTGCTTCCCGCGAGTGCACCTAGGTGCCATTCCAACAGTTGGCCGACCCAACCTTTATCTCTTTTTAGATCGGGCGGTACCATTAGGTTTGCCTCATCTGCCAGTTCCTTAAAACTCACGCCAGCAATATCTCTCGCTCGCTTGAGCAATTCGGTTTCTGATTTCGGTTCGGGCTTCATGAGGATCGTCAGGGTGGTCAAACGTTGCCGTTATTGTAGCTGAAATTGATCCAAATGTGACTGGTTGAAAGTGGATCTTAGTGTCTAAAAGATCATCAATTAAGGGGTTATCCACAGGTGTCGTTGAGATAAGACGAATTTTTATCAGGAGTGTATGAATAAACAGTGTTTTAAGGCCAATAATTTGCTTGAGTTTTTGGTCATAACTTGCCTTGTTGAGTTGGTGATGTGGATAAAAGTCTCTCTGGTGGATCTTTGACCGATCTGAGAGGGGGGTGTTTTATGGATTACTATTTTGGCAATTTTTAAAATTCTATTTTCTTATAATTCTGATTTTAAAGGTTTTTATTTTATTTTCTTAAAATCTTGTATTAAATCTGATGTTCTCATGGATAAAGAATGATCACTTTCTCTAGGATTCTGCACATGGTTATACACAGAAAAGGTGAATAAATGTGGACTATGTCTCACCTTTGTGTGAATAACCGTGTTTTGGGTTAAAAGTTATCCATAAAGACTGAGTTGCGCCATAATTTACGTATTAGTCACACTAGTAAGTTTGCTACATCTGGGGATATGTGGAAAAATCACTGTAATTAAGAATTTAATTAGAGGTTGGCCAGTGATAGATGGCGATGGTTACCGCTTAAATGTGGGAATTGTAATCTGTAACAACCATGGTCAGGTCTTCTGGGCTAAACGATACGGGCAACATTCATGGCAATTTCCTCAAGGGGGAATGGATGATGGCGAAACTCCTGAACAGGCAATGTTTCGGGAGCTATACGAAGAGGTCGGTCTTACTAAAAAAGACGTAAAGATTGTAGCTACTAGCCGTCATTGGTTAAGGTACAAACTACCAAAACGATTAGTGCGCTGGGATTCGAAACCTGTCTGTATCGGACAAAAACAGAAATGGTTCCTTCTTCGTCTGGATTGTGATGAATCACGAATTGATATGCAGCGAGGAAATTCCCCTGAATTTGATGGTTGGCGTTGGGTGAGTTACTGGTATCCAGTCAGGCAAGTCGTGTCCTTTAAGCGAGACGTTTATCGTCGAGCTATGAAGGAATTTGCTTCTGTCGCAATGCCGTTTAAAGAGCGCAAAGCGAAGGGTAAACGCAAACACAGAAGAGGATAGACATGCTTTCTCAACTAAGGGAAATAGTTGAACAGGTATCTAAAGTTGATGATGTGCATCAGGCACTCAGAGTTTTAGTAAAGCAAACATGCAGCGCAATGAACACGGAGTGCTGCACTGTCTATCTTGCGAATGAAGAAATGCAGCGTCTTGAGTTGATGGCAACTCAAGGCTTGCGTTTCAAAGGTAAAAAAATTCATATCAATTTCAGTGAGGGTTTGGTCGGTTTGGTCAAGCGTAGTGCTGAACCCCTCAACCTCGCCGAAGCTTCTCGGCATCCTAGTTTTAAATATTTTTCCCAGTTAGGTGAAGAGGTGTATCAAAGTTTTCTTGGTACTCCGATCATTTATCGCAAGCAAGTATTGGGGGTGTTGGTTGTACAACAAAAACAGCCTCGTCAGTTTGATGAGATCGAAGAATCTTTTCTAGTAACCTTAGCGGCTCAGCTTGCGGTGATTATTGCGCATGCGCAAACACAGGGACATTGGCGCTTAGAGAAAAAGCAACACGCAATCAAAGGCATTCCTGCATCTTCTGGTGTTGCTATTGGCGAGTTCTGGTGGGATGACACCCAGCCGGATTTGACAGATGTATATCCAGCATCAACGTTGGACGTTGAGCGTGAACAAGAGTGGCTACTATTAGCGGTTGAAGATGCGTTGAGCGATTTTCGA
Source organism: Vibrio neptunius (assembly GCF_000967495.1). Lineage (GTDB taxonomy): Bacteria > Pseudomonadota > Gammaproteobacteria > Enterobacterales > Vibrionaceae > Vibrio > Vibrio neptunius. Next base: position 46,053 of record NZ_JXXU01000023.1, on the reverse strand, counting down.
CGGATGCGAAAAAAGCTCGACAGTGAAATCAACAAAGATACATTGGCGATATTTGACCTATTTACACACCTGCTTAATGATCCAATGTTGCGTAAGGACCTAAAAACGCAGATCCAAAAAGGTGATCGCGCTGATTGGGCACTGAGGCAAGTCGTTGAAAGCTACTCTAATCGATTTGCTCGTATGTCAGATGTTTACCTCAGAGAGCGGGCTCAAGATATAAAAGAATTGGGTCAACGTTTATTGTTTTTTCTCCACAATACCGAGAAAGATAAGCCATCGATTGAAAAGCCAGTGATATTGGTTGTGCGCGAGTTAACGGCAACCTTACTTGCTTCTATTCCTAAGGAAAAGCTCCTTGCGGTCGTTTCTCTTGAAGGGGCAGCAAACTCTCACGCAGCAATTTTGTCTCGTGCTTTGGGTATTCCAGCGGTGATGGGGGTGACACTTAATCCTAAATCGATTAATGGCAAGCGTGGTATCGTTGATGGGTACAGCGGAAAGATTTTTGTCTCTCCGGGTAAACAGCTACTCAAAGAATATCGCGAACTGGCGCATCAAGAGAGCGAGTTGGCGACCATGGTCAACCAGCGAATTCTTGAACCTGCATGCACCAGTGATGATGTGCGTATCGAGGTCTTGCTCAACGCTGGTCTGAGTGCGGATGCGAACATTGCTGTCAATCAAGGGGTCGATGGAGTAGGCCTCTATCGGACCGAGATTTCTTTTTTACTTCAACATCGCTTCCCTTCTGAAGACGAACAAACTCTACAGTATCAATCAGTGCTGAAGACATACCCCGATAAGCGCGTCGTCATGCGCACGCTTGATATTGGTGGAGACAAAGCGCTACCTTATCTGCCTATTGAGGAAGACAACCCTTTTCTCGGTTGGCGTGGTATTCGATTTACCCTTGATCATCCAGATATATTCCTGATGCAAATTCGCGCTATGATGCGAGCCAGTGCCGAGCACGATAATCTGAGCATTTTGTTGCCAATGGTATCAGGAGCTCAAGAATTGGATGATGCCATTGAGTTGATTGATCGTGCTCATCAAGAAGTCGCAGAATTGGATGAGCGAGTGAAAATGCCAGCCATTGGAGTGATGATTGAAGTACCATCGATGATTTATCTCTTGCCGCTGATTGCTGAAAAGGTTGATTTTGTCTCTATTGGTACGAATGATCTGACACAATATTTATTGGCCGTTGATCGTAACAACGCACGGGTTGCTGATGTCTATGAGTCGATGCACCCAGCAGTGATAATGGCACTGGCCCATATCCAACAAACTTGTCAGGAACTGCAACTGCCCGTTTGTATTTGTGGTGAACTGGCGGGTGACCCTATCGGTGCGCTTCTGATGATTGGGTTGGGCTATCGTAGTTTGAGTATGAACACGTCCAATGTTGCTAAGGTGAAATACTTGCTGCGCCATACCGACAGTAGGGAACTAAGACAACTTGCTGACAATGCTTTAATGCAGCCTTATGGCAATAATATTTATACAATGATGCAAACATTCTTTGAAGAGAAAGGTTTCGCGGGCTTTATCCGCGCAGGTAAACGATAAGGAAAAATGTGAATATTGAATTTTTGGTCTTGCTGCTCCTTCTTGGCAGTGTTGTAGGGGTAATGGCGGGACTTCTCGGCATCGGCGGTGGCTTAATTGTTGTACCCGCGTTGCTTTTTCTGCTTCCGATGGCAGGTATTGATCCTGCTATCAGCATGCAAATTGCTTTGGCGACTTCTCTTGCTTCTATTATTGTTACCTCTGGTTCCTCTGCACTTAACCATTTTAAACTCGGTAATGTGGATATGTATGTGGTGAAATGGTTGATGCCGGGTGTGGTGGTAGGTGGCTTTCTTGGAGCGAATGTAGCTGAATGGATCCCCTCGCAGTATTTACCTAAAGTGTTCGGCGTTATCGTGTTATGTTTGGCGATACAAATGCTTTTTTCAATTAGGGGGCATAGCCATAGAAGCATGCCTGGCAATGGTGCAACATTGTCGATCGGGACTGGAATTGGCATGGTATCAAGTCTTGCAGGGATAGGCGGAGGGTCTTTGTCGGTGCCATTTTTGAACCGACATGGTATTGAAATGCGTAAAGCAGTTGGTTCTTCATCTGTTTGTGGCTGCTTTATCGCCATTGCTGGTATGATAGGTTTCATCTTCCATGGTTATCAGGCACAATCATTACCATCTTACAGCTTAGGGTATGTCTATGTGCCAGCGCTTATCGCAATTGCGTCGACTTCTATGCTCACGACGCGTATCGGTGCAAAATTAGCTACATCATTACCAACCGCAACATTGAAAAAAATCTTTGCAGTATTTTTACTCTTTGTTGCTGGAACTATGTTGCTGTAACGTACTCTCACCTAATTATCTGAATGCCAAAAGAGTAATAGTTTTATGTCTCAGGGATATCTTGAATTTCCTAATATCGATCCCGTTCTGGTTTCGATTGGTCCACTATCAATTCGCTGGTACGGACTGATGTATTTGGTTGGTTTTGCCTTCGCACTATGGTTAGCGAATCGCCGTGCTGATAAGCCAGACAGTGGATGGACACGAGAACAGGTTTCGGACCTATTGTTCGCAGGTTTTCTTGGTGTTGTGATTGGTGGTCGAGTAGGCTATGTAATTTTCTATAATTTTGACCTATTCCTTCAGGACCCACTCTATTTGTTTAAAGTATGGACTGGTGGAATGTCATTCCACGGTGGTCTATTGGGTGTGATTACGGCGATGTTCTGGTATGCAAAGAAAAATGGACGGACTTTCTTTGGTGTTGCCGACTTTATCGCACCACTTGTGCCATTCGGTCTAGGTATGGGGCGCTTAGGTAACTTTATGAACAGTGAGCTGTGGGGGCGTGTTACTGATGTGCCGTGGGCTATTGTCTTCCCAAATGGCGGTCCTTTGCCTCGCCACCCATCTCAATTGTATGAAATGCTTCTTGAAGGCGTTGTGTTGTTCTTCATTCTTAATTGGTTCATCAAAAAGCCACGTCCTCTAGGTGCGGTTTCAGGGTTATTTTTAGCAGGATATGGTACATTCCGTTTCCTCGTTGAGTACGTTCGTGAGCCCGATGCCCATCTTGGTTTATTTGGTGGATTTATCTCAATGGGACAGATCCTCTCTCTACCTATGGTTATCGTTGGGCTCCTTATGATGGTATGGGCTTACCAGCGTGGTCATTACAAAGATGAAATCCCACAACAAATGAAGTAAGGAACCGGTGTGAAACAGTATTTAGAACTCTGTCAGCGAATTGTTGAGCAAGGTGAGTGGATTGAAAATGAGCGTACAGGCAAACGCTGCCTGACGGTTATCAACGCTGATCTGACTTACGATGTTGGCAGCAACCAGTTCCCATTAGTGACAACGCGTAAAAGCTTTTGGAAAGCTGCGGTGGCTGAGCTGCTCGGTTACATTCGTGGTTACGACAGTGCGGAAGATTTTCGCCAGCTAGGCACCAAAACCTGGGATGCGAACGCCAACCTCAACGAAGCGTGGCTTAATAATCCTTACCGTAAAGGTGAAGACGATATGGGCCGCGTTTATGGTGTTCAAGGGCGTGCATGGGCTAAACCTGACGGTGGCTATATCGACCAGCTACGCAAGATTGTTGATGATTTAACTCGTGGTGTTGATGATCGTGGCGAAATCCTCAATTTCTACAACCCTGGTGAGTTTCATATGGGGTGTTTACGCCCTTGCATGTATAGTCATCACTTCTCTTTGTTAGGCGATACTCTTTATTTAAACAGCACTCAGCGTTCATGTGATGTGCCTCTTGGTCTGAATTTCAATATGGTTCAGGTTTACGTATTCTTGGCAATCATGGCTCAGATAACAGGCAAAAAGCCGGGTTTGGCTTACCACAAGATAGTGAATGCTCATATCTATGAAGATCAACTTGAGTTAATGCGTGATGTACAGTTGAAGCGTGAGCCTCTAGCAGTACCTAAGTTCCATATTAACCCTGAGATTAAGTCACTAGAAGATTTGGAAACTTGGGTTACGCTCGATGATTTCTGGGTTGAAGGTTACGAGCACCACGATCCAATCCAGTATCCGTTTTCGGTATAATAAACACAAGTTGTGAAAGAGCCGCCTAGCAAAGGGCGGCTTTTTTGTGAGAGAAGGAAAGCGGGAACGGGCTGCGCCCTGTGGAACGCTTCGCTTTTGGAGAGCGGGAACGGACTTCGTCCTACGGAACGCTTCGCTTTTGGAAAGCGGGGAGGGACTTCGTCCTACGGAACGCTTCGCTTTTGGAAAGCGGGAACGGGCTGTGCCCTGTGGATCGCTTCGCTTTTGGAGAGCGGGAACGGGCTGCGCCCTGTGGATCGCTGCGCTTTTGGAGAGCGGGGACGGACTTCGTCCTATGGAACGCTTCGCTTTTGGAAAGCGGGGACGGGCTGCGTTCTGTGGTTCGCTTCGCTTTTGGAGAGCGAGAACGGGCTTTGTCCAGATTGAGGAGACCAACACCATATTGGGTCATTCCATAGAGTGACGAAGGAGCGAGTAGGGAATCTCTCATGGTTTTCAACTTGCTATAAGAGATCCCCAACTCTCTCGTTCCTCGTTCTTGAGGATGACGGTAATAAAAACAAAAGTATATTGTGCCAACCCTTTAGGTTCTCTCCAGCTCTCCAGCTCTCCGTAGGGCGAAGCCCGCTCCCGTATCCCTCTTTCCCGCATCCTTCTTCCTTAGCGCTTCCTAAACGCAAAAAAGCCCGCAACCTAAGTTACGGGCCTTGCATAAGCGATGGTCTTGCCAATTAAGCCGTCAGCGCTAGGATGCTACCTGGTAGTACAAGGAATACTGCAACAAGGTAACCAGCCACTACAGCTTTGTTCTTCACTGCCATATCGGAGATGATGTCTGCCGCTTTAACTGGTAGTTCACGCAAGAACGGAATACCAAAGATAAAGACGGTGGCCAGTATGTTGAATGCTAAGTGCACCAAAGCAATTTGTAGAGCGAATACGGCGAACTCACCTGATGCAGCTGTTGCCGCCAGTAGTGCAGTAATACATGTACCTATGTTTGCACCTAGAGTGAATGGGTATACGTCACGAACTTTCAATACACCTGAGCCAACAAGTGGAACCATTAGGCTGGTGGTTGTTGATGAAGACTGAACCAGTACGGTAACCACAGATCCAGAGAAAATACCGTGAATTGGGCCACGACCAATTGCGCTCTTTAGAATTTCACGAGCACGGCCAACCATTAAGCTCTTCATCAGTTTGCCCATTACAGTGATAGCGACGAAGATAGTTGCGATACCAAGAACGATAAGTAACACGCCACCGACAGTATCACCAAATGTAGCAAGAGGCTCCTTCACTGCGTTTACAACAGGCTTAGTGATTGGTTTAATGAAGTTTAGACCTTTCATACTCATGTCACCAGTTGCTAGGAATGGTGACACCAACCAGTGTGAAATCTTTTCTAGAATGCCAAACATCATTTCCAGTGGTAGGAAAATAGCAACCGCCAGAAGGTTGAAGAAGTCGTGAATCGTCGCACTTGCAAACGCACGTTTGAACTCTTCTTTGTTACGAATATGTCCCAGAGAAACCAATGTATTGGTTACCGTAGTGCCAATGTTTGCACCCATGATCATCGGGATCGCGGTTTCTACTGGTAAGCCGCCAGCCACAAGACCAACGATTATAGAGGTCACTGTACTAGAAGACTGAATAAGAGCGGTGGCGACAAGACCGATCATTAGACCTGCGACCGGGTGTGAAGCAAATTCGAACAACACTTTCGCTTGATCGCCTGTTGCCCATTTAAAGCCACTGCCTACCATAGATACTGCTAGAAGCAGTAGATATAACATGAATGCCAAGTTAGCCCAGCGTAACCAGCGAGTTGTGCTCGAGATAGGTGCCGCTGCAGTAGTAGCTTGGTTCATAACTTTTCTCCGTGGACCGTATAAATTGGTATTGGTCGGTTGTTGAAACTGTGGGCGATAGTAGATGGGAAATATTTCATTAATATTACAGTTGTGTGTAATGGATTTTTTTTTATTTGGATATGAAGATTAGCTTTGTGAATTGAGATTTTTATTTGTATTAAGTTATTAAAATATAATGATTTTTTATATTTTAAAATGTTTTGATAGACTGTGATAAAGTCGACGAAGTTCACGAAAATCAAGCCTTGTATCAGTCTGTATGAACGTGGGTTGTCATAATTCGCTTATTTTTTTTCGGTAAAATTGATTTTTATTGATGAAAAGTTAAGTTTTTCCGAATTATTGTGGTGATTTAAAGCTTCTGCTATAAACATAGCCATATGTAATACAGAGAAAATTTTCATGTCGCACTTAAACTACAACCATCTATATTACTTTTGGATGGTGTGTAAACAAGGCTCAGTGACCAAAGCTGCCGATGCGCTGTTTCTGACCCCTCAGACTGTAACAGGGCAGATTAAGGCGCTTGAAGAGCGAATGGATGGGAAGTTGACTAAAAGGAATGGCCGAAGTATTGAGCCGACAGAACTTGGCCAACTGGTGTTTAAATATGCGGATCGCATGTTTGGTTTGAGCTACGAAATGCTGGATATTGTCAACTATAGCCAGCGCTCAAATATCCTGTTTGATGTCGGTGTCGCGGATGCCTTATCAAAGCGGCTAGTCAGTAAAATTTTGATGACCACAGTACCTCCTGACAACAGTATCCATTTACGCTGTTTTGAATCGACCCATGAGATGTTGCTTGAGCAGTTGTCTCAGCATAAGCTGGATATGATTTTGTCCGATTGCCCAGTCGACTCCAGTCAAAGCCCAGGTTTGTACAGTAAAAAACTAGGTGAGTGCAATATGAGTTTCTTCTCTAGTAGCAGCGTTGCACAAGCCACATTTCCTTCAGTGCTTGAACAACGGAAATTGTTGATACCTGGCAGCCGAACCGCAATGGGACGAAAAGTTCTCCAATGGTTTGATCGACAAGGGCTTCAACCGAACGTTCTTGGGGAGTTTGATGATGTCGCTCTAATGAAGTCTTTCGCGCGCTATCACCACGATGTTATTTTTCTTGCTCCTTCTTTATATTTATCAGAAGTAGAAAGTGACTTGCCTTTGCAGTTGATTGGTCATATTGATGAACTTAAAGAGGAATACTACGTTATTTTCGCCGAAAGAATGATTCAACACCCTGCTGTGAAGAACGTCTGTGATGCAGACTTCACGAATCTCTTTCAGTGAACACTTTTTTTTGATTTCTACAAATAGATTACTGAGTGCAAATAGATTAGTATCAGCTATAAATGTATCAATTTATAAATTGCAGGCTGAGATTTGTTGATGTTTTGTTGTTTCAAGGGGTACTAGCCGATGAACTTACAAGAAATGGAAAAGAATTCTGCCAAAGCGGTGGTGCTACTTAAAGCGATGGCGAATGAGAGACGTTTGCAGATTTTATGTTTATTGCATAACCAAGAACTCTCTGTTGGGGAGTTATGTAGCAAATTGGAGCTGAGTCAGTCTGCTTTATCGCAACACCTAGCATGGTTACGCCGTGATGGCTTGGTTAATACACGTAAAGAAGCACAAACGGTGTTTTATACGTTAAGTAGTGAAGAAGTGAAATCAATGATCCACTTGCTACACAGCCTATACTGCAGCGAAGTGATGGACTAATGATTCATTATGGTTAGAGCTGAAATGCTCACTGTTTGACGTTGAGATATAAAAAAACCGGCTTGAGCCGGTTTTTTTTTCACTGATAAATCAGAGTTCTATTAAAGAGCTTTGATTGCAGCAGCGAAACGAGACTTATGACGTGCAGCTTTATTCTTGTGAATAAGGCCTTTAGTCGCCATGCGGTCTAGGATTGGTGTAACTGTAGCAAACGCTTCAGTTGCAGCAGCTTTGTCGCCTGCTTCGATAGCAGCAACAGTTTTCTTCATGTAAGTGCGCATCATTGAACGACGGCTAGCATTGTGCTGGCGACGTTTCTCAGCTTGGATAGCGCGCTTCTTAGCAGATTTACTATTTGCCAAGGGTCTAACTCCCAAAAACTTAGGTTCGGTGACAATTTAAGGGCGAGGAATATCCCTCATTTACGCTCAAATGTCAAATGATTTGTGTAAAAACCAATCGGGGCCAAACAAATTTTGGATTAGATAGGTCTTCACGGTTAAGATGGCGGGGATTCTATCAGTATTTTTTTTTCATTGCTAATACTAATCTGCTCTAGCCCTGACATTCCTGTCATAGAGTAGAGCTCTATTGAAAGTATTGCAGGATTCCCGAGGTAGCTGTGAGTAAACGTCTGCTCAAGTCAGGCATGATTGTTAGTGCTATGACTTTGATTTCTCGTGTGCTTGGTTTAGTGCGCGATGTAGTAGTGGCGAATTTGATGGGGGCGGGCGCTAGTGCTGACGTCTTCTTTTTTGCCAATAAAATTCCAAATTTCTTACGCCGTTTGTTTGCTGAAGGGGCGTTTTCTCAGGCGTTTGTACCTGTATTGACGGAGTACCATGCCGCAGGCGATATGGATAAGACCCGTCAGTTGATTGCCAGAGCAGCGGGTACTTTAGGCGTGCTTGTTTCTATAGTTACAATCCTAGGCGTTTTAGGCTCTGGTGTGGTCACGGCACTGTTTGGCTTTGGCTGGTTTCTTGACTGGATGAACGGGGGGCCATCGGCTGAAAAGTTTGAGCTGGCGAGCTTCATTCTCAAAATTACCTTTCCTTACTTATGGTTTATTACTTTTGTCGCGTTATCTGGTGCGATTCTCAATACCATGGGTAAATTTGCGGTGTCGTCTTTCACTCCAGTCTTTCTCAACGTCATGATCATCCTCTCGGCATGGTTTATTTCGCCGAATATAGCTCAACCTGAAATTGGTCTTGCTATTGGGGTATTTCTTGGCGGTTTGGTTCAGTTCTTTTTTCAGATCCCTTTCCTTATTAAAGCTGGCGTCATGGTCAAGCCTCAATGGGGATGGCGTGATCCTGGGGTAGTGAAAATCCGCACCCTAATGATTCCAGCTTTGTTCGGTGTATCGGTCAGCCAAATCAATTTGCTGTTTGATACCTTTATTGCCAGCTTCCTTCAAACGGGCTCTATCAGTTGGCTCTATTATTCTGACCGTCTATTGGAATTTCCGCTTGGCTTGTTTGGTATTGCTATTGCAACGGTCATTTTGCCAGCCCTATCACGTAAACATGTGGATTCCCATAGTGACGGTTTTTCACATACTATGGATTGGGGAGTCCGCATGGTGACATTGCTCGGTATTCCCGCGATGCTCGGTTTAATGGTGTTGGCAAAGCCTATGCTGATGGTGCTATTCATGCGCGGTGAGTTCAGCCCACAGGACGTTCACTTTGCTTCGATGTCTCTGGTAGCCTATGCCTCTGGCTTGCTCAACTTTATGTTGATCAAAGTGCTTGCGCCGGGATATTACTCTCGCCAAGACACGAAAACACCAGTCAAATATGGCATTATCGCCATGGTGACCAATATGGTCTTTAACGCCATTTTTGCTTGGTTCTATGGCTATGTTGGTTTGGCAATCGCAACAGCATTATCAGCGTTTGTTAATATGTCTTTATTGTACCGAGGCTTACATATGGCTGGTGTTTACAAGCTAACGCGCCGCACGGTTTTTTTTGTGATTAAGCTTGCTGTTTCAGGAGGACTGATGGTAGCAGCAATTCTTTGGCAGTTAGAAGATATGTCGGTGTGGTTGACTTGGAGCTTGTTTGAACGAGTGATGTCGCTGATAGCTTTGATTGGATTAGGTGCAGGTGTTTACGTGATATCGCTCATCATCATGGGTGTGCGCTTAAAAGATTTAAAAGCAGCGACAGAATAAGTAGGATTAGTATATAATCCGTCGGTTTCACGCTTTGCTAATAATAAAAGAGACAGGAATTAGAAGCTGCCAATGGAATTGATCCGAGGTATTCACAATATCAAAGCACACCATTCTGGGTGTGTCCTGACGATAGGAAACTTCGACGGTGTGCATTTGGGTCACCAAGCAGTGCTGCGTCAAGTGTCTGAGCAGGCAGCTAAATTAGGTTTACCTGCCACGGTCATGACTTTTGAACCTCAGCCTTTGGAATTATTTGCAAAAGAGAAAGCACCAGCGCGATTAACTCGGTTAAGAGACAAGTTTGTTCAACTGAGAAAATTGAACATAGAACGCTTACTTTGTGTGAATTTCAACAAGCGCTTTGCTAATCAGACTCCGGACGAGTTTATTAGCGACTTGTTGGTGAAGCGATTGGGTGTTAAGTTTCTCGTCGTTGGTGATGATTTCTGCTTTGGAAAAGGCCGAAAAGGCAATTTCCAAATGCTCAAAGAGGCTGGTAAAAAACATGGCTTTGAGGTCGTCAGTACACAAAGTTTCTGTCTTGAGCAATTGCGTGTCAGCAGTACTGCGATACGCGAAGCATTGGCAAGCGATGAGGTAAACTCAGCAGCAGAAATGCTGGGTCGAAATTACAGCATCAGTGGTCGAGTATCACACGGTCGTAAGTTAGGAAGAACGATTGGTTTTCCTACCGCGAATATCCCACTGAAGCGTTGCGTGTCACCTGTATCGGGCGTTTACGTCGTTGAGGCTTTAGGCCTTGGAGATAAACCGATTGGGGGCGTAGCAAATATTGGCAACCGACCGACCGTGAACGGGGTCCGCCAGCAACTAGAAGTCCATTTATTTGACTTCCAAGCCAATTTATATGGCAAGCAGCTAGAAATCGTACTAATACATAAGCTTCGTGATGAGCATAAATTTGACTCATTTGAAGCATTGAAACAACAAATTGAATTGGATGCTGAAGCAGCAAGGGTGTGGCTGCGTCAGCGTAATCGCTAAACGGTCTAGTCCACCGTTTGGCATAATGTCTAACATTCGCCCAACACAACGGAATTAAGAATCGATGAGTGAGTATAAAGATACCCTGAACCTTCCTGAAACAGGGTTTCCGATGCGCGGCAATCTGGCGAACCGCGAGCCAGAAATGCTTAAGCGTTGGTATAAAGAAGACCTTTACGGTGAAATCCGTAAAGCGAAGAAAGGCAAAAAATCTTTCGTTCTACACGATGGCCCTCCATACGCCAACGGTGACATTCATATTGGTCACGCACTAAACAAGATTCTTAAAGACATTATTATTAAATCCAAAACACTTTCAGGTTTTGATGCTCCTTACATTCCTGGCTGGGACTGCCACGGTCTACCTATTGAATTAATGGTAGAGAAAAAGGTTGGTAAGCCGGGTCAAAAAGTGACAGCGGCTGAGTTCCGTCAGAAATGTCGTGATTATGCTGCTGGCCAGGTTGAAGGTCAAAAAGAGAGTTTCAAACGCCTAGGTATTATGGGTGAGTGGGACAAGCCTTACCGTACTATGGATTTTGCGACTGAAGCAAACATCATTCGAGCTTTAGGTAAGATTGCTGATAATGGTCACCTACTTAAAGGTTTCAAGCCTGTTCACTGGTGTACAGACTGTGGCTCTGCACTTGCGGAAGCAGAAGTAGAGTACAAAGATAAAGTTTCTCCATCTATCGACGTACGCTTTAAAGCGGCCGATGAAGCAGCGCTTCTATCTAAGTTCTCATTGAACGAAGGTCATGAAGGCGAAGGCGATATCTCAATCGTTATCTGGACAACTACACCATGGACACTGCCAGCAAACCGCGCAGTATGTCTACGTGATGATCTAGAGTACGTATTAATCCAAGTAGAAGGTGAGTCGAAAGAACGTATCATCGTTGCTTCTGAGCTAGCGAAAGATGTGATGGATCGTGCGGGTATCGAGCACTTCCATAACCTTGGCTTTGCAAAAGGTAGCGACCTTGAGCTATCTCAGTTTAATCACCCATTCTATGACTTCACAGTTCCTGCGATCCTTGGCGATCACGTAACCACTGACTCTGGTACTGGTGTGGTTCACACAGCACCTGGTCACGGTCAAGAAGACTTTGCAGTCGGTAACAAATACAACCTAGAAGTGGCTAACCCAGTCGGTTCAAACGGTGTTTACCTGCCGGATACAGAGCTATTTGCTGGCCAACACGTATTCAAGGCTAATGATGCAGTAGTGGAAACGCTAAAAGAGAAAGGCGCGCTGCTACATCACCACGCTTACGAGCACAGCTACCCGCATTGTTGGAGACACAAAACTCCAATCATCTTCCGTGCAACACCACAGTGGTTCGTCTCAATGGACCAAGCTGGCCTACGTGCAAAAGCACTAGAGTCAATTAAAGGTGTTGAGTGGATGCCAGAGTGGGGCCAAAGCCGCATCGAAGGTATGATTGAAGGTCGCCCAGAGTGGTGTATCTCTCGTCAACGTACTTGGGGTGTGCCAATCGCTCTATTCGTTCATAAAGAAACGGCAGAGCTTCATCCAAACACTTTGGAATTGATTGAGAAAGTGGCTCAGCTAGTTGAAGAGAAAGGCATTCAAGCTTGGTGGGATCTAGAAATCTCTGACCTACTAGGTGAAGAGGCCGATAAGTACGAGAAAGTACTTGATACGCTAGACGTATGGTTCGACTCAGGTGTGACGCACTACTCAGTGGTTGATGCTCGTGAAGAGTATAACGGCGCGTCGGCAGATCTATACCTAGAAGGCTCTGACCAACACCGTGGCTGGTTCCAGTCTTCACTCATTTCATCTATCGCGATGAAAGACGAGGCGCCGTACAAGCAAGTGCTTACTCACGGTTTCGTGGTTGACGGTCAAGGCCGTAAGATGTCGAAATCGATCGGTAACGTAGTTGCGCCAAAAGATGTAACTAATAAGCTAGGTGCAGATATCCTGCGTCTATGGGTTGCTTCAACTGACTACACTGGTGAAGTTGCGGTTTCTGATGAAATCCTAAAACGCTCTGCAGATGCGTACCGTCGAATCCGTAACACTGCGCGTTTCTTCCTTGCTAACCTAAGCGGCTTTAACCCAGCAACGGATCTCGTTCCTGCTGAAGAAATGGTGGCTCTAGACCGTTGGGCTGTAGGTCGTGCACTAGCTGCACAAGAAGAGATCGTGAAAGCGTACGGTGAGTACAACACTCACGCAGTAACACAGCGCTTAATGCAGTTCTGTTCTATCGAAATGGGCTCATTCTACCTAGACGTAATTAAAGACCGTCAGTACACAGCGAAACTTGGTGGCCACGCTCAACGTAGCTGTCAGACAGCGCTTTACTACATCGTAGAAGCGCTTGTTCGTTGGATGGCACCAATCATGTCGTTCACTGCAGACGAGATCTGGAACGAGATGCCAGGCGAGCGCGATAAGTTTGTCTTCACAGGCGAGTGGTACGAAGGTCTGTTCGGCTTAACTGAAGGCGAAGAGCTGAACAACGAATTCTGGGCTGAAATCCAAGCAGTTCGTGGTGGTGTAAACAAACTGCTAGAAGACGCTCGTAAAGAGAAGACAATTGGTGGTTCTCTGCAAGCTGAAGTGACGCTTTACGCTGATGATTCACTAGCGGCGAAACTAAGCAAGCTGGAAGATGAGCTACGCTTTGCACTACTAACTTCAGCAGCGGTTGTTAAGCCTCTAAGCGAGAAGTCAGAAGCGGCACAAGCAACAGATGTCGAAGGTCTATTCGTTGAAGTGAAAGCAACTGAAAACGAGAAGTGCGACCGCTGCTGGCACCACACTCCAGATGTTGGCACCATCGAAGGTCACGAGAAGATCTGTGGCCGTTGTGTGTCTAACGTTGATGGTGAAGGCGAAGTACGTAAATTCGCTTAATTGCTCGTCATTCTTGGCGTTGTAGCCGAGTAAATTTGTCGCTTTGCTACAACACCAATAATCTAGAGCAATCAGAAGTTGAACTTTATTGAAAATTCATAGCCCCAGTATCTACTGGGGCTACTTTTAGGAACTGTATGAGCGAACAAGCATTTACTTTAAAGCAATCAGGCGTGCGTTGGTTGTGGCTAGCATTGGTTATCTTTCTAGCAGATATCGGCATTAAGCTGTTTGTGATGGATAATATGGGTTATGGCTGGACCAACCGCATCGAGGTGTTGCCTTTCTTTAATCTGCTTTATGTACATAACTACGGAGCTGCATTTAGTTTTCTGAGTGATCAGGCCGGCTGGCAACGTTGGTTATTTACCGGTATCGCTTTTGCCGTAACCGCTATGCTGACTTACTGGATGAGTAAACTGCCAGCAAAAGAGAAATGGAACAATGTGGCTTATGCCATGATCATCGGTGGTGCAGTGGGTAACGTATTTGATCGTGTAGTACACGGTTATGTTGTCGATTACTTAGACTTTTTCTGGGGTAACTACCACTGGCCAGCATTTAATTTGGCTGACAGCACCATTTGTATTGGCGCTGCAATGATTATCCTTGACGGATTTCGTAAAAAAGGCGCTGGAACCGAAGCGTAAGCTCATAATGATCGAATAACCCTAAGCGCTGTCTGTTGATTCAGAGAGCGCTTTTTAATATAACGAAGCCTCTATTAAATAGAAGCCAATCTCTCCAATAACAAGGAAACGTATTGTGACCACTATTGTCCAGGAATCCGCAGTAACGCTGCATTTTACTATCAAACTTAAAGATGGCTCTGTTGCTGATAGCACGCATAACATGGGTAAGCCTGCCAAGCTCGTGATTGGTGATGGCAGCCTAAGTGAAAACTTTGAGCAATGCTTGCTAGGACTTGAAGTGGGTGAGAAAAAGGCGATTGAACTGAAAGCCGAAGATGCCTTTGGCGCTCCGAACCCAGACAATGTGCATCATATGGAGCGTGCAAGATTTGTCGGTGATGCAGAAGTTGAAGTGGGAACCATCATGGCTTTCTCTGGCCCTGATGGTATGGAAATACCTGGAATTATTACCGAAATTGCGGGTGATTCAGTGACAGTGGACTTCAACCACCCTCTAGCAGGGCAAGATGTGACTTTTGAAGTTGAAATTTTGTCAGTAGAATAGCCGCCTGAAGCGATAAAATAATCACTATGAGCAATGAAATGAAAATTCTTTTAGCCAACCCACGTGGCTTCTGTGCAGGTGTTGATCGTGCGATCAGCATTGTCGAACGTGCATTGGAAATGTATCAACCACCGATTTATGTTCGTCATGAAGTCGTGCACAACCGATTTGTGGTCGAAGGCCTCAAACAAAGAGGCGCTATCTTTGTCGAAGAGCTTCATGAAGTGCCAGATGACAATATTGTGATTTTCTCTGCTCATGGTGTGTCTCAGGCTGTACGCAAAGAAGCAAAAGAACGTGACTTGACCGTTTTTGATGCAACTTGTCCACTTGTGACTAAAGTCCATATGGAAGTGGCTCGTGCAAGCCGCCGTCATATGGAAGTGGTTTTGATTGGTCATGCTGGGCATCCTGAAGTAGAAGGTACAATGGGCCAGTATGCCAGTGAACAAGGTGGTATGTACCTAGTTGAGACGCCAACAGATGTGGTTACTCTCAAAGCGAAAGTCAAAGATCCGAGCAACCTTCATTATGTAAGTCAGACAACATTGTCGGTAGATGAAACAGCAGATGTGATTAACGAACTTCGACGTGTGTTCCCTGAAATTCAGGGCCCACGTAAAGACGATATTTGTTATGCCACGCAGAATCGTCAGGATGCGGTGCGCGAGATGGCAACGGACGTTGATGTTGTGATTGTTGTTGGTTCTAAGAATTCATCTAACTCGACTCGTCTAAAAGAGCTGGCTGAGAAGCTAGGTACTCCAGGGTATCTAACAGATTGCCCGGAAGACATTCAACCAGAGTGGTTTAACGATAAAGTAAAAGTGGGTGTAACGGCGGGAGCATCTGCGCCAGAAGAGCTGGTTAATCAGATTTTGGAACGCATCAAAGAGCTCGCTGGCACCCGTTCAGTAGAAGAAGTTCTAGGTCGTGAAGAAAACATGTTCTTTGAAGTACCAAAAGAGTTACAGATTAAACAAGTTGACTAGCGATTTGAAAGGATAAAAAGGCGACATTAAGTCGCCTTTTTTAGATCCCGTTTAAATCCAGTTAGCAGGTTTTGAACTCAGTTTTTGCTATAGACCCAGCGTGACAGTTTTTAGACTAAAGAAAAGGCTCCCAAAGGAGCCCTATTCAATATGCCATCAATTGTCTTAAGCGGTTTCAGTTGCTACTTTGGTTTCGTTTTCATCCTCTAGGTCAGTTTCCCCTTTGCCTCTAGATTTTTGGATGACGTAGGCCGTTGTCGCGAGCGAGAACAAGATGCCAGCGATGGTCGACACGTTCATTGGTAGCCCAAATCCTAGCGTACTGTTGTTAAGGATAAAGGTCACCACGACAGTCGTCATAAAGATGGCTGGAATCGTCGTGATCCAGTGCAGTTTGTTGTGACGAAGCAGGTAAGCTGAAGCTGTCCACAGCATCATGACTGCGGTTGTCTGGTTAGCGAAGCCGAAGTAACGCCAGATAACACCGAAGTCTACTTGAGTTAGGATGCCACCAATCACGAAAAGAGGGACTGCCATCAGTAGGCGATTACGCAGAGTCTTCTGCTCCATGTTGAAGTATTCGGCTAAGATCAAACGGCTAGAGCGGAACGCAGTATCACCAGAGGTGATGGGCAAGATAACAACGCCTAAGAAGGCAATCACACCACCAACTACGCCAAGTAGGCCAAACGAAGAGCTGTAGACCACATTACCAGGCCCGCCGTTTTTCACTGCTTCAGAGAGCGCGTCAAGATTGCCGAAGAAAGACAGCGCAATCGCACACCAGATAAGGGCAATCACACCTTCACCAATCATGGCACCGTAGAAAACGAAGCGACCGTTCTTCTCATTCTCCATACAACGAGCCATCAAAGGCGACTGAGTAGCATGGAAACCAGAGATAGCACCGCAGGCAATGGTGATAAATAGAGCGGGCCATAGTGGCATATCGTTCGGGTTCAGGTTGGTGAACATATCCGTTATCTGAAAATCACCCATTACCGTGTGCTCGCTTGATAGCGCAACTGCTGTCATCAGGCCAACCGACATAAAAATAAGCAGTGCGCCAAAGAGTGGATAGAAGCGGCCAATGATTTTGTCGACAGGAACAATAGTGGCGATAATGTAGTAAGCAAAAATAGCGATAACCATTGATGTCATGCTGACAGAGATGCTGGTTTGTTCATTGATTAGATTGGTGATCATACCTGCTGGTGCAGAAACAAAGACGACACCTACAAGCAACAATAAAACAATGGCAAAGATATTCATAAAGTGTTTTGCACCATTGCCTAGATAGCGACCTGTGATTGTTGGCACAGAAGCACCACCGTTACGTACCGACAGCATACCTGAGAAGTAATCGTGCACTGCGCCAGCGAAAATACAACCGACAACAATCCAAAGCATTGCCGCAGGGCCATACAGTGCGCCCATAATGGGACCGAAGATAGGCCCAACACCAGCGATGTTCAGAAGCTGAACCAGATAGACTCTCTTAGTCGACATTGGAACATAATCCACACCGTCCGCCTTCGTATGAGCCGGTGTCTGGCGCTTTTCATTAATACCGAAGATTCTTTCAACCAATGACCCGTAGAGGAAGTATCCGCCTATCAGAGCAGCAACACAGGTTAGAAACCACAACATAGCACTTGTTCCTTAGTCAAGATTTAATAAGTTCAGTTTCAATGTTACGCTTCTCGATGACTATTCTCATTCAAATCTCAGCTGAGTGGTCATATGGCAGGCTGAGTGGTAATTGGCACTGTTAAGCGGTTTTTAGTGCATCTCAGTGGCAAAGTCGGGCATTTAGTGTTTTGATTAAGAGACCTTCAATAAAAACAAGGAAAAACAATGAGAAGACTCATTTTTCTGATGTTGGTATCTACGTTAATGGCGTGTACTGCTAGTACTGAGCAACTGGCTCACGAAGGCGATTGGTATGAGATTGGATATCGAGATGGTATTCGTGGCCACTCTCAGCGCTCTTTTAAAGAGTTAGCCAGTTTAGGCAGTGCGATGCAGGGAGATTATGAGCAAGGTTATCTGATAGGAATCCAAGAGTACTGCAACCCCAACTTTGCTTATCAGATTGGTTTAACGGGGCAGTATTATGAAGGTGTGTGTGAAGGCACGGCGGAAGCGCAGAAATTTCGTATGGAATGGAAGCGTGGCTGGGATGAACATGCGAACGAATATTAAATAATAAAGGCTTGGTATCTACCAAGCCTTTATTATTGTTATTGATTGTGTTTTTCTACTGCTCGTCTCAGGAAGCCTTCCTGATGATTTAGTTGACTTCTAGCACTGTCGACATCCATTCCGGTCAGGAGCATTAAGATGGCCAATTTGACGTCATAGTCGGTTCGTTCAAGCGTATTGACGGCTTGCTGTTTGTCGCACTCAGTAGCCTGCATGACAATACGAGCGGCACGTGCGACCAGTTTCTTGTTGGTCGCTTTCACATCAACCATCAAGTTTTGATAACTCTTACCCAAACGGATCATACTGGCCGTGGTCAGCATATTGAGAACAAGCTTCTGTGCCGTTCCTGACTTCAATCGCGTTGACCCCGTTAATGCCTCTGGTCCTACTACTGGACTAATCGCGATCTGTGCGACTTCCGCAATGATTGAATCCGGATTACATGACAAAGCGACTGTAGTCGCTCCAAGGTCGTTAGCGTATTCCAGAGCACCAATAACGTAAGGCGTTCGGCCGCTAGCTGCAATGCCTACCACGACGTCTTTATCGCTGAACTCAATAGACTTCAAATCAGCAACGCCAAGCTCCGGCGAATCTTCCGCGCCTTCCTTGGCTTTGAGGATAGCATCCGGGCCGCCTGCAATCAGGCCGATGACCATTTGATCGGAGACGCCAAACGTAGGGGGACACTCCGAGGCATCAAGGACCCCTAAACGTCCGCTGGTACCAGCGCCCATATACACTAAGCGGCCACCCGATTTGAATGCTTGAGTGATTTTGTCCACCGCCTGAGCAATGTCAGGCAGCACTTTTTCTACCGCGAGTGGAACGAACTTATCTTGCTGGTTAATTCTTTTAACGATTTCCAGAGAAGGCAGCAGGTCAATATCCATTGTTTCTGGGTTACGACCTTCAGAAACTAAATGGGAAAGTGCTGCGATGAGTGCATCGTTGGTCATAATCGTCCTTATTTAATCGACAAAATACATCACACCAAGAGAAGCAGGATGGCTCGCTCCGGTGACTTCTGGCAAATTGCTTGGCTGATTGTGAATGCGGCGATAGGCAAGCCAAGCAAATGCCATCGCTTCCATGTTCTGACTATCAACACCTTGTGAATCTGTAGAGTCGACAGACCATGCTGGAAGTAATGCTTTCAGGCGGCTCATCAGCAGTGGATTACAGGTGCCACCGCCACAAACTAATAATTGCGGCTTCTCCCCCAGCGAGTACTTTTCGACCTCTAAGCTGATGGTTTGCGCAGTGTATTCGCACAATGTTCGCTGAACATCTTCAGCAGAGCAGTTATGGTTGCTTAGAATAGCCTCTAACCAAGGCAAGTTAAATCGCTCTCGACCTGTGCTCTTTGGCGCTTTTTGTGCGAGGTAAGGCTCTTGAAGTAGAGCGTTGAGCAGTGCTGTATCGATATGGCCTTGTTGTGCGAACAAGGCGTCTTTATCAAAAGGCTGTCCTTGGTGCTGGTGACACCAAGCATCCATCAACA
Organism: Vibrio neptunius; assembly: GCF_000967495.1. Taxonomy (GTDB): domain Bacteria; phylum Pseudomonadota; class Gammaproteobacteria; order Enterobacterales; family Vibrionaceae; genus Vibrio; species Vibrio neptunius. The sequence goes on along the minus strand of NZ_JXXU01000023.1, from coordinate 26,394 downwards.
TGTTTCCCGGTCCGGTATCATAACCAATGACGGGGTGATCGGGGCGAAGTACGGAGATGTTGGCAATTCCGCCAATATTGAGCACTACAGTGCTCGATGCATTTGATTGAAACAGCGACCTGTGAAAGGCTGGAACCAGTGGTGCGCCTTGCCCGCCCAATGCCATATCTTTACGTCTAAAATCGGCAATGGTTGTAATGCCTGTTCGCGTTGCAATGATATTGGCATCACCGAGCTGAGTAGTAAACGGAGCTTCACCCGTAGGTTGATGGAAAACCGTCTGACCGTGGTTACCGATTGCGGTAATCTGCTCCTTACTGTGGCCTGTTTTTTCAAGTAAGGCTAACACTGCATCAGCATACAAGTGCCCCAGCTGATGGTCCAGTGTGCCTATCTGCTTTAAGTTGGTTTGTTGGCCGAGACAAATATCGAGTACTTGTTCTTTAATTATCGAAGGTATTGGGTAATCGCTATGGTCGATTAACTGAATGTGCTCGTCCCTTACCTCTACTAGGGCGACATCGATACCGTCTAGACTGGTGCCAGACATGATGCCAATATAAAGCTCTTTATCCATTGCGAATTTCCACCTGTTCTCCGGCTGATAGAGTAGCACCGTCAGTGCGCCTCCTTTTTGGCGTGAACTAATCACCGATATGTTGTTGCTAGTATGCGCCCAAACTTCCTAAAAAAGCGATATCTCACTCATTATTTTCACTGTACTTTGTCACAAGCTCATCAATATGATTTTGCCGACGCCTAAGGATCTCATGGCGCACTGGGCAGACTTAATACGTGTGGCCTAAAGGGGGAGTTATTTATCGCTTTTGTCAGCGTGCTGATATGGGTAATTCATTCCTCAGTTCATTGCGTGGTGAAATAACAACCATATCGATTCTATGATCCTGTTCTCAGTTCATGCGTTCGTTTGTTCCAAATTTACGTTCGTACAGGATTAACTATTCCCCAGTTTCACGTGGCTGAGTACACTGCAAATCAAATAGAGGAGTTGAATATGAAAGGTTTAGCTCGAATTCGCACGCTGTTACCTCTGCAGGAAGAAAGCACTAACCAATTAATTGAACAACGTGAATCCGCTGTTGCGGCTTTGAAACAGTAAGGAATGATTATGGGACCTTTATGGGTTGATGTAGAAGGTTGCGAACTGACCACGGAAGATAGAGAAATTCTTGAACACCCAACCGTCGGGGGCGTGATTCTGTTTACTCGCAACTATCACGACAATGAACAGTTACTCGCCTTGAACCAATCCATTCGCCAGGCTGCTAAACGTCCGATTCTTATTGGCGTTGATCAAGAAGGTGGTCGAGTTCAACGCTTCAAAGAAGGTTTCTCACTTATCCCTGCGGCAGAATCTTATGCCAAGCAAGCGAATGGAGAAAAGCTGGCGCAGCAAGGTGGTTGGCTAATGGCAGCGGAACTAATGGCTCACGATATTGATCTGAGCTTCGCTCCAGTGCTGGATAAAGGTCATGAATGTAAGGCGATTGGTAGCCGTTCATTTGGCGAAGATGTTGATAGTATCATCCGTCACAGCAATGCTTACATGCGCGGTATGAAAGCGGTTGGCATGGCAACGACGGGCAAACATTTCCCCGGTCATGGTGGTGTGATTGCGGATTCTCACTTGGAAACGCCCTACGATCAGCGAGACACTATCCTTGAACAGGATATGGCGATTTTTAAAGCTCAGATTGAGGCAGGATTACTGGATGCGATGATGCCGGCGCATGTGGTTTTCCCTTATTACGACGATCAGCCAGCCAGCGGCTCTGAATTTTGGCTCAAGGCTGTGTTAAGAAAACAGTTGGGCTTCAATGGCATTATTTTCTCTGATGATTTGACGATGGAAGGTGCGTCTGTGATGGGGGGGCCAGCTGAACGTGCGCATCAGTCTCTGGTATCGGGTTGTGACATGGTGTTGGTATGCAATAAGCGTGATGCGCAGATTGAAGTGTTGGACAACCTACCAGTGATGGAAACGCCACAAGCGACCGCATTATTGAAGAAACAGTCGTTTACCTTGTCTGAGTTGCGCAGTAGTGATGAGTGGAAGCTGACATCCGAAGCGATGAAACGTGTTGTTGGATGAGTTGAAAAGTAATGAGTAAAAAAGAGCCGCAGTTGCGGCTCTTTTTAATGGAAGCCAAGCATTTCTTTCAGTGTTTTCAGGTACCGACGGCTGACAGGAATCGGTTGATCACTGACAGTGATAATTTCTGCTAATCCATTTTCTAGCAATTTGATTTCTTTAATCGCTTTTATGTTAACCAGAAACTGACGGTGGCAGCGCACCAGAGGTGTTTTTTCTTCGAGTATTTTGAGTGTCAGTTGAGATGTGGCTTTCTGGCCTCCTGTCTGGACATGAACACCACTGATATCACTGTAAGCAAACTCCACATCTTGCGTCGGAATGATGACAATCCGATTCAAGCCAATACAAGGTACTTGATCTAGGCTGGATGGGGTGATTGCTGCGACTTGCTCCTGAGTGTGACTGTTGGCTGACTTAAGAAGGCGTTTGATGGTTTTGTCCAACCGACAGATATCTACCGGTTTCAATAAGTAATCGAATGCGTTGTCTTCAAACGCCTGAATAGCAAATTCATCGTAGGCGGTGACAAATACAACCTTTGGCATGGTTTCCGGGTCAAGCATCCCGAGTAGCTCAATGCCGGTGATTTGTGGCATCTGAATATCGAGAAAGACCACATCGGGTTTTAGCTGGTTAATCTTTTTCAGGCCTTCAATTGCATTACTGGCCTGATCTATCACAGTGATTTTGCCTGATTCTTCAAGCAGTTCGGTCAACTCTTCACGCGCAAACAGTTCGTCATCTATGACTAAAGCAGAAATCATATCCGTGTCCTAACCCATTGTCTTTTCCGGAATGAGGAAGCTCATTCTCGTCAGTTGGTTTGGTGTTACGTCGATAGACAGTGATGCCATCTGACCAAACTTATTGGTCAACCGCTTATCGACAATTTGCATCCCTAGCCCCTGATGATTATTGGCTGGTGGTGTGTAACTGCCTGCGTTATCTTCTACACACAGCTGATAACCCAGCTCAAGCTTCTGGCTGTAAATGCGGATCTTTCCTCCCTCCAGTAGGTTTGATATGCCATGTTTAATGGCGTTCTCTACCAAAGGTTGTAGGGTAAAGGTCGGCAGCTTACGCTCCAGCAATGCGGTATCAATATCAATGTCCACTTCTAATCGGTCGGTAAAACGTGCTTTCTCGATGGTAAGATAAGCGTTAACGTGCGCTAATTCTTCCTTAAGAGTTACTGTTTCTACGTTTTGTTTGAGGTTACTGCGGAAGAAATGTGACAAGTGCTGAATCAGCTCACGAGCTTTAGGAGGGTCGCGACGAATGACGGCACTGATGGTGTTCAGCGCGTTAAACAGAAAATGTGGATTTACCTGCGCATGCAGCAATTTTATCTCTGCTTGAGAGAGTAACGTGCGTTTCTGTTGGTAGTCACCAAATAGGATCTGACTGGAAAGCAACTGCGCTATCCCTTCGGCCATCGACATATTGATGGTCGAAAACAGCTTACGTTTCGGCTCGTACAGCTTAATGGTGCCAATTACTTTATCTCCTGAGTGCAAAGGAATAATTAGTGCGGAACCCAGTTTGCAACTTTTTGAGATTGAACACTGATAAGGTTTGTCTTTGCCGTCGAGGTAGATAATGTCATTACGTGAGATGGCATCGAGTGTACTTTGCGAAGAGATCGGTGTTTCCGGCTCATGGTGATCGTCACCAATGCCGACAAAGGCGAGGATTTTCTCATTGTCAGTGATCGACACGGCACCCACATTTGTTTCTTCGTAAACGATTCGAGCAATCTTCTCCGCATTTTTCGTGGTGAAACCAGAAACGAGGATACCAACTGACCGTTCGGCGATATTCAATGCCCGGCGTGAGAAGGTGGCGGAATACTCTTCAAAGATAGTTTTTCGATCCTGCAGTATGCTCATAAACAGCGCTGCGCCAACGGAGTTCGCGATGATCATTGGGGCAGCAATCGCAGAGACTAATGAATACGCCTGATCAAAGGGCTTAGCGACGATCAGAATGATCGCCATCTGGGCGATTTCCGCTACCAAGGTGACCGCAAATACTACGCTTGGGTTGAACAGTTGGGCACCTTTCCCTCGCCTGAGCAGATAAGTGTGTAATAAACCACCTATCAGGCCTTCTGCGGTGGTCGAGATAGCACAAGCAAGATCGGTAAACCCGCCAAGCGAGTAACGATGCAAACCACCGGTTAACCCGACAAAGAAGCCAACTATAGGCCCACCAAATAATCCTCCCATCACGGCTCCGATGGCACGGGTATTGGCAATCGCATCATTGATCTGTAAGCCGAAGTACGTGCCCATAACACAGAATAGGGAAAACAGGACGTAGACACTGAGTTTGTGCGTTAGGCGATTAGAGATACTCAGCAATGGCAGGAAAATAGGGGTTTTACTTAGCATATAAGCAAGGACTAAGTAGACACACATTTGCTGAAGTAAGGAAAGAATGAGATCCATGAGTGAAATAATATGCTGGGCTATAGGCTTATTTTAGAAAAGATAAGTTGAAGAAAACATGCATGAGTCGAAGTTTTTCAACTAACTAGCTCAAACTATAATTGTGTATATAAATGTTTACGGTGTGTTTTTTTATATGTACAGCTTGAAATTTGTTTTTAGGCTGTTATTTTATGATTAATCCAGCCCGGTAAAGATGATTAAAATTGGGTGTAAAAAAATATATACAGGTTTGAGTTATGCAAAAAAGCGAATTGAGCAACATTAATATTAGTGAAGAACAAGTTCTAATTACACCTGAAGAGCTGAAAGCCAAGATACCGCTGAGTGATAACGCTCGTCGTTTTATTCAGGAGTCTCGTCAGACTATCGCTAACATTATTCATAAAAAAGATCATCGCCTATTGGTTGTATGTGGTCCTTGCTCAATTCACGATCTGGACGCAGCGAAAGAGTACGCTAAGCGTCTTAAAGCATTGTCTGAGCAGCTCAGCGACCAGCTTTACATTGTTATGCGCGTCTACTTCGAGAAACCACGTACCACAGTGGGTTGGAAAGGTTTGATTAATGACCCACACCTAGACGGTACTTTCGATATCGAGCACGGTCTGCACGTAGGGCGAAAACTGCTAGTTGAACTAGCAGAGATGGAGATTCCACTGGCGACTGAAGCGCTGGATCCTATCAGCCCTCAATACCTAGCGGATACATTCAGCTGGGCAGCAATTGGTGCACGTACGACAGAATCTCAGACTCACCGTGAAATGGCGAGTGGTCTATCTATGCCGATTGGCTTTAAGAATGGTACTGATGGAAGCTTGGCAACAGCCATCAATGCGATGCAGGCAGCGTCTTCAAGCCACCGCTTCATGGGTATCAGCCGTGAAGGTCAGGTAGCGCTACTGACCACTCAAGGTAACCCAAATGGTCACGTTATTCTGCGTGGTGGTAAACAAACTAACTACGATTCAGTGTCAGTCACTGAGTGTGAACAGGATATGGCAAAAGCTGGTCTGGATGCCTCTCTGATGGTCGATTGTAGCCATGCTAACTCGCGTAAAGACTTCCGCCGCCAACCTTTGGTTGCTGAAGATGTAATTCACCAAATTCGTGAAGGCAACAAATCGATTATTGGCCTGATGATTGAGAGTCATATTAATGAAGGTAATCAGCCATCCGATATTCCTCTCAACGAAATGGAATATGGTGTTTCAATTACCGATGCCTGTATCAATTGGGATACAACTGAGGCACTATTGCGTCATGCACACTCAGAACTGGTCCCATTCTTGGAAGATCGTCTGAAAGGTTAAGAAAAGAGTAACAAGGAACATCATGGCCGTAGAATTGAATGAATTGCGTGATCAAATTGACGCAGTAGACAAACAAATTCTGGATTTATTGGCACAACGACTGTCTCTGGTAGAGAAAGTTGGTGACGTAAAAAGCGAACACGGTCTGCCGATTTATGCACCAGATCGTGAAGCGGCCATGTTAGCGTCACGTCGCGAAGAAGCGGAAAAGAAAGGCGTACCGCCTCAGCTGATTGAAGACATTCTTCGTCGTACCATGCGTGAGTCATACGCGAGTGAGAACGATTCTGGCTTTAAGTGTTTGAATCCAGAATTGCGGTCTGTGGTGGTTGTAGGTGGTAATGGCCAACTGGGTGGTTTGTTTGGTCGAATGTTCAAACTATCTGGTTATGATGTCAAAGTACTTGGCAGTAAAGACTGGGATAAAGCGGATGAAATGCTGGTGGACGCAGGTCTAGTGGTAGTTACTGTTCCGATTCATCTGACTCAGGGTGTGATTGAGAAGCTAGGCAAACTGCCAAAAGATTGCATTTTGTGTGATTTAACCTCGATCAAATCTAAACCGCTGCAAAGTATGCTCAATGTGCATCAAGGACCCGTTGTCGGACTGCATCCAATGTTTGGCCCTGATGTGCCGAGCTTAGCTAAGCAGGTCATTGTTTACTGCGATGGTCGTGGTGAAGAACACTACCAGTGGTTACTGAAACAGTTCTCTATTTGGGGAGCGAGTTTGTGCCAGATTGATGCCTCAGAGCACGATCACGGGATGACTTTGATACAGGCGTTACGCCACTTTACGTCTTTTGCTTACGGCCTGCATTTGAGCCGTGAGAACCCAAATATTGATAAACTGTTGAAACTAAGCTCACCAATCTATCGGTTGGAGTTGGCGATGGTGGGGCGCCTTTTCGGTCAGGATCCGAACTTATACGGTGATATTATCCTTTCTTCTGAAGAAAACATCGATATGATAAAGCGCTTCCATCAATGTTTTGGCGAAGCACTGAAAGTGTTAGATGGTAAAGATAAGCAAGCGTTTGTCACAAGCTTCAATAAAGTAAGCGAATGGTTTGGTGACTATTCTCAGCAGTTTATGCATGAAAGCCAGAATCTACTGAAGCAGGCGAATGATTCCATCCATCGTAGCTAACATATCATTACTAATTTGATGTTTTAAGAGCTGCTTTAAGCAGCTCTTTTTATTGTATGGTGAGAGTATCGGATAGGTTTTTGTCACGCTTTACCGTATTTACCGGTGCATCCTGATAAGGATGGTTAGTGAGGTTGACCTGTAATCTGACCGTATTGTCAATCAATTCAACCAAAGGCGCCCATTTCACGTTTTTCTCTTTTTCAAACAAATAGTTAAAGTTCTCCGGTGTCCAATCCATGGTATATTGAGGGTTGAGCGCTCGGCCAAGAAATCGAATCTCATAATGAAGATGAGGTCCGGTCGAGTTTCCAGAATTACCACATGTCCCAATCAGTTCTCCCTTACTCACAAACTGACCACTGCGCACTTTAAATTTCGCTAGGTGGGCGTATGAGCTCATAAAGCCAAACGAATGTCTCAAAGTCAGGAAGTTGCCAAAGCCTTTTGAGCTTGGTCGAACTGTCTCCACAACGCCATCGGCTGGGGCGTAAATCGCTTCGCCGCGTTTACAGGTCAAATCGATACCCGTATGAGTGTGACGTTTGCCTGTGATTGGATTAATCCGTCGTCCATAAGGTGAAGAGATGCGCAGATAGTTCATCGGCGTATCGTTCGGGATCATGCGAAACATGGTGGCTCGCACGGCAGAATCGACCGCTGCGGCATCAATACGATTCGCCAAGTTGTACTTTTCAGCCTGTGTATCGTCAGCAAGACCAAGTACTGACTCCACATCATAAACTCGCTTGCCTAGGGTATGGATTTGGTCGCGCTTCTCTTCCAGTTCTTGAGACAAAGTATGGGTTTCATTGACCTGCTGTTGGTATTGTTGCTCGGCTTGAGCAAGTTGATTACGCAGTTGAACGACTTGGGCTCGGGAAGAATCCTGCTGCTGCCAGCTGTAATAAGTGGCAGTCGCACTGAGGGCAATCACACTGATTGAACCTACAATAGCAATAAGAAGGGCTTTTCTTGACAGGTGAAACTGTTGCTCCCCAGATGAAGAGGGGATAGAGATTGTTATGTTGTTGGACATACTGCTTAGTTAGGTGTATTCACCCAAATCTGACAGGTGCTCAATGTCTCTGTGTAGGAGTTCATCGTCACCGACATTCAATTCAATTAACCGCTTCAGATGTCCGATACTCTCAATGTCAATATGATCAATACTTATACGGATCACATTGTTATTGAGGCCCACAATTTTGCCGACTAGCTCAATCGTGATATCGCTGTCTTGAAGCGAAAACTCTACATCTACCATACTGTCGACATCAAGCGAATCTGCGTCATCTGACGTCAGCAGCAGTCCATGCAGGGATAAATCACACAAAGAGGATTTCACCACTCTGTTTTGTTGAGATAGCAATGCTTGTGTCTGGTAAACAATGCGCGAAAATCGACGGCGTTCGATCATAGTTGTCTCTCTTAAAGGTATCCTATAAGGCTATCAAATCAGAAGTGACTACTATGCGCGCTCGTTCGCACTATTGATTAAAGCCTCGATATATGTGGTGGCTTTTTTGAATCAATATATAATAAAGGCCGCTAATGATAGCGGCCTTTGCACAAATTTCAAGCAAGATTACTTTGTAATACGCTTGTATTTGATTCTATGCGGTTCTGCTGCTTCCGGACCTAAGGTCTTCTTCAGCCACTCCATATACTCAGTATAGTTACCTTCGTAGAAGTTCACCTGACCTTCATCACGATAGTCGATGATGTGTGTGGCTATACGGTCTAGGAACCAACGGTCGTGCGAGATTACCATGGCACAACCCGGGAATTCCAACAGGGCTTCTTCTAGTGCACGCAGCGTTTCAACATCAAGGTCATTGGTTGGTTCATCGAGTAGCAGTACGTTGCCACCAGCTTTGAGCAGCTTAGCAAGGTGGACACGGTTGCGTTCACCACCAGATAGTTCACCGATGATCTTTTGTTGGTCCGAGCCTTTGAAATTAAAGCGAGAGCAGTAAGCGCGCGCAGGAATTTCAAAGTTGTTGATCTTGATGATGTCTGCGCCTTCAGATATTTCCTGGAAGACAGTTTTGCTGTCATCCATGCTGTCACGGAACTGGTCTACAGACGCTAGCTTAACAGTATCACCCATCTCAATAGAGCCTGAATCTGGCTGTTCTGTGCCACTCAGCATCTTGAAGAGGGTAGACTTACCTGCGCCGTTCGCGCCGATGATACCGACAATGGCACCTTTTGGCATACTGAATGAAAGGTCGTCAATGAGAACACGGCCGTCGAACGACTTAGTTAGGTTATTTACTTCAATAACTTTATCACCTAGGCGCTCGCCTGGTGGGATGAATAGCTCGTTAGTTTCATTGCGTTTCTGGTGATCACCACTTTGAAGCTCTTCAAAACGTGCCATACGAGCTTTTGATTTTGCCTGACGCCCTTTTGGATTCTGGCGAACCCATTCAAGTTCTTTCTCAATGGTTTTCTGACGCGCTTTTTCCTGAGAGGCTTCTTGCTGCAAACGAGCGTCTTTTTGCTCTAGCCATGAGGTATAGTTGCCTTGCCATGGAATCCCTTCACCACGGTCAAGTTCTAGAATCCAGCCTGCTGCATTGTCTAGGAAATAACGGTCGTGTGTGATTGCAACAACAGTACCAGTATAGTCAACTAGGAATCGCTCCAGCCAAGCGACAGATTCTGCATCCAAGTGGTTGGTTGGTTCGTCCAGAAGCAACATATCTGGCTTCTCAAGTAGCAGGCGACAGATAGCGACACGGCGACGTTCACCACCTGATAAGTGTTCGATCTTCTGATCCCACTCTGGAAGACGCAGTGCATCAGCAGCACGCTCAAGAGTGTTATCTAGATTGTGGCCGTCTTTGGCTTGAATAAGTGCTTCCAGCTCGCCTTGCTCTTTTGCAAGAGCATCGAAATCAGCATCAGGTTCTGCGTACGCAGCGTATACTTCGTCAAGACGCTTCATCGCACCTGCAACGTCCGATACCGCTTCTTCAACGATTTCACGTACGGTTTTAGACTCGTCTAATACAGGTTCTTGCGGTAGGTAGCCGACATTCAAGCCTGGTTGTGGACGTGCTTCACCATCGATATCAGTATCAATACCCGCCATGATACGTAGTAGGGTGGATTTACCCGCACCGTTCAGACCTAGAACACCGATCTTGGCACCAGGGAAAAAGCTTAGCGAGATGTCTTTCAGAATTTGACGCTTAGGTGGCACGATTTTGCTCACCCGCGACATGGTATATACGTATTCAGCCATTGCCGATCGTTCCTAAAATTTCAATTCACGTAAAGGGGCATTTTATACCAAGATGGGGTGCTTTGTTACCTTCGAAATAAGGAGTATGGAAAACTAATTGACCTTGTTGATGGATAAGTGAGCAATACATTTGTAGTGGTGCAACTTATGTCACAGTTGTGTGAATTTATTATTATTTGCATCTATACCCTTTACATGGCCGCTTACAATAAGCATAAATTATCTACCCTACTAATTATTCTCAACAGGACGAGAATTTATGATGCTGACGTTTTCAAAGTCGCTGCATCGCATTCCTTCATCGATTTTGACTTGGGTCTCGATGGTTTGCAGCGCAAGTTTAGCCACTTCAGCAATAGCAAGTGAGCTCCAGCAACAACGGAAAATCTATGATCAAGCACAAGAATACCTAGACAATAATCAGGTCACCCAATACCAAAAAATTCGCAGTAAAATCAAAAGTTATCCTCTGACTCCTTATACAGACTACCGCGCTTTTTTAGTCGATATAGGGCAACGAGCACCGGCGGAAGTGGAAGCGTTTATTGATACTTATCGTTCGCTGCCATTTTCAGCTCGTATTCGAGCGCCATATATCGACAGCCTTGCCAGACAGAAGGAATGGCAAAAGTTGGCAGAATTCCAGACAGTGGAACCTCGTGGTGAAACTTATCAATGCCACTACTACCATGCGCTCTATCAAACGGGACAGAAAGATCAGGCTTTTGAAGGGGCAAACAAACTTTGGCATTCCGGGCAGAGTATTGCTGATGCTTGTGATCCTCTATTTGAAGCATGGAACAGAGCTGGGCTGAGAACCGATCAACAAATCCTTGAGCGTATGTTGCTAGCATTTGAAGAACGCAATGGTTCGTTAATGAATTACCTCAAGAGGCTCCTCAACTCTGATCGATCCCGCCAGCAAGCTTCCGATATGAAGGCCTTGTTTAATCGGCCAGAAAACGTTGTTGCATTTGCTCGTCAGCATACCCAAAGTGATTTTAATCGTTCTCAGACAGGGCTTGCATTGAAAAAGCTGGCAAGAAAAGATGTCAATAAGGCACAAAGCGTATTTGACCAAGCAACCTCTGCACAGAAAATGCCTGCAAGTGAGGTTCAGAAGCTGGCTGACTATATTGCTTTCCGTCTGATTAATACGGATTCAGAATCTTTGGCTAAATGGCGAGATAAAAAGATTGGAACATCCAGCAATATTGCTTTGATTGAGCGTCGAATTCGTTTGGCGATTCAAGCAGCCGACTGGCGTGATGTGGAAAACTGGATAGGCCACCTCCCCGAGACTGCTCAGCAAAGTCTGCGTTGGCAATATTGGTTAGGACGCAGTGAAGTGGCGTTGGGCGATATCATGAAAGGCAGCCAGCGTCTTGAAAATATGCTTGGCCAGAGAAACTTCTACAGCGTTGCTGCGGCGAAAGAGATCAAGCGCTCAATAAACTATCCCGTCTCTACCATCTCTTATGAACACCAAACGGTAAAGCCGTTTATGACGGCTTTAGTCCGTATCGAAGAGTTGATAGAGCGAGATAAAATTGCCGCTGCGAAGAATGAATGGCGTTGGTTGCTTAATCGAGCTAATGCTGAGCAAAAAGAGATGTTAGCGGCTTATGCTTCCTATAAAGAATGGTCTCACTTGACGGTTACGGCGAGCATCAAGGCCAAAATGTGGGACAACCTTGAGCTGCGTTTTCCAGTAGCCCATCGCTGGTGGTTTAACTTCTATGGCGAAAAGCACAGCATCGATCCTATCACGCTCATGTCTTTGGCGAGACAAGAGAGCGGATTGGATGTTGAAGCGCGTTCTCCCGTTGGCGCTCGAGGTATTATGCAAATTATGCCATCAACAGCTAAGTACACTGCGCGTAAATATCAGCTGGCGTATCGTAGTAGCAATGACTTATACGAGGTTGGTAAAAACATTGAAATAGGCAGTCATTATCTAAAAGGCTTGCTAGAGCGATACGATAATAATCGAATTTTTGCGCTTGCTGCGTATAATGCAGGACCGCATCGAGTGAAAACTTGGCGTGAACGTACCCAAGGTAAACTGGATGCTTACGCATTTATTGAAGCGATTCCATTTAAGGAAACCCGTGGTTATGTGCAGAACATTCTGATGTTTGAAACCTATTACCGTAACCTTTTGGGGGTCGATGGAGCGTTTCTCAATCAGAATGAGATCGACACCAGATACTAGTTTTATGACGTTCTAGGCAGCGAGAGCAAATGGCAACACAACCTGAGTACACCGACTGGCAACAGATCTTAGATTTGATTAAAACGAGCAGCGAGTCCAACCAACACGAAATGTTGTTGACCATGCTGCTCACACCCGATGAGCGTGAATCTTTGATCGCAAGGGTCAATATATGCCGTGAACTGCTTAAAGGTGAACTGTCTCAGCGACAAATCAGTCAGATGTTAGGGGTGGGTGTCGCAACTATAACTCGCGGATCTAATGAACTGAAGTCAAAGAGTGAAGCAGAAAAGGCTGATATCTCAGCCTTACTTGAACCTAAATAAAGGTGCCCTCGGCACCTTTATTTTTATTAGGGTCTGTTGATCTTTTGAGCTGATTTTTGCAGCAGTTTGTGGGTTCTTTATACAAGGCAGAGGATTTGAAACGTAGTTGCCCTACCTGATAAGCCGATAACGCAGTAGAAAGGAACCACAAACGCTGCCCAGAGGGTTCGGCTAAAAGCGTTTTACTCTTTGTTGAGAGGTGTTTTGCTTAGGTCACTAGGCGACAAACCTCTCGCCGCGACTAAAACGCTTTTATCTCGAACAAAATTTAACCGCAAAAGGTCAACAGACCCTAGAGATTAGCGGGGAAATGTTCTGGGTTAGTAAACGGAATTAATGCCAATATCAAGGCCTGATGATACACACTGCTGCGCGTCAATTGGTCTTGCGTCAGCAAGCTAATAGCGCCACCCTTTTGTTTAATGTTCTCAGTGCCAAATACTTCGTCCATCACATCACCCAACTCATTAGCTTTAGTTAGTTTTTCCATCACAACGGGTGGCAACATTAAGCTAGCAGACCGAGACTCTCCTCGTTGTGTCTCGGATTCAATTACCATCCATGCAAACGTGACATTACTTTCAATACCAGCCTCTAAACCCACATAGTAGTCGCCATTAGGGTAGGACATCTTAGCGTTGCGCACTCGGTTTAGCGCACCGGTATGCGTTTCCTCATTGCACATTGGTTGTTCGGCTACTTCACTAGCGACATTCACACCGACAAATTCAAACGTTTTTGAGTTAAAGGCTGCTTGAAATGCGCTTTTGACAGCATTGATTTTGGCTGGGTTAAGCGAAGCGACAATAACTTTCTTCACCGACATGTTGATTTCCTTGTGTGAATAAATCGAGGTGTTTGAGCTCATGCAGTGAAATAGGGGGAGAAAGGAAATACCCTTGCATGTAATCGCATTGATTCTCCGCCAGCCATTGGTGCATTTCCTGTGACTCTATGCCTTCAGCGGTCACTATCATTGATTGTGAGTGACACAAATCCACCAGTGGTTTCACCACCTTCTGATTGTTGGTTTTGATCAGCGCGGTAAGAAACTCACGGTCGAGCTTAATTTTCTGTACCGGATATTCTACAAGCTGAGAGATAGATGTATAGCCGGAACCAAAATCATCAATCGCTAGCTTAAAGCCCATCAATGATAGTTCATGTAACAATGAGTAGCTTTGAGAGTCTGTGGCAAAGGTTTCTGTTATCTCAAAATCCACTAAGCCGGGGACGACATCAAACTGCTTGGCGGCGTGTTGTATGTCTCGCGCGAGCTGCAAGGAGTCGAGCTCCGCAGAAGAGAGATTGATGGACAACTGAATCGGATGATCAAAACAGCTTTGTAGTGTCACAAAATCTTTAAACGCTTGAAGTATGACCCAGCGATCAATCTTACCAAACAGACCGGTTTTTTCTGAGATAGGGATAAATTCTCCCGGATTCACCTTGCCCATTTTGGGTGAATCCCAGCGCAACAGAGCTTCGACGCCCACAATGGTCTTACCTGAACGGTCAAAATAAGGCTGGTACATCAAATGAAATTCATTGTCGAATTCACCATTTCTCAATGCTCGCTCAATCTGGGTACGGCGGCGAACAATTTGATCCAGTGCTTGTGAATATCGTGCGACCTGATTTTTTCCTGCACGTTTGGCCTGATACATGGCGGTGTCAGCATTAGACAACAGCTTAGCTAAATCCTGTCCGTCTTGAGGGTAGCTCGCGACACCGATACTGGCAGTGATAGGAAAGCTACCCAGAGGTGAACACTGAGGGTCTTGAATCGGTTCCAAAACCGCTTGGGCGATCTTGTCTGGGTAATTATTCTCGCATGCGGACGCTATGAAAATGGCAAATTCATCGCCAGACAATCTTGAAGCGATACACTTGACGCCATAAGACAATTCATACTGATGACAGATTTCACGGATATGGTCGGCGAAGTTTACCAACAACGAGTCACCTAGGTGATGTCCGTATTTGTCATTGACGTACTTAAAGTTGTCCAAGTCGATATACAGGATCCAAGCATGGGTGTGGAGTAATTTGTTGGCAATTGTACGTTCGACATAAACTTGAAACTGATGGCGATTGGCCAGTTGTGTTAGATGGTCGTTCTCCGCCATGGCTTTGGTTTTTTGATAACTTGAATTGAGCTCTTTGTACATGTCATAAAAACGAGCGGATAAACGACCAATTTCGTCGTCGCTGCTGAGTCGTTCAATGTTATGACGCTTATGTTGCTCGACTTGCTGAAGTTGGTGTTCAAGGCGAGTAATTGGGCTGATGACGCGACGATGGAGCAGAAATAGTAGGATCAGGATTGTGGCTACAGTGGAAGCTCCAAAGAACAACAACAGCCTTTGTTCGATTTTGTGCAGCTTTTCGTCCAGCAGATATTGGGCGGGATCCAACACTGCATAAAGGTGTGGTTTGAGTTCAACTGAATGGGTTAATCCTGATTTAATGATCGGTTGGTCAGCGAAAAATATGCTGCTGTCATTGTCGAATTCGAGAATGTGTTTAAGTTGATCAAATTTATCCAAAGATAGATACACTACGATAAAAAAGACTTGGTCGGTATTGTAGCTAAGTGGAGAGATCAGCGTATTGGTATCGAGGACATCGTAGCGTACTAAAATGCTCTGTCCTTGGTGGTTTTGCGTAAATCCAGTGTAGGACGTATTACCCGTGCGGCGATAGGTTCGATCGACAAAACGGAATAC
Source organism: Vibrio neptunius (assembly GCF_000967495.1). GTDB lineage: Bacteria > Pseudomonadota > Gammaproteobacteria > Enterobacterales > Vibrionaceae > Vibrio > Vibrio neptunius. The sequence goes on along the minus strand of NZ_JXXU01000023.1, from coordinate 10,839 downwards.
ATTCTGGTCGAGCTTAGAAAAAGGATCGGACTGATTATCAGCATAGAACTGCGGAGCGCGATTATGATTCAGAATCGCGACAGCAATATCGTTTTGCTTATTGGCTTGAAGATTCTCAATCGTCGTCTGCAGGTTGTCGATCAGCTCCATCTCCCTATACGGGTTAGCCTGCTGACCAAAGTAATGACGGATAATGTCACTCTTTGTTAAGGTCAGGGAATAGCTGTTCAGCAGAGCCACTGATTGACGAAAGTGGCCTGCGAGCTTTTCCATCGTTAATTGAAGGTAGCTGTTTTCGCGTTTAATTAACGCATCTTTTTGGTTGTTATATATGCCGTAGCTAGAAAACGCAGCACTGGTTAGGATGACTGGGGAAACTAGCAACAGAACTCTAGTACTGAGCTTCATGACGTTTCAGAATGCGATTTATTATTTTTGCTCGTAAGCTGATATTGGATGCCGAGAGTTCGCTATCTACGCGCCCTTGCTCGACTCGCTGTTGTTCTGGAAACAATGATGCATCATCTAGATACCAATCAGGCATCTGTTTTAACGCCGTTAAGTTTGGCGTTGCAGCTTTGATGTCTGTTGCATTTGTTGCAGCAATAGTGGGATCCATAAGGTACTCAAGGAAAGCTTTTGCGCTTCCCTTATTAGTTGAATGACTACTGACCGCCAGACAATCAACCCATAAAAACAACTCACCTTCAGGAACGATGAAGTCCCAATGATTATCTGTGTAGTAGCGGTTTAATGAATATTGGTCACCACTATAAGCGAGAGCCATTGCCAGCTTTTCAGCATTCCTATTACTGCGGATGTAGCTGAGTATGTACTCGTAGGTGAGTACTTTGGCGCTGAAAGATTGCAATTCGGGGTAGGCTTGCTGGAAGAGCGATTCTTGTTCTTCTATTGGAGAGATCCCCAAGCTATAAAATACCGGCAGAAAGCTTTCAACGCTGTCGTTGATCATCCCAATACGCCCTTCCAGAACTTTTGGTGGATGGACAAATTCTTGCCAGCTGGTTGGGGGCCTTTTCACTATGTCTTTACGATAGGCAATGCCCACTGTTCCCCAAAAGTAAGGGACGGCGTATTCACCACAGGCCTGGAGCCATTTTTCGTCGTTATGATGACGATTTTTCAGCTGGGTAAGATTTTCAAACGAGCCTAAACGTCCATATATCTGTGCTGAAACATTATCTAAAACCACGAGATCAAAAGGTAACTGAATACCTTTCATCATCAACAAGCTACGTTCATCGTCATTGTCAAAATGGGATAGCTTCAGCGGAGTACCTGTGCTCGATTGCCAACTTTCAATGACATTCGGTGAGAGCGTATCTTCCCACATGTAGACATTGAGCGGAGGATTAGCGTGAGTAGAAAAACTCGGCACAAAAAGTGCGAAGGTAAGTAGAAATAGTGATTTCATATCAGCTAGAAAGTGGCCTTTTGACCCATGAATGGATAACGCCTATCAGAGTGATATGTTAAAAGGACTGACACACACCTAATATGCAACTAACAAGCGGAATATTAGGTGCATTTATAATTAGTGTCAGTCCTTGTAAGTAATTTATTTGATCTGCATTGTTTAATTACTGAAGTTTCACTGTTGTTGGTTTGACATTTTCGCTTGGGTAACAACCCAAAACTTTTAAATGTTTAGTCAGTTTTGTTAGTTCGTTCAGAGCTTGCTGCATCTCGTCGGATTCAAGGTGAGATTCGAGATCAACATAAAACATTTCTTCCCAAGGGTTCCCCATAATTGGACGCGATTCCAATTTGTTGATGTTGATTCCGTACTTTTGTAGCACGAGTAAAGTTGCGACTAAAGAGCCGGCGTCTTGGGAAGTTGACATGATGAGTGTCGTTTTTGCTGGGATCTGGCTGGAAACCTCCACGGGTTTGCGTGCTACTATGATGAAACGGGTATGGTTCTCAGTTTGGTTAGCAATATTGCCTTGGATCGACTGTAAACCATAGAGTTTACCACTTGAAGCATTACCAATCGCGGCAACATCGCGGCGACCCATTTCCTTAACCTTCTGCATTGCATCGGCAGTGCTGGCACAAGACTCCAGTGTGACGCCTTTCATTCGGCTTAGGAATTCACTGCATTGTTGATGAGGTTGTGGGTGTGAGTAGAGGGTTTTTATCTCTTCTAAACGAATATCCGAAGTTGCAACCAAGCAATGTTCGATTGGTAGGGTCATTTCACCAACGATATACAGTGTAGTATGTTGCAGCAGATCGTATACTTCATTGATTGAACCGGAGCTAGTGTTTTCAATTGGCAGTACGCCATAATCGGCATGACCAGATTCAACCGTCTGTGTCACCTCTTTGAAGTGCTCGCAATTGAGCTCTATCAGCTCTGTGTTTTTACGGCTGAAATATTCACGGCTAGCGAGGTGGGAGTATGATCCTTTAGAACCAAGGAAGGCCACTCGAGCCAGCGGTTTACGGCTCAACTCAGGATTGGCGAGATTCTGCAGGTAAGATTGTTGCAGCAAAACAGAGTCTTCAATAATAGTGTGGAATAGCTTGGTAATATACTGAGCATCGAGTTCATACTTGTTATGACCAGCGTTAATCAGTTTCACCAATAACTGTTGTTCTCGACTTGCGTCACGAACTGGTTTAGATGTCTGAACTTTACTCTTTGCCACTTCGATACTCATTTTTCTTCGTTCTGATAAGAGCTTCAACAGTTCGTCATCCAGCTCATTTAAACGTAAGCGAATTTCATCGAGTGAGTATTTTTGTTCGGTCATCCTGCATTCCTTCATAAAAAAAGCCTCCCTTTTGGGAGGCTTCCTGTTCGTTTTTGACTTTTCTTTCGAAAACGAGAGAGCCTCCAAGCTTAGTGGAGAAAAAAGAAGTCAAAAAAGAACAGAGTGTTGTGGGTCATAGAACGTTACTTTTATTGTGATGCTGCCAACACAATAAGCAACCGTTTAGTGAGCGTCAAGTAAAAAAATAGCGCCTTCTGGCGCTATTTTTTAAATCCTCAGTAACTCATCAATATGAGTTAACTATTATTCGCTTTCTATCTCTTCAAGCTCCGGTTTCTCTGTACGTCGTGCTTCAGGCTTGTGACGAAGTTTATTGAGCTGACGTTCTAGTTTTTGCTCTACTTCATTGATCGCAATATAAAGATCTTCGTTGGTTGCAGACGCCACAAGCTGACCTTTAGGGACGGTAATAACAGCTTCAAATTTCTTCTGTTTGTTTGGCTCCTCACAGAAGCTTGCCTGACATCCGATGATGTCTACTTGCCATTTTTCCAGCTTTTTAAATTTGCTCTCAATATGGGCTCGGATTGCAGAGGTGGTTTCGATGTTTTTACCAGTGATGTTTACTTTCATAGATGTTTTCCTCTGTTGCATCCCTTATGGGTTAACTTCAGATTACTCGCCCAAGTTTAAAATAATGTGATATAAATCACTTTTTTGGTGGTGTGTTTTTAGATTGAAATTAAACGTGATCTATCTCAAATACTTGGTTTATTTGGCGCTGAAAAAGCTTGTGCCCCAAAAAAATATCGCTAGATTGAGAGAGGCAACATACTAAAAATCATCTGCTTTTTAGGGCACTTGTTCGACCTGATAAAAACTTGCGGTTAATTGTTGCTCAACTACCAGTGTGATTCTCTTCTCATTCCCCTTTATAGTTTTCAGGTTCTCTGTCTGAGTATATTTTTCCTGCGTTACTTATCGATACTAGGAACGAAGAGAGCTGGTGTGCTTTTGCTAGTGGATTGAAGTTTACGTTGCTCTTTTAGTGCGTTGAGCTGCTTGTAAATGACAAAATACCGATTGATGTTGGAGACATAGTGAACTGGCTCACGACCAATATTACGTCTTGCCATGATCTCAACATGCCGGAACCATCGATTTGGATCATAGCCATGCTGCTTGGCCAAATTACGCATCTTACGAATATTAGCCGGGCCAGCGTTGTAAGCGGCAAGGGAAAAATAAACCTGATTGTCGGGCGTGATCTCATCATCACTAAAATAGCGGTCCTTGATAAAACGCATGTATTTCACGCCCGCATGGATATTGTTATCGACTTGATAAATATTGGGTATGGCGACATTAGGATCCATAGCGGTACTCGGTAACACCTGCATAACACCCACTGCACCTTTGTGTGATACTTTGCTCTGATCTAAGCCCGATTCTTGAAAACCTTGCGCTGAGATCATTAGTGGGTCAAAGTCATATTGTTCGGAATAATTGGCAAAGATTCCTGATAACGAGTCAAGGCGGCCAATATGATCAGGGTGGAGAATACGTTTTAACCAGTCTGTTTTGTCAAGATATTTGCCATAAATGACGTTACCCAACAAAGTGCCTGATCGAGTTTTCCTTAGATATTGGTTTACGAATGACTGTAAATGGGGGCTGTTTTTTCGCATTGCCCAAGCAATTTTACCATCCACTCTGATAGGTGCTTGATCGTGTAAGAGTATGTTATCCATAACCTTAAGCCAGAGTTCGGCTTTATGGCTGTCTAGGACGGTAGCATTAATATGACCTTGATTGACAAGTTCAATAATTTCAATATCTTGAAGAGTTTCTTCAACAAAGCGAATAGTGACAGGCTGTAAATCATGTACATCAAGCATTTGATTGACTTTTTGTAAGCTTTCAAAGTAACTGGAGCTGGCTCTAACCCAGATCTCTTGGCCACTGATTTCTTTCAACTCTGTAATTGGCGGGACGTTAGTATCATGAGTGATTAACAGCTCACGCACTCCCTGCAAAACTGGAATGCTGAAATCGACATATTTTGAACGATAGGAAGTCATTGTCAGATTGGCGACAATCAGATCACCGAAGCCTTTTTCAAGAGAAGGGAGAAGTTCATCTCGATGGACAGGGATGATCTGTAGGTTAAAGTAAGATGAACGTTGTCTTAGTTCTTTTTCAAAGTGGTACAACAATTCAGCGAGAATACCTTTTGGTTTGCCATCCTCAATATAGTAAAAGCCAAGATCCGCTGAAACGAGAACTCGTATCGCTCCTTTCCTTTCAAGTTCGTCCAGATCGCCAAAATAAGGATTTTTTTTCAATGGTGATAATGACAGCGCGTCGGCATGTTGCGGTATGGCGACGAACAAGATCAGAAACAAGACAATTTTGCTCATTAAATACCCTCGAAAGATCATCTTTTAAAGGTAGTTCTTAATAACTCTATCATCAAAGTAGGCAAAAAAAACGCCTCAATAAAGAGGCGTTTATTCTCATTTATACACCGTTACTGAGGGTTTAGCCTGATAAGTTGCTCGGTATGTTTAGCAGGATCGGCCAAACCAAGCTTTTCGTAAGCCTCGAGTTGAATCTCAAGTGATTTGCGTGCTGCTTCTGTATCTGGGTAAGTTTTTTGTAATTCTTGTGTTCGATTGATGGCTGCTATCCAAGCTTCACGACGCAGATAGAAGTCAGCTGTTGCTAGATCGTATTCAGCCAAACGATTTTTCAGGGCAAACATACGTTTTTGAGCATCTTCTGCGTAAGGGCTATTTGGATTGCGCTCTAGTAATTTTTTGAAGTCAGCAAAGGCTTTTTTGACGGGTTCAGGATCTCGATCACTTCGATCAACATTAAATAGGTCATGCATAAAGTTACGATCTTGTGCCATATGAGTTAGTCCACGCATGTACAAAACCCAGTCTAGCTTTTCGTGAGTTGGGTTGAGGCGAGAGAAACGTTCAATAGTTGCAAGGCCAAGCGCTAAATCGTCGTTTTTGTAGTAAGCATAAATTAGATCCAGCTGAACTTGCTCAGAATAAGCACCGAACGGGTAGCGAGAGTCCAGTGCTTCTAGCTTGTTGATAGCTGTTAACCAATTGCCACTTTGCAGCGATACCTGTGCTTCTGAGTAGAGTTCTGATGGCGGTACATCCGGAACGATTTCTTCGCTGCTAGAACAGCCAACCAAAACGGACAGTGCCAATAAGCCAGATAAAGTATGCTTTTTCATGTCAGGATTCGATTCCTTGAGATAAATATTTTTTGCGCTTCCGTTACTTTCTTGCCGGTAGCAGATACAATGGAGCGATATTCTTCCACACTAGTGACAATTAGTCTCACAGTTTTTAAAAAAGTTCGATATGGCTCAGCAGATTGAATTAACAAATACAGTAAAAGATAGCCAACTAGGCCAACGTCTAGACCAAGCTATCGCAGAATTATTCGCTGACTTTTCTCGCTCGCGCTTAAAGGAATGGTTGCTTGGCGGTAAAGTTAAAGTTAATGGTGAAGTGATCACAAAACCTCGCACCAAGGTTATGGGTGGCGAGGAAATTATCCTTCAAGCAGAACTGGAAGATGAAGAGCGCTGGGAAGCACAAGATATTCCTCTTGATATCGTATATGAAGACGATGATATCTTAGTGATCAATAAACCTCGTGGTTTTGTTGTACACCCAGGGGCAGGTACACCAGATGGCACAGTGCTGAATGCGCTGTTACACTATTATCCAAGTATCGCTGAAGTGCCACGAGCGGGTATTGTGCATCGTCTCGATAAAGATACAACGGGCCTAATGGTCGTCGCCAAAACGGTGCCAGCCCAAACTCGTTTAGTGCGTGCTCTACAGAAAAAGCGCAACTTCGTACGTGAGTACGAAGCTATCGCGATTGGCCGTATGACGGCTGGTGGACGAGTAGAACAGCCGATTGGCCGCCACTCAACAAAGCGTACTTTGATGGCGGTTAGTCCAATGGGTAAGCCTGCGGTGACGCACTACCGAGTTGCTGAACATTTCCGTGAACACACTCGTATTCGCTTACGACTTGAAACCGGGCGTACTCACCAGATCCGTGTGCACATGTCTTACCTTCAGCATCCTTTGTTAGGTGATTCTGCTTATGGTGGTCGCGCGCGAATTCCTTCTGGTGCTTCAGAAGAACTGGCGGAAATGATCCGTAAGTTTGATCGTCAAGCGCTCCATGCTGTGATGCTAAAGTTTGATCATCCGGTAACCGGAGAAGAGTTGGAGTTCCACGCGCCAGTACCAGATGACATTGTCGAAATGGCCGAAGCACTTCGCCAAGATACGCAACAACACGGATTAGAAGACGAATTCTAAGATGGATATTATCATCCCTAACTGGCCTGCACCGAGCCATGTTAAAGCTTTTGCTTCGACTCGACACCAAGGCTTTTCTTCTGGTGTTTATCAAGGGTTAAACCTTGGCGCACATGTTGGGGATGAACTTGCGATTATTGAAAAGAACCGTCAATGGTTAACGCAGCAATCTCAGATGCCGACGGCACCAATTTGGCTTAATCAGACACACTCTACACTTGTATTGGAAGCTGACAGACCAACGCAAAACGTACTGGATGCTGATGGCCTCTTTACTCAGCGAATAGGCGTAGTGTGTTCTGCTATGACCGCTGATTGTTTACCCGTTTTGTTGACCAATACCGCTGGTACACAAGTGGCAGCGGTTCATGCTGGCTGGCGCGGTTTGGCCGATGGGATTGTTGAAAATGCGGTCGCGAAATTTGACGGGCAGGTAATGGCTTGGATTGGCCCTGCAATCGGTGCTTCTGCATTTGAGGTTGGTCAGGACGTATTGGATGCATTCACCTCGTTCGACTCTGAGGCTAAAAAGGCATTTGTACCACGTAAAAAGCCGGGGAAATGGCTAGCAGATATGAACATGCTTGTTACTCAGCGCTTGAATCACGTCGGTGTGACTGACGTTTATTACAGTGAACTGTGTACTTATCTCAATCCGAAGCGCTTCTTTTCTTATCGTCGAGATGGGGTTACTGGGAGGCAAGCAACGTTTATATGGTTGGAAAAGTAACGCCCAGAATTGCTAAGGAAACTTAGCACTCTCCCCTTGAAAATCGATTCTTGCGTATCCATCTTTCATACTGACTATAAGAGTATTCTCCGTTAAGGTTAGGAAGGTAGGTATGCGTCTCGACAGATTCACAAGCAAATTCCAAATAGCGATATCTGACGCACAATCGCTCGCGCTGGGGCGCGATCATCAATACATCGAACCAGTGCACTTGATGGTTGCGCTGATGGATCAGAATGGCAGTCCTATTAGGCCATTACTGACGATGCTCGATGTCGATGTTACCCATTTACGTTCTAAGTTGAGTGAGATTCTTGACCGTTTACCCAAAGTCAGTGGTATCGGTGGTGATGTTCAGCTGTCCAGTTCGATGGGTACACTTTTTAATCTGTGTGACAAAGTCGCGCAAAAGCGTCAGGACGCCTACATTTCTTCAGAAGTTTTCCTTCTTGCTGCCATTGAGGATCGCGGACCACTCGGTGATCTTTTAAAAGAGTTAGGTTTAACCGAAGCCAAGCTGAGTAATGCCATTGATAAGGTTCGCGGCGGGCAAAAAGTGAATGATCAAAATGCTGAAGATTTGCGCCAAGCTTTGGAAAAGTTCACTATCGATCTCACCGAGCGAGCTGAGCAAGGTAAATTGGACCCAGTCATCGGCCGTGATGACGAGATTCGCCGCACGATTCAAGTACTGCAACGTCGAACCAAGAATAATCCTGTGATTATCGGTGAACCCGGTGTCGGCAAAACTGCAATTGTTGAAGGGTTAGCGCAGCGCATCATCAATAATGAAGTTCCTGAAGGCTTACGCAACAAACGAGTTCTGTCACTTGATATGGGTGCTTTAGTTGCTGGCGCTAAATATCGTGGTGAATTTGAAGAGCGATTGAAATCGGTTCTTAATGAGCTTTCCAAAGAAGAAGGCAATGTCATCCTCTTTATTGATGAGATTCATACCATGGTTGGGGCCGGAAAAGGCGAAGGATCCATGGATGCAGGTAACATGCTCAAACCGGCGTTGGCACGTGGAGAGCTTCACTGCGTTGGTGCCACTACATTAGACGAATACCGCCAATATATTGAAAAAGATCCGGCGTTAGAGCGCCGTTTTCAAAAAGTGCTGGTGGATGAGCCCTCGGTTGAAGACACGGTGGCGATTTTACGTGGATTGAAAGAGCGCTACGAGCTGCATCACCATGTAGAAATTACCGATCCTGCAATTGTCGCTGCGGCGAGTTTATCCCATCGTTACGTCTCCGATCGTCAATTGCCCGATAAAGCGATTGACTTGATTGATGAGGCCGCATCAAGTATCCGCATGCAGATCGACTCTAAACCTGAGTCGCTCGATAAGCTGGAGCGGAAAATTATCCAGCTTAAAATTGAACAGCAAGCGTTGACCAATGAACACGATGAAGCGAGTGAGAAACGTCTAAGCAACCTTAATGAAGAGCTGGAAGATAAAGAACGAGCATTTGCCGAACTTGAAGAAGTGTGGAACGCAGAAAAAGCGTCTTTATCGGGTACGCAGCACATCAAGAGTGAGTTAGAGCAGGCTCGAATGGATATGGAGTTTGCTCGTCGAGCTGGTGACCTTAATCGAATGTCTGAACTTCAGTATGGTCGTATTCCTGAGTTGGAAAAGCAACTTGATTTGGCCACTCAAGCTGAGATGCAGGAAATGACCTTGTTGCGTAACAAAGTTACAGACAATGAGATAGCTGATGTATTGTCTAAGCAGACTGGTATCCCTGTTTCCAAAATGCTAGAAGCGGAAAAAGAAAAGCTTCTTCGTATGGAAGAGGTGCTACATGCCCGTGTTATTGGTCAAACCGAAGCTGTAGAAGTGGTTTCAAATGCTATTCGCCGCAGCAGAGCAGGGCTTTCGGATCCTAATAAACCGATAGGCTCCTTCTTATTCTTGGGCCCAACAGGTGTTGGTAAGACGGAATTATGCAAAACGCTGGCAAGCTTTATGTTTGACAGTGAAGACGCCATGGTTCGAATTGATATGTCCGAGTTTATGGAAAAACATTCAGTCGCTCGACTGGTAGGGGCTCCTCCGGGGTATGTTGGCTATGAAGAAGGCGGCTACCTGACGGAAGCTGTACGCAGAAAACCTTACTCCGTGATCTTGTTAGACGAAGTTGAAAAAGCGCATCCAGATGTGTTCAACATTCTGTTGCAAGTGCTTGATGATGGCCGTTTAACTGATGGCCAAGGTCGCACCGTCGATTTCCGCAATACGGTTGTTATTATGACATCCAATTTAGGTTCGGCGAGAATTCAGGAAAACTTTGGTTCTTTGGATTATCACGGAATGAAAGAACAGGTGATGGAAGTCGTCAATAAACATTTCCGTCCGGAGTTTCTAAACCGTGTCGATGAGAGTGTTGTTTTCCATCCACTTGGCCAGGAGCACATTAAGTCGATTGCATCTATTCAGTTACAAAGACTGTCCAAGCGTATGGAAGAAAGAGGTTATGCGCTGGAAGTTTCAGATAAGGCGCTGGATCTGATTGCGCAAGTTGGCTTCGATCCGGTATATGGCGCTCGACCTCTGAAAAGGGCAATCCAGCAAAGTGTCGAAAATCCACTGGCTAAAGCAATACTGGCAGGGAAAATCGTGCCAGATAAACCCGTTAAGTTATTGGTCAGTAAAGATCAAATTATTGCACATCAATAATAATATGGATAAAAGGGCTCTTGAGAGCCCTTTTTGCTTTGATTTACATCGTTTTGATTAAATTGCGAGCGAACAAAGTAAAAAGTATAGATTTTTTCCATTTACCCCTTGTACTGTCGAATGAACTCCCTATAATGCGCCCTCGTTGTCACGGGATGCTAAACAAATCTCGTCGACAAAAAGACGGAGTGAAGTTAATCATTTAACTTTAAGAGAAATAACAAAAAAAGTGTTTGACACTATGAGTTATATCGCTAAAATGGCCGTCCGTTTCGAGGGAAGCTCGAAGCAAAGTTCTTTAACAATATAAACCTA
>NZ_JXXU01000022.1 GCF_000967495.1 Vibrio neptunius | reverse complement strand
TTGGAACTGGATGACCTAGATCTTCCAGAATACAGTGAAGACGATGCACTAGCCGATGTTGCACAGGAGCCTGAACTTCAAACACAATCAAGCGATTCGACATTACACAGTGAGTCGTTGGATTTAGCCGATCTAGATATACCTAAATTTGGTGACGCAGCTCCGACAGAGAGTAATGTTGAATTAGAGGAACGTGAACCCAACGCATCAGCCGATCAAGACTATGACAATCTGCCTGAATTCGATGAACAAGATGCCCTAGCGGCAGCATTTGATGCTGGCTCTCAAGATGTTGACTTTAAGCTAGATGAATTGGAGCTACCATCTTTGGGGGAAATACCTTCTGAAGCGGCACAAGAGCTAGCAAATCATGAATACAATGAGGATGCGTTTGATGAGCTGCTTGCGGAAGAAGATCCGAAGCAGTCAACAAGTTTTGATTTTGAGTCTCCAGATCCTCTGACTTCTGATAGCGCAGGTATGGATATTGAGGCCATGTTGGAAGTGGGAGAGGATTGGAATGGATTCAGTCTTTCTCCAGAGCAGCAGTCTCAGATTTCGGATGATATCCCGGAATCTGAACAGGGAGTATGGGATGACAACAATCGTCCTGAACAAGCTCAGATATTGGATGAAAATTGGGAAGACCAAGATGAACTCGACGAGTTCACACCTCAGGAAGGTGAGTTCCGAACAATCGATGAGTTGATGGCTGAAGTTGAAAAAGAAGAGCAGCAGGACTTTCAGGAAGAAGATCTGAAATTAGATGTTGGGCTGAGTGACTTCCCTGACGTTATCGGTGATACAGGTGATGTTGATGTCGATAGTAACTCGGAGGCCGCAGGTAAACTTGATTTGGCCAAGATCTACATTGAGATGAATGATTCACAAGGAGCAATTAAGCTGCTTGAGGAAGCGATTGTCGATGGTAGTGATGAAATCCGTCGAGAAGCCAAAAATCTTATCGATGCGATTAACGCTAGCTAAAGTTTAGTCATCAGAGAGGGGGCGGGGAGCCCCTTATCTTTTTGAGTAAAAATGTTTATACTTCTCGGCCTGTTTTTGAAGAGATCACCCCGATGAGAATTGCATTAGGTATTGAGTACAATGGCACTCAATACTTCGGCTGGCAGCGTCAGAAAGAAGTGAAAAGTGTTCAGGAAAAGCTTGAGCGAGCACTGAGCATCGTAGCAAACCACCCAGTAGAGGTTCAGTGTGCAGGTCGCACTGATGCAGGCGTACATGGTACTGGGCAAGTAGTTCACTTTGACACCACGGCGAATAGAAAGATAGTTGCTTGGACGATGGGCGCTAATGCAAACTTGCCAAGTGATATTGCGGTTAGGTGGGCGAAAGAGGTACCTGAAGAATTTCATGCACGTTTTGCTGCTACAGCTCGTCGTTATCGTTACATCATATTTAATAGCGCCCTACGACCAGGTATTTTGTCATCAGGGGTGAGTCACTATCACGGTGAGCTTGATGTCGACAAAATGCATGAAGCGGGTCAGTATCTGCTGGGCGAGAATGACTTTACATCTTTTCGTGCCATCCATTGCCAGTCACGTAGCCCTTGGCGCAATATGATGCATCTGAATGTTACCCGTCATGGGCAATATGTTGTCATCGATATTAAAGCCAATGCATTTGTACATCACATGGTACGTAATATTACCGGAAGTTTGATATGTGTAGGGCGCGGCGAACAGCCTCCGGAGTGGATAAACTGGCTGTTAGAAGTGAAAGATCGCAAACTGGCTGGTGCCACAGCTAAGGCTGAAGGTCTATACTTGGTTGATGTTGATTATCCCGCAGAATTTGAATTGCCAAGAGTGCCAATTGGGCCACTATTTTTGCCAGACAATTTGAACTAGTTCGTTCTAAATTGTCCAACTAATCAGTTCTTTAGGGCGTGAGATACTAGTGTAAGAAATAGGTACAACCAGTTTTTTGTCTACACTTGGCATTTTATATGCTTTAATCCTCTCGCGTAAATTCAGAATTTTTGTCCTTCGCAAAGTGCGGAGGCGATGAGATAAAAAGGTCTTCCATGAGTTGGCTTGAAAAGATTTTAGAAAAAAGCAACATTGTTAGTTCACGTAAAGCGTCCATCCCTGAGGGTGTATGGACCAAATGTACATCTTGTGAACAGGTGCTTTATCACGCTGAACTAGAGCGTAACCTAGAAGTATGTCCAAAATGTGATCATCACATGCGTATGAAAGCGCGTCGTCGTTTGGAAACATTTTTGGATGAAAACAACCGCGTAGAACTTGCGGACGAGCTTGAACCTCAAGACAAGCTTAAGTTTAAAGATTCAAAGAAATACAAAGATCGTATCTCAGCTGCACAAAAGAGCAGCGGTGAGAAAGATGCTCTTATTGTAATGAAAGGTGAGCTGTTAGGCCTCCCTATCGTTGCTTGTGCATTTGAATTCTCTTTCATGGGTGGTTCAATGGGTTCTGTAGTTGGCGCTCGTTTTGTCCGTGCTGTAGAAGCGGCTATCGAGAACAATACAGGCCTTGTTTGTTTTTCTGCAAGTGGTGGCGCACGTATGCAAGAGGCTTTGATGTCTTTGATGCAAATGGCCAAAACCAGTGCTGCACTTGAGCGCCTGTCTCAGAAAGGTCTGCCGTTTATTTCAGTAATGACGGATCCAACTATGGGAGGGGTTTCTGCAAGCCTTGCGATGTTGGGTGACGTGAATATCGGTGAGCCCAAAGCATTGATTGGTTTTGCGGGCCGTCGTGTTATTGAACAGACGGTACGTGAAGATCTTCCTGAAGGTTTCCAGCGTAGCGAGTTTCTGCTCGAGCATGGTGCTATCGACATGATTGTTGATCGCCGAGAAATGCGTCAGCGTATTGGTAGCCTGATTGCGAAAATGACTAACCAACCTTCGCCTCTGGTCGTTTCTGTTAACGATTCACAAAATGAAGCTGCTTATTCTGTACCAGAAGCGGACAAAAAAGGGTAAAGTAACATACTAACAAACAACCACAATGACTTGGTTAGAGTTAGATGAGTCAATCCCAAATTCCTCAAGCCACATCCTCTCTTGCGATGTGGCTTGATTATTTAACAAACATACACACTTCTGCTATCGATCTTGGCTTAGATCGTGTTAAGGCTGTCGCCGAGAAAACCAACCTAGTTAAACCTGCTCCTACCGTGATTACTGTCGCGGGGACCAATGGTAAAGGTTCCACTTGTGCACTTATGGAAGCCATATTGCTTGATGCAGGCTACTCCGTTGGTGTTTACAGTTCACCCCACCTGATTCGCTATAACGAACGTGTCCGTATTAATGGTCAAGATTTGGCTGATGAGAAGCACACTGAAGCGTTTGACTTTATTGAAAAGCAGCGTGGCGATATTAGTCTAAGTTTTTTTGAATATGGGACTTTAGCGGCATTGCGCCTGTTCCAAACTGAAAAAGTGGATGTTGTCTTACTTGAAGTCGGTTTAGGCGGGCGTTTGGATGCGACGAATGTTGTTGACCACGATGTTTCTATCATTACCAGCCTAGCGATTGATCATGTTGATTGGCTTGGTGATGATATCAATGTCATCGGTTTCGAGAAGGCAGGCATTTATCGCACTGGTAAACCAGCGATTTGTGGTCAGCCTAAAGCACCGTCAACAGTTGCAGCACACGCTGATGATATAGGCGCTGAACTGTTTCAGGTAGAAATCCAATACAACTACCAATTGGTAAGTGAGAATACCTGGCGTTGGACACATGGCTCTTATGAGCTTGATGAGTTGCCTGTTCCGGGATTACCGTTACAAAATGCCGCCACAGCATTAATGGCGCTTGCTACTTCTCATCTCGATATCTCTGACATCAATATTGTCAAAGGTTTGAAAGAAGCAAAGTTACCAGGAAGAATGCAGGTGGTGAGTACCGATCCAATAGTCATTCTCGATGTGGCGCACAATCCGCACTCCGCTGAGTACTTGGTAGAAAGCGTTCAACGAAAGTTCTCGAGCAAAAATATACACGCCGTGGTTGCGATGTTACACGATAAAGATATCAAAACGACGTTGGAGGCTTTATCTCCAGTTGTTAGTCAGTGGTACCCTGCTTCACTGCAAGGCCCGAGAGCGGCGAGCGCTGATGAGCTTTGTAAATTCTTACCCGAAGGCAACGAGCGCTTTGCCACCCCTGTTGACGCTTTTAAAGCTGCCATGACAAGCGTAGGAGCTGAAGATGTCATTTTAGTGGTGGGATCATTCCATACTGTCGGTGAAGTTCTCGAATTCTGGCAGAACCAAGGAGAGTAAATGGCGAGTAAGTTTCAAAATCGTTTGGTTGGCACCATTTTACTGGTGTCAATTGGCGTTATCGTGTTGCCCGATGTCCTTGATGGCAAGAAAACGCACTATGAAGAAGAAATTGCCAGTATCCCTATTAAGCCAGAGCTCGATAGCGATGTTGAAAGTTTCGATGTGCTTGAACCTGTCGATGACACCGCAAGCCTACCTGAGACTCCGGTAGAATTAGTACAAGGCATAGAGCCATCCGCTGAAACAACGGATGATAAACCACTGCCAGTTGCGATAAAGGAAGTTCCAGAACGCAATGAGTATCAAGACAGCGCCTGGATTATTCAACTGATGGCGTTGAAGAATGCTGAGAATGCAAAAAATGTTGTAAAAGACCTTCAAAAGCGTGGCTATCAGGCTCATACCAAACTCGAAAACGGTTTTACTCGTGTCATTATCGGTCCTGATGTCTCTAAGAATAAGCTAGAGCAACAAGTGACAGAACTCGAAAAAATAACCGGCTCTAAAGGTCGATTGCTTAAATTTAAGCCACTAAATCCATAAGAAAACGTTTGCGTCGGCGTTTTTTCTGTTAAAATGCGCGCCAACTTAAGATGTAAGAACAGATGAATTCGTTAGATATTGTCATTTTGAGTGTGATCGGCCTATCGGCATTGATCAGTTTGATTCGAGGCTTCGCAAAAGAAGCATTGTCCTTAGTTATTTGGTTTGGTGCTTTTTTTATCGCCAGTCAGTACTACGCAAAATTAGCGGTGTACTTCTCCAATATCCAAGATGACATGTTTCGTAACGGAGCCGCGATCGCAGCCTTGTTTGTTTCAACGCTAATCGTGGGGGCTATAGTGAATTATGTCATCGCTCAATTAGTACAGAAAACAGGCTTGTCG
Source organism: Vibrio neptunius (assembly GCF_000967495.1). Lineage (GTDB taxonomy): Bacteria > Pseudomonadota > Gammaproteobacteria > Enterobacterales > Vibrionaceae > Vibrio > Vibrio neptunius. Next base: position 120,941 of record NZ_JXXU01000022.1, on the reverse strand, counting down.
GGAACAGATAGAGTACTTGGCGTCGTCTTTGGCGGCTTGCGTGGTGTTTTGATTGTTTCTGCTGCATTGTTTTTTATGGATGCGTTTACATCGTTTCCAGACTCAGAGTGGTGGAGGAGTTCGCAACTGGTACCGGAATTTAGCCGTATCATTGCGCCTTTCTTTGAGCACTTGCAAGCAACATCAAGTTTCTTATCTGGCGCGCTATAACGCGCCAGCCATTGTCGCAAATCGAGGGTTAGGACATGTGTGGTATTGTTGGAATCGTGGGTACAACGCCTGTAAACCAGTCTATCTATGACGCACTGACTGTATTGCAGCATCGTGGCCAAGATGCCGCGGGTATTTGTACCATAGAAAGCAATCGTTTTCGTCTGAGAAAGGCGAACGGTTTAGTTAAGGATGTGTTTGAAGCAAAACACATGCAACGCCTCCAGGGAACGGTTGGTATTGGTCATGTGCGCTACCCAACAGCCGGTAGTTCTAGTGCCTCAGAAGCTCAGCCTTTCTACGTAAACTCTCCATTCGGTATCACTCTCGCTCACAATGGTAATTTGACTAATGCTGCTGAAGTTCGCGAGAAATTGTTTGAGAAAGACCGCCGTCACGTCAACACGACTTCTGACTCTGAAGTTCTACTCAATGTGCTTGCCCATGAAATTGATACAGTCAAAGGCAATGTCACCGCAGAAGACGTATTTCGTGCAGTGACTAACGTGCATCGAGCTATCCGTGGTGCTTACGCTGTATCTGCAATGATCATAGGTCACGGTATGGTGGCTTTCCGTGATCCTAATGGTATTCGTCCGCTATGCCTTGGTAAGCGTGTTGTCGGTGAGACGATAGAATACATGGTTGCTTCAGAGTCTGTTGCTCTGGATGCTGTTGGCTTTGATTTCATCCGTGATGTCGCTCCGGGAGAAGCTATTTATGTGACTTTTGATGGTGAGTTACATACCAAGCAGTGCGCTGATAACCCTGTGCTCAATCCATGTATTTTCGAGTTTGTTTACTTCTCACGACCTGATTCGTTTATTGATAAAATTTCGGTTTATAGTGCTCGCGTAGAAATGGGTAAGAAACTTGGTGCGCGTATTCGTGATGAATATAGCCATCTTGATATTGATGTGGTTATCCCAATCCCAGAAACTTCATGTGATATAGCCTTGCAAATAGCACAGGCTATCGATAAACCTTATCGTCAGGGATTTGTGAAAAACCGTTACGTTGGTCGTACTTTCATCATGCCAGGGCAACAACAGCGTAAAAAGTCAGTGCGCCGCAAGCTGAATGCGATTCGTTCGGAATTTAAAGACAAAAATGTTCTGTTGGTTGACGATTCGATCGTTCGCGGTACTACGTCAGAACAAATTATTGAAATGGCTCGCGACTCCGGTGCTAGGAAAGTCTTTATGGTTTCAGCGGCACCAGAGATACGTTTCCCTAATGTGTATGGTATTGATATGCCAAATGCGAATGAGTTAATTGCCCATGGTCGTGACAATGATGCGATATGTAAGCAAATCGGTGCCGATGAGCTGATATTCCAGACATTGGATGACCTAGTAGAAGCCGTAGGCATGGGTAATACGGATATCATTCAATTTGAAACATCGGTTTTCAATGGTCAATATGTCACTGGTGATATCGATCAGAAGTACTTGGACTTTTTACAATCTTTGCGTAGCGATGATGCTAAGGTTCAGAGAGAGATTCAACAAGATCTCGCTAATCTAGAGTTACATAATGAGGGAGCGTAAGACTGGCGACGACGCTCTTTCTTGAGGCTCGATAAAAGGGTTGGCGCATTGCGTCAACCCTTTTATCTTTCCATGACCTCAGTGCTTTGTGCGATAAGCCTGCGCTAACATGAACATTGCCGTAGCACTGATAACAACGGAAGGGCCTGCCGGGGTGTCATAATGCCAAGACATACTTAGACCAAGTAAGACTGCCACAGCACCAATACAAGAAGCCGTGAAAGCCATTTGCTCCGGAGTCTTTGAGAAACGTCGTGCAGTGGCTGCTGGTATAATCAAAAGTGATGTCATTATCAATGCACCGACAAACTTCATACCGATAGCGATCACGAGACCAACCATAACCATCAAGATTAGTCGCATTAAATCAACGTTATGTCCTTCAACAGCAGCCAAATCCTCATTCACTGTTGTTGCGAGCAACGAGCGCCAGAAACAAAACAAGATGACAGAAACTATTGCCGAACCGACATAGATATAGAAGAGATCGTTCGGGGTTACTGCAAGTAAATCACCGAATAAATAACTCATAAGATCGATACGAACATTGTCAAGAAAGCTGACTGCAACAAGGCCCAGTGAAAGTGCACTATGGGCTAAGATCCCCAGCAAAGTATCGGTAGCCACAAGCTGTTGTCTTTGTAATGCAACCAGAATAAAAGCCAGCGCAAGGCAGCAGACGATCAAAGCAAGGTATAAGTTGACGTCGAGCAAGAAACCCAGAGCAAGGCCCATTAATGAAGCATGTGCTAAAGTATCGCCAAAATAGGCCATTTTACGCCAGACGACAAATGATCCAAGTGGGCCAGCAATTGCTGCAATACCAAGCCCAGCAAGAATAGAAGGTAGCAAAAACTCAATCATGGTGATGGCCGTGTGAATGATGGGAACAAGAAGATGCAGCACCCAGAACCGGGTCTCCAGCGAGATCATGATGATGATGTTGATGCTGATGATGATAAAACGCGAGAGATTCGCTGCGAACTTCCCCAAAAAGAGCGATGTAATTAGGGTGCTTAGTGATATCCGCTGGTGCGCCTGAACAACAGATATGATGGTGTAAGCAGATGACATCATCCGTTTTAGCCATTACAAGATGCAAATCGTGTGAGACCATGAATACCGCACAACTAAAACGATGGCGAATGGTATCAATCAATTCGTATAAGTCAATCTGTCCTTGAACATCAACACCTTGAGCTGGCTCATCAAGTACGAGTAGGTCAGGTCGTTGTAGTAATGCTCTCGCCAACAGAACCCGCTGGTTTTCACCTCCAGATAACGAGTGCATGTTGGCCCTTAGCAGGTGCTCGGCACCAACAAGTTTAAGTGCATCTTGGAGTTCCTGCTCACTGTATTTGCCAGCGAGTTTCATAAAACGTTTAACGTCTAGAGGAAGTGAATCATTGAGTCTTAGCTTTTGAGGGACATAGCCAATCTTGAGCCCTTTTGCTTTTTTTACTGACCCTGTGAACTTTTTTTGCAGCCCCAAAAGTACTTTTACTAATGTAGATTTACCCGCACCATTGGGACCAATTAAAGTAGTGATCTCGCCTCTCTTAAGCTGGAGGCTAATGTTATCTAGGACTTTACGCTCATCAAATTGAACGCAAACTTGTTGAAGTTCGACCAGTGCCGACATGAATGGAACTCATTTGCAAATAACTAGTGTTATAATGTAACATTTGTCGCACTTTAACGCCAGAGAGTAGTGGTATTGAATTATGAAATATCTTATCCCTTTGCTATCCATACTTGCTATGGGTAGTGCCAATGCTAACGAGGTACTGACCAGTATCAAGCCGATTCAAATGATCACCTATGAAATCACCCAAGGTGTTTCTGAACCAGATGTATTGCTTGACTCCAACACTTCTCCCCATGATTACGCGCTGAAGCCATCTGACGTAAAGCGAATTAGAAAAGCGGATCTGGTTGTTTGGTATGGAAAAGACTTAGAACCTTTCCTAGCCAAAGTTCTTGAGGATCAGAAGAATGTTTTAACCATTAGTGAGATCCATGGTTTAAACCTACGTGAGTTTTCTGCAGACGGGCATAGTCATGATCATGATGGACATCATCATGGTTCACACGATCCGCATTTCTGGTTAGGTCATGAACAAAGTATCAAGGCCGCGGAAGCAATCAGCCAAAAACTTGCTGAGTTAGACCCGAGCAACAAAGATGTTTATCAAGCGAACTATCAGGCGTTTGTGAAAAATGCTAATCAGTACGATGAAAAGTGGCGGGCGGCGTTAAAGCCAGTAAAAGATGTGGGTTACTACGTATTCCATGATGCCTACGGTTATTTCGAGCAGGACTATGGCTTGAATCATTTGGGGCAATTTACTGTCAGCCCTGAGAGAAAACCAGGCGCTAAGACACTTATTAAAATAAAGAAAGCCTTGGCAAAAGGTGATGCTAAGTGTGTTTTTTCTGAACCTCAGTTTACCCCTGCAGTTGTTGAGTCTGTAACACGTGGTAGTCAAGCTAAACAGGGAGTGCTTGATCCTATTGGTACCGGAATTCAAGTTGGACCGGGAAGCTACTTTACTTTTATTCAATCTATAACGGACAGCTTTACAGAATGTCTTAATCAATAAAAATCGGTTTGATAGTAGAGTTAAAGGGAAGTGTAACACTTCCCTTTTTTGCATTAACACAACAACAAAAGATGGATTTTTTGAAGCAGCTTCTTGTTTCTCGGTTCAAATACAAGATAATTATTCGCACAAAATAATTTAATGATCTCATTCATTTAGTCTAGTTTTATCGATTAGGTGAACCTATAGCTCAGTCTGGATGTGATTGAATGCCATTTTTGCTGCAAGGGAACTGTGAGTGTATAAAGCTATTTGCTTCTTATCGCTATTGCTAATAACTCGTTTGGCATCCGCGATGGATCTTCCTTTGTCGGTTTTTTACCCACTGCCTACTAAAATTCAGGGTAAAGCCTTCGCAGCCAAAGCCCTTTTTTTAGCCGATAATGGTGGGGTTTGGTTTCAGGATGTCAGAAATCAGCTACTTTTTTTTGACGGTCAGAATATCTTACCTAAATCAGGTTCCGCACTTGAGTTTAGTGCAGAAGATATTGCGTTTATCGACAATGCGTTTTGGTCGTTTGTGGGGAACGAGATCTATCGGACCATTCCAGGTAAAAAACGAGAGTTGATGTTTGGCCTGACCCCCGGAACTGAAGTATTACAGATCGGGGTTTCCAATCGCTATATTTGGATCTCTGATGCCTCTAGTTTCTACACGTATCATGTCGACAACGCCGAATTTACCTCTTATTCCTTGATAGAGTTATACCAATACAATCAAGCGGCAAAAATAAGCATTACTGACGCTATGCTGATTAATGAGAAGTGGGTGTTAGCAACAAACGCAGGGGTATATTTGTCTGATGGTAGTCACTTTGAGCATATTCCTCGCTCTGGAACGGACTATGTAGAAACCCTCCATTTTTCTGATAAACGTCAAGAGTTGGTTTTAGGAACTCGTGATGGGACAATCCTAATTAATATCAATGAACCTGATTCCTCTATAAAACAGATTCCAAGCGGGCATGTTTTGAGTATAGAGGAAACGCAAGAAGCTTATTGGATAGGCACGGACTCTGGTTTACTCACTCATACTTTTACTACTGGTGAAAGTGTGTATTTCCCTGAGAGTCTCAAGCGTAATAGCATTTTGTTTGGTGAAAAGGTTTATTCGTTACTCAATGATCATCGTGGTGGGATGTGGATTGCCACTGAGCGGGGGATACACTATTTCTCTTTGTTCGCTCACCACTTCAAGCGTTTTCCTGATTTGATGCTTAGCCATGGTTCTGTTTCAGAAAAACTGATTCAACTGACCTACATGAAAAGCAGGAGTGGATTCTGGATGATCACGAGTGCCGGCGTTTATGCGCTAGCCTTAGACCAAAATGCGTCTAGAAAACGCCTTTACAAAGGAAAAGTGAACGATGTGATTGAGCAGAATGGGGTACTTTGGCTCGCTACCGAGAACGGTATTATCTCTGTTGATAGTGCATCTGGTGCAGTTATTTCTAGTCGTTTACCCAACCTTCTCAACAACTCTTCAGTGAAGTTGCTAGAACTGGATTCACAAGGGCGATTGTGGGGAGCTAGTGATCTAAAGCTATGGCGTTATGACATCAAAAGTCGGCAGTTGATTCAGTACGGGTCTGAGTGGATACTAAATAAACACCTACCAACTCAGTTGACCCAGATGGCAGTGACAGAGAATGGAAGCCTAGTTCTTGGTACCGAGAATGGTTTATATGTTCTAGTTAATGGTCAGATTCATTATGTTGATGAAGCAGAGCATTTTGGTCGAGTCGTGAGCATCGAAGAAGTCAACAAAGGTGAAGTATGGGTTGCGAACACCTACGGTTTGTATCGATTAGATGTTGCCAGCTTACAACTTAACCCTCTAGACATGGTAGATGAGCATATTACTACCAAATGTCTGGTTAGAAATAAGAATGGTATCTGGATGACGTCTTCTGCTGGGCTTACGCATTATGCGAGTAGTGGGGAAATTGAAGCACACTATAGTGAACCGTTGGGCCTAGAGAACAACGAATTTCTGTCTGGATTATGCACTACTGGGTCTGAGAGTAAAGACAATCTGCTATTTGGCTCTAGGAGAAGTTTGGTCAAGATTGATACGAAAACGTTGAGTGTTACCCCCCCTCCTAAGCGACAAGTCGTATTCAGCCAGGTCGTTGCTAACCAGGAGCTATTCTCGCTTGGCGGAAGTGTACTAAGCGCGCCAAACGTAAAATATGGAGAGTCGATTGCTTTCCAATTTGGTGTACTCCCCCAAGTTAGTAATGTGTCACTTCAATATCGTTTTGGCCGCCAAGAAAACTGGCAAGACCTTGAAGGAATGAAGCTGACCATAGAACATATTCTCCCCGGTGACTACACTCTGCAAGTTCGCGTCTCGACTAATGGTTTTGTTCAAGGCGACATTGAATCATTTCTCTTTACAGTGGAAGAGCCATGGTACATGGGGGTTTATGCGGTCATATCCTACATTGTTGCGGTTTCTTTCCTTATCGCAGTTATTGTTTATTGGCGATCACACATGATGGCGAAAACCAATAAAGAGTTGAAGTCTCTGGTTGCACTACAGACCAACCAATTACGTCATCAAAGTCGGATTTTACTGACCAACAACGACAAATTACGTAAGCAGCTGCAAATAAGACGTATTTTGTACCACCAGTCGCTGCAGTCTTTACGGGAAAAGCTTCAAGGTTATTCTTTGCAAGAAGAGGTTGAGCTTGAGCAAGGACAGCAGCATTTCGTGCAATTTATGACTCATGAGCTGGATTTGTTGCTCAATGTTCGGGCTGCTAATGGTGACGCTTTGCCTGTTTATAACCTGTCGTTGGTCCTACGCTCGGCCTTGTATGGCTGGCAAGAGGAACTTAAAAAATCTGCTTTGTCTGTCGAAGTCAGACCTGCGCAAGATAAAGATATTTATGTCGCGCTCGAAGTGTTTAACCTTGATAGTGTGTTTAATCTATTGATTGACAATCTGATCAAACGCTCGTATCAGGGACAAGTTGCCTTGATGACTTGCCGTATCAGTAACGACAAAGTGCATTTTTCTATGATCGAACAAGGCAAAAGATTTGATGATCCATCAGTGAATGCTATTGAGCTGTGGAATGAACTGGAGTCTCTAGTCAATGAAAGCGGCGGCCGCTTTCATCGATACTGTTCTGATGATAACAACACTATCGAGTTTGTTTGGTCAGCGGGTAACGAGTTTAAAGAAAATTCAATGGTTAAACTCTCAGATATTGGGGTATCTAAAGACCCATGGATTGAGAAGCTTGAAGCCTTAGTCATGCAACACTATTCCAATCCAGAGTTTGGTACCGCGGCAGCAGCTAAGCAGATGTATTTATCAGAACGCAGTTTGCAGCGCCGATTTAAATCTGCCACACAACGTACATTTATGGATTATGTCACAGAGGTACGGTTAGACTATGCCTGTCGGCGCTTGCTGGCTGGTGAGAAAATATCCGATGTAGCCTTTGAATGTGGATTTAATGATCCCTCTTATTTCAGCCAACGATTCAAACATCGTTTTGGTGTGTCACCTTCCCAATTCATTGAAAACCAAGATAGTTGATGAGACTAAGCTGTCCAGTGAGCTTAAAAGGCACACTTGAAGCTATGTACTGCAGAACCTGAGAACACACTGATTGACGTACTTTAAAAAAATATCGTGGTATAGCCGGGGTGACTATACCACGGGTGCCAATGACACCTTCGCTTGCTGCCGGAGTGATGCATGCTGCACCACCTCTGGAATTTCTTGTCTTTGAGGAGCTTTCCCTGTCGACGTTTTTAACTATAAAACTATCGACTTATTTTACTTATAAAATTAACGCCAAGGTTGTATGACAAAAACGACATCTTTTCTAAATTATTGATTTTAATTGATTATTTATTATTTATTACCAATGATGTCAAAATGGAATGATGACTAAATACTCGTTGTCGATAACTTTTAACGGATTTGACGAGTTGTAAATGAACAAAAATAACGTTCCATAAATGTAATGTTTGATTTCAGACAAGATTTACAAAATTTACACGGGCTAAGATTCCAGATTATTAATAATAATATTTCTCATTTTTATCTTTAATTGGCCTGTCTATGAAACTTTCAGATTTAACTCAAGGGCAAAAAGCAACGATCACCGGTTTTTCAGAGCTTTCTAATGACGTCAGGAAAAAGCTCATGGTGATGGGGCTGCTTCCTCAGACTCCAGTCACTCTTATCCGTAAAGCCCCAATGGGCGATCCTCTTCAGGTTGAGGTTCGTGGTGTATCTCTCGCAGTTAGAACTAATATTGCGAATTCAATTCATGTGGAGGCCAACTGATGAAATACAAAATTCTGACCGTCGGTAATCCAAACAGTGGTAAAACAACACTTTTTAATGGCCTGACGGGAGCCAAACAGCAAGTTGGTAACTGGGCAGGTGTGACGGTTGAAAAGAAAACAGGTCGTTACAGTCATTCTGGTGATGATTTTATGCTCACCGACCTTCCTGGTATCTACGCATTGGATAGTGGTAACGATGGCAACAGCATTGATGAGTCGATCGCTTCACGTGCTGTACTAACGCACCCAGCGGATTTAATCATTAACGTTGTTGATGCGACGTGTCTTGAACGCAGTTTATATATGACGCTTCAGCTGCGAGAGCTTGGCAGACCGATGATGGTTGTGCTGAATAAAATGGATGCATTGAAGCGTGAACGACAAACTATCGATGTTAAAGCGTTAGAAAAAATGCTGGGCTGTCCGGTCTATGCGTTATCTGCAAACAACAAAAATCAGGTCCAACGCCTGAAAGAACGTCTACATAAGGCGGTGGTTCAAGGCGTTGCGCTGAATGAACTGAAGATTCGTTATGACGTAGAATTTGAGCAGGCGATAGACCAAATCCAACCTGTTTTTGCTAATCATTCTGAGGTATCCGCACGCGCTCTTTCTATTCGAGCTTTAGAGCAGGATCTGTTGGTCTTAAACAATCTCTCGTCTGAGGAAAGGGATAACATTGCAAAGGTTCAGAACAACATAGACCTAGATATCGATCTTACGGTTGCCGATACCAAATATACCTTCCTCCATGAACAGTGCAAAAAAGTGCGCCGGACTGAAGGCAAGCTTAGTCATAGCTTTACGGAAAAGGTGGATAACGTCATTCTCAATAAGTGGGTTGGTGTTCCATTTTTCTTTGTCGTTATGTACCTAATGTTTATGTTCTCTATCAATATCGGCAGTGCATTTATCGACTTCTTTGATATTGGTGTCGGCGCTTTGCTAGTTGATGGCGGACACTACTTGTTAGATGACCATTTGCCTGTCTGGCTGGTGACATTGATTGCGGATGGCGTAGGTGGCGGTATCCAGACTGTCGCCACGTTTATTCCGGTGATTGCTTGCTTGTATCTTTTTTTAGCAATCCTGGAAAGCTCAGGCTATATGTCTCGTGCTGCTTTTGTTCTCGATAAAGTGATGCAGAAGATTGGTTTACCGGGTAAAGCCTTCGTCCCGTTAGTTCTTGGCTTCGGCTGTAACGTACCAGCCATCATGGCAACACGAACGTTAGATCAGGAACGTGAACGCAAACTTGCTGCTTCAATGGCGCCGTTCATGTCTTGTGGTGCTCGTCTTCCTGTATATGCATTGTTTGCTGCCGCGTTTTTCCCTGAAAGTGGCCAGAATATCGTATTTGCTCTTTACCTACTGGGGATTGCTGCGGCTGTATTCACTGGGTTGGTGCTAAAGCATACGCTTTATCCGGGCTCAAGCGACAGCTTAATCATGGAAATGCCTGATTACGAATTACCAACGATACAGAATGTACTGATAAAAACGTGGCAAAAACTGAAACGCTTTGTGCTTGGGGCAGGTAAAACTATCGTTGTTGTTGTGACTATTCTTAGCTTCCTCAACTCTGTAGGTACTGATGGGTCATTTGGCAATGAAGACAGCGAGAATTCAGTACTGTCCAAAGTTTCTCAGGTGGTGACGCCTGTATTTGAACCGATAGGCGTTCATGAAGATAACTGGCCGGCGACAGTGGGTATTATCACAGGTATTTTTGCCAAAGAAGCGGTTGTGGGAACTTTGAACAACCTTTACGCACCAAGTGAAGGAGAAGAAGGTGAGTTCAATCTCATGGCGAGTTTGGAAGAGGCGGTTATGTCTATCCCGGAAAACTTAGCTGGATTGAGTTATTCCGATCCATTGGGTATTGAAGTGGGTGATTTGACCGATAGCTCTACTGTGGCAGAGGAGCAGGAAGTTGACGCTTCTATTTTTGGTAACCTGAACCAATATTTCGTCTCAGGCCATGCCGCGTTTGCTTACTTGATTTTCATCTTGCTGTACACACCGTGTGTCGCGGCTATGGGCGCATATGTCCGTGAATTTGGCCAGAAATACGCGCGCTTTATTGCTGTATGGACGATGGGTCTTGCTTACGGCGGTGCAGTGCTTTACTACCAGACGATGCATTTCACAGACCACCCAATCTACAGTGCAGCCTGGATAGCCGGAGTCATTTTGGTTTCCTTTGCGACTTATCGCGCGTTGAAAGCGGCGGGGCTGAAGCAGATGCATTATGCTGAGGCACAAACAGCATGATCTTACAGGAGCTGAAACAGTACATCGAACTGCAGGGCTGCGTTAGCCAGAAAGAACTCGCGAAGAAATTTTCAATGAGTGAAGACGGTGTCGATGCCATGCTGGCGGTATGGATCAAAAAAGGGAAGATATCTCGCTTAGTCGATACCAATAAAGCTCAGAAAGTGACCCGGGTCAGATACTCCGCGAATAGTGCCGATGAGTTATCTCTCACGGTGACCATGTAAAGAAAATGCCGCTAGTAACAGCGGCATTTTTTATGCTTTTTTAAACAAGCTACTTAGTGATAAGACATTCTGAATCTTACTGAGTATCGCTCGTTGTTCCTCTTCAGAACGAAAATCCCCTTGAGTATTTCCCCATACGGGCCCCGGCCAAGCAACGTCATCCTTAAAACGAGCGATGTGATGGACATGAAGTTGCGGGACCATATTCCCAAGCGCACCTAAGTTGAGTTTATCTGGGCGAAACGTTGCTTCTAATGCTTGGTTTACTGCTTGTGATTCGAGTAAGAACTGTTGTTGCTCTTGCATTGGCAAGTGATGCAGTTCTTTGAGGTTTTCCCGCTTAGGAACAAGAATGACCCAAGGAACAGCGTTGTCCTTGTGGAGCAGAGCAATAGTCAAAGGAAAGTGACCGATGACGCTAGTATCCTTTGCCAGTTGTGGATGGAGTTCAAAACTCATGATTCATTCCTATCAGTATTTTTAGCCAGTATACGCCAGAAAAAACAAAAGGTTGATGCTTTCATATCAACCTTTATTTTCTATCGCTAAAGCCCTAGCTTACATACGTTCTAGCGTATCAATACCTAGTAGAGAAAGACCTTGCTTAATTGTCTTCGCCGTCAGTGCTGCTAGCTTCAGACGACTCTGTTTAACAGACTCATCTTCTGTGTTCAGAATTGGGCATGCTTCATAGAAGCTTGAGAACTGGCCAGCAAGTTCGAATAGGTAACTACACATGATATGTGGTTGACCTTCACGAGCAACTGACTGCACGGCTTCTTCAAATTGAAGTAGCTTGGCGATAAGAGATTTCTCTTTCTCTTCGGTGATCTGAATGTCACCAGCCAGCTCATCCATAGAGATGCCTGCTTTGGCAAAGATAGATGCAACGCGCGTGTATGCGTACTGCATGTATGGCGCTGTGTTGCCTTCAAATGCCAACATGTTGTCCCAGTCAAACACGTAGTCAGTTGTACGGTGTTTAGACAGGTCTGCGTACTTAACAGCAGCCATTGCTACGGTGTTCGCGATGTTCTGCTTTTCAGCCGTTTCTAAGTCTGGGTTCTTAGACTCGATAAGTTTGATTGCACGCTCTTCTGCTTCATCTAGTAGGTCCGCCAAACGAACTGTGCCACCTGCACGCGTCTTAAATGGACGGCCATCTTTACCTAGCATCATACCGAAAGCGTGGTGCTCAAGAGTTACCTCTTCTGGCACATAGCCTGCTTTACGAACGATTGTCCATGCTTGCATGAGGTGTTGATGCTGGCGTGAGTCTATAAAGTACAATACGCGGTCTGCACCTAGCGTTTCGTAGCGGTATTTCGCACAAGCGATATCGGTAGTGGTGTACAAGAAGCCGCCGTCACGCTTCTGGATGATCACACCCATAGGCTCGCCGTCTTTGTTTTTGTACTCTTCAAGGAATACAACTTGTGCACCGTCATCTTCTTGTGCAAGACCTTGCTCTTTCAGGTCTGCCACAATGCCAGGAAGCATGTCGTTGTACATACTCTCACCCATTACGTTTTCGCGAGTTAGAGAGACATTAAGACGATCGTAGTTGCGCTGGTTTTGGATCATGGTGACATCCACCAGTTTCTTCCACATCTCTGCGCAGTATTCATCACCACCTTGCAGTTTAACCACGTAGTTACGCGCCTTTACTGCAAACTCTTCATCTTCGTCGTAAAGCTTTTTCGACTCGCGGTAGAAGGCTTCAAGGTCAGCCAGCTCCATTGAAACTTCACCAGACTCTTGCTGTACACGTTCTAGGTTGGCGATAAGCATACCGAACTGAGTGCCCCAGTCACCGATGTGGTTGGCACGGATAACTTTATGACCAAGGAATTCGAGAGTGCGAACCACAGCATCACCGATGATTGTTGAACGCAGGTGGCCAACGTGCATTTCTTTAGCAACGTTTGGCGCTGAATAGTCAGCAACGATCGTTTTTTGCGCTTCAGCTGCAACACCAAGGCGAGAGTCAGATAGTGCGGACTCAGCCTGTTTAGCGAGGAATTCTTCGCTCAGGAAGATGTTGATAAAACCAGGGCCTGCAATTTCAGTTTTGCTTGCAATACCTTCAAGGTCTAGAACATCCAATACTTTTTGAGCAAATTCGCGTGGGTTTGTGCCGAGTTTCTTAGCAACGCCCATCACACCGTTTGCTTGGTAATCACCAAACTGTGGCTTTGCTGATTGACGAACGGCTGCAGGGCTGCCTGCAGGTGCGCCAGCGGCTTCAAGAGCCTGAGATACTTTGTCGTTAATAAGTGCTTGGATATTCACACGCGCTTCCTTCAATTCTTGGGAATTGGTTGGATATGCATTGAGTTATTCAGCTTCGTCAGACGCTATTACTGAATAATATCCACTCTGGTGGAGTGAATGCATATCTCTATATAGAGTTCATAATTTGGCGCACATAATACCAACTTTATTACTTTTCTTATAGGGAGTGTTCTGGGAAATTTTCTACTTTTCCTTAGGTTCTTGCTAGTATTGCGGAAAAATCAACGTTTTGGATAGATGAAAATGTCTCAAAGACTACTGGATGCTGAATTGATGCCTTCACAAATGAAAGGCAAGATTGAAGATTTTATGCATAAAATTCAAGGTTTAAGCGAGAAACTGCATATTAATTTACGTCCTTTTCAGGCGGATCATATTGCATTACGTATCAATGACTTGGAATTGGCAAAACTGGCTCATCAAGAATGGTTAAAAGAAGGCTGTGAAATATCAAATGCGGTGATAAATGGTCGTCCGATCATTGTGATTGAGTTCACTGAGCCATTGAAGGCATTGAATTGGTCCATAGAGTGCTTAGAATTGCCTTATCCAGCCGAGGGGAAAAGCTATCCGCAGCAGTCATGGGAGCATGTCGAGTTTGTTGTTCCTTCGCAAGCTGAAACAGCAGAGGAATTTTTGCAGGGCATCAAGCAACAACAGCCAGAACTTGCCAAGCACTGGAATCAGCTGGGAGAGCAGGGAATTAAGGTAAAATTATCAAGTCCGAAGGGAGAGGGCGAGCGTCTCAACAATCCAACAGTGGCATTTAAGCACGATGGCGTTTGTATCAAGCTTCACCCACATTCATTGAAAAAGATTGTCGAGTCGGAGCCATCAGCCTAAATCGATGTCCTTTGGTCTCAATTGAAATTCTTCAATTGAGCCAATTTCCAAACCTAATTGGAGCGGAGCGGACTCATGATGCGCGTTTCCTTGAGTGTGCATAATCAGGCGGTTCGCCGTTCTTGGCTTAAGCTCGTTGACCACAAAGCGAATCATATCAGCGCGTGTTAAGGTTTTGAGTTCCTCTAATACCATCTCTTTCTGATTGAATTGGTGATCTTTATTGCCGATGGCAACCCATAGGCGTTGAGCTCGACTCCTTAACGTTGTATCTGGCGTGGCTATCTGATTCCATAGTCCTTTCTTACTGCTGTGCCATTGGTACTCGTTGAGCTCAAGAAGCACCATGTAGAACGCATTGAGAAACTCATCAATCGAGCTAATCAAATCGATAGGGGCGGCATTGGGAGACTGGACATAGAGCACAATACCCGGATGACGATTGAGTGGTAAGTTCCCTGTTCCTACCATATAACCCAGTTGTTGTTTGGTTCTTATTTCATGAAAGAAAGTGGCAGACATCAGGTGGTTGGCGAGTGAATAGAGTGCAATATGTCGGGGTTCTATGTCATCACATTGGTAATAAACCACAATTGCAGAATCGTCTTGGTTGCACTCCACCGAACGTTGGAAAGAACCATTTTCGCCAAGCATAATTAGAGGGCGAAGCGCTTCTTCATATTGTTGATTGTGCACTCGGAGTGCATCTTTAAGGGTTGCCCCTAACTGAATGGCGTCGGTGCGGTTCCAATCTCCATAAACAAACATCTCGACATGCAATTCAGCCAAAATGTCCTGAACGAAGTCCGCTAACTCTTCGACATGAATGTTTTCAAGCGCCTCCAGCAATTCCACGTAAGGTGGGTTATTGGGTTGCAATAGCCCGGTCATTGCGTTGAAAAGTTGCGAAATAGGCTTGTCTTGTGCAGCGTTACGCCAGTTCCTGATTAGCTGAGTTTTGATGGTCTCAAAGCGTTTGGCACTGAATTCCCTCTTAGCAAAGCGATTGAGGATCATTTTCATCAACTCAGGCTGTTTCTTGCTAAAACCTGACAGTGTTAACGTTACGCCACCTTGATGGGCATACATGTTGTAGCCCATACCGGCAATTTCCGCCTGATAGGTCTCTTTAGCCAGCGAATCGAGGAACATTTCTACACATAAGCGTGTTTTGACAATGTTTTTCGGATTAGCGACCGCATGCGGGCTATCAATCGCCACATAGATGACTCCTTTAGGCACGCGGAATTCATGGTCTTGTAGGTGCCACAATTTGAAGCCTGGAAGATCTTCAATGACTTCAGGGATGTCAGACTGAGAATCGATGGGTTGCGGATCTAAGTCATAACAAATAAATGGGTTCTTTGGTGGAAGGCAAAAGCTCAATTCGCTTGTGGCTTTGTAGTAAGCTAGCTTCTCTGAGTTAAATGGAGTGACAGAGTAGGGGGAAGCGTACCATTGAGCTTGCTTGTCATACTTGAAGCCCTGCGCGAGTAGAGTAATACGAAGGTTCTCTGGCGTTAAATATTGGAGTAGGTCTTTGAGCAGAGGTTCGTCGTACTCATTCATCATAAAGTCGCCGTAGATCGTATCGTCTGGCGAATAATGCTGCATGTTGACCACTAAATGACTCACTAGGTCGAGTGGCCTGGTAGGTTCTTGAAAGCGGAAAGCAGATTCCAATACTGCCTGCTTTTCAAGATAGCGCCACTCATCAAAGCCCTCATGGCTCAGGAGAGAGATGTAGCTAAATATGGCTTGAACTATCTCGTCTACGTGATCGACGCCATTAGACGTTAGCGCACAGCTAACAGTAAACTCTCGATAGTTACTTCCGCTTGTTCCGCCTCCGGCAGAAAGGGAAGTTATCCATCCGGCGTCCTTTAAGGCAAGCATTAGACTGCCGTCTCCCTCATACCCCAGAAGATGAGCAAAGTATGACAGTGGTTTTTGACGGTAATATTGGTCCATACAAGGCATGGGGAAAGTCAAAATCAGTTTTCTAATTTCTTTTACAGGTTCAACATTAACCAAAATACGGGTGGAATGCTCATCGACATACGGGACATCAATCGTCTTACCCGCCAAATTGTGTGTAGTAATTGCGGAAAACTTTTCGATGATCCAGCTCTCGATCTCATCTAGCGGCTGGGGACCCATTGCGGTTAGTGTCATTAAGTCAGCAGAATAGTGCTGCTCATAAAATTTAACGATGTCATCTCGAATTGACTGACCATCGCGGTCCGCGAGAGTTTCTAAATTTCCTACAGAGAATTTAGCAAAAGGATGGGCCGGATTAACCAGCTCTTTATGGACCTGATACAGCCTTCTAGAGTCATCTTTAAGTTTGAGCTTATATTCAGATTCGACCGCTTGGCGTTCCTTATCTAGAGCTTCATGGTTAAAAAGTGGAGCGGTAAAAAATTGACTGAATCTCTCAAGGCTGTCATCAAATGCAGAGGGTGCGATGTCAAAAAAGAAGCAAGTGTGCTCTGTTCCGGTCCATGCGTTATTGCTGCCACCATGCTGGTTAATGTAGCTTTGAAACTCACCTACTTTAGGGTACTTTTCGGTTCCTAGAAACAGCATGTGTTCCAAATAATGCGCGAGTCCCTGCCGCTCAATAGGATCGTCAAAATGACCGACATTAACAGCTAAGGCCGCCGCTGATTTCTGTGCATTGCTATCGTGGATAGCCAACACTCTAAGCCCGTTTTCCAACGTGAAGTAGCGATATTGGCTGGTATCATTGGGGCTTATATGCACAAGAGATTCTCCGCTAAAGGTGCTTAGATATTAGTATGTACGTGATGTCGATGAGTGCCAACAATCTGTGTAACAAATAGAAGCTACGCAAATTATTGGTTCGTACATCAAGATTGTTAAGAAAGTCGAAGTCTTTAGCAAGGCACTTGATATAATTATTTTTTAAACGGGCTCTAAAAGTCCTCGTATATAACAATAACAATCGTAATGACTAGAAAGTCGCAGAGTTAGGAAGAAGCCATGAAAATATTCATCATGCGTCATGGAGAAGCTGAGCATTATGCAGCCTCTGATGCAGAACGAGCGCTGACAGAGAAAGGACGTAGCGCTTCTACAGCAGTGGCTAGGACATGTGTAGAGCAAGGTTACGTTCAATTTGATATGGTGCTTGTTAGCCCGTATTTACGTGCACAACAAACTTGGCAAGAAGTCTCGCGCAGCTTTAGCGCCAAACAGATTCAAACATGCGAAGACATAACGCCTTATGGTGAATCCAGCCACGTCGCTGATTACGTTGCTGCTATCGCTGAGGTGCAAGGACTGGATTCTATTTTGTTGGTCTCCCATTTGCCGTTGGTTGGTTACCTAACCGCTGAGTTTGTGCCGGATATGGCACCTCCGATGTTTCCTACGTCAGGTATCGCGTGTATTGAATATGACTTAGCAAAACGACGTGGTAAATTGATTTTCAATATCCAACCCTAGCCAGTACGTCAGCTGTTTTACGAGGTAAGCGCAATCAACCTGTTTGCGCTCTCTCCGAACTTGTGTCGTTAGCCATAAAATTGACAGGATTTTTGGACTGGAATTTGCATATAAACACAAGTCCTTCAATTTTGGTTAAGTTATAGATTTCTTTTTATGAAATTTACATTGCCGTTCGCGGATAAGTTACCTGCCATTCCTCAAAGAGCGATGCCAGCGATAGGGGCGCCTATCATGGTACTGGCGACGCTGGCGATGGTGGTATTGCCAATACCCCCTTTTCTGCTCGACTTATTTTTCACTTTCAATATCGCATTGGCGATGGTCGTGCTTCTTGTCACGGTATACACACGCAGGCCTTTGGATTTTGCAGCTTTTCCGACGGTACTCCTTATTGCTACTTTGTTACGACTGGCGCTAAACGTGGCATCGACCCGAGTTGTACTCCTGTATGGCCATGAAGGCACAGGTGCTGCGGGTAGCGTGATTGAAGCTTTTGGTAGCGTTGTGATCGGTGGTAATTACGCTGTTGGTTTGGTGGTATTTCTCATCCTGATGATCATCAACTTCATGGTTGTAACCAAAGGTGCAGGTCGAATTTCTGAGGTGAGTGCACGATTTACCTTGGATGCATTGCCCGGTAAACAGATGGCAATCGATGCTGATTTAAATGCGGGGTTGATTGACCAAGAACAAGCAAGAACTCGTCGTCAAGAAGTCACCAAAGAAGCGGATTTTTATGGTTCGATGGATGGTGCGTCAAAATTTGTTAAAGGTGATGCGATTGCCGGAATTTTGATTCTTTTCATCAACATCATCGGTGGTTTATCGATTGGTATGGTTCAATACGGTCTTGCTTTTGGGGAGGCGATTCAGATCTATACCTTGCTGACTATTGGTGACGGTCTGGTTGCGCAAATCCCATCGCTATTACTTTCTATTGGTGCTGCGATCATGGTGACTCGTCAGAACACTGACGAGGACATGGGTCAGCAGGTTGTCTTTCAAATGTTTGACAACCCCAAAGCGTTGATGATCACCGCTGGCATATTGGGGGTAATGGGCGTTGTTCCTGGTATGCCACATTTTGCATTCTTACTGCTTGCAATACTGGCTGGTGGTGGCGCGTACTGGATTTATCGTAAGCAGAAAAAAGAGGCAGAACAGGCGAAATTGCCAGCGACAACAGAGCAAGAAGTACCAACTTCAAAAGAGTTGTCATGGGATGATGTTCAACCTGTTGACATTATTGGTTTGGAAGTCGGTTATCGTCTGATCCCTCTCGTTGACAAAGATCAGGGTGGGGAACTGTTAGAACGCGTTAAAGGTGTGCGTAAAAAATTGTCGCAAGATTTTGGTTTTCTTGTGCCTGCAGTCCATATTCGAGACAACTTAGAACTAACGCCAAATAGCTATCGGATCACGCTCATGGGCGTGGCTGTAGGGGAAGCAGAGATCCGTCCCGATATGGAGCTAGCGATTAACCCGGGACAGGTGTACGGGATGGTGGAAGGTGAGCCAACCATTGATCCTGCTTTTGGCCTTGAGGCTGTGTGGATAAAAGGTGAACAGCGAGAGCATGCGCAAGCGCTTGGTTACACTGTCGTGGATTCATCTACCGTTCTCGCTACTCACTTAAGCCAACTGTTAACGAACAATGCTTCTAATCTGATTGGCCATGAAGAAGTGCAAAACTTGTTGGAGATGCTTAGTCGAAGTGCGCCGAAATTGGTGGAGAACTTTGTGCCAGATCAGCTGCAGCTGGGTGTGGTTGTTAAGGTCTTGCAGAACCTACTGAACGAAGCAGTACCAATTCGAGACATTCGCACCATTGTCCAAACATTGGCTGAATATTCGAGCAAGAGTCAAGAACCTGACATCCTAACCGCGGCCGTTCGAATATCATTGAAACGATTAATTGTTCAGGAAATCAATGGAATAGAGCCAGAACTGCCTGTCATAACCTTGATACCCGAATTGGAACAAATATTGCATCAAACAATGCAAGCATCTGGGGGAGAATCTGCAGGTATTGAACCAGGCTTGGCAGAGCGACTACAATCTTCTTTAACTCAGGCAACACAAGAGCAGGAGTTGAAAGGGGAACCAGCCGTTCTTCTGACCTCTGGGGTATTGCGTTCGACATTGGCTAAGTTCGTGAAGAATACAATTCCATCGCTGCGAGTGCTTTCTTATCAGGAAATCCCAGACGAGAAACAAATACGTATTGTTCAAGCTGTTGGTAACTAGCATTGATGCGTTAATAGACGGATATCTAATTTGAAGATTAAACGATTTTTTGCCAAAGACATGCGTACCGCACTACTCCAAGTGAAAGGAGAGTTGGGCGATGATGCTGTGATCATGTCTAATAAAAAAGTCGCAGGTGGTGTTGAAATTGTTGCGGCGATAGACAATGAGACGGCTGCCGCGCGTTCCAGTGCTAACTATAACTCCCAGCCTCGCTACAATAATTCACAAGCCGCAGCGACAATGCAGAGTGCGTCTACACCAAAGCAACGCCAACTAGATGAAGACCGCGTGAGTTTGCAGACTAAGGCAGATTCTGGTCGCTCTATGACGAAGCGTTTTGCCAATATGCTCAAGCAATATAGTAATGGAGCTGAGGAGGCGGACGGCAGAGAAGCGGAAAATGTGGATTCATTGTCTGCATTGTTGAAACGACAATCTGCCGCTCGTAATGGCAACAATGGTGTTCAATTAAAAGAAGATTCCCCATTAGCTCGTTTGATTGCCGAAGACAAAAGTGCCGAGCGTCCTGCTCCACGCCTTGACCCCACTCGTTACGAGCGTCATCGTGCCGAAGAACAAAATGTGCGCAGTGAAGATCTTGAAGATATGCGTGAAGAAATGACATCAATTCGTCGTTTGCTGGAACACCAAGTCTCAGGGTTAATGTGGCAGGAAGTTGAACGACGAGAGCCGCTGCGTGCTATGTTGATTAAACGTCTTGAGCGAATGGGAGTTTCGGCCGAACTTGCGGATCAGTTGGCTTGCTATATCCCTGAAGATACCCCTCCGACAAAAGCTTGGAAAGCATTACTGGGTTTGGTTTCCGATCAGATCCCTATTTCTAAACAAGACATACTAAAACGTGGCGGAGTCGTGGCGTTACTCGGACCGACGGGTGTTGGCAAAACGACCACTGTTGCTAAGCTTGCCGCTCGGGCTGCGATGGAGTTTGGTTCAGATAACGTCGCTTTGGTGACAACCGATACCTATCGTATCGGCGCCCATGAGCAGTTAGCAATTTATGGACGTATTATGGGGTGCGCTGTAAAAGTTGCTAAAGATTCCAAAGAGTTAGCCGATGTAATATACCAATTGAGAAATCGTCGCCTAATTCTAGTAGATACAGCAGGTATGGGACAACGAGACGTACGTCTGTCAGAGCAGCTGGATACTCTAATGCACGAAAGCGGGGAGATTATTCACAGCTACCTCGTTTTACCAGCCACCGCGCAGCGAAAAGTACTGCAGGAGACGATAGACCATTTTAAAAGGATCCCACTCTCAGGTTGTATCCTTACCAAATTAGATGAGTCGTTAAGTCTTGGAGAGTTTGTCAGTGTCGTTGTACAAAACTCATTACCCGTTGCTTACATTGCCAACGGGCAACGAGTTCCGGAAGACATAGTGATAGCGCAGCCTAAGTATATGGTTGCCAAGGCAAATGAATTGTTAGAGAAGTCGACAGATGACGAACCTCACTACTGGAATAGTGAATCAGAAGGGTTCTAGGCGGCGTACGATTATGACTAAGAATATGATACAAGACCAAGCAAGCGGACTACGCCGCTTAACACAACCTTCACTAACCAAAGTAATCGCAGTTACTGGTGGTAAGGGTGGCGTGGGTAAAACAAATGTAACCTTGGGTCTGGCGATTTGTATGGCTCGTCAGGGCAAAAAGGTCATGGTACTTGATGCTGACCTGGGCCTAGCCAATGTTGATGTAATGCTCGGTATACGGGCAAAAAAGAACCTTGGACACGTATTGGCAGGTGAATGTGACCTACAAGATGCTATTGTTGAAGGACCGTATGGGATCAGAATCATTCCAGCGACCTCAGGCACCCAGTCTATGACTGAGCTGTCACATGCACAACATGTAGGTTTAATTCGTGCTTTTGGCAGTTTGGAAGATGAGATGGACGTACTACTCATTGATACTGCAGCCGGGATCTCAGACATGGTAGTGAGCTTTTCACGCGCGGCTCAGGATGTGGTAGTGGTGGTTTGTGATGAGCCGACATCCATCACGGATGCATATGCCCTGATCAAACTTTTGAGTAAAGAACATCAAGTTCAACGATTTAAAATTGTTGCAAATATGGTCAGAAGCTATCGTGAAGGGAGAGAATTGTTCGCAAAGTTGACCTTGGTCACAGAGCGATTCTTGAATGTTAGCATTGAGCTCGTAGCATGTATTCCATTGGATGATAAAGTTCGACAAGCTGTTAAAAAACAAAAGATTGTCGTGGATGCATTCCCTCGTTCGCCTGCATCGTTGGCTTTGGGGTCGTTAGCAAATAAAGCGCTAACTTGGCCAATTCCCAAAACACCGAGTGGACATCTGGAGTTTTTTGTAGAACGCTTACTTCATAGAACAGAGATGTTAGAGGAACCATTTGGTGAATAAGGCATTGACCTATGACCAATACGCTAATCAAAACAGCCAGCGAGCATTTTTAGAAAAATACTCGGTACTGGTTAAGCGCATTGCACACCATTTGCTTGGACGACTACCTCCGAGCGTGCAGGTTGAAGACCTTATTCAAGCTGGAATGATCGGCTTGTTAGAAGCTCAAAAGAATTACGATGGCAGCAAAGGTGCCAGTTTTGAAACCTATGCTGGTATTCGCATTCGTGGTGCTATGCTAGATGATATACGCCGAGGGGATTGGGTCCCTCGCTCCGTACACAAAAACAGTCGAGAAATCAGTCAGGCGATTG
Source organism: Vibrio neptunius (assembly GCF_000967495.1). Classification (GTDB taxonomy): domain Bacteria; phylum Pseudomonadota; class Gammaproteobacteria; order Enterobacterales; family Vibrionaceae; genus Vibrio; species Vibrio neptunius. The sequence continues at coordinate 98,174 of NZ_JXXU01000022.1, read as the reverse complement.
CGCAGTTAGAAGGTGAACTCAATCGTGATCCGACAGATGCAGAGGTTGCCAAGCGTTTGGATATGACTCTCGATCAATACCACAGTGCACTAACTGATATAAACAGTTCACGTCTCATTGGTATTGACGATTTAGGTGTGTCAGAAGATGCGATATCGCACGAAGATGCTGACGAAGAAAATATCCCTTTTCAGGGCGTCGCAGATGAATATTTTCGTACAGCACTGGTAGAATCAATTAAATCACTTCCTGAAAGAGAAGCTCTAGTACTTTCGCTTTATTATGATGAAGAGTTAAACTTGAAGGAAATCGGCGAAGTTATTGGTGTTAGCGAGTCGCGCGTTAGCCAAATACTAAGCCAATCAATGCAGCGTCTACGCACTAAGTTGAGTGTTTGGACAAATAATGACTAGAAATCACTGATATCAAACTCAGTGGAGGCAATTTTGAATAAAAACATGAAGATCCTTATTGTTGACGATTTTTCAACAATGCGCCGTATCGTTAAGAACTTACTTCGTGACTTGGGTTTCAATAACACTCAAGAAGCGGACGACGGCTTAACGGCGTTACCAATGCTTAAAAAAGGTGAGTTCGAATTTGTTGTAACAGACTGGAACATGCCTGGTATGCAAGGTATAGACCTTCTGAAGCATATTCGTGCCGATGAGGAGCTTAAGCACCTACCTGTTCTAATGATCACAGCAGAAGCAAAGCGCGAACAAATCATTGAAGCTGCGCAAGCTGGTGTAAACGGATATATCGTTAAGCCATTTACTGCAGCTACACTAAAAGAAAAATTAGATAAAATCTTTGAGCGTTTATAAGTCAAGGAATTGACGAAGTATCGCAAAAGGCCAATTCAGAATGATTTCATTAGAACAGGCAAAGCACCTGGTAGAGTTGTTAGAAAACGATCAGCAGAATGAAGCTGACCAACTTGTTAAAGACATACATGATGGCTCTTCTAATCCAATGCTACAGGAAATAGGCGAGCTAACGCGTGACCTTCACGAGTCTATCAAGCAGTTTAGCCTTGATGAACGTATGAGTGAGATTGCGAATGATGAAATCCCTGATGCTAGGGACCGACTCAAGTATGTCATTGAAAAAACAGAGACAGCGGCAAACAAAACCATGGATGCTGTAGATCGCTGTATGCCAATAGCAGATAACTTGCATGACGGGTTGCTTCAGGTTCGCCCTCAATGGAATGAGTTAATGCATGGTCGGATTGATCTGACTGAGTTTAAAGCACTTTGCCATCGTATTGATGCATTGTTGAGCGAGGTAGAGGGCGATAGTACTGAACTCAGAGGGCAATTAACCGAGATTCTAATGGCTCAGGATTTCCAAGACTTAACAGGTCAGATTATTAGTCGAGTCATTACTTTGGTTAACGAAGTAGAGGATCGGCTTGTGGAAATTCTGACAGCATTTGGTGCTAGCCAGCTAGAAAATGCTGCAAACAATAAGAACAATTCATCGATAGACCCAGAGGGGCCAATACTCAACCCTCATGAAAGGGATGATGCGGTTTCATCACAAGACGAAGTCGACGACTTACTCTCAAGTCTTGGGTTTTAGAGGTAACTTATGAGCTATGAATTAGACGAAGATATTCTACAGGACTTTTTGGTCGAGGCAGGAGAAATTCTAGAGCTGCTTTCTGAGCAGTTGGTAGAATTGGAAAATAACCCCGACGACAAAGATCTTTTAAATGCAATCTTTCGTGGATTCCACACCGTCAAAGGCGGGGCCGGTTTTCTTTCATTGACCGAACTGGTCGATACTTGTCACGGTGCGGAGAACGTATTCGATATTTTGCGTAACGGGCAGCGCGAGGTATCTGCAAGTCTAATGGATACAATGCTGACGGCCTTAGATACCGTTAATGAACAGTTTCAAGCTGTGCAAGATAGAGAGCCTCTAACCCCAGCTGACCAAGCTCTCTTGGACGAACTGCATCGATTGAGTCAGCCGCAAACCGCGGATGAAGAAGGGCCTGGTGAAGCCGCACCAGTGGAACCTGAAGTTGTAGCTGAAGAACCAGCTCCGCAACAACCAGAAGTCACTGAGTCAGTAGAAGCTTCATCAAGCTCTGAAACTATTTCAGCTGGTTCTATTGACGAAATTACTCAGGACGAGTTTGATAAATTATTAGATCAGTTGCACGGTGAAGGTAGCGCACCAGGAGCAGCTGAAGCTGCTGCAGCACCAGAAACACCCGCCGCCCCATCAGCAATTGATGGTGATATGAGCGGTGATATTACGGATGATGAATTTGAAAAACTCTTAGATGAACTGCATGGTAGCGGAAAAGCACCTGGTGAAGGTGCGGTAACTCCCCCAGCGGCCGCGCCTGCTTCTAAACCTGAATCGCCAGCACCAGCTGCGGCTTCTGGTGCTGGTGACAGTGATCTAATGACAGACGCTGAATTCGAAAAGTTGCTTGATGATTTACATGGTTCAGGTAAAGGCCCTTCAATTGAAGAACTTGAGGCCGTTACTAAGCCAGCCGCACAAAACGTAGCGCCAGATCCCGAACCGACGCCAGCCCCCAAAGCTGCGGCACCCGCTCCTAAGGCGGCCGCTCCTGCTGCTTCGACAGTTGCACCTGCGCCCAAACCAAAAGAGAAAGCTGCACCGCCAGCTAAAAAAGAGTCGTCTCCCCCAGCGACACAAGCCAAAAAACCTCAAGCTGAGGCCACGGTTCGAGTCGATACTTCAACCCTAGACACCATTATGAACATGGTAGGGGAATTGGTGCTCGTTCGTAACCGACTGTTAAGTTTAGGCCTCAACAGCAACGACGAAGAAATGTCTAAAGCGGTAGCTAACTTGGATGTTGTTACTGCTGATTTGCAAGGCGCAGTCATGAAGACTCGCATGCAGCCAATTAAGAAAGTGTTTGGTCGTTTCCCTCGAGTTGTTAGAGATCTCGCACGTAGTTTGAAGAAAGATATTGAGCTTGAGATGCGCGGTGAAGACACCGACCTAGATAAAAACTTGGTTGAAGCACTCGCGGATCCATTGATCCACTTGGTGCGTAACTCCGTTGACCATGGCGTTGAGATGCCAGATGATCGTGCTAAGGCAGGCAAACCAAGAACGGGTAAAGTCATTCTATCTGCTTCTCAAGAAGGCGATCATATCGAGCTAGCCATTGTGGATGATGGCGGTGGTATGGACCCCGATAAACTTCGCGGCATTGCGGTTAAGCGTGGCATGATGGATGAAGATGCAGCTTCTCGTTTGACCAATAAAGAGTGTTTTAATCTTATCTTTATGCCCGGATTCTCTAGTAAAGAGAAAATTTCCGATATTTCAGGTCGTGGTGTAGGTATGGATGTGGTTAAAACCGCTATCAATACTCTAAATGGCTCCATTGACATCGATTCGGAGATGGGTAAGGGGACCAAAATAACGATTAAGGTGCCGTTAACTTTGGCTATCCTTCCTACCTTAATGGTCGGTGTGGCTGGACACCCATTTGCTCTTCCATTGGCAAGCGTTAATGAGATTTTCCACCTTGATTTGAGTCGAACTAACGTTGTTGATGGCCAACTGACCATTATTGTTCGTGAAAAATCTATTCCACTATTCTATCTGCAGAATTGGTTAGCGCCGAGAGCTGGGGATGTAGAACTTCGTAAAGGGCATGGTCATGTCGTGATAGTTCAGATCGGTAGCCAGCGTGTTGGTTTTGTGGTGGATACTTTGATTGGACAAGAGGAAGTGGTTATCAAACCGCTCGATAGTATGCTTCAAGGCACGCCAGGTATGGCAGGTGCAACAATCACCAGTGATGGACATATTGCGCTTATTCTGGATGTGCCGGATTTGCTCAAGCAGTACGCAACTGCTTCTCGAATCTAAGTCGTAGAAATAAAAAGGATAGCTATGGCGATTAAAGTGTTAGTAGTAGATGATTCGAGTTTTTTTCGTCGCCGAGTCAGTGAAATAATAAACTCCGAACCTCGACTTGAGGTAATGGACGTGGCCACCAATGGTAAGGAAGCGGTTGAAAAAGCTGTGAAGCTGAAGCCAGATGTCATTACTATGGACATTGAAATGCCAGTGATGGACGGTATTACTGCTGTCCGTGAAATAATGGCTAAAAGCCCAGTGCCTATCTTAATGTTTTCATCACTCACCCATGATGGCGCCAAAGCGACACTGGATGCTTTGGATGCAGGTGCATTAGACTTTTTGCCGAAGAAGTTCGAGGATATTGCGCGCAACCGTGATGAAGCCGTGTCTTTGCTCCAGCAACGCGTTATTCAAATATCAACACGTCGTACATTCATGCGTCGTCCGGCTTCCAAACCTGCGCCAACGTCCACTTCTACGACAAGGCAAGCCGCTACGCCGGCAGCTTCCGCGCAACGAGCGACGCGCCAAGCTGCACCTGCGTCTAAACCGTCTTCCACTGCGAGATTTAAAGCGAGCGGCAAAAAATACCAGTTGACCGCAATTGGGACTTCCACAGGAGGGCCTGTTGCATTGCAAAAAATACTCACAAAGCTGCCAGCTAACTATCCACACCCCATCGTTTTGATTCAGCATATGCCCGCGACATTTACAGCGGCTTTTGCAAGTCGTTTAAACTCTCTGTGTAAGATCCAGGTAAAAGAAGCTGCCGATGGTGATGCTCTCAAACCTGGGGTGGCATATTTAGCGCCTGGTGGCAAACAGATGATGATCGATGGCCGACCTGGCTCTGCTAAGTTGCGTATTATCGATGGTGGTGAGCGCATGAACTACAAGCCATGCGTTGATGTGACGTTTGGTAGTGCGGCAAAAATATATTCAGAACAAGTGCTCTCTATGGTACTGACTGGTATGGGAGCTGATGGTCGTGAAGGGGCTCGAATGCTAAAAAGTGCAGGCGCAACTATCTGGGCACAAGATGAAGAAAGTTGTGTTGTATACGGAATGCCACAAGCGGTGGCTAAAGCGGGTATTTCCACTGAAGACCTCCCCTTAGACCGCATCGCCGAGCGAATGTTGGTAGAAGTCGGTTTATCGTAGGGGCTACGCATGATTGTTTGGAGTATTGCAAACCAAAAAGGTGGTGTAGGTAAAACAACGACTACTATCACACTGGCAGGTTTGTTGAGCAAGCAAGGAAAACGGGTTTTGCTTGTCGATACAGACCCTCATGCATCTCTGACTACGTATTTAGGCTATGATTCAGACGGTGTAGATGCAAGCTTATTTGACCTCTTTCAGTTGAAAGAGTTCAGCGAGCAAAGCGTATTGCCTTTGGTGATGAAGTCTGACATTGAAGGTATTGATATTATTCCGGCGCACATGTCGCTCGCCACACTAGACCGAGTGATGGGCAACCGCAGCGGAATGGGCTTGATTCTCAAGCGCGCGATGATGGCGATCAAAGAGCATTACGACTACGTGCTGATTGATTGTCCACCTATTCTTGGTGTAATGATGGTCAATGCGTTAGCGGCGAGCAATAGAATACTCATTCCTGTTCAGACAGAATTTTTGGCGATGAAAGGTCTTGAACGAATGGTTCGCACACTCGCGATTATGCAGAAATCACGAAATAGAGCCTTCAATGTTACGATCGTACCGACTATGTATGATAAACGCACAAGGGCGTCGTTGCAGACATTACAGCAATTAAAGAAGGACTACCCTGATCAGGTATGGTCTTCTGCAGTTCCCATTGATACAAAGTTTAGGGATGCGAGTTTAAAGCATCTTCCTGTTTCGCATTTTGCGTCCGGGAGTCGTGGAGTTTTTGCCTATAAACAACTGTTGATCTATCTAGAGAGGTTAGCGGTGAATGAGTAGCGATACCTTACTATCAAGTGAACAGGCGCTGGACGAATATTTTTCGGCTCTACTCGATGAAACGATTGAATCTGAAGAGGTTGTAGAAGAGCTAGTCAGTGATAAGGATGGTTTACCAGAACCTGAGCCTCTGGTTCAATCGGTCGAAGAGAAAAGCTACTACTCTGCACCGACTCTGGAAGTCGAAGTACCGAATTTGGACGATGTGGAAAGGTTGTTAGAACAACTAGAATCTACGAATCCGGTTGCCGAACTTCAACTTGAAGAAGTCATGGAGCAAAACACGGTTCAGATCGCAGAAGCGAAAGAAGCGGTTGAAGAAATTCAGGAGTGGAATGTTGAGACTCCTGAGGCAATTGAGGTAAGCGTTGAACCAGAGTTAGATGTTTCTTTAGTAGATGAGACCTTAGAAGTCGAACTTGAACCAGAAACTTTCTATGAAGAACCTGAAATCATTGCTGAAAATACACCGCAAGCCGAGCCTGAAACAGAAACGGGTGGTAGCGACCTAGGGACTTGGCATTCGACAATACGTGATGTTGAGTTTCAGGTGCTTTACTTTGACGTAAATGGAGTGACCTTTGCGGTTCCTCTTGACGAACTTGGTGGTATACACCGAATCGCGGAATTGAATCATCTGATAGGCCGCCCTGATTGGTATTTAGGCCTACAAACAAGCCGAGAGGCTCAGTTGGATGTGGTAGATACGGCAAAGTGGGTGATGGCCGAAAAGCTGGTAGATGACAGCTACAAGGATGAATACCAATATATAGTGATGCTAGATGAGAGCATGTGGGGACTGGCTTCCACGCAGCTCAAAGGAACAGAATCACTTAATCCAGAGAAAGTTCGCTGGCGTAAAACGGCCGGAAAGCGACCGTGGTTAGCTGGAATGGTTAAAGAAAAAATGTGTGCTTTGATCCATGTTGAAGCATTGATAGCTATGCTTAATGCAGGACTTGATGTAAAAGCCTTAGATAAATAAAACATTTATGCCGATTTAGGCTTAGAGAGGAATAGGTATGTCTCAAACTAATGAAGTCGAAGTAAGAAAAGATCAGTCCAATGACGAAGTACTTCAGTGGGTGACGTTCCAGCTAGAAGAAGAAACTTACGGTATCAATGTCATGCAAGTACGTGAAGTACTTCGCTATACCGAAATTGCTCCTGTGCCAGGCGCGCCTGAATATGTGCTAGGTATTATCAATCTACGTGGTAACGTCGTAACGGTAATCGATACCCGTTCACGCTTCGGCTTGATGGAAGGTGAAATTACCGATAATACACGTATCATCGTGATTGAATCTGAACATCAGGTGATTGGTATTCTAGTGGATAGTGTTGCTGAAGTGGTTTATTTGCGTTCTTCTGAAATTGACACCACGCCAAGTGTTGGTACTGATGAAAGTGCTAAATTCATCCAAGGTGTAAGCAACCGCGATGGTAAGCTTCTAATTCTGGTTGATCTGAACAAACTTCTGACTGACGAAGAATGGGATGAGATGGCTCACCTGTAATGGATGCGGTTGTGTTGGCAAATGCTCCTGTGATTGCAGGAGCCGTTGCGTTAGTTGTACTGTTGTTTGTATTGGCTCTTTTTCGTCTTAAGAAAAGTCAGCGTTTAATGGCCGACCATTGGCGACAGCAAAATCGTCATCTTGATAAAGAGTTACACAAGGCAACAAAGCAATTGCTTGAAGTACGCTCAGTGGTTGTCGGATTGGGACAACGCGTCAGTGAGCAGCAGGACCTCATCCAGCACCTGAACGAAAGAATATCAGAACTAGAACAGGAAGATGGTGATGGTCGGTTGTATTCACGGGCCACAAAAATGGTTCAGCTAGGCGCTGATGTTAACGAGCTCATTGAAGAATGTGAATTGCCTAAAGCGGAAGCGGAGTTGATGTTATCTTTGCAAAAAAAGATTGCTGGAAAAGAGAAGGTTCCTCCGTTAAGAGCAAGTAACGAACAACGAAAAGCACCAGTACGGCGAAAAAGTGCAAGAAAATAACGATTGAAAAAGGATGCAAATAGCATCCTTTTTTTGTGTTCAATTGTAACCATTTAGTGGTAGTTGGATTGAGCTGTGATAGATTATTAACAGAATCTTACCGAGTTTCGTGATTCGTATGGGGCTATTTCTATTTTGTGTGAGTACGGCTGTGGTACTATACCCACATAAAATTTATCTAGTGAACGTTCATGTTAGAAGTATCTCAACTGACTGCCATCAGAGATGAAAGAATTCTCTTCGAATCCCTATCTTTTACTATAAATTCCGGTGAGTTAGTACAGATTGAAGGCCGAAATGGCACGGGCAAAACAACGTTATTGCGTATCGTTACTGGGCTCGGAGATCGTGACAGTGGTGAGATTTTCTGGAACAACGAAAACATTGAGTCAAACCGAGATGGTTATCACCAAGAACTGCTGTTTTTGGGCCATCAAACCGGCGTAAAACGTGAGCTCACCGCTTATGAAAATTTGAGGTTCTACCTTAATATTCATTCTCATAAGCCAGTCGATAAAGAGACTATTTATCGTGCTCTTATGAAAGTGGGTTTAGTGGGTCGTGAGGATGTCCCTGTCGCTCAGTTATCTGCAGGGCAACAACGTCGGGTTGCACTGGCACGTTTGTGGTTGAGCGATCATAAACTTTGGATCTTGGATGAGCCGTTGACAGCGATCGATAAACAGGGAGTGAAAGTTTTGGAATCTCTCTTTCTTAGCCACGCTGAAAAGGGTGGTATCGTGATACTTACAACGCATCAGGATATGTTCGCTGATACTCCAAAACTAAGAAAAATAAAACTGGGTAGTTAACCATGTTTGCAACGATGAACAGTATTATTCGACGTGAATTGCTTATTGCGTTTCGCCGTCAGGCAGACATACTCAATCCGCTGTGGTTTTTCATCATAGTGATTACACTTTTCCCACTCAGCATTGGTCCAGAGCCCAGCCTGTTGGCTCGTATTGCTGCCGGTATTGTGTGGGTCGCGGCATTGTTGTCTGCATTGTTATCTCTAGAAAGGCTATTTAGGGACGATTTTCAGGATGGATCACTGGAACAAATGATGTTAATGCCTGTCCCGTTGCCAGTCGTGGTGATGTCAAAAGTCATTGCTCATTGGGCTTTGACGGGCTTACCCTTGATCTTGATTAGCCCTTTGCTGGCTATTTTACTTTCTCTTGATATGAACTCTTGGTTGGCTATTGTTTCGACTTTGCTTGTAGGCACTCCAACGTTGAGCTTCATCGGTGCTATTGGTGTCGCGTTGACGGTGGGTCTACAAAAAGGGGGCGTGTTACTCAGTTTGTTGATTTTGCCTCTGTATATTCCCGTACTAATTTTTGCGACTTCGGCTATTGATGCTGCTTCACTTGGAATGGCATACAACGGACAGCTCGCAATCATGGGTGCGATGTTGATGGGGGCAATGACCCTAACACCATTTGCGATCAGTGCGGCGTTGAGAGTGAGTGTCAATTAATTGTTTTCGATCAAGTACGAATATTCCCCTTTCTATAAATTACAAAACTAATAATTGTCAAAATAAGTCTAAGAGACGTACATAAGACAAAGACTGAAGTAAGAGTGAGAACGACGATGTGGAAATGGCTCCATCCTTATGCCAAGCCCGAAACTGCTTACCAGCTGTGTGGTAAGCTGCTGCCCTGGTTTTCGATATTAGCCCTATTGTGTTTATCAGTAGGGACAATATGGGGTCTGGCGTTCGCCCCCTCTGACTATCAACAAGGTGACAGCTTCCGGATTATATACATCCATGTCCCTTCTGCGATTTGGTCTATGGGTGTTTATATGTCCATGGCGATTGCCGCATTTATTGGCTTGGTATGGCAAGTGAAGCTGTCAGATATGGCCGCTTCTGCAATGGCGCCAATCGGTGCAGTTTATACTTTCATTGCTCTACTTACAGGTGCTGTATGGGGTAAGCCGATGTGGGGGGCATGGTGGGTATGGGATGCACGTCTAACCTCTGAACTGATCTTATTGTTCCTTTATCTCGGTGTTATCGCACTCTATCACGCGTTTGATGATCAAAAAACCGCCGCAAAAGCTGCGGGCATTCTTGCGATTGTTGGCGTGGTGAACTTACCGATTATTCATTTTTCAGTTGAGTGGTGGAATACCCTACATCAGGGAGCGACGATCACTAAATTTGCAAAGCCTTCCATCTCTAGCGATATGCTTTGGCCTCTATTGCTGAACATTTTCGGTTTTGCCTTTTTCTTTGGTGTAGTGACGATGATTCGTCTACGCAATGAGATTATTAGTAAAGAGAGTCACCGCCCGTGGGTGATTGCTTTAGCTCAGGCTAAATCTCAGCGAGGTAACTAAACGATGCATTTTGAATCTTTGAGCGATTTTTTCGCGATGGGCGGTTATGCAGGCTATGTCTGGAGCGCTTTTGGTATCACATTCTTTTCGATGTTTGTTCTGCTTATAGTCAGCATCCGCCGTGGCAAAAACCTGTTGAATGAAGTGCAGTCGAAGGTAGACAGGCAAGCGCGTATTGATGCGGCTAAAAATTTGGAGAACACATTATGAACCCTAGGCGAAAAAAAAGGCTGGCTATTGTCTTAACCATTTTCATTGGTATTAGCGCTACTGTTGGTTTGATGCTTTACGCATTGAATCAGAATATGGATTTGTTCTATACACCGACAGAGCTAGTGGATGGTAAACCTGACGGCACCAAACCTGAAGTCGGCCAGCGTCTTCGGATTGGCGGTATGGTGGTTGAAGGTTCGGTTCGACGAGACCCCGAATCATTGCGTGTTTCTTTCGATTTGCATGATATCGGGCCAAAGGTCACCATCGTCTATGACGGTATTCTTCCAGACCTGTTTAGGGAAGGGCAGGGTATTGTCGCTCAGGGTGTGTTGAAAGATGCGACCACCGTGGAAGCCTTTGAAGTGTTGGCAAAGCATGATGAAGAATACATGCCGCCAGAGATAGCGGAAGCGATGAAGAAAAATCACCAACCGCTTGAATATACACAACAACAAAAACAAGGAAGCGGTCAATGATTGCTGAAATTGGTCATTTTGCAATGATTGTTTCACTGGCAATGGCAGTGCTATTGAGCATACTGCCGTTAGTCGGTGCATCTCGAAATAATACCATGCTGATGAACACCGCAAGGCCTCTGTCTTGGGGAATGTTCCTACTGTTACTTTTCTCTTTTTGTGTTCTGCTTTGGGCATTTTATACCAATGACTTTACACTTAATTATGTTGCTACTAACTCAAACAGTCAGCTGCCTTGGTACTATCGCCTGACCGCCGTTTGGGGAGCGCATGAAGGCTCCTTGCTTCTTTGGGTTCTGATCCAAGCCGCTTGGACAGTAGCAGTCGCGGCATTCAGCCGTGGTATGCCGCAAGAATCGGTGGCCCGTGTACTTGCTGTCATGGGGATGATTACGGTTGGGTTCTTACTATTCATCATAGTTACATCTAACCCATTTCTACGTACTTTGCCTTTCTTCCCTGTTGATGGGCGCGACTTGAACCCATTGCTTCAAGACCCTGGCTTAATTATTCATCCACCAATGCTTTACATGGGTTATGTCGGTTTCTCAGTTGCGTTCTCTTTTGCAATCGCTTCGTTAATGACGGGGCGACTTGATACCGCTTGGGCTCGTTGGTCTCGTCCTTGGACCACCGCAGCTTGGTTGTTCCTGACTCTGGGTATCGCGCTAGGTTCGTGGTGGGCATATTACGAACTCGGCTGGGGTGGCTGGTGGTTCTGGGATCCAGTAGAAAACGCATCATTTATGCCTTGGCTTGCGGGCACAGCACTTATGCACTCATTAGCCGTAACCGAAAAGCGTGGTACTTTCAAAGCTTGGACTGTGTTGTTGGCTATCTCTGCATTTTCTCTTAGTTTGTTAGGTACGTTCCTTGTGCGTTCGGGTATTTTGGTGTCAGTTCACGCGTTTGCATCTGATCCTTCACGAGGTATGTTTATACTCGGCTTCTTGGTGTTTGTTATCGGCGGCTCACTGCTTTTGTTTGCTCTAAAAGGGGCAACCGTTCGTGCTAGAGGTAACTTCAGCTTAGTCTCACGCGAAAATGCATTGCTATCAAACAACGTCCTATTGATTGCTGCTTTGGTCGTGGTTTTAGTTGGTACGCTATTACCACTAGTGCATAAACAGATTGGCTTGGGCTCTGTGTCTATCGGTGCGCCATTTTTCAATATGTTGTTTGCGTGGTTAATGATTCCTTTCTCTTTCTTGTTAGGTATCGGTCCGCTGATTCGTTGGAAACGAGATAGCTTAACAAGCTTGCTCAAGCCTATGCTGGTTTCTGGCATAGCGTCGCTTGTACTCGCAGGTGTATTTGTATACTTGTTTGCTGATTTCTTCCAGTTTATGGCTTATTTAGGCTGGGTGATGGCGTTGTGGATTATCTTCATGCACGGCTTTGAGTTGCATGAACGTGCAACTCATCGTCACAGTTTTGCTGTTGGCATCAAGAAACTTCAGCGTAGTCACTGGGCGATGATGATGGGTCACATTGGCCTTGCCGTAAGTATTATTGGTATTGCGATGGTTCAGAACTACAGCATCGAGCGAGATGTACGCTTAGCTCCTGGTCAGCATTACAACATTCAAGGTTATGACTTCTACTTTGAAGGACTGCGTGACAAAGATGGCCCGAACTATGATGGTTATATTGCTGACTTCAAGATCACTCATAATGGTCAGTACATTAATACCCTTCACGCAGAAAAACGCTTCTATCGCACTGCACGCTCGATGATGACTGAAGCTGCGATTGATCGTGGTATGACTCGTGATTTGTATATTGCGATGGGCGAACGTCTAGATGACAATAAGTCTTGGGCCGTGCGTATTTATTACAAACCGTTTGTTCGTTGGATCTGGGCAGGCTCCCTGTTGATGGCTTTGGGCGGCGCTATTGCAATCAGTGACAAGCGCTATCGTTTCAGACAAAGCACTAAGACGCAGGAGGCATAATGAATAAGAAACTACTGTTCATACCACTTTTTGTGTTTTTGGGCTTGGTGGCTGTCTTTGCTACCCAACTGATTAAAAACTCGCATGGCGATGATCCTACCAAGCTAGAATCTGTGCTAGTAGGAAAATCGGTGCCTGAATTTCGTCTTGAAGATCTCGCTGAGCCAGGCAAGCTTTATGATCAATCCATCTTTAAAGGTGAGCCACTACTGCTAAATGTATGGGCGACTTGGTGTCCAACTTGTTATGCAGAGCACCAATACCTGAATGAGTTAGCATCTCAAGGTGTGAAGATCATCGGCATGAACTACAAAGATGAGCGTGATAAAGCTGTTCAGTGGCTGAATGAGCTGGGTAATCCATACCTGATTAGCTTATTCGATGGGAACGGAATGCTTGGTTTAGACTTAGGCGTATATGGTGCCCCAGAAACCTTCCTTATTGATGCACAAGGGAAGATTCGTTATCGCCATGTCGGTGATGTGAATGACCGTAACTGGAACGAAACGCTTAAGCCGATGTACGAGCAAGTTCTCGCGGAGGCTGGTCAATGAAAAAGATGATATTCGCTTTACTTGCTGCGATGACTCTGTCTTTAGCTGCACATGCCACAATCCAAATTTATGAGTTTGAAAATTTGGAACAAGAGCAGCAGTTCAAAGAACTCGGAAATACGCTTCGTTGTCCTAAATGTCAAAACAATACGATTGCGGATTCCAACGCAGAGTTGGCTGTCGACTTACGCCAAAAAGTGTATGAGATGACTAAAGAAGGTAAGTCAAAACAGGAAATTGTTGACTACATGATTGCTCGCTACGGCAATTTTGTTACCTATAATCCTCCATTCACAATGGCGACATCAATTTTATGGCTAGGACCGATTTTTGTCTTGGTATTTGGTTTTGGCTTTATTGTCCTAAGAACTCGATCGCGTAAAGTGCAACCTGAGCAGACAGAATCTTGGGATAACGCGAAAGAAGCACGCTTGAAAGCGCTGTTGGATGATAAGAATGATGGAGACAAGCAGTAATGACACTATTTTGGGTAGCTTCAGTCATTCTCGTTGCATTGAGTTCACTGTTGATTGCTTTGCCAATCGTTAGAAAAAGAGCGAATAATGATGAAGCATTACGTGATGAATTAAATAAAGCGTTTTACAAAGATCGTTTATCGGAGCTTAAAGAAGAAACTGAAGAAGGGTTAGTCGAAAACCAACAAGAGCTGATTGACGATTTGAAACAGTCACTGCTAGATGACATTCCACAAGCTCAAAAAGCAGAACGTGAAAATGGTATTTCACCTACGGCAGTACTTATACCATCGGTCCTTCTGGTCATTATATTGTCTTATGCGATGTATATGACATTTGGTGCTTCAGATGAAGTCGTAGAATGGCAGCAAGTGAGTGCCAATCTTCCTGCTCTGTCGAAAAAGCTGATGGCACCGGAAGGGACGGCGTTGAGTGATGACGAAATGCAAGATCTTACTTTAGCACTTCGCACTCGTTTGCATTACCAACCTGATGATTCTACAGGCTGGTTGCTTCTTGGTCGAATTGCACTCGCCAACAGGGATGTGGAAACGGCAATTGGGTCGATGAAAAAAGCGTACAGGCTTGAGTCAGATAACGCGGATGTGAAACTGGGTTATGCGCAAGCTTTGATGTTGTCTCAGGATGATATCGACCAAGACAAAGCTCGTAAGATACTTGGTCAACTGGTTCAAAGTGATTATGTTGATTTACGCGTATTCTCATTGTTAGCTTTCGATGCGTACGAGCGTAAAGATTATTCAGCAGCGGTTCGCTACTGGAGCGTTATGCAGCAGATGATAGGCCCGCAAGATAGTCGCTACGAGATGCTTTCTCGAAGTATCGAGAATGCTCAGAAACAAATGGGTGAACACGTTTCTAGCGGTCAATCGGTATCCGTTTTAATATCGATCAGTGAGCAAGTTCAAGCAGACCCTAACTCAGCTTTGATTGTATCGGTACACACTGCTGATGGCGCGCCAATGCCAGTTGCTGCAGCGAGGTATCCACTCGGTTCTTTCCCAAGGACTGTTGTTTTGGATGATGGGAATAGCATGTTGCAAAATCGCAAGCTTTCTTCACTCGAATCTTTGATGGTAAGGGTTCGTTTAGATAGCGATGGAAATGTCGCAACGAAGCAAGGGGACTGGTTTGGAGAGAGCGAAGCCGTTAAAATGGGCGAACCTGTTGAAGTTATAATTGATAAGCAGTATCAATGATACTCCTTATGAATGTACGAAGGCTGGTGATGATACCAGCCTTTTTTATGGAAATTATAATAATGAAGAGCCTTAAGTCTCAGATCTGGGTGATTGCTTGTACGTCGATTTTATTATTCGGCTGTGCGGGTTCTCCTCAAGAAAATGAATACTCAACGTCAGCCGAATCTGAAGTGAATGATCCATTTGAGGGTTTCAACCGCACAATGTGGACCATTAACTATGATTTCCTGGACCCTTATTTTGTACGTCCCGTTTCGTTGGCATATGTTAATTATGTGCCTGATCCATTGCGTCATGGTGTATCTAACTTCCTTGGCAACTTAGATGAACCAGCGAGTATGGTAAATAATCTGTTGATGGGAAACGGTGAAAAAGCACTTGACCATTTTAATCGCTTTTGGATTAACAGTACTTTTGGTTTGTTAGGTCTTATTGATATTGCCTCAGAAGCGGGGATTACAGATCACAATGAGAAAGCATTCAGTGACGCTGTTGGACATTACGGAGTAGGCAATGGTCCTTATGTTATGGTGCCGGGATACGGACCTTGGACTGTGCGTGAATCCACAGATATTGTCGATGGCTTATATATACCGCTGTCGTTAGTTAACTTCTGGGCTGGGCTAGGTAAGTGGGCGCTTGAAGGTATGGAGACGCGTGCGGCATTGGTATCCCAAGAAGCTATGCTAGAAAACTCCCCTGATCCATATGCGCTGACACGTGATGCGTTTCTTCAGAGGCAAGACTTTAAAGCAGAAATCGAGCCCAAGGATGATTACGATGCAGATGAAGAAGCTTACCTAGATGAATATCTGGATGAAGATTTCTAATAAAAAGGCTTGGTCATTGACCAAGCCTTTTTTCTTTGCGGGATAATTATTTAGAATGTGTAATTAGCTTGCACACCGATTAGCCAGACACTGCCTTTAGTTTCGCCGACGAATTGGCCTGCAACATTTTGTGCTTCATCATCCGATGTGTATCCGCGTGATTCGGTGATTGGTGCGTCTTTCGCGAGGATGTAGGTTAATCCACCATCTAGTGTGAACTGCTTAGTAAACTCGTAGCTCGCACCTAGGCTCAGCCATGTACGATCGGTTTCTGGAATGGTAATGGTGCGATTTTTATCACTGACTGCTGATGTGTCGTATGCGACGCCCGTACGCAGAGTTAGTTTTTGATCAACCTGATAGGTGGCACCGATGGCGAAACGGTAGTTGTCTTCCCAGTTTTCAACCTTGACCATTTTAGTACCATAGGTATCAAGTTGTGCTTCAAGCTTCTCGAAGCTGCTCCAATCAGTCCAGTTTAAACTTGCGTGGATAGCAAGCTTTTCCGTTAGCTGGTGGAAGCTTGCTAGTTCAGCGGTGGCTGGTAAGGCGAGATCCATAGAGCCGTTGTCACGGTTTCCGTTACTCAGTAGCGAGTTAAACCCAAAGCCCGTTGCATAACCCTCAAGTTTTAGATCAATTTCAGATTTGTAAGTAAAGCCAATTCTATGATCTTGGTTAATTTGCCAAGCTGATCCGATTTGCCAACCCCAAGCGGTATCATCACCTTCCATGTACTTTAGAGTAGTGCCTTGCGGCTTTGACAATACGTTGTATTGCGGTGTTTTTGCACCGAAGCTACCTTCACCCATGACATAACGGAGACCACCACCAAAACTGAATTGTTCATTCAGCTTGTAAGCGGCGTTTAGATTAGCTTCCATCGTGGTGACGCTGGCTTCATTACCAAAGTGTGCGGCGGCAAAGTCATCACCCAGATTGGTTTCCATACCGTAGTTAGTACCCAAGGCAAAGCCGACTGCGACTTTTTCAGAGTACTTATGAGAGAGGTAAAAGTTAGGAATAACGGCGTCATTCGCGAAATCATCAGAAGAAGCATTGGATGTAGGAAGTGTAGATAATGCTGACTTAGAACCATCCACACTACCATTAACATCAACATTCGGGTTGACGTAGATAGCGCCAACAGAAATCTGAGTACCTTCTAGATAGGTTAGCATTGCTGGGTTGCGCCACTGAGCACTCGCGTTGTCGGCTATAGCGGCTTCACCCGCGTAGGCGCGACCTAACCCTGTCGCTGAATATTCAGCGAGCTGGAATCCCGCTGCATTGACTGATGCTGATACTGAAAGAAGGCTACCTGCCACTGCAAGAGATAGGAGAGTTTTGTTTGTTTTCATTTTAATGTTCGCTGAACGTGTCGAGAGATGGTCATGCGATCATAAGTTTAGAGTTATTGCTTTAAAAATTAAAAACAGTGTTAAGCTAGCATTTGGTATAAAATACTTAAAAATGAGTATTAACCTACTTAATCAACTAAATGTTAATGGCTTGTTTTGTAAACTGAGCGTACACGCGTAGTCTGAAAATGTTGTTTACGAGTACATGTGTAAGCTGAAAATAGTTGATAAACAGAGGTTTAAAGTGGGCTTTATCGTTCAGCTAAAAGAAAGGGCCAGTAAAAACTGGCCCTTTAAAGTTGTTATTAACCATACGTTAAAACTTGTGAGTGTATTGCACACCGAATAACATAGCTGTCGCTTTAGTCGTTGTATCTAGCTTAATGGTGTTCGCACCACTTGTGATGGTGTCGTTAACCTTTTGGTCTTCGCCTATGAGATAGGTGAAGCCAACATCTATTGCTTGATCTTGGTTGATATGGTAAGTAGCACCGGCAGAGAACCATTGACGGTCAGAATCAGGTACGGATACTGAAGTCAGTTCATCTTGAACGCCTTCGTCGAACATGTAGCCTACACGAGCTTCCCAGTCTTGGTTAATGTAGTAGGTACCACCAATAGAGTAGTGGAAGGTATCTTTCCACTTATATTCTTTAATTTCAGTACCGTTAGTTGTTGCTAAGCGATCGAAAGCGCTCCAACCAATCCATTGTACGCTGTAGTGAACAGCGAATTTAGTGTCTTCAATACGGTGGTAACCAGAGAATTCAAACATATCGGGTAGTGGGATCTTAAGATCGCCGATATTTGAGTTACCGTTGTACGAAACAGTGCCGCTCACTTCTTTCTCTGGGCTGTAATGATAGCTTAAACCGAAGCGGTTGTTTTCATTTAACTCGTATACGGTTCCTAAGTTAAACCCTACTGCCCACCCAGACGCATCTATATTCATAAGCTCGCTGCTCTGAGTACCCAAGTTGCCACCCGGATTGTCCACTATATTTACAGTAGTCTGGCGTTTAAGTTCCCCTTCACCATAAATAATATCTAGTCCGCCACCAATGCTCCATTGTTCATTAAGACGATATGAACCAAGTAAAGCAATATTTGTTGTTTTAACGTTAGTAATGCCGCCGAAAGCGTCTGCACCAGGCACACTAGCGATGGTATTCGCGCCGCCTGATGAGGTGTACACTGTACCCGTTCCTTTACCCCAGTTGCTATCAAACTCATTGGTTGTACCAAAGTTAGAGTAAATACCAAGGCCGACAGCAAACTCTTCGTTAACAGGATGCACAATATAAAAGTTTGGCACAAAAGAGGTTGCGTCGTTTGTTGTGTCATCGACAGAACTAGATGAACCGCCGACTGCAGCTGGTTGAGTGTAAGTCGAATCCTTTATTTTAACTTCAGAGTCGATGATGTTAAAACCAAGCGACACTTCTGTTTGGTCGAATAATGACATTGCTGCAGCGTTACGAGACATAACAGAAGCGTTATCGGCGATAACAGCATCACCAGCGAATGCACGGCCTAAACCAGTCGCTGATTGAGAATTAAGTTGGAAACCGGCAGCGAGAGCTTGCTGCGAAGCCATTGTGGTTGTGGCAATGGTCACTGCTAAAAGTGATTTTTTAAACAGACGCGTCTTGTTCATTTTTGCTTTTTCCTTTTTTGTTCGTCTCTACCGGACGTTATACTCGAGCAAAAGCTCAGTGGTGGCTGATACTAGACTCAAGTATAAAAGATAGAAATCCGACCATTAGCTAATTGGATGATAAAATTATGGAAATGATGTGTATTTGGCAGGAAAATGCTGGAAAAAACTTCTTTTTAGAGCTTGAGCTCTAATTTTATGCTAAAAAAATGGCTTGAACGATTCGCTCAAGCCATGAGGTGGGTCACAAAATGTTAAAATTTGGTTAACTCATAGGCTTAATGATACTCATCAAGTTTTCGGCGATTTTGGCCACATCTTCACCTTCTTCTCCGACCAAGATTAAACTGGTCTGACCGACAGGTTCTACAACACCCGCCATACCTTCTTTCTCGAAGTCGACAGTCTTGTCTGAAGTAATGCCTGTTAAGAACAAGGTAACTTTACCTTTTTCACCACGGAAGACCATGTGAAGTGCATTCGATTGACCAAACCCACAATGATTGAGGTAGTAGACATGATATGGGAAGTTTTCACCAAGCTGGTGATCAAATGGCATCATCTTGGCGTTGATTTGCGATGATGCGACATTTTCATCCAAATTTTGAACGAATGGCTTTTCAGCAATGACGTGCTTGATGGCAGTATCAGCCAGACTTGCTTGTGCTGGAGATACAACGAGGTTACCCCAATTTACCTGTCCGACGAGCAAGCCAAAAACAAACGCAATCGATGCCGCCATGGCCATTGCTCGTTTAGCAAAGTTTGGTCTAACTACGTTTGATTCTGTGCTTGATGTCTGATGGAACAATATTCTGTCCGCCAGTTCTTCAGGGACATCTACATTCATTGCTTTGGCAATCTGAGCATCAAGATCCATTATATCATCGGCGAACTTGCCATTGGCATCATTTGACTTAATGGCTTCTAACATATCGCTGTCGCGGTCTTTAGGATCGGACATGATGCGACGACGAAACTCTAACTCATCCATTTTGCTGCCCTCTGTGACGGTTTTCTGTGTCTAACATATCTTTCAGTTGGTTTCTTGCTCTGAAGAGACGTGTCATCACAGTGTTCTTATTCAGACCGAGTATTTCACCAATTTCTTCGCCGCTAAATCCGCCGACGACTTGCAAGAAAAGTGGTTCGCGATACTCATCTTCCAGCTTCATGATCTGCGCCTGAATCCATTCGGATTGATGGTGTGGGTCATCGCTGACCTTTGCATCGTTGCCGTGATCATCAATATCGACCAGGTCAAACTGTTTTCTCTCAAAACGGCGAGCGTTTTCTCGTCTCAATATGGTAATGAGCCAAGATTTAGCTGCTTTTTCGTCCTGTAAACTATCCAGAGATTTCCATGCCCGTAGGCAAGTTTCTTGTACTAAGTCCTCTGCCACCGACTGGTCTTTACATAACCAGTAAGCGTAACGGTACAAGTCTCTGTGATACGCTCTGACAAGCGCTTCATACTTTCTTTGTCTGTCCATATCCGAGTTGACCGGGCGGCTGGACTTTTTCTTCCCAAAAAAACTGATGATTGACACATGAGCCTCCAAATTTGCTCTGTGGTTTTTGTTGAACGCCTGTAAGTAAAGGTTGTTCGTGAGACCTGAATGAAATGGGCATGTCCAACTTTATGTGCAAGCGAATGTTCTCATAGCGACTGATAGAATTAAAGTTAATCGGATTATTTTATAAAATATAATTAAGTGGATAAATCCACATAAACTTGATCTATTTCAAAATCCACTCAGTTTCAACGGTTATAGTATTCCTTGTCATCTAGTTGGTCTTATGACCAACATGTTGAGCAAGATGACACTTCCTTTTGAAGGCTGACTTTACTTTCTCCTAATCAGGAAACTGATTATTTTCAATTGGCGTAAGTTAATTGTTTTATATATTCCGACCACACAGTTCTGTGTGGTTTTTTTTTGCTCAACATTCTCCGCCACTGTAACTATAGATGATAGATTTTTTGCAAACAGCTTGCCTAAACCAAGGCTTTTTCTGCAAGCTATCTAATCTATAAATCCCACTGCCATTCAGCTTTGGTTCATTCCAAACAAGTAAACTGCTTTTCCATCCTAAATCACGTTTATTTAAACGACCGTTTGATTGTATTAACATTCTGATTACAATGTTTCTGGTCAGACCTCTATTCTTTAAAGGAGAAACAATGGGCAAACAGGAAGTGAAAACGCGTTCCGGAGAGCGCGTCGCGGTTGTCGCTGGTTTGCGTACACCATTTGCACGTCAAAGTACTGAATTCAGTCAAGTGCCAGCAGTTGATTTGGGTAAAATGGTCGTAAGCGAGATGATGGCGCGAACTGAGATCGACCCAAAGCTTGTCGATCAAGTCGTTTTTGGTCAAGTCGTGCAAATGCCGGAAGCTCCGAACATTGCTCGTGAAATCGTTCTTGGTACAGGAATGAATATTCACACTGATGCTTACAGCGTGACCCGAGCTTGCGCGACGAGTTTTCAGTCGGCGGTCAATGTGGCTGAAAGCATTATGTCTGGCTCGATTGATGTGGGGATTGCGGGCGGCGCAGACTCTTCTTCAGTATTACCCATTGGCGTGTCTAAAAAACTAGCGGCGAATCTACTCGCCCTGAGCAAAACGAAAACTCTAGGCCAAAAGCTCAAGATTCTTAAAAGTTTGTCCTTTAAAGATTTGATGCCAGTGCCTCCAGCCGTGGCAGAATACTCAACAGGTTTGTCGATGGGCCAAACTGCTGAACAGATGGCTAAATCACATGCGATTACTCGTCTTGAGCAAGATGCGTTGGCGCATCGTTCTCATACTCTTGCTGCTCAGGCGTGGAATGAAGGGAAAATTGAAGGGGAGGTCATGACGGCATTCCCTGAACCGTATAAAAAGTGGCTCGCAAAAGATAATAACATTCGCTATGACTCTACACTCGAAGGTTACGCAAAGTTACGTCCGGCCTTTGACCGTCAGTATGGTAGTGTCACCGCTGCAAACAGTACGCCACTCACCGATGGAGCGGCGGCAATTATGCTGATGCGTGAAGGCAAAGCAAAAGAGTTGGGCCTCGATATCATGGGTTACATCCGATCTTACGCATTCTCTGCGATTGGTGTTGAAACGGATATGTTAATGGGTCCCTCTTACTCAACACCGATGGCTCTGTCCAGAGCGGGTATTGAACTGTCCGACCTTACTTTGATTGATATGCATGAGGCATTCGCAGCTCAAACCTTATCGAATGTGAAGATGTTTGCTTCTGATAAGTTTGCTCAAGAGCAACTGGGCCGATCCAAAGCGATCGGTGAAATCGACATGGATAAGTTTAATGTGCTGGGTGGTTCGATTGCCTATGGTCACCCATTTGCAGCGACAGGAGCACGAATGATTACTCAGACGTTACGAGAGCTAAAACGTCGAGGTGGTGGACTAGCGTTGAATACAGCATGTGCCGCAGGTGGTTTGGGTGCAGCGATGGTTTTGGAGGTTGAGTAATGAGCGAGCAAAAAGCGTTTGAGTTAAAAATAGACGAACAAGATATCGCCTGGCTGTCTATTGATGTTCCGGGTGAGAAAATGAACACCTTACAAGCAGCGTTTGCTCAGGAAATGGAAGACATCTTTAACCAACTGAAGGAGAAAAAATCCTCAGTAAAAGGTTTGATTATCCACTCTCTGAAACCGGACAATTTCATCGCAGGCGCTGATGTCAGGATGCTGGACGCATGTAACAGTACTTCACAAGCGCAAGCTTTAGCCGAACAAGGTCAACAGATGTTTCAGCAACTATCTGACTTACCTTATCCTGTTATTGCTGCCATTCACGGCCCTTGCTTGGGTGGCGGTTTAGAACTTGCCCTTGCATGTGATTACCGTGTTTGTACGAACTCAGATAAAACTCGACTAGGGTTACCGGAAGTACAGCTTGGACTGCTCCCAGGCTCTGGTGGTACGCAGCGACTACCACGTCTTGTTGGGCTATTGCCATCTTTGGATATGATCCTGACAGGTAAGCAGCTACGTGCTAAAAAAGCCAAGAAGCTTGGTGTTGTGGATGCTGTGGTACCTGAGACGATTTTACTTGAGGTAGCGAAGAGCTTTGTCGAAAAGCATGCTGGAAAATCGCGAGCTAAGCGCAAGGTTTCAACGAAAGAGAAGCTAATCGCTAATACCGGTCTTGGTCGTAAAGTGATCTTTGAGCAAGCATCAAAGAAGACCCTCGAAAAGACTCGCGGCAATTACCCAGCGGCAGAGGCAATCCTAGAAGTGATTCGCTACGGTCTAGAGAAAGGGTTTGAAAAAGGCCAGCAAAAAGAAGCACAGCGCTTTGGTGAGCTAGTAATGACCTCTGAGTCGAAAGCACTTCGCTCTATTTTCTTCGCGACAACCGAGATGAAGAAAGAGAATGGCAGCGATGCTGAGCCTAAAACGATTGAACGTGCGGCGGTTCTAGGTGGTGGCCTGATGGGTGCTGGAATCAGCCACGTCAGCGTCTCGAAAGCGAAAATTCCAGTGCGTATCAAAGATGTCTCTAACGATGGTGTTCTTAACGCGTTGAAGTACAACTACAAGTTGTTTGATAAGCAGCGCAAGCGTCGCATTATTTCTAAAGCACAGCTGCAGTCCCAAATGTTACAGATGTCAGGTGGAACCGATTTCACCAGCTTCAATCATGCGGATGTTATTGTTGAAGCGGTATTTGAAGATCTGAGCCTCAAGCAGCAAATGGTCGCTGATGTGGAAGAGAATGCGAAAGATAGCACTATTTTTGCTACTAATACCTCTTCGCTGCCTATTCATCAGATAGCGGAAAAAGCTCAGCGACCTGAAAACATCGTTGGCTTGCATTACTTTAGCCCAGTAGAAAAAATGCCGTTGGTTGAGGTTATTCCTCATCAAACAACGTCTGATGAAACAATCTCGACTGTCGTTGAGTTTGCACGTAAGCAAGGTAAAACGCCGATTGTTGTTAAAGATTGTGCGGGTTTCTACGTGAACCGTATTCTTGCTCCGTACATGAATGAAGCGGCACAAGTTTTGATGTCTGGTGAGCCGATAGAGCAATTGGATAAAGCTTTGCTGAACTATGGCTTCCCAGTAGGCCCGATAACCTTGCTTGACGAAGTTGGTGTCGATATCGGTGCTAAGATTATGCCGATTCTGGTTGAAGAATTAGGCGAACGTTTCCAAGGTCCTGACGTGTTCGATATCTTGCTGAATGATAATCGTAAAGGACGTAAGACAGGTAAAGGTTTCTATACCTATAAAGGTAAGAAGAAGGAAGTCGACAAGTCAGTGTATAAGCTACTTAGCTTGTCACCAGAGTCTAAGATGGCAGAGAAAGACATCGCGATGCGCTGTGTGCTACCTATGTTGAATGAAGCGGTTCGCTGTCTTGACGAAGGCATTATTCGTAGCCCTCGAGATGGTGACATTGGTGCTATTTTTGGTATTGGCTTCCCTCCTTCCCTTGGTGGTCCATTCCGCTATATGGACCAGATTGGTGTGAAGAAACTGGTAGAAATGATGAACGAGCACGCGCAGAAATACGGGGATCGTTTCGCTCCTTGTGATGGTTTGTTGACCCGAGCAGGGTTAGAGAAATCGTTTTACGAGTAACGCGAGATCGAAGATGGTAAGGCGAACCGTAAGGTTCGCCTTTTTTGTTACCTGAGGTTATGATCAAGCCAAAGCAAAGATAAAAACTCAGTAAGGATTTCAAATGGATGCTTTAGATTTGTTGCTCAACCGTCGTTCGATAGCAAAATTGTCTGAGCCTGCGCCAGAAGGACAGGTGCTTGAGAATATAATCCGTGCTGGATTGAGAGCCCCAGATCACGCAGGCTTAACACCTTGGCGCTTTGTTATTTCCCAAGGTGAAGGTCTTAACAAGCTGTCACACATTCTGGTGTCAGCGGCCAAAGTCGAGAACAGCGAAGACGCGGTTTTAGATAAACTGAAAAATGCGCCATTCCGAGCACCTATGGTTATCACAGTGATTGCTAAAGTTACTCAGCATGAAAAAGTACCGCCACTGGAGCAATATCTATCTGCGGGTTGTGCGGTGCAGGCTATGCAAATGGCCGCGGTGGCTCAAGGTTTTCAAGGCTTTTGGCGCTCAGGAAAGTGGATGTTTCACCCAGCAGTTCACGATGCGTTTGGTCTAACAGGGGAAGATGAAATTGTTGGCTTTCTCTACTTGGGAACACCATCATGTAACCCAATGAAAGTACCAGAACGGGACCTAAGTAAGTTTGTCGAGTACTTGTAACAAAAGAGCTTGGGTTCCCCCAAGCTCTTTTTGTTTATCAATGGATGTTGTAAGCGATCACAAAGTCGATAAACAAGCGTACTTTTTCTGGTAGGTGGTCTTTGTGGTTATACAACATGTAGATATCTCGTGGGTTTGCGCTCCACTCTTCAAGAACCCGCACTAAACTGCCATCTTGGAGGTACTCCTTAAGCATCGCATCAGGCATAAGCGTTATACCCAAGCCATCTGAGCAGGCACTACGCACCACGTCTAAGGTGTTTGCTTGAAAACGTCCTTTATCATTATTTACAACGGTTTCTCCACTGGCGTTAGTCAGTTGCCATTTGAGGAGAGGAGCACCTTTTAACAGCGGGTGGGTATGTAAATCTTCGGCATGTTTTGGGGCTGGGTTATTTTTCAAATAAATTGGGCTGGCAACCAAGATATCTTCAACAGAACTGATTTTACGAGCAATGAGGCTTGAATCTCGTTGCGGGCCGACACGGAATATGACGTCCCATTCTGTTGGGTCGAGCTGATCTGCATGGTTACTGGTAGTGAGTTCAATATTAATGTCCGGATAATGCGTCATGAACTCATTGAACATCGGCATCATCATTCTCTTAGTGAGGTTAGATGGTGCTGAAATACGAATTTTACCCGCAGCGCCACGACATTCGTCAGTGATCTCTTCAGCGGCTAGGGTCAGTCTGTTGAGTAGCGGAGAGCATTCGTTGTAAAAACGTTCGCCAGCTTCTGTGAGAGAAAGCTTACGAGCATGGCGATTGAGCAGTCTAAGGTTTAGAGCCTCTTCCAACGCTTGTATGCGTCGAGTGATTGTAGCAACGGGAATCATCGTCTTACGAGACGTGGCGGTATAGCTCCCATTTTCCACAACTAGCCTAAACAGGTTGAGATCGTCTAATTTCATTATGTCCGACACATTTTTATGGATTTGGTTAATTTATATCTATATCAGATGTCAAAGGTTGAGTCACATCAACAAGTTTTACGATCTTTGACATTGCATACATATAGTATGTAACAAGTGCGCGAAGTGGAAGATTTGTATAAATACACTTTCGCGACTACTTTTAAATGAGTGTTTGAAACGAGTTATAAAAACAATAATAACAGCAGTTGTACGTTTTTAGTTGTGTGAGGCGAAGGTTTATGCATAAAACATACGAAGTGGCGACAAAGCCCTCAGTTCAGCTGGCTGCCAGCCCAAAACGGATTATGCTAGTCGATGATGATCCTGTATTTCGTAAGATTACCAGCGGGTTTCTCGAAGCTCAAGGTTATCAAATCGTAGAAGCTGAAAATGGCTTAGAAGGTCTTAAAAAGCTCAGAGATGCTGAGCCCGATATCATTTTGTGCGATCTATCTATGCCAGTGTTGGATGGTATAGAGTTTGTGGAAGAGGTGAGTTTAGAGTACCCATCGCTCCCGTTGATCGTTGTGTCTGCAACCGATGAAATGTCAGATGTAGCAAAAGCGCTACGGTTCGGTATTAAGGATTTTTTACCGAAGCCAATTGCAAATCATGAGCATCTCGCGAGTGCAATCGAGAACACACTCGACGATTCTGATAACCATCTTTGTGATCAGCGTGATTTTGCCAGCCAATGGTTTCGTGTAGACAGCGGTGATATGCCAGAGGAACAGGAGTTACATTGGCACCTCGAATATCTCGAAGACAATCCCATTGCTGCGAAAGATTTACTTCATGCTTTGCTACCTGATAAGGATACGTCTCAGGGGGATTGGAAGTGCAGTTACCGCTTATTGCAGTCCACAGATGTTATGCCTCTAGTGTTTGATTATGCTTGGCTTATGAATGGCCAGTTTGCGTTTTATCTTGTTGACTCAGCGAGCGAAGGGCAGCACGGTGCAGCGACGACTCTGCTGGTACGCGCGTTGTTCCATGATTACTTAAGAAATCTGAAGTGTTTCAACGCGGATCTGAAAGACATTGCTGACCTCCTTGAAAAAGGGGTGACGTGTTCCGAATGTGCGAGTCCAGTACGTGCCCTGTTTGGATTAGCTGATGTGTCTGAAGGAACACTATCTATTTTACCTGCCGGATTAGATGCTCAGTGGTCTAATGGCTACTTTTCGCAGCACATACCTGCGGGTGTGAGGCTAGGGGATAGTTGTGCGAAGAACTTCATTACCACTGATCTGCCAATACAGTCTGCTTGCCAGTTAACTTTAAGCTGCTTGGGTTCAAGTAGTTTCAGCTTAGATATTTTCCGCGGAGGGAGTGCGTAAGCGCTCCTTTTGCATCGAGTTGAATAGTGGAATAACCTTTTTTTTATTCGGTGTTTATGTGCAAGGTATTAGGGTATAGTCCGCCAAAACAAAAATGACCCAATGTTTTAACGAAAGTTTAACCCGTGGTCGGAAAATCGTCACTACATTAGAGAAGTAATCCCATGGCAGACAAAGATTTCAAAGAACCTTACAATATTTTCTACTTTCTAGGTTTTATTGCAGTGCTACTGATCCCTACACTACCAGCCACGTTAACTTGGATTCGTGTAATGAACGGATACGCGGGTTTCTAATTGATTTCTCGGAGCTTACCATCAGTATTCAAAGACTTGGTTTAAATATTGTCGGTAGCTTAAGTTTGTGCCTGGGCTTTCTGGGCATATTCCTCCCTCTTCTCCCAACGACGCCATTTATTCTTCTTGCCAGTGCGTGTTTTATGCGCAGTAGCCCAACCTTCCATCGTTGGTTGCATGAGCACAAAACGTTTGGGCCTATCTTAGACAATTGGCATCAGCATGGTGCAGTAACCAGCAAAGTAAAAACACGTGGAGCCATTTGTATGGTCGCGAGCTTTACCTTTTCTATTTGGGTTGTTCCCCACTTTTGGCTAAAGATTATGCTGGTAGTCATGCTGATCATCTTATTGACTTGGTTTATTCGTTTACCAGTGATAGAGCGCCTTGCTGACAAGCAAGAAAATCACTAAGATTGCAGTAAAGTGTGCCCGCTCTTCAGAGTGGGCGTTTATAATTGTAGGCACAGAGCATTTAAGTCAGCGGTTGATGACCCAAATGTGCAGAGAACCCCGCTAGCGTCACCACATAATGACAAGATAGGTACACGCTTAGCCAATCTAAGAAATGAGTTATGACAACTGAAACAATCTCACTGATCAAATCCAGCATCAAAAGTATTCCAGATTATCCAAAGCCAGGCATTCTATTTCGTGACGTGACCAGCTTGATGGAAGACGCTCCTGCTTACCAAGCGACGATCCAACTATTAGTTGAAAAATACAAGGACATGGGTTTCACCAAAATTGTAGGTACAGAAGCGCGTGGTTTTCTCTTTGGGGCTCCGCTTGCACTTGAGCTAGGCCTAGGTTTTGTTCCTGTGCGTAAGCCGGGTAAACTGCCACGTGAGACCGTTGCTCAATCTTATGATCTCGAGTACGGCACTGACACACTAGAAATCCACACTGACGCGATTTCGCAAGGTGACAAAGTGTTGGTTGTTGATGATCTTTTGGCTACTGGTGGCACTATTGAAGCGACAACGAAACTGATTCGTCAGTTGGGTGGCGTTGTGGAACATGCTGCATTTGTTATCAATCTTCCAGAGATTGGTGGCGACAAGCGTCTAGAAGGTTTAGGCCTCGACGTATACAGTATCTGTGAATTTGACGGCCATTAATCGGATATACTCATGAGTTATCTTGCTTTAGCTCGAAAGTGGCGACCTACTAACTTCAATGAAGTGGTAGGGCAAAGCCATGTTTTGACAGCATTGGAAAATGCTTTAGCCCAGAACCGGCTCCATCATGCCTACTTGTTTAGCGGTACACGTGGTGTTGGGAAAACGACGATAGGTCGATTGTTTGCAAAAGGGCTGAATTGTGAAACAGGGATCACAGCGACGCCTTGTGGTACTTGTGCTACTTGTAAAGAAATCGATGAAGGCCGGTTTGTCGACCTATTGGAAATCGATGCTGCGTCACGCACTAAAGTTGAAGATACTCGTGAATTGCTGGATAACGTGCAATATAAGCCTGCACGTGGTCGATTTAAGGTTTATCTAATCGATGAAGTCCACATGCTCTCGCGCCACAGTTTTAACGCGTTACTTAAAACACTCGAAGAGCCGCCTGAGTATGTGAAATTCCTTCTGGCGACGACTGATCCGCAAAAGCTACCTGTTACCATTTTATCCCGTTGTTTGCAGTTTCATCTCAAGCCAATCAGTGTTGATACTATCCATGAACAGTTGGATCATATTTTAAAACATGAGCAAGTGTCCTCTGAGCCGCGAGCGCTTGGAATGATCGCACACGCTGCTGATGGTAGTATGCGTGATGCATTGAGCTTAAGTGATCAGGCCATTGCATTAGGTAACGGGCAAGTACTTGCTGACAGCGTGGCACACATGTTGGGCACACTGGATACCGACCAGGCGTTGCATTTGCTTGAGGCGATCAGCTCAAAGCAACCTCAGGTGGCGATGGACCGTTTATCAGCCTTAGCGCAAAACGGCGTTGAATGGGATGGGCTGCTCCAACAGCTTGCGACTCAGTTGCATCGTCTAGCAATGTATCAGGCACTGCCTGCAACCTTGGACAAGGCGCAGCCTGACGCAGAAAAAGTAGAGCTTTTGAGTCGTGCTTTAGCGCCTCAAGATGTTCAGCTGTATTATCAAATTGCTTTGAAAGGTCGCCAAGATCTTCCTTTAGCGCCTTCAGAGCGCATTGGTCTAGAGATGGTTATGCTGAGAATGATGGCATTCAGGCCGTCGGCAAAACCTCAAGCACATGCTATCTCGACAGATGTTGTTCCGTCAGAGCCGGAGACTCAAGCGCCAGTCTCTCAACCTCTCTCTAGTGCGACGACTCACAGTACCACGTCGCCTGTCGTACCGACTCCTTCCCATCGTCAGGATCGAGAAGCGTTACCGCCGGCTGGTTACATGCCAGAGCAATATAGCCATGAGCCTATGGATTACGAGCCTTTACAGCAAGACACACCGGTTCCATCTATGTCTCAAGAGCAGCAGGTTCCGCCTTCAGTACAACAGGGCCAACCTACATCGCCTGTGAGTGGGTTGCGTCATCAGCTTCGTTCTCAACGTAAAGGGAACCACCAAGGAAATACGCCAAAAAAGGCTAACGCGACATCAGCAAAAAAATCAGAATCTGTTCTTGACCGAGTTGCTCAGCGACAATCAGGAACTCTGCCGGTGTCGCCATTGTCAAACTCGCAGTCGGTAGCGACACCTGAGCCGATTAAGAATGAACCTTATCAGTGGAAGCCGACCCTAACTCAAGTCGAAAAACAGGACAGTGAACTGACTCCAACTCAGATAAAAAAAGCGTTGGAGCATGAGAAAACACCTGAAATGGCCCAAAAATTAGCAGAAGAGAGCCTAGGGAAAAATGAGTGGGCGAAGCTGATTAGTCAGCTGGACACGGCTAAGCTGACTGAGCAATTGGCTCTGAACTCCCATTATGAAAAACAAGGTTCATTAATCGCACTAACATTAAGGCCTCAGCAGGCGCATTTAAATACAGAGCGTGCGCAAAGTGAGTTACTCGAGGCAGTCAACAGAGCTATTAGTGAGGATTGCCATCTTACTGTTGAGATAGGCGATAGCGGAGAAACACCTTTAGAGCTGAGAGAAAAACTTTATCAAGGAAGATTGCAACAGGCGTTTGTGAGCTTAGAAAATGATAATCATGTTCAGTTCATTGAGCAAAGATTTGCTGCAGAACTCGATAAAGACAGTGTACGACCAATCTAATTCTGGGGTTGAAAAGTCATACTTCGACCCCATTTATTAACGAAATAGGCTAAATAACCAGAGAGATAATCATGTTTGGTAAAGGCGGTATGGGCAATTTGATGAAGCAAGCCCAGCAAATGCAAGAGCGTATGCAAAAGCTTCAAGAAGAAATTGCAAATATGGAAGTGACAGGTGAGTCTGGTGCAGGCCTAGTAAAAGTCACTATCACGGGCAGCCACAGCGTGCGTCGCGTTGAAATTGATGAAAGTCTGATGGAAGACGACAAGGAAATGTTAGAAGACCTTATCGCTGCTGCTTTCAACGATGCTGCTCGTCGTGTTGAAGAAACTCAGAAAGAAAAAATGGCTGGCGTGACTGGAGGTATGCAACTACCACCGGGCATGAAAATGCCTTTCTAATCGATAGGGTTAGTTAATGCGCACCAGTCATATGCTGGAGCAATTGATGGAGGCCTTGCGTTGTCTGCCTGGGGTTGGTCCCAAGTCGGCTCAACGTATGGCCTTTCATTTGTTACAGCGCGATAGAAAAGGTGGTTTGCAGTTATCGGATGCGTTAAGCCATGCGATGACGGAAATTGGTCACTGCAATGAATGTCGCACGTTTACCGAAGAAGAAACCTGCCATATTTGTACCAATCCTAAACGTCAGGAAAATGGTCAAATTTGTGTAGTTGAAAGCCCGGCTGATATTGCTGCTGTAGAGTCAACGGGACAGTTTTCTGGCCGCTATTTTGTTTTGATGGGGCATTTGTCTCCCCTTGATGGAATTGGTCCGAGTGATATTGGTCTGGACGTGCTCGACTACCGCTTACGCCGAGGGGATGTTTCCGAAGTCATTCTCGCGACCAACCCCACAGTCGAAGGGGAGGCCACAGCACATTATATCGCTGAATTGTGTAAGGAACATCAGGTTCAGGCGAGCAGAATTGCCCATGGCGTCCCTGTAGGTGGTGAATTAGAGTTGGTGGATGGCACAACGCTCTCACATTCACTGTTAGGTCGACAAAAGCTATGATTCATACTGGATGATTGAAAAAGCCACTCTTGAGAGTGGCTTTTTTGTTATTTCTGTTTGGTGTGAAACTGTTCACAAGCCAACATTGTATTCTCAATCAAGCTGGCTACTGTCATTGGACCAACACCACCAGGAACGGGCGTAATAAAGCTCGCGTTTTCCTTTGCGTTTTTGTAATCGACGTCACCGACTAGTTTTCCAGACTCTAAGCGGTTGATACCGACATCGACTACCACGGCGCCTTCTTTGATCCAATTACCTGGAATAAAGTTAGGTTTACCTACCGCCACTACCACTACATCAGCTTGTCGCACGTGGCTTTCGAGATCTTTGGTGAATCGGTGACAAGTGGTCGTTGTACAGCCCGCTAGCAGAAGCTCAAGCGTCATAGGGCGGCCTACAATGTTAGACGCGCCCACAACAACCGCATGCATACCGCGAAGGTTTATATTGTAGCGGTCAAGTAACGTGATGATGCCTTTGGGTGTGCATGAACGAAGTTTAGGGATACGTTGAGCAAGACGACCAACGTTATAAGGGTGGAAGCCATCAACGTCTTTTTCTGGGTGAATACGTTCTAATACATGTGTTGTATCGATACCAGCGGGTAACGGAAGCTGTACCAGAATACCATCAATTTCTTCGTCAGCATTCAACTCATCAATTAGAGACAACAATGCTTCTTCTGAAGTTGAAGCAGAAAGATCAAATGATTTTGATACGAATCCTACTTCTTCACACGCGCGACGCTTGCTTCCAACGTACACTTGCGATGCCGGATCTTCCCCGACCAGCACTACAGCAAGGCCAGGTGCTCTTAAGCCAGAATTGACACGAGCCTTCACACGAGCGGCAACTTCCGATCGAACGGTTTGAGAAATAAGTGTTCCATCAATATTTTGAGCAGTCATGGCGTTCCTTTAAATAGAATGGCTATCTAGTTGCCGCGCATTGTCGCAAAAAATTTGACTAACATCTATAAGCAAACGTTTGCCTTGAGGTGTTTTTAATCAAAATGCAATCTGGTGACCTTTTTTTAGTCATTCAGATCAGAATGTTAAGAAAATACCTTGTTTTAAGAACTCGAACTCGTATAATCCTTTCCCTGTAGCGCGCCCTTAGCTCAGTTGGATAGAGCACGTGCCTTCTAAGCATGTGGTCGCAGGTTCGAATCCTGCAGGGCGTGCCATTTCTTTAAAAACCCTGATGGCTTAGCGGCTGTCAGGGTTTTGTCTTTCTGTGAAAGGATGAAAACTGGCTCATAACCATAGCGTGACGATTGCACTGAATTTGACCTGTACATAAGCTGAGCTTTTCTGTAGCATGTCGTTCCTTCTCAAAGTACCTAAATTGATTAAAGCTTGAACAGGGCCCCATACGTTCAGACAACATGCGCAGTATCCATACTAAAATTAAACCCGAGTTTGAGCCTCTTCTGTCTGAGCTAGCATTACATGCATTGCTTCATCTGCACACTAATCATTCTGCACAGGCTTTAGGCCGAAAGTCGCGTTCGGACATCAATGATATACTTTCTGCTTGGCTGAACAAGGCGGCTAACAGCAAGAAGTATAAGCCTTTTAAGAAGAAAGTCCGCTCTCTGGTCAGTCACGCTCGATCTCAGCGTCTGGATATGGAATCAATGCTAGGCAATCTGTTCTCACCAGTTCATGGTGATGAATTGCCTCATTTAGACAGTTTTCTTTTGCTTATCAACTCTATAGAGAAAGAACTCAATACAACGGTGCTGGTGTCTAGTGCAGAAGAGGTGGACTTAGCCTTTAATCCTAAAGGTTGTCTATTGTGTGTGCTGTCACCGGATTTGAATGCGCATTTTGATAATCGCAATCGTCTATCTGCTGATATTTCAATGCTATTTCGTGGTACTCGTGGCGAAAAGCATGCCATTCTTCGAACCATTTACGCTTCCGCAATCTTTGAACATAAAGTTGATTACGAAGATGATAGCTTTGTGCGCATTAGCTTAGGCTTGAAATAAATTTACCGCTTCGTTCCTGAATGGACTGAAATCTTAATTGCCTTCATTTAATTAGATTTTCACGAACTTTAGCTGCAATTTACTGACAAATCGCGCACTGGAACCAATTGTTTACACTCTTTAAAGCTCGAAAAGTAGGCTTAAACTCTCAAATTTTTCAGATTGTCATAAAAATTTAATCTTATTGTGTATTGAGAAACCTCATCAAATTCATCATATTGTAATCAAGATGTAACAAAAACAATGAGGAGAATGTATGCAGCATCAAGAAATGATCCAACCTTCTAACTTTGGCGTTATCAGCCGTACTTGCCTATTTTCTCTTGTCGGGATTGTGGGTGTTTTCGCTCTTATTTAATAATGAATGATAATAAAGCAAAGCCTTAATAAGTGTTCAGGGATATGGTTATAACATCATTTATTAGGGCAGCTTTCGAAGCATATCTATCGGCTTTATGCTACTGTCTGCGGTAACAGCTTTGCAAATGGACTGCATATGTCTTCTCTGTCGCCGATCAACCTTAACTACCGCTTTAGTCAATTCCCTTCAGCTGCTCTTCCTAATTGGCCTCTCTTGTGAAAAAGTACTGAATTACTTTTATATTTGTTAATAGGTTGTGATCTGAATCTGTTTTGTGATCAAATAATCCAATTTTATCAATCTGCCCCATTCCTATTAATCTCTAAACTAGAGCCAGACATCGTAAGTAATAATTGAAGTGAATGAACGCAAAGATACTTGTTGTAGATGATGATCTAGAAATTCGGGAGCTGTTGGGTGAATACCTGACCAAAGCGGGTTATCAGGTCAACGCCGTGGCGGATGGAGATGAATTAAAAGCGCACCTCGATCAAGAAGGCTACCCAGATATGGTGCTTCTTGATGTGATGCTACCGGGTGATGACGGCTTTACCTTGTGCCAACACATTCGTCGCGATTCTAATGTACCAATTATTATGCTGACTGCAGTGTCGGATGAAACTGATCAAATCATTGGCCTGGAAATTGGTGCCGATGACTACATTGCCAAACCATTTAATCCACGTCAGCTCATTGCTCGAATAAAAGCGGTGTTGCGAAGAGTTCAAGCCAATGAAGAAAAAAGTTCGGATTCTCTACCAAAACAGATTACGTTTGGCGACTGGCAACTTGATACCTTAGCGCACAAAATTACCCATAGTGATACCCAAGAAGAACACGATCTGTCGGGCAGTGACTTTGCACTCTTAATGCTGTTTCTCTCGCGTCCGAATGAAGTTTTAGATCGCGATACGATCTCTTTTGCGACCAGAGGGCGAGAGGCACTTCCTTTTGAGCGAGGTATTGACGTGCAGTTGAGTCGCTTGCGTCAGCGTCTGGGTGATAGTGGTAAATACCCGCAATATATTAAAACTATGCGCGGTAATGGCTATATCCTCGCCGTACCAGTCAGCATCGAACATTGATAGATGAACGCTCTATTACATAGGCTAAAACCCAATTCCTTGGTCACCCGTACTCTAGGGCTAGCGTTGTTAGCGGTGATATTAGCACAGGGCATTGCCACGGCTATCTGGTATACCGAATCGAAGCAAAAAGAGTTGGCAGGTATTCAGTCTGCCTCTGAAAGCATGGCGAACATGTTTGCCTCAACCGTGACATTTTTCCAATCCCTACCGACGCGCTATCGTCATATTGTACTGGATCAGATTCGTAATATGGGTGGTACGCGTTTCTTTGTGTCATTCAACAAAGAAAAGCTGATTGTTGAGCCAATTCCAGATACACAGTTAAAAAGAGCCTCACTTTCTGCGGTGGAAACTGTGCTCAACGACAAGTTACCTAAGGTGTCTTCGATATCAGTCGACTTTTCTCATGCGCACAATCTTCGTCTACTAAAGAATGACATCTACCTTAGTGATTTACCCAAATCATGGGCGCATCATACTTTAACATTATCGCCCATTGATCCTCCCGTCCTAGTGGTACAGATCGAGCTTAAGAGCAATGAGTGGGTCTATATTGCTGCGTTACTTCCCGCACCCTATGTCACATTAGATGACACCTTAATTGGTCGAGAGCAGATCCTGTTTATCTTCTTCTCGACGACCTTGTTGCTTGGTCTGACTTATCTGTTAATGCGTCGGCAAGTCAAACCCTTAAAGCGTTTGGCAAAAGCGGCCAATGAAATGAGCATGGATATTGATCAGCCGCCACTAGGTGAAGAAGGGGCGAGCGAACTGGTCACTGCGACGCGAGCGTTTAATCGTATGCAGCAGCGTATCAGACGCTATGTGGCTGATAGGGAGCATCTGTTTTCGTCTATATCGCATGATCTCAAAACGCCGATTACTCGATTACGTTTAAGAGCTGAGCTACTCGATGACGACAAAAAACGTCATAAATTCAATCAGGACTTAGATGAGCTGGAGATGATGGTCAAAGGCGCACTTCAATGTGTGAAAGACACTGATTTACACGAGAACAATGCCTTTATTGATCTCAATGCCATGATTCAGTCGGTAATCGAGCCGATGAACTTTAAGCGTGATTGTGTCACTTTCATTCCAATCGAGATGGAACCTATGGTGGCTAAGCCCTTAGCCATTAAGCGAGTGTTGACCAATTTAATCGATAATGCGGTTAAATATGGAAATAGTGCGAGCGTGTCGATTGAAGTAACGGATGAATGGATTTCCGTCTCGATTGACGATGTTGGACCGGGAATACCAAGTGATAAGCTCGAAGCAGTTTTTGAGCCGTATTTTCGCTTAGCTTCTGATGACCAAGGCCACGGTTTAGGCTTAGGTATCTGCCGTAACATTCTGCATGGGCATGGTGGAGATCTCATTATCAGCAATCGCCCACAAGGCGGTTTGAGAGCGCAACTCTTTATCCCACCGACACTTGAAGTCTGATGTAACATTGGTGTTACATTATTATTACGGTTTGTTTCAATCTAATCTGTACAAATCTATACACTCATTTTCGAACACATGAAACAGGGGCTTGTTCGCTGTCAGCCCTGTGTCTAATCCAATACATGGAAGATAATAATGAAAATGAATAAAACCCTACTTACCTTATCCCTTCTATCAGCGGCCTCTATGACTCAAGCGGGGGAAGTTGAAGTACTTCACTGGTGGACTTCGGGTGGCGAAGCTAAATCCATTTCTGTTCTGAAAGACATGCTGGAAGAACAAGGCCATAGCTGGAAGGATTTTGCGGTTGCTGGTGGCGGTGGTGAAAGTGCGATGACGGTACTGAAAACTCGTGCGGTGTCAGGTAATCCACCTTCAGCGGCGCAGATAAAAGGCCATGACATTCAAGAGTGGGGTGGTCTGGGTTTCCTGACTAATCTTGATGACGTTGCAGAAAAAGGTAACTGGGATGGCGTAGTGCCAAAAATGGTGACCGACGTCATGAAGTGGGATGGTGATTTTGTCGCTGTGCCAGTCAACGTTCACCGTGTGAACTGGCTTTGGGCAAACCCAGCGGTATTTGAAAAAGCGGGCGCAAAAGTCCCAACGACCTTGGATGAGTTTTTTGTCGCAGGTGACAAAATTAAAGCAGCTGGTTTAATCCCGTTGGCCCACGGTGGTCAGCCATGGCAGGACGCTACTGTGTTTGAAGCGGTTGCGCTTGATGTTTTAGGCAGCGAAGACTATGTCAAAGCCTTTGTTGAGCTGGATATGGATGTTCTGTCTGGCGACAAGATGGTCGACGTGTTTGCCAAATTCCAGAAAATGCATGATTACATCGACTCAAACTCGCCGGGCCGTGACTGGAACGTTGCGACTTCGATGGTGATCAATGGTGAAGCAGCGATGCAAATCATGGGTGATTGGGCGAAGGGCGAATTCTCAGCAGCCGGCAAAGTGGCAGGTAAAGATTATGTCTGTGTACCAGCTCCGGGTACCGCAGGTCAATTTACTCATAATGTCGACAGCTTTGCTTTCTTTGAGCTAGGCGAATCAGGTAATCAACAAGCGCAAAAAGCGCTGGCTGCCACCATTCTTGACCCTAAATTCCAAGAAGTGTTTAACCTGAATAAAGGTTCTATTCCAGTACGCCTAGATATGGATATGTCTAAGTTTGACAAGTGTGCGCTGGATTCAATGGACGAGTTTAAAGCGACGGCGAAATCTGGTGATCTCGTACCAAGTATGGCGCACGGCATGTCAACTACCAGTTACGCACAAGGTGCGATCTTTGACGTTGTGACTAACTTCTTTAATGACAAAGATGCCAATCCGCAAGATGCCGCGCAGAAACTGGCGAAAGCAGTAAAAGCGGCGATTTAAAAGCGCTTTATTCTGTCACCCCCAAGGGCAGGCAGGCTTGTGGGGAGCCTGCTTGTCCTTTCCTTCTAAGACTTACTTTCAGGAAAAGTGTCACAAGGATTCGTTATGGAGCATGTTTTGACTGGGTCAAAAAGTCAGTCTGTCTATAAGCCAAGCTTTGCTGACAGGCTACAAACCTGGCTGCCGAAGATCGTATTAGCACCGACCATGTTGGTTACTGTGGTGTGTATTTACGGCTACATCTTCTGGACTGCCGCACTATCTATGACCAACTCTCGATTTCTACCTAGCTTTAATTTTGTCGGTTTTACCCAGTACGAAAAGCTAATGGACAACGACCGTTGGATCACTTCAATTTCAAACTTAGGTATTTTTGGCCTGCTGTTTATGCTGGTCGCAATCGGCTTAGGTGTCGGTCTAGCAATATTGCTCGATCAAAATATTCGTCAGGAAGGGGCGATTCGTACCATTTATCTCTATCCGATGGCGTTGTCTTTCATTGTCACGGGTACGGCTTGGAAATGGATTCTAAACCCAGGTCTGGGCATCGAGAAACTGATGCACGACTGGGGATTTACAGACTTCAAATTCGACTGGTTGGTTGACTCTGATATGGCGGTCTATACCTTGGTTATTGCTGCAGTATGGCAATCTTCCGGTTTTGTAATGGCGATGTTCCTCGCGGGTCTTCGTGGTATCGATTCCTCGATCATCAAAGCTGCTCAAATTGATGGTGCTAACCTACCGACGATTTACGTGAAAATTATTCTTCCTTGTCTGCGGCCAGTGTTCTTTAGCGCGGTAATCATTACATCGCATATTGCGATTAAGAGTTTTGATTTAGTGACAGCAATGACGGCTGGCGGGCCAGGTTATTCCTCAGACCTACCAGCACTGTTTATGTATGCCCATTCATTTACGCGTGGTCAGATTGGCCTTGGCGCTGCCAGTGCCATGATGATGCTAGCCGGAATTCTTGCCATTCTGGTGCCGTATTTGTATTCCGAACTTAGGGAGAAGAAATCATGACTAACAACATGAATTTTGCTCGCCTGTTCATATACTCAGCGCTGATTTTCTTCTGTCTGGTTTACCTGATGCCATTGTTTGTCATGGTTATCACTTCATTCAAAACCTTACCAGATATCAAAGCGGGTAATTTGATGAGCCTACCTAAAGAGTGGGTGTTTGATGCTTGGTATAAAGCTTGGGACGGAGCTTGCACCGGAGTGAAATGTGAAGGTGTGAAAGGTTATTTCTGGAACTCTTTCCAGATGGTTATACCTGCTGTTGCGATCTCAACCTTGCTTGGCGCTTTCAATGGCTATGTTGTGACTAAGTGGCAGTTCCGTGGTTCGAACCTCTTCTTTAGCTTATTGCTGTTTGGCTGTTTTATCCCATTTCAGGTCATCTTGCTGCCTATGGCGGCGGTGCTAGGTAAGTTGGGTTTAGCTAATACCACAGCGGGTTTGGTAACTGTTCACGTTATCTACGGTATGGCCTTTACGACATTGTTCTTCCGCAACTTCTACATCAGCATTCCTGATGAGTTGATCAAAGCAGCGAAGCTGGATGGGGCGGGGTTCTTTACCATCTTCTTCAAAATCCTGCTGCCACTTTCAACGCCAATCATTATGGTGACCGTGATTTGGCAGTTCACATCGATCTGGAACGACTTCTTGTTTGGTGTGGTGTATTCAGGATCCGACACACAGCCGATTACGGTAGCACTTAACAACTTGGTGAATACCAGCACAGGTGTGAAGGAATACAACGTGGATATGGCCGCGGCTATCATTGCCGCTCTACCGACGTTGCTAGTTTATGTGCTGGCAGGAAAGTATTTTGTTCGTGGCCTGACCGCCGGATCAGTAAAAGGATAATCATAATGGCAACTTTAGAACTCAAACAGATCCGTAAAACCTATCCAAAAGC
Organism: Vibrio neptunius; assembly: GCF_000967495.1. Taxonomy (GTDB): domain Bacteria; phylum Pseudomonadota; class Gammaproteobacteria; order Enterobacterales; family Vibrionaceae; genus Vibrio; species Vibrio neptunius. The sequence continues at coordinate 57,971 of NZ_JXXU01000022.1, read as the reverse complement.
GGAACAGGAAACTCTTAAGGGAATCGATATCAGCATTGGCTCGGGGGAGTTTCTGATTTTAGTTGGCCCATCGGGCTGTGGTAAATCAACTTTGATGAACACCATTGCTGGTTTAGAAGGCATCAGTTCAGGTGAAATTGTGATCGATGGCCGTGATGTCTCAGTCGTGGAGCCAAAAGATCGTGACATCGCGATGGTTTTCCAGTCCTACGCGTTGTATCCAAACATGACAGTGCGTGGCAACATCGCGTTTGGCCTTAAGATCCGTAAAATGCCTGACGCAGAGATCGATGCTGAAGTGCAGCGTGTGGCAGAGGTGCTACAAATCGACCATCTGCTTGACCGTAAGCCATCACAGCTATCAGGTGGTCAGCGTCAGCGTGTTGCGATGGGACGAGCCTTAGCGCGCCGACCTAAGTTATATCTGTTTGATGAACCGTTATCGAATTTGGACGCAAAACTGCGTGTCGAAATGCGTCATCAGATCAAACGCCTTCATCAACAACTCAATACCACCATTGTTTATGTTACTCATGATCAGATTGAAGCCATGACCTTGGCTGATCGCATTGCCGTGATGAAAGATGGTGAATTGCAGCAACTGGGCACACCTCAGGAAATCTACAATACGCCCAGCAATATGTTTGTTGCCAGTTTTATGGGCTCTCCATCGATGAACTTCATTAAGACCATGGTTGATCTTGATGATGAGCAGAAGCCAGTGATTAAAGTGAAAGGTGGTAACGATCAGGAGCACCATATCCGTTTGCCTAACTCAATGCGTGAGCAAGATGGTAAGGAAGTGGTGATTGGTTTGCGTCCAGAGCACATTACTGAGAAACAAAATCAGGAATCGAATGCTACCACTCAACTTGATTTGCAACTTGAGGTTCTGGAACCCACTGGGCCGGATACTATCGCGATGATTAAGGTCAATGGTCAGGAGGTGGCATGTCGACTGTCTCCGGAGTTTGACGCTCGTGTTGGTCAGGTTGCCCCTCTGCATTTTGACCTGTCAAAAGCGGTATTCTTTGATGCACAAACAGAACAAAGAATTGAGTTTCATTAATAAGATTGAACACGCTCCCAACCAGTACGGGGGAGAATCGGACTGGCTTGCTGTCCGAGTTGGGAGCGTGTTCGCCCTTAATTCGGCTAATTAAAAAAACCTTTATTTAATAAAACAATCAATAGCGACTATGCTTATAGCATCATCATGAATATGAAATTCGTGTTTGTCTTGAGAGGGGAGCCAGTCAGTCTCCTTGCTGACTCTCAAATCTCATGTAATAAAAATGGCAGCCTGACGCTGCCATTTGTTTGTCTAACGTTTAGTTAATGTTAAATATGTGTAAAATGACACATTCGAGAAGTTTCGATGTGTCACTTTCCACCCATTTCTATCTAACAAATCTGTTTGTCATTGTTTTCTCGCATAGGTATGAATCTAATTTATTGAAATATAAAGATTAAATTTATTTTCATAAGTTGGCTTGGATATTGCCCTTATAAATATATCAACACCCAGTGATGGGGTTGTTCTATTAACAAGGAGAAAAACAATGCTAAAGCCTTTGACCCTACTATCGGCTTCGATTCTTGCTGTAACCAGTTTTAATGCGGCCGCTAACTGTGACCCAGGTGAGACTGTGATTAAGTTCAGCCACGTGACGAATACAGATAAACACCCTAAAGGTATTGCGGCTTCACTGCTGGAAAAACGTGTTAACGAAGAGATGAACGGAAAAGTGTGTATGCAGGTTTTCCCGAACTCGACGCTTTATGATGACAACAAGGTACTGGAAGCGCTGCTAAACGGTGACGTGCAACTTGCTGCCCCTTCTCTTTCTAAGTTTGAAAAGTTCACCAAGAAATACCGTATTTTCGATTTGCCATTCCTGTTTGAAGATGTTGACGCCGTTGACCGTTTCCAGAACTCAGAGTCTGGTGAGAAGCTGAAAAATGCAATGAAGCGTCGTGGTCTGCAAGGTTTGGCTTTTTGGCACAATGGCATGAAGCAAATGTCGGCAAACAAACCGTTATTGTCACCTGAAGATGCGAAAGGTCTTAAATTCCGTGTTCAGGCTTCTGATGTATTGGTGGCGCAGTTCGAGCAACTAGGCGCGAACCCGCAGAAAATGTCTTTTAAAGAAGTGTACGGCGGCCTACAAACTAAGGTTATTGATGGTCAAGAAAACACTTGGTCAAACATCTACGGTAAGAAATTCTTTGAAGTTCAGGACGGTATTACAGAAACCAACCACGGTATCCTAGATTACCTAGTGGTTACCTCGAACGACTTCTGGAAGAAACTACCAGCGGATCAGCGTGAGCAACTGAATACCATTATTCAGGAAGTCACTGCACAGCGTAATGCCGAGTCAGCTAAAGTGAACCTAGCGAATAAGAACAACATCATCGAAGCGGGTGGTGAAGTACGTACATTGACGCCTGAGCAGCGTCAACAGTGGGTTACTGCGCTGCAACCTGTTTGGAAGAAATTTGAAAAAGACATCGGCTCTGACCTAATCGAAGCTGCACTGGCTTCAAATCAGTAACACGATAATAAAAACATCCCTGACTATTGGCCCTCCGAATCGGGAGGAGGGCCTTTTTACCCTGCAATACCTGTTAGGCGCGGCCAACGGGTGATCAAAGCGATGTAACTATGGAACAGTCAATTTTTGCCAGAATAGGAAAGGTGACAGATGCTATCGAGGAAACGCTGATTGCGTTTTTCTTGGGAGCAATGACACTGCTGACCTTTGCTAATGTAATTTTTCGATATGTCTTTAATGACAATATTCTTTGGGCTCTTGAGCTCACCGTTTTCCTTTTTGCCTGGATGGTTCTGGTCGGCGCGTCATATGGCGTAAAAAAACATTTTCACATTGGTGTCGATGTCATCATCAACATGGCACCAGACCAACTGCGTAAAGTCTACGCGTTACTTGCAGCGGCTTGCTGTTTAGCATTCTCAATTCTTCTTCTGGTTGGTTCTTGGAACTATTGGTATCCGTTTGTCACTGAACGTGCTTGGTATGAAACCGACGATATTCCGATGCCAGAAATATTGCAGTTCCTAGCTGACTGGCTGAATGAAGGTGAGCGCTACGAAAAGCTTCCACGCTTTATTCCTTATATGGCGCTACCGATTGGCATGGCGCTGATGACATTCCGTTTTATTCAAATCACCGTAGAAATCGCAACAGGTAAATTAGACCGCTTGATTGCAGGTCATGAAGCGGAAGAAGAACTTGAGGCGCTGAAAGAAGAGCTCAAAGACGCTGGTGAAGCGATGGAGCCGAAAAAAGCCGACGATAAGAGCAAGGAGAGCTAAGCCATGGATATTTTGTTTTTATTCGTAATGGTGGTTGGCTTTATGCTGATTGGTGTGCCAATCGCTGTATCGCTTGGTCTATCGAGCATCCTGTTTTTGATGATGCACTCTGACGCTTCTTTAGCCTCAGTAGCCCAAACCCTGTTCAACGCGTTCGCAGGCCACTACACCTTGCTCGCGATTCCATTCTTTATTTTGGCATCAAGCTTTATGTCGACAGGTGGTGTCGCTAAGCGAATTATTCGTTTTGCTATTGCCATGGTCGGTTGGTTTCGTGGCGGATTGGCGATGGCTTCTGTCGTCGCGTGTATGATGTTCGCCGCGTTATCTGGTTCATCTCCAGCCACGGTTGTCGCCATCGGTAGTATCGTTATCGCTGGTATGATCAAAAACGGTTACTCCAAAGACTTTGCTGCTGGAGTGATCTGTAACGCGGGTACGTTAGGTATCTTAATTCCACCGTCAATCGTTATGGTTGTATACGCCGCTGCGACGGACGTGTCAGTTGGTCGTATGTTCCTCGGTGGTGTGATTCCAGGTCTTCTGGCGGGTGTGATGCTGATGATTGCTATCTATATTGCAGCGCGCGTGAAAAATCTGCCAAAACAGCCATTCGTTGGCTGGGGTGAAATGTTTGATGCCGCGAAAGACGCAAGCTGGGGGCTACTACTGGTTGTGATCATTCTAGGCGGTATATACGGTGGTATTTTCACGCCGACTGAAGCCGCAGCGGTTGCAGCGGTCTATTCTTTCTTTATTGCGAACTTCGTCTACAAAGACATGGGGCCTTTCGCAGAGAAAGAAAATGGCAAGCCAGCCATCGTCAAGATCTTCCAAGCATTTGTCCATAAAGACACTAAGCATACGCTGTATGAAGCGGGCAAGCTGACTATTATGTTGCTATTTATCATTGCAAATGCCTTGATTCTTAAGCACGTACTAACAGAAGAGCGCATCCCGCAGATGATTACTGAGTCGATGCTATCTGCTGGCCTTGGGCCGATCACCTTCCTTATCGTGGTTAATGTCTTGCTTCTGATTGGTGGTCAGTTTATGGAGCCGTCGGGTCTGCTGATCATTGTTGCTCCGTTGGTGTTCCCAATTGCGATTGCACTGGGCATCGACCCTATTCACCTTGGTATCATGATGGTCGTGAACATGGAAATAGGGATGATCACACCGCCTGTTGGGCTCAACCTGTTTGTAACGGCCGGGGTCGCTAAGATGTCGATGATGCAAGTTGTCAAGGCTGCGCTCCCTTGGGTGGCGGTCATGTTCTTGTTCCTCATTATCGTTACTTACGTACCATGGGTATCGACTTGGCTTCCAACGACACTAATGGGGCCTGAAATCATAACCAAGTAAGTGCTTCCTGAGTTCTAATTAAAAAGCCTCACTGTCGATGTGAGGTTTTTTTTGCTCGGAGTGATTGGGTCTATAGTTAAAGAGGAATAGTTACTGTAATTGTGGCTTAGTTGTTTGTTCTGAGAATCGAGTGAGGACATTATGGAAATGCACCAACACTCAATGCGTGATTTGTTTCAGCAACTTGGATTGGCGAGCTCCGACGACAGCATTCGGGAATTTGTTAATCACCACAGTGGGCTGGTGGTCGGCACTGCATTGCATGAAGCCTTTTTCTGGTCGCCTTCACAGGCCGCGTTTCTGAAAGAAGCGATAGAAGAAGATGCTGACTGGGCAGAACTGGTCGATCAGCTCGATGTGATGTTGAGGACCTAAAGTCAAAAGCCAGCATCTGGTGCTGGCTTTATTATTACTGTGATTAATCGGTTTTGTAGTTGGCTTTGTCTAGCCTGTAACGTTGCATTTTGTCGTAGAGCGTTTTTCTCGCAAGGCTGAGTTTATCCATGGTTTGTTTGATACTGCCTCCAGACTCAAGTAACGCTTGCTCGATCGCACTTCTCTCGAACTCTGCCACTTGTGTCGCCAGTGAGAGTGGTTGAGTACTTTGCTCTGTGTTTTCTCCAAATTGAGTCAGCTTACCCAGCAAGACGAAACGTTCGGCGGCGTTTCTTAGCTCGCGGACATTACCGGGCCAATCATGGCTTAAAAGCTGACTCAGTGCGCTGTTTGGAAGCGCAGGGGCACTTTTTCCATAGCGTGAAGCGGCAACCAACAGGAAGTGATGGAACAGAGCCGTAATGTCTTCTTTGCGTTCTCTCAGTGCAGGCAAATCTAGCGTGACGATGTTAAGGCGGTAGTAGAGATCTTGACGAAATTCCCCTGCCTCTGCGGCTTTTTTAAGATCCATTTTCGTAGCGGCAATGACTCTTATATCCAGTGGTAACAGCTCATTCGAACCCACTCTTTCAATTACGCGTTCCTGAAGGACGCGTAACAGTCGAATTTGTGCCTGCATCGGCATGGATTCAATCTCATCAAGGAATAAGGTTCCGCCCTGAGCATGCTCAAACTTACCGATACGCTTAGTTTCTGCACCAGTAAATGCGCCTTTCTCGTGGCCATAGAGCTCACTCTCGATGAGGTTCTCAGGCACTGCGCCACAGTTGATGGCGACAAAGTTCGCGTCGCGTCTTGAACTTTGTTCGTGAATTGAACGAGCAACCAGCTCTTTGCCTGTCCCTGTTTCACCAAATAAGAGAATATCGGCGTCGGTATCGGCAATATGTGAAATGGTTTCTCTCAGCATTTGGATAGACGGTGTGTCACCTATGATTCTAGGGCCGAGGGTCTGGCTCGCTTTGAGACTGCGCTTGAGTTCCTGATTCTCGAGAGTGAGGTCACGCTTTTCCAATCCGCGTCGTGTGGTATCGATGAGCCGGTCGATGGGGAAAGGCTTCTCGATAAAGTCATAAGCGCCATTTCTGAGGGCGTTAACAGCCATGGAGATATCTCCATGGCCCGTAATGAGAATGACGGGAACATCTTTGTCCTGATGCAGTACCGTTGAAAGCAGATTTTCACCGGAAAGACCGGGTAAGCAGATATCGGAAATAACCACTTTTGGCAAACCGTCCTGCTTAATGGCAAGAAGTGCATCTTCGGCACTGGAAAAAAATTGTGCGGATATTTCTTCTAACTCGAAGCTCTGCTCTATGGCTAAGCGAATATCGCTTTCGTCATCGATAAAAAAGACGTCGTACATCAAGAATCCTTTGAGTTATCTCTTAAGTCGAAACATGAAATGGTAACTGTATGGCAAACCTTGCTCCGCCATATGGCGAGGTCTCGACGGTTAACTGGCCATCCATCGCTTTAATGATCTGTTGGGAAATCGATAGGCCAAGGCCCAGACCATTCTGCTTCGTAGTAAAGAATGGCTCAAATAGGTGCTTAGCTTGATCTTTTTTAATTCCTGGGCCGTTGTCATCGATATAGATCATGATCGATGCCTCTGTTTGTTCAGTGAGGAGTTCGACAATGCGTTCGTCCTGCTCTTTCACAGCTTGTGCAGCGTTAGTGATCAGATTAATCAAAACCTGTTCAAGCTGAATCGCATTTACCTCGGCGGAACCTGTGGTGTGATTAAACTGTGTGGCTAATTCTACCCGATAAGACTTTATCTGAGGTGCAACCAGTTCCTTCGCTGAGAGTAGGATAGGTTCGATATCGAGAACGCTTTTGTCGCTCGTATCTGATTTGCGCGCAAAGGATTTTAGCTGATTGCTGATTTTTGCCACCCGGTCGGTCAAGGCTGAAATACGCGCTAGATTGTCATCAACGCGATCAAGTTTGTTATTATCCAGAAAGCGACGCCCGTTGTCGGCAAAGCTTCGTATAGCGGCGAGCGGATTATTTAGTTCATGACTAATACTGGCAGACATTTGGCCAAGAACGGCAAGTTTTGCCGCTTGAACAAGTTCATCTTGTGTCTGCCTTAAAACCTGTTCGGTACGAGATCTTTCCATGACTTCAGCTTGCAACTCTGAGGTCCGTTCCAATACTAGAAATTCCAGCTTTTGCTTTGCTTCAGACTGCAATTGTTCAAACTGACGCTTTTTGAGATGTCTTTGATAGGTCAGTTGCAGTGTTAAAAATGCAATCACAAACAGCAGAGTCAGTATCAGGGCGAAACTTAGCGTAGACCAAAAAACCGTTATCTTTTCAGTCAAAACACGAATGGTAAGATCGAGCAAGGAAAGTGTGCGACTGGAGACAATGTAGTCGCCTTGTATCCAGCCGAGCAAATGGTTTTCAAGCTCAGACTGGGCCTTATCGAGTTGCCCAACCAGCCCGAGAGATTTTATGTCTTTATCTAGGTATTGTCGGCTGTTGGAAATCTGATTACGTTCCGCTTCTGCCAGAGTGAGCAGGCTTTTAAATAACCATTGCGGGTTGCTCGACATGAAAATCACGCCGTAGCTGTCAGTAGCAACAAAAGTATTTTGCTTACTTTTCCAGTTCTCTTCGATTGCAGAGAGGTCCATCTTGACCACTATAACGCCAGCTATTTCACCTGCGTACACGACAGGGAATGAGTAGTAATAACCTCTTTGCCCAGAGGTGGAACCGAGCGCGAAATACTGGCTGGAGTTGCCTTTTACCGCTTCTGAAAAATAGGGACGCCACGAAAAGTTTTTGCCAATAAATGATCGCTCCAAATTCCAGTTGCTGGCCGCAATTGTGTTGCCGACCCGATCTATCAAGTAAGTATCTGACGCTTGAATAATGTTGTTAACGTTTGCTAAATAGCGGTTTGTAATGTCGAGTTGGGCTGGGTTGTCCGGCCGCATCAAGGCAGAAATTAGCTCAGTGTCTTTAGCTAGCAATTGAGGGAGATGAGCGTATTTATCGAGTCTTGAAGCAATATGGCTAGCAAAGCGATCGAGTTGTGCCTGATGTTCGTCGAGTAGTAAGTGATAGTGGTAATTCCATACCCACCGCGAGCCGACAATTAGGCAGAACAGGTAGAGAATAAACAGGTAGGCATTGGCTCGACGAAAAAATGACATCATGTTCCCTGTAATTGAGGTACTACTGATAAACTAGGGTAATGTTTTTTGTTACGGGTGTGTTGGTTTGTGTAACGAAAATGAGTAGCAAAACCGGACTTGGATCTAGTTTTATCGTTTAATTCAGAAAAAAGACTAGTTTCTCTTGAAAAACCGATTAACGTCCCCATTTCTGGAAACGTTGGCTGCTTGATTGACGATTTTTTTAGCAGTTAACTGAGTTTTTAGGGTAAAGCCTGACCTATGTTAGGGATCGGCTCGACAGTGACCGATCAGGTCGGTAGAATGCTGCGTCTAAATTTTTATCCTGAGGCTAATCGGAGATACCTTTCATCAACTTGGTTGGAAAGATATCGCTAATTAGTCCGGTAACTGACTCGTTTGGTTACCGATACTCGATTTACGAAGAGTGCTCTTAGAGCGCAAACAAGGATGGGTCCTGAACTTTTTATGGTTTTAGGGCACATACGCTCAGCTCAGTCTGAGCCAGTTTTGAGGTTAATGAATAATGCAAGTTACTGTTGAAACGCTAGAGGGCCTAGAGCGCCGTCTAAACATTACTGTTCCTGCTGCTAACATCGAAGATGCTGTAACAGCTGAACTACGCAACATCGCTAAAAACCGTCGTTTCGATGGTTTCCGTAAAGGCAAAGTGCCTCTAAAAATGGTTGCGAAGATGTACGGCAAAGCAGTACGTCAAGACGTAATGGGTGAAGTAATGCAACGCCACTTCATCGAAGCGATCGTTAAAGAAAAAATCAACCCAGCAGGCGCACCAACTTTTGCTCCAGTAGAGAGCAAAGAAGGTGAAGATCTAGTATTCAAAGCAACTTTCGAAGTTTACCCAGAAGTTGAGTTGAAAGGTCTAGAGAACATCACTGTTGAAAAGCCAACAACTGAAGTGCAAGACGCTGACGTTGAAGAGATGATCGAAACTCTACGTAAGCAACAAGCGACTTGGGCAGAAGTTGATTCAGCTGCTGAAGAAGGTACTCGTGCAACTATCGATTTCGTTGGTTCTATCGACGGCGAAGAGTTCGAAGGTGGTAAAGCTGAGAACTTCCCACTAGAAATGGGCGCAGGTCGCATGATCCCAGGTTTCGAAGACGGTATCACGGGTAAAACAGCGGGTATGGAATTCGATATCGACGTAACATTCCCTGAAGATTACCACGCTGAAAACCTAAAAGGTAAAGCCGCTAAGTTCGCGATCAAAGTGAACAAAGTTGAAGCTCGTGAGCTTCCAGAAATCAACGATGAGTTCGTTTCTAAGTTTGGTGTAGCTGAAGGTGGCGTTGACGCTCTTAAAGCTGAAGTTCGTAAGAACATGGAGCGTGAGCTTAAGCAAGCCGTTAAAAACCGCATCAAAGAGCAAGCGCTTGATGGTCTAGTGAACGAAAATGAAATCGACGTACCATCTGCACTTATCGATCAAGAGATCGGTACACTACGTCAGCAAGCTGCACAGCGTTTTGGTGGCAACCCAGAAGCTGCAGAGCAACTTCCACGTGAGCTGTTCGAAGAGCAAGCTAAGCGTCGCGTAGTGGTGGGTCTTCTTCTAGGTGAGGTAATCAAGTCTGAAGAGCTAAAAGCTGACGATGAGAAAGTGAAAGCACTGATCGAAGATATGGCTACAGCATACGAAGATCCATCAGAAGTAATTGCTTACTACGAGCAAAACACTCAGATGATGGACAACATGCGTAATGTTGCTCTAGAAGAGCAAGCCATTGATGCTATCATCGCTAAAGCACAGGTTTCTGAGAAAGAAGTTAGCTTCAACGAGCTAATGAACCAACAGCAGCCAGCTTAATAAGCAATATCTTGCGTAGAAGGTTGACGGAACGTTAACTATTCTGCTAACAATGGTCCGTATGATGTTTATCATTCGGGCCATTTATTTTAGGGACATAAGAATATGAGCTACCAAGAAAAAAATGCAATGTCACCAATTTTAGACGCGCTAGTACCAATGGTGGTTGAACAAACTTCCCGCGGTGAACGTTCTTACGATATTTACTCTCGTCTTTTAAAAGAGCGAGTGATTTTCTTAACAGGTCAAGTGGAAGACCACATGGCAAATCTTGTCGTGGCACAGCTGCTTTTCTTAGAATCCGAAAATCCTGATAAAGATATTTTCCTATACATTAACTCACCAGGCGGTAGCGTGACTGCGGGTATGTCTATTTATGACACTATGCAGTTTATCAAACCCAATGTGAGCACTGTGTGTATGGGGCAAGCTTGCTCTATGGGGGCTTTCCTTCTTGCTGGTGGTGCTCCAGGCAAGCGTTATGTACTGCCAAATTCTCGCGTTATGATTCACCAGCCACTAGGCGGCTTCCAAGGACAGGCATCTGACATCCAAATCCACGCTCAGGAAATCCTGACTATCAAGCAGAAGCTGAATAAGTTGCTTGCAGAACACACAGGCCAACCTCTTGAAGTTATTGAGCGTGATACTGACCGTGATAACTTTATGGCCGCAGAACAGGCGGTAGAATATGGTTTGGTCGATGCTGTACTGACTCATCGCGGTGAGTAATAATTGCCAGAGCATTTTGGCTATAATTGATATACACTCAGAACATAAAGAGTAAAGGCTAAGAGGTTAGCGAATGACAGACAAAAGCAAAGAGAGCGGTAGTAGTAAGCTTCTTTACTGCTCTTTCTGCGGCAAAAGCCAGCACGAAGTTCGCAAGCTAATTGCAGGTCCATCCGTTTATATTTGTGACGAATGTGTCGATTTGTGTAACGACATTATTCGTGAAGAGATCAAAGATGTTCTGCCTAAGAAGCAATCTGAAGCACTACCAGTGCCAAGAGAGATTCGGGAACACCTAGATGATTACGTGATAGGGCAAGATTACGCTAAGAAAGTGCTAGCGGTAGCCGTTTATAACCACTATAAGCGTTTACGTAATGGAGATACGACAAGTGAAGGAGTGGAGCTTGGTAAAAGTAACATCCTTCTTATCGGACCTACAGGTAGTGGTAAAACGCTGCTTGCCGAGACGCTTGCGCGTTTCCTCGATGTACCATTCACCATGGCAGACGCGACTACGTTAACTGAAGCTGGTTACGTGGGTGAAGATGTCGAGAACATCATTCAAAAATTGCTGCAGAAATGTGACTATGACGTAGCAAAAGCAGAACGTGGCATCGTGTACATCGATGAGATCGATAAGATTTCACGTAAAGCTGAAAACCCATCTATCACACGTGATGTGTCTGGTGAAGGTGTTCAGCAGGCGCTACTTAAACTGATTGAAGGCACAGTAGCTTCTGTGCCACCTCAAGGTGGTCGTAAACATCCACAACAAGAGTTCCTTCAAGTCGATACTTCCAAGATTTTGTTTATCTGTGGTGGTGCATTTGCTGGTCTAGACAAGGTGATTGAGCAACGCGTAGCAACTGGTACGGGCATTGGCTTTGGCGCGGAAGTGCGTTCTAAAGATGAAACCAAAACTGTCGGTGAGTTGTTTACACAAGTAGAACCAGAAGATTTGGTGAAGTATGGTTTGATTCCAGAGTTCATTGGTCGTCTTCCTGTGACGACAACATTGACAGAGCTGGATGAAGAAGCGCTTATCCAAATTCTATGTGAACCAAAGAATGCACTAACGAAGCAATATGCAGCGCTCTTTGAACTTGAAGACTCAGAACTTGAATTCCGTGAAGACGCTTTGCGTGCTATTGCGAAGAAAGCGATGGAACGTAAAACGGGCGCACGTGGATTGCGTTCAATTTTAGAGGGTGTTCTGCTTGAAACTATGTACGAACTGCCGTCTATGAATGATGTGAGTAAAGTTGTGATCGATGAGTCTGTAATCAATGGTGAGTCTGAGCCATTGCTCATTTACAGCAACTCAGATAACCAGGCTGCTGGTGCTGAATCCTAATCAGATTCACATAAATTAATGAATAATTTAAGGAGGTAATCATTTACCTCCTTTTTTTTATTCTTTCATTGAATCCAACCAATTAGCCCCCATATACTGCTCATAGGACTAAGCGGAAGAGAGAAGAATATGAACTTGGAACGTTCCGAACGTATCGAGATCCCCGTACTACCTCTAAGAGATGTAGTCGTTTACCCGCACATGGTAATTCCTTTGTTTGTTGGTCGTGAAAAGTCAATTGCTTGCCTTGAAGCAGCAATGGACAACAACAAGCAAATATTGTTAGTTGCGCAGAAAAAAGCGGAAACAGATGAACCAACAAAAGACGATTTGTTCGATGTTGGTACAGTGGCAACTATTCTTCAATTACTTAAGCTGCCTGATGGGACGGTGAAAGTGCTAGTTGAAGGCCAGCAACGTGCAAAAATTCACAAGTTTACTGAAGAAGAATTCTTCACTGCTGATGCCGAGTATTTGAACACTGAGCAGCTCGACGAGCGCGAAGAAGAAGTGATTGTTCGTAGTGCGATTAATCAGTTCGAAGGTTTTATTAAGCTAAACAAGAAAATACCACCTGAAGTACTGACTTCTCTAAACGGTATCGATGAAGCAGCACGTTTAGCGGATACGATCGCAGCCCACATGCCCTTGAAGTTAGCGGACAAGCAAATTGTGCTTGAAACTCTGGGTGTGACTGAACGTCTAGAATTTTTGATGGGACAAATGGAATCCGAGATTGACCTGCTGCAGGTTGAAAAACGCATTCGTACCCGTGTCAAAAAGCAGATGGAGAAATCTCAGCGTGAGTATTATCTGAACGAGCAGATGAAAGCGATTCAGAAAGAGCTCGGTGAGACGGAAGATGGTGTGGACGAGTTTGAAGCTCTGAAACAAAAAATCATCGACTCAAAAATGCCTCAAGAAGCGCGAGAAAAGACAGAGCAAGAACTGCAGAAGTTGAAAATGATGTCGCCAATGTCGGCTGAAGCGACTGTAGTGCGTGGTTATATTGATTGGATGCTGGGTGTACCATGGCATAAGCGTTCGAAAGTTAAGAAAAACTTGGCGAAAGCAGAAGAAGTGCTTAACGAAGACCATTATGGTCTTGAGCGTGTTAAAGAGCGTATTCTTGAATATCTCGCGGTGCAAAACCGAATCAATAAGCTCAAGGGACCGATCCTGTGTCTTGTCGGGCCTCCAGGTGTAGGTAAAACCTCACTAGGTCGCTCAATTGCTGCTGCAACAGGTCGCAAATACACCCGCATGGCACTGGGTGGTGTACGTGATGAAGCTGAAATCCGTGGTCACCGTCGTACCTATATAGGCTCTATGCCAGGTAAGCTGATTCAGAAGATGTCTAAAGTTGGTGTTAAAAACCCACTATTTCTTTTGGATGAGATCGACAAAATGTCTTCTGACATGCGTGGTGATCCTTCGTCAGCTCTACTGGAAGTACTGGATCCAGAGCAAAACAACGCCTTTAACGATCACTATTTAGAGGTTGATTATGACCTATCTGACGTGATGTTTGTTGCAACGTCTAACTCAATGAATATTCCAGGTCCGTTATTGGATCGTATGGAAGTCATTCGTTTATCGGGTTACACAGAAGATGAGAAGCTCAACATTGCAAAACGTCACTTAGTTGAGAAACAGATCAAACGTAATGGTTTGAAGCTGGGTGAAATAGAGATTGAAGACTCTGCAATCATAGGCATTATTCGTTACTACACACGTGAAGCAGGTGTGCGTAGCCTAGAGCGTGAAATCTCCAAGATCTGCCGTAAAGCGGTGAAAAATATCCTGCTCGACAGTAGCCTTAAAACGGTCATTGTGAACATGGATAACCTAAAAGAGTACTTAGGTGTTCAACGTCATGATTACGGTAAGGCGGATGACAGTAACCGCATTGGTCAGGTAACTGGCTTAGCGTGGACGGAAGTCGGTGGCGATCTTCTCACGATTGAAACAGAAGCGATGCCGGGTAAGGGTAAGCTGACTCAAACTGGCTCTCTTGGCGATGTGATGCAAGAGTCGATTCAAGCTGCGATGACAGTGGTTCGTTCTCGTGCTGTTAAGTTGGGCATCAACTCGGACTTCTATGAGAAACGTGATATCCATGTCCACGTTCCTGAAGGTGCGACACCGAAAGATGGCCCTAGTGCGGGTATTGCAATGTGTACAGCGCTTGTCTCAAGCCTCACAGGTAACCCAGTCAAAGCGGAAGTCGCGATGACAGGTGAAATTACCCTTCGTGGTGAAGTTTTACCTATCGGTGGTTTGAAAGAGAAACTACTGGCAGCGCATCGTGGTGGCATCAAAACGGTCTTAATTCCAAAAGATAACGAGCGTGATTTAGAAGAGATTCCAGAAAACGTTATTGCTGATCTGAAGGTAATTCCAGTTCGTTGGATTGACGATGTTCTGAAAGTAGCGCTAGAAAAAGACCCGTCAGGTGTCGAAATTGCTGCTGTAAAATAGTGATGTGCAGCAAAAATAAGTAAAAGATTACGCTGATTGGCATAAAAAGGCTTGTCAGCGTTTTTTTTGGGCGCTAACGTTACTCACATAGCTTCAGGCCTTATTGTACAAGGGGTTGAAGTTAGTTTTAAATTGAAATGGAACGAATGCTGCCTTTAAAAATAACAACAGGTGGCGCAAAGGGGAATCACAGTGAATAAAACACAATTAGTAGAAAAAATTGCAGAAAGCGCTGACCTGTCAAAGGCATCAGCGGGACGTGCTCTTGACGCATTTATTGAAGCAGTAGGTGACACTCTTCAGTCAGGTGATCAAGTTGCGTTAGTAGGCTTTGGTACATTTAGTGTGCGTACTCGTGCAGCTCGTACGGGGCGTAACCCAAAAACGGGTGAAGAAATCCAAATCGCAGAAGCAAAAGTTCCAGCATTCAAAGCTGGTAAAGCTCTGAAAGACTCTTGTAACTAGTCTTGAAATTGCCGATAGCGGCAGTTTTTATCGAACCTTTTTTAATTATGCGCATCATACTGATGCGCATTTCTTTTTCTGATATTATCGCGCTATCTGATTTTAATTATAACGTACGCCGTGTTAGCAGCGATAAGAGCTAGTGCGGACCATACGCGGAGAGTGTTTTACATATGATGGATCGATTACGCGAAGGCGTTAATAGCATCGCGGTTAAAATTATCCTTGGATTAATCATCCTATCTTTCGTCTTTGCTGGTGTTGGCAGCTACATTGTTGGCGGTAGCAACAACTCAGCAGCAAAGGTTGGTAATGTAGATATTGGTCGTGGTGAGTTTGAACAAGCTTACCAGAACGAGCGCAATCGCATGCAAGCTCAGCTTGGCGATTATTTCTCTAATCTGCTGGCGGACCCAAGCTACGTTGAATCTTTCCGTAAGTCAGTGCTTGACCGAATGATCAACGATTTGTTGCTTGAACAACATGCTGAGGCTCTGGGCTTACGTGTTAGTGATAATCAGGTAAGAAGCATGATCGTGGACATGCCTCAATTTCAAGTGGATGGCAAGTTTGATCAAGAGATATATCAAGCATCTCTTCGTCGTGCTGGCTTTACGCCTGATAGCTTTGCAGAATATCTGCGTAGAGACCTTGTACGCAATCAACTGCTCACTGCTATCCAATCGAGTGACTTCTCACTAGAAGGTGAAGTGGACGCGCAAAGCAAGCTTTTGACCCAGACTCGTGAAATTAAGAAAGTGACGCTTTCTTTGTCTGAATTTGCTTCGAAGGCCGAGCTATCTGAGTCTGAAATTAACGACTACTACACTCAAAACTCAGATCGTTATACTCGTCCTGAACAAGTTAAAGTAGCTTATATCGAGCTGTCTGCACAGCAGTTGAAAGAGGCAGTACAAATTTCTGATGAGCAAGCTAAGCAATATTACCAAGATCATCTTGATAAATATTCTTCACAAGAACAGCGTCGTGTTAGCCATATCTTGATTCAAGGCGATAACAAAGCTAAAGCTCAGTCTATTCTGGACCAATTAAACGCTGGTGCTGATTTTGCTGCTTTAGCTGAAGAAAAGTCTGATGATTTTGGAAGTGCTTCTGAAGGCGGTTCTCTTGGTTGGATTGAGCGTGATGTTATGGACCCAGCATTTGAAGAGGCAGCGTTTGCTCTTAAGAAGGCTGGTGACGTGACAGGTTTGGTGAAATCTGATTTTGGCTATCACATCATTAAGCTTGATGAGCTGAAAGGTTCTGTGGTTAAGCCTTATGATGAAGTGGCTGCTGAAATAAAACAGGAACTGAAAGACCAACAAGCCATTGATCAATTCTATGGGCTGCAGAGTGAGCTAGAAAAAGTTGCATTTGAATATCCAGATTCTTTGGATGATGCGGCTAGGGCAGTCAAAGCTAAAATTCAAGCGACAGACTTCATTTCTCAAGCTGATGCGCCGGAGTTGTTAAAAACCCCCGCTGTAATGCAGGCCATTTTAAGCCCTGAAGTGAAAGAAGATGGGTTGAACTCAGAAGTGATAGAAGTGGCACCTGAACACGTGATTGTTGTTCGTGTAGAAGATACGCGTGACGAAACAGTACTTCCACTAGAGGACGTTCGCGAGCAAGTGACAACGGCGCTGGCGAAAGTGAAAGGTGAACAAAGCGCAATTGAGCTTGCTGACAATTTGGTTGCAGAGTTGAAGAAGGGCAACAAAGACCTAATGACTAAAAATGGTCTTGCTTTTAGTGACTTGGAAAACATTGATCGTAGCTCTCCGTTGGCTGACGTAGTGTTCTCTATGAAAAAACCCAACGAAGGTGAAGTCGAATTTGCACAGGCAAAAGATTTTAATGGCGATGTTGTTGTGGTTGAACTTACCAAAGTGAAATCTGATGATAATACTCAGTACAATGAACAGATTAGTACTCAGTTAACCCAGATGAACGCTCAGCAAGACCTTTCCGGTTTAATCAATATCCTTCGTAAAACCATAGATATCGAATATTATGTTGTGACTCAGTAATCTGAATGGATGTAACTGATAAACCACTAATAACGGGCTGCATCTGCAGCCCGTTTTATTTTGAGCAGTTTTCTCCCTTTCTGTCGGCAGGTTCCTTTACGGTACCTTTTCCATCATGTTACTTAGACGAGGAGAGCAAATGTTACGCACACTCTGGATGAGCCTTTTAATGGTGATAGTGGCCTATAGTCCGATCAGCATCTCGGCTGAAAAAGTCAACAACGCAGAATACGCTGGAATTGAAATTACAGTGAATGTTAACACCGCTGAAGCGGCTGAATTGGCAGCGCTCCTGATTGGGGTTGGTGCCCAAAAAGCCCAAGCGATTGTTCGGTATAGAGAAGAAAACGGTCCATTCTTGAAGGTGAGTGATTTGGCTTTGGTTAAAGGTATTGGTCCTGCTTTAATCGACAAAAACCTTAGCCGCATAAAGTTGTAAATAGGTAGAGCGCTTAGCGCTCTATTTTTTTAGCTTTTTCCTTTCAATACTCTCTGGTGCAGAGAGGTGAATCCCACTATAATTCACGCCGAATATTGGTCAGCTCAATGGCTATTATTTTCAACTAATGTGGAGTAAAACATGTCGTCTCATACGCCGGTTGTAACCGTTGATGGACCAAGTGGTGCAGGTAAAGGCACTCTCTGTATGCTTCTAGCGAAGAAGTTTGGCTTTCACTTATTGGATTCCGGTGCGATTTATCGTGTCTTGGCTTTGGCTGCAATTCACCATGGTGTCGATCTGGACTCTGAAGATGCGCTTGTACCATTAGCAACACATCTTGATGTTCAGTTCATTGCCGAAGGTGACTTAGTCAAAGTCATTCTGGAAGGGGAAGACGTTTCAGGTGAGCTCCGCAAAGAAGAGACTGGAATGGCGGCTTCAAAAGTTGCTGCGTTTCCGCGAGTGCGTGAAGCCCTACTTCGACGTCAACGTGCGTTTGCCGAAGGTAAGGGGCTAGTTGCAGACGGTCGTGATATGGGCACAGTTGTTTTCCCTCAAGCTGAAGTGAAAATTTTCCTCGATGCTAGTGCAGAAGAGCGAGCGAACCGCCGCCTTAAACAGTTGCAAGGCAAGGGGTTAAATGTTAAATTTGACGACCTTTTGAGCGAGATCCAAGAGCGTGACGACCGAGATCGTAACCGCTCGGTGGCACCATTACGCCCCGCAGAGGACTCGCTGTTGCTTGACTCTACTACAATGAACATCGACGAAGTGGTAGAAAAGGCACTACAATATATCGAATCTAAGCTAGTCGTTTAGGCGGCTAGGTAAGAACGTTGATCGCATGGATGATGATCGGCGAAGCTAATAACCCCACGTGGTAGGACACCCGTGGACGTTTAATTTATTGAAGATTAAATAAATGACTGAATCTTTTGCTCAACTCTTTGAAGAGTTTCTAAACGAGACTGAATTCCAACAAGGTACTATCGTTAAAGGTACTGTAGTCGCTATCGAGAACGGTTTCGTTCTTGTTGACGCTGGTCTTAAGTCTGAGTCTGCAATCCCTGCTGAACAGTTCAAGAACGCGGCTGGCGAACTTGAAGTTGAAGTTGGTTCTGAAGTAGACGTAGCGCTAGACGCTGTTGAAGACGGTTTCGGTGAGACTCAACTTTCTCGTGAGAAAGCGAAGCGTCACGAAGCTTGGATCGTTCTTGAGAAAGCTTACGAAGAAGCTGAAACTGTTGTTGGTATCATCAACGGTAAAGTTAAAGGCGGTTTCACTGTTGAACTAAACGGTATCCGTGCTTTCCTTCCAGGTTCTCTAGTAGACGTACGTCCAATCCGCGACACTGCTCACCTAGAAAACAAAGAGCTAGAGTTCAAAGTTATCAAACTTGACCAGAAGCGTAACAACGTAGTTGTTTCTCGCCGTGCGGTAATCGAGTCTGAGAACAGCGTTGAGCGTGATGAGCTTCTTGAGTCTCTACAAGAAGGCGCAGAAGTTAAAGGTATCGTTAAGAACCTAACAGACTACGGTGCATTCGTAGATCTAGGTGGTGTTGACGGTCTTCTACACATCACAGATATGGCTTGGAAGCGCGTTAAGCACCCTTCTGAGATCGTGAACGTTGGTGACGAGATCCAAGTTAAAGTTCTTAAGTTCGACCGTGAGCGCACACGTGTATCACTAGGTCTTAAGCAACTAGGTGAAGATCCATGGGTAGCAATCGCTAAACGTTACCCAGAAGGTCACAAACTGTCTGGTCGCGTTACTAACCTAACTGACTACGGCTGTTTCGTTGAAATTGAAGAAGGCGTTGAAGGTCTAGTACACGTTTCTGAAATGGATTGGACTAACAAGAACATCCACCCATCTAAAGTTGTTAATGTTGGCGACGAAGTTGAGGTTATGGTTCTTGAAATCGACGAAGAACGTCGTCGTATCTCTCTAGGCCTGAAACAGTGTAAAGCTAACCCATGGCAATCTTTCGCTGAAGCGCAAGCTAAAGGCGACAAGGTAACTGGTAAGATCAAGTCTATCACTGACTTTGGTATCTTCATCGGCCTAGATGGCGGCATCGACGGTCTTGTTCACCTATCTGACATTTCTTGGAATGTTGCTGGTGAAGAAGCAGTACGTGAGTACAAGAAAGGTGACGAGATCTCTGCAGTTGTTCTAGCAGTTGACGCAGAGCGTGAGCGCATTTCTCTAGGTGTTAAGCAAATGGAAAATGACCCATTCAATGCTTACGTTTCTGAGAACAAGAAAGGTGCACTAGTTAACGGTACTGTTACTGCAGTAGATGCTAAAGGTGCAACTATCGAACTAGAAGAAGGCGTAGAGGGTTACATCCGCGCTTCTGAAGTTGCTCGCGACCGCGTAGAAGATGCTTCTCTAATCCTAAGCGTTGGCGACAGTGTTGAAGCGAAGTTTACTGGTGTAGACCGTAAGAATCGCGTAATCAACCTATCTGTTAAAGCTAAAGATGAAGCAGAAGAGCAAGAAGCAATGGCTTCTCTGAACAAAGCAGATGATGCTTCGTTCGGTAACGCAATGGCTGACGCTTTCAAAGCAGCTAAAGGCGAATAATACATCGCTTTACTGAAAAAGGAGCCGAAAGGCTCCTTTTTTATGGATTGAGCTAAACGAGTCCTAATACCAATCTCAGCAAGTAACTCTGATAAAACGCGATTTGAAAATTGCGCAATTTATTGGTTTTGTGTCTAGAATTGATAGCAAGTGTTTGTTGGAATTGGTATTACTTACTATAATAAGTGATAAACTACTCTACGAGGGAAACTATGACTAAGTCTGAACTGATTGAGAGACTCTGCGCTGAGCAAACCCACCTTTCAGCGAAAGAGATTGAAGATGCTGTGAAAGACATTCTAGAGCATATGGCTTCGACACTAGAAACCGGCGATAGAATTGAAATTCGCGGATTTGGTAGTTTCTCTTTGCATTATCGCGAACCTCGTGTAGGTCGCAACCCGAAAACTGGTGAAAAAGTCGAGCTTGATGGAAAATACGTCCCTCACTTTAAGCCAGGCAAGGAATTACGTGAGCGTGTCAACCTCGATTAATTCCTGTTATTCATTTGAAAAAGCGGCATACTTTCGTATGCCGCTTTTTTATGAGATGAAATTCAGAGATAGGCATGGTTTGTTCAGGGGTTTTACTGCATAATCGTATCGGCAGATATCGACTTAGGTGATAGAACATGAAAATTATAAAAATTGTTATCGTGCTGGCCCTGTTTTTAATCGCACTGGCTTTAGGCTCTCAGAATCAAGAAGTAGTTAAATTTAATTACTTGTTGGCACAAAGTGAGTTTCACCTATCAACATTAGTTGGTGTTGTATTTGTAACTGGCTTCGTTTTAGCTTGGATTATCTTCGGTAGTTTGCATCTACGTTCTCAACAACAAGTACGAAAGCTAAGAAAACAAGTGAAAAAACTTTCTCCTCCAGAAAGCGAACCTCAACAGGTTAAAGCCCAATAAGTTGTATAGATAGGCTTTTTACTCGATGCTAGAAATACTCTTCTTGTTACTACCAATCGCTGCTGCATACGGTTGGTATATGGGTAATCGAAGTGCCCAGCAAGACAAGCAGAAGCAATCCAATCAAATTTCCCGCCAGTATGTGACGGGTCTAAACCTGCTATTGTCTGATCAATCAGACAAGGCGGTAGACCATTTCATTGAACTTCTTCAGGTCGACAACGAAACGATTGATACCCATTTGGCATTGGGAAACCTCTTCCGCTCTCGCGGTGAAGTTGATCGTGCGATTCGTATTCACCAGAATTTGATTTCACGTTCAGGCCTAACGATCGACCAAAAAAATATTGCGCTTCAGCAATTAGCCAAAGACTATATGGCTTCAGGGTTTCTTGACCGAGCAGAGAAGATTTTCGAGCAACTTGTCGAGGAACCTGATCATCGAGAAGCCGCATTGCAACAGCTGGTTTCGATTTATCAACAGACTCGCGAATGGGGTAAAGCGATTCAATATGCTTCGCAGTTGGTTAAATTGGGTCGAAAGAGGATGCGCACCAGTATCGCGCATTTCTGGTGTGAGCTTGCAATGCAAGACAAAGCTGACGGTGAGAGCCATCGCGCTATTCAGCATTTCAAACGAGCGTTATCAGAAGATCCTAAGTGTGTCAGAGCAAGTATTGCCCTAGGCAAGTTGTACTTGGATGTTGAAGATTATGCTAAAACGATAAAGTATTTGGAAATGGTGCTTGAGCAAGACAAAGACTTCATCAGTGAAGTGTTGCCCATTCTTGCAGATTGTTATCACCATCTTGGTCAAGAAGATGAGCTGCTAGATTTCTTACGCCAATGTATAGTCGCTAAGGCTGGTGTATCGGCAGAACTGATGTTGGCGCAATTGGTAGCACAGCATGAAGGCTCAGGCACAGCACAAGAACTTTTGACTCGTCAGTTAGTGAAAAATCCCACAATGAAAGGTTTCTACCGCTTGATGGACTATCACTTGGCAGATGCAGAGGAAGGTCGGGCGAAGGCCAGTTTGCAAACACTTCAGAGACTAGTTGGCGAACAGCTTAAGGTGAAGCCGCACTATCGATGCCGCAAATGTGGCTTCTCTACCCATTCCATGTATTGGCATTGTCCCTCATGCAAAGGTTGGGGGACCATCAAACCTATTCGAGGCCTTGATGGTGAGTAAGAGATTCGATTGGTATTCCAATCAAAAAAATAGCAGCGGTGATCCCGCTGCTTTTTTTAGGCATGTAAGTATTAAGTAGGAGATGAAATGATTGACCAAAGAGTTATTGTTGCACTGGATTACGACAATCAAGCGGATGCATTGGCTTTTGTTGATAGAATTGACCCAAATTCTTGTCGACTAAAAGTGGGCAAAGAAATGTTCACGCTGTTTGGTCCTAATTTCGTTAAAGAGCTACATAAGCGTGGTTTTTCTGTATTCCTGGATCTCAAGTTCCACGATATTCCTAACACTTGTTCAAAAGCGGTACGCGCTGCAGCTGAGCTAGGTGTGTGGATGGTTAACGTTCATGCTAGTGGTGGAGAACGTATGATGGCCGCATCTCGTGAGATCCTGGAGTCTTATGGCAAAGATCGCCCATTATTAATTGGTGTTACCGTACTGACGAGTATGGAGCAAAATGACTTGGTTGGTATTGGCCTTGATGTTGAGCCGAAAGATCAGGTTATTCGTTTGGCTAGGTTGACAAAAAACTCAGGCCTAGATGGGGTCGTCTGCTCCGCACAAGAGTCTTCTATGCTTAAAAGTGAGCTAGGTAAAAACTTTAAACTTGTGACTCCCGGCATTCGTCCAGCAGGGGCTGCTGTCGGAGATCAGAAACGTATTATGACCCCTTTCGATGCAGTCCAGGCCGGATCGGATTATTTGGTGATTGGTCGCCCAATAACTCAGGCTCTGGAACCAGCTCAAACGTTGGCAGACATCAACCAAACTCTCGTTATCTAACTCTCTAAAATGGTTCGCAAAGTAGGCAAGTTTTTTGTTAGAGGTACAACCTACCGAAATGGCAATTGTTCGTATTGATTATTGGTTATTGGTTAGGTTGTTGTGAAGCAGAACCATTGAGACCTATAGCCCAGAAATAGTGCCGTAAAGGGCTCGATAATGCTTTTTCTGGCCTAGTTTGAGGATGTAGGTGATGTGACAAAAAAGGTGCCGTATGGCACCTTTTTGATAGGAAGGATAACTTAGATTGATTTTATATCGGTGTGCCACTGTGGAATTTAAAGTCTTTATCGGGACTGATAATAAGATCAGCTTCTAATTGACCGAAAAAAGCAACGCGTTGTGAAATATCTTCTCCGGCGATGTCTTTAGCTAAGCTTAGGTAATCTTGATAGTGACGAGCTTCAGAGCGTAACAGTGATGTATAAAATTTGGCGAGGTCGTCATCCATATGTGGTGCGAGCATAGCGAAACGTTCGCATGATCGGGCCTCAATATATGCGCCAATGATCAATTTATCGATCAGTGTCTGTGGCTCATGAGTTGCCATTTGACTTAAAAGGCCTTTAGCATAGCGACTCGCTTGAACTGGCTCATAATCGAACCCTCGATTTTCCATTATTTCCAGAACTTGATAAAAGTGATGCAGCTCTTCTTTTATCAGAAGCACCATCTTATCGATTAAATCCTGGCTATAGGGTGAATTCGATTTAGCCATAATCGCTTTGGATATGTTACTTTTGCCTTTTAACGTATCAAGGCTCCCTTTCTTTCTATAAGCAAAGTCTTCATAGGGTTTAAACCAATCTAATAGGTTATATGCGCTATCCTTATCGACAGCATACTTACGGATAAGATACATTGCCGATTGACCCGCTTTGAGCTCACACAACAAATGATCGATTAGAATTGTTTTGAGGTTTTCGGGTTTTCGTGCCTCTGCAATCCACTCATTAGGTGTCGAGCATTGGAGAAAATTATTGATAGGTTCGAGTAAGGAGTTGTAGTTTTCTAAATCGATCATGCTGAGTATTTAAACAAATAGAAAAGGCCGCCAAGGCGACCTTTCGAAATTGGGATCCAAGGATTATATTACCATTTTTTCTTTTCACCAAAGAGCTCATCCATATCATTTTTACGCTGGTCTTCTTCGATTTGGTGAAGCTCCTCAGCGTTTTTAGACTGACGTTTCTGCTCAAGGTCATCGAGCATGCCCTGAAGTTTCTCTCTGGCTTGATTGGAATAGTTGTCGTTTTTGGTGCTCAGTGCGTCAAGCCCTTTACGCAGAAGTTGAAGAGCGGTACCGGGCTGACCACGAACAATGGAATCATTTGCACGTTTAAGAACGTTTTCAATATTTATTCGAATTTGGATCGTCTCTAGGCGAGCATTTTCTGCCACATAGGCTTGAGTTTCAAATCGACCTTTGTTGTGCTCGCTGCGGATAGTGTCTCGCAGGCGTTTGACCAGTTTGAGCATCACGATTGCTTGTTTGTCACTGCCTGGCGTTTTAAAGGATGTGCTTTCCCCACCTTTTTTGTCTTCTTTAAGCTGTTTTATCTGTTGTTTAACATGCTCAACGCGTTGTTCGAGTTGCTTGTTCTTGGGATCAAGCTCAAACATACTTTCCACCGAATCTAAAATACGATTGTTCAAGCAAACCAATAAATCTTTGCTGTATGGCATGTGATGTGCGTGGCCGATGAGTTCTTCCGTCGCATCAATGATGGCGAGGTATCGAGCCCCTTCCTGTTTTTTAGCCGCTTCGACTTTCACTTTGTACTGAAGCATGATGTTATAGCCAAGCACTAACACCAGTAAGATGGCAACTAAAGCTATGATTAACCCAATATTCATAAATTCCGTATCTTATGTTTTGTTGGCTAGCGAGTAAGGATACACGATTCTTATCAACCACTGCACCTATTTTGTATTATTACGTTTCCATGGCTAATTATTAACGAAAACTCTGATCTGTGGGTAATTTTTGCGTTATTGCTTACAAAAAAGTCATCTAAATCAGAATTTACTCTGTTCATCCAACCCAAAAAGGCAAATCTGCTATCAATTTTAACCAAGAGACGTTATAACTAAATATTATAAACTATATTTGCTCACAATGGGGCGTCGAGTAAGGGATTGCGGGGTTAAGAATGAAGTTACAACAACTAAGGTATATTGTTGAGGTAGTTAACCACAACCTGAATGTTTCTGCTACTGCGGAGAGTTTATACACCTCGCAACCAGGTATTAGTAAACAAGTCAGATTGCTTGAAGATGAGCTGGGTATTCAGATTTTTGAGCGAAGTGGTAAGCACCTGACCCAAGTGACTTCAGCGGGCGAAGATATTATTCGAATCTCTCAAGAGATCCTCGCACGGGTTGAAAGTATTAAAGCGGTAGCTGGGGAGCATACTCACCCTGAAATGGGTACTCTCAACATTTCTACGACTCATACTCAGGCCCGCTATGCTTTACCCGATGTAATCAAAGGATTCACGGCTCGATATCCAAAAGTATCCCTGCATATGCATCAGGGAACGCCAACTCAGATGTCCGAAGCGATTGCAAAAGGGACGGCAAATTTCGCGATTGCGACGGAAGCTTTGCATCTTTACCAAGATGCTATCATGCTGCCTTGCTACCACTGGAACCGCTCAATTGTTGTCTCCAAAGAGCACCCTTTGGCTCAAAAAGAGAAGATTTCAATCGAAGACCTTGCCTCTTATCCTTTGGTCACGTATGTATTCGGCTTTACCGGACGCTCAGAATTGGATACAGCTTTTAATAAAGTAGGCTTGACGCCCCGAGTCGTTTTCACCGCGACGGATGCTGACGTGATTAAAACCTATGTTCGGATGGGAATAGGGGTGGGGGTGATTGCCAGCATGGCGATCGATAAAGATCAAGATGAAGATTTAGTGGCTATTGATGCGAGCCACATTTTCGGTGCAAGTACAACCAGCATAGGCTTCCGCCGCGGAACTTTCCTTCGTTCCTATATGTTCGACTTTATGGAGCGATTTGCTCCGCACCTCACACGACCTGTTGTGGAACAAGCTCTGTCTCTGAAATCAAGTGCAGAAATTGAAGAAATGTTTAAGGATATCGAGTTACCAGTCCGCTAAAAACTTTCATCTCATCATGCTTCCCTCTAGAATAAAACCTTGCCAGGGGGAAGCATGCAAGACACATTTCAAAAACTCGACTCATTTCTGTTATCACATGAGCTATTCTGGCGCTTTGAGCCCTTTTTCTCGAGCTTTGAAGATCGATTACCATGGCAAGTTGAGCACCCGCAGTTATGTCAATGGCTTGCTTCTCTGAGCCCTGAACAAATTGAAGAATTTAAGACTAACCCCAAGCGATTCCATAAAGTTCTTGAGCAATTTATCCCCTCTCTATCTGTTGTTGATGAACTCACCCAACTCATTGGCTCTACTTTATATGGCTTGCAATTGGAGCGAGGTCTTGAAACAGGGGTTCCGGGCAGAAAGCTTGAACAGATTGTATCTATGGGTGAAGCAGCGTTAAGCTCTCATCAAGGCAGTGAATGGCTTGAATGGTGTTCAGGTAAAGGCTTCTTGGGTCGTATACTTGCCAGCAAAAGCCAGCAACCAGTCACCAGTTTTGAATTTCAACAAATGTTGTGTGATTCTGGCCAACAGGAAGCAGACAAGCAGAATTTACCCATGACGTTTGTTCAAGGGGATGCGTTATCCGCTAACGCGATGCAAGTTCTTAATCCTAAACAACACGCCGTGGCTTTGCACGCATGTGGAGATTTGCATGTTGCTCTGATTGAAAATGCTGTGTTGGTAGGATTACCAGCATTAAGTATTTCGCCTTGTTGTTATCACCTTATCCAAGGTAATCATTATCGTCCATTGTCAAAACCCGCTCGTGTTTCTGCCCTTAAGCTATCCAAATCAGAGCTGAGGATACCACTTCAAGAAACAGTGACAGGGGGAGATCGAGTTAAGCGGCATCGTTTTCTCGAAATGAGCTATCGTCTCGGGCTTGATCTGCTTTTGCGACAGGTTGGTGGGCATCAAGGTTACGTAACGGTACCAAGCATTAAAAAGTCGTTGTTGGCTGATGGTTTTGGCGCTTTTTGCCAATGGGCAGCCGCTCAGAAACAGCTGGATTTACCAACCAATGTGTCGTTTGCCGAATTTGAAGCGAAAGGTGAACAACGCTATTGGCAAATGGAGAGGCTCAGCCTTGTTCAGCAGCAGTTTCGTCGTAGCCTCGAAATGTGGCTGGTACTTGATAAGGCTTTATATCTCAGCGAACATGGTTATCAGGTATCGATTGAAACTTTTTGTGCTAAAAGCATCACACCGAGAAATATCTTAATTCAGGCGACTAAAAACGGGCAGCATACACACGTCTAAGTTTGTTGACTAATTGTTAAAACTCTCTTCCCATTTTTCTAAGTTATTGGTAATAATGAATGAGGTGCACATAAAATGTGCAACTCAATCAATAATTATATAAACACCAAACACAACATCACATCAATAATGCTGTAATCAAGGAGTTGAGATGAAAGCAGGAAAAGTTATTGCTACTGCTGTATTGGCAGGAGCCGCGCTACTGTCATCAGCAAGCATCATGGCGAAAACAGCGAAAGTGGCGGTATCACAGATCGTCGAGCACCCGGCACTTGATGCTGCTCGTCAGGGGCTGATTGATGGCCTGAAATCAAAGGGCTACGAACAAGGTAAAAATCTCGACTTTGACTATAAAACGGCCCAAGGCAATCCTGCGATCGCTGTGCAGATTGCTCGCCAGTTTGTCGGTGAAAAGCCGGATGTGTTAGTGGGTATTGCTACGCCGACGGCTCAAGCCTTAGTCTCAGCAACGCGTACAATTCCAGTTGTGTTTACCGCAGTAACCGATCCGGTGGGCGCTAAACTGGTAAGAAGTATGGAAAAACCCGGGAAGAACGTGACAGGTTTGTCAGATCTCTCTCCAGTCAGTCAGCATGTCGAACTGATCAAAGAAATCATGCCAGACGTGAAATCTATCGGCGTAGTATTTAACCCTGGCGAAGCGAACGCCGTCACGTTGGTGGCACTACTCAAAGAGAGTGCAAAAGCGCAAGGTATTGAGGTTGTTGAAGCTACGGCACTAAAGAGCGCTGATGTTCAGTCAGCCACTCAAGCGATTGCCGAAAAGTCAGACGTGATTTACGCGCCAACAGATAACACAGTTGCGAGTGCCATCGAAGGTATGATTGTTGCGGCGAACCAAGCCAAGACCCCTGTGCTTGGTGGTGCGACTTCTTATGTTGATAAAGGTGCGATTGCAAGCTTAGGCTTTGACTACTACCAAGTGGGTGTACAAACCGCAGATTATGTCGCTGCTATTATAGAAGGTTCGAACCCAGGTTCGCTGGATGTAAAAGTCGCTAAGGGTTCTGATCTTGTGATCAACAAGAGCGCAGCAACTAAGCTAGGCATTTCTATTCCTCAATCTGTTCTAGATCGTGCAACAAGCGTGAAATAAACCTCAACCTCAAGTGTGTGCAACACATGCTTGAGGCGTTTTGATCTCTAGCAGAAAAGGGAGTTGGTATGTCTGCGTTTGCATTTTTTGGCGCGCTAGAAATTGGCTTGCTGTATGGTCTTGTTGCTCTGGGCGTCTATCTGACTTTTCGGGTATTGGACTTTCCCGATCTCAGTGTTGACGGCAGTTTCCCTATGGGAGCGGCCGTGGCTGCGACGGCAATTGTTGCGGGCATTAACCCTTGGGTCGCGACCGCAATGGCCATCTTAGCGGGAGCGGCAACCGGTTGGTTGACGGCTTTTCTAGCAGTTAGGTGTGGGATCCTTCACCTTCTCGCCTCTATTCTCACCATGATTGCTGCATTCTCGATCAACATTCGCATTATGGGGCGCCCGAATATAGCCTTGCTGGGGGAGGAAACGATTCTGACTCCCTTTGAAGCAATTGGTGATCCAATGTTAATGCGGCCATTGTTGGTTGGGATACTCGTGCTCGTTTCGGCATGGTTTGTCGTTAGGTTGCTTAACAGTGACTTTGGTTTAGGTTTACGTGCAACGGGTGTGAATGCACGTATGGTGTCAGCGCAAGGTGGCAGCACATCCTTTTATACCTATTTTGGTCTAGCACTGTCGAACGGCTTTGTTGGCTTTGCCGGTGCTCTATTTGCCCAAACTAACAGCTTTGCAGATGTGACCTCTGGTGTGGGGACTATTGTTGTTGGTCTGGCTGCCGTTATTTTAGGGCAGACACTCATTCCCGGAAGAAAGATATGGGTGACTGTGCTGGCAGTTATTGTTGGCTCTGTGCTGTATCGACTTGCTGTGGCATTTGCACTAAGTACAGGAATGTTTGGTCTACAAGCCTCTGATCTTAACTTGGTTACAGCGATTCTGGTAGCAATTGCGCTGATTGCGCCGAAGCTAAAAGGAAACTTCAAATCAAAAAAGCCTAGTTCACCTGTTGAGAGTAAAGTCGTCTCTGATCAGGATGAAAAATCAGGAGGTGCAGTATGATTCAGCTCGAGAACATTCAAGTCACTTTTAATCCTGGAACTATTCTTGAAAATCCAGCACTCAAAAGCGTTTCACTGCAAGTCCCTGAGCACCAATTTCTAACCGTGATTGGCTCTAATGGCGCCGGTAAGTCAACATTGTTAGGGGCTGTGACCGGTGAAACGCCCATGGTTGGTGGTCGAGTGGTTATCAACGATCTGGATGTGACTCGGCAAACCGTCGATCAAAGAGCGCGCCAATGTGCTCGAGTGTTCCAAGATCCACTGGCAGGAACTTGTGGTGATCTCACAATAGAAGAAAATATGGCCCTGGCTTATATGCGAGGAAAAAAGCGCGGCTGGAGTCTGTCTTTATCAAGTAAGCGTCGCAAATTGTTTCAAGACCGTATCAGCATTCTTGGGCTAGGTCTAGAAGATCGTTTGGGTGACAGCATCGGCCTGCTCTCGGGTGGTCAGCGTCAGGCTGTAAGCCTAGTGATGGCAACCCTATCTGATAGTAAGCTGCTTTTACTTGATGAGCATACTGCAGCGCTTGATCCAAGAATGGCGGCATTTATCATTGATTTGACAAACAAAATTGTGACTGAATTTAATTTGACCGTGATGATGGTCACGCACTCAATGAAGGATGCGTTAGCGTGTGGTGATCGCACCGTGATGCTCCATCAGGGGGAGATTGTGCTTGATGTGGCAGGTGAGCAAAGAGCGAATATGCAAGTGCCAGACTTATTAGAAATGTTCTCTAAAGTAAGAGGAGAGGAACTGGCAGACGATAGCCTTCTCCTTAACTGATAAGTGGAAGTTAACGATACCTTAACCTTACTGCTTTGAGTTCTATCAAGTTTCTATCTAAAGCCCATTTTGCAGATTATCCTATGGATGGGCTTAGTGGTTTATCTTACTAGTCGAAATGTTGAAAAGATGCGAATGACGATGGATCGCGTACACGAGGAAATTGGTTGGTATTGTGTAAACGTTATCTAAGGCGGATTTACGGTGTCAGTGGGGGGAGAGATAGTCAGTTCGGAAGAAAACTGCGACTTTGAACGTTTAATCAAAGTCGCGGAAGAAAAGTTTTATAGGGTCAAAGATAGAGGCAAAAACAGGTTGGTGTTTTAGGCCACACATAACTGAGTTTGATATTCCGTAATACGTTCTACAATCGGCTCAGCCTTATTAAAGGTACGAATTTCACGAAAGAGCTCGTTGGCCTCTGGGTACTCATGACGTAAGTAGGAGAACCATTGCTTGACTCGATTTGGGTAGTAGAGGCCTTTATCGCCTTTCATTTCGTATTGCGAGTAAAGCAACAGCAGTTTGACCACATCTGTCCATGGCATCACGGTGTGATTGTGCTTAACTACATTGCCCAAATTAGGCACATTGAACGCACCACGGCATACCATCAAAGAATCGACCCCAGTGGTTTCGATGCAGGCTTGGCCATCTTCATAGTTCCAAATCTCGCCATTCGCAATCAATGGAATAGTAAAACGTTGACGAATCTGGTTAATATAGTCCCACTTAATTTCGCTAGCCTTATAACCACCCGTTTTTGTGCGTGCGTGAACGGTGAGTTCGTCTGCCCCAGCGCTTTGAATCGCATCTACGATCTCGAAGCAGTCTTCTGGGTTATCCCAACCAAGGCGAATTTTCGCTGTCAGTGGTGTGCTTTCTGGAACAGCTTCACGACACGCCTTGACTACCCGATGAATAAGCTCAGGGTGTTGCAGTAGTGCCGCTCCGCCTTTACTTTTGTTTACTAGCTTTGCTGGGCAGCCGAAGTTGATATCTACGCCTTTCGCTCCAAGCTCGGCAGCACGAACGGCATTTTCAGCCATCCAATGTGGGTCTTGTCCCAACAGTTGGATATGAACCGGGACACCGGATTTGGTGTGTGAGCCTTGCTTTAGCTCTGGGCAGAGGCGATAGAATACATGTTCAGGCAACAACTGATCGACCACGCGAACGAATTCAGTGACACATAGATCATAGTCATTGATGTCAGTTAATATCTCTCGCATCAAATGGTCTAAAACGCCCTCCATAGGGCCCAGAACAACTCGCATAACAACGCCTCCAAATTCGGAGGCGTGATTTTAGAGGCTTAATGACAAGATGTCTAACAACTCAGCATGATTTATATCAATCGCCTCCTCAACGATTCCGGTCAAGGGGAGTAGCGCAGCATCGGCCCTTGAAACATGCGCATCGCGTTGGTAAGTCAAAAATCTGGAGGCGGCGGTGACGGCAAGCACGCCAAGAAAAACTAGCACGACCACCAGTTCGATCAGCGTCAAGCCGCTGGGTTTGTGTTTTTTCATGGTTTACCCGACTGTGTTCAAATCGGTTACTAAAACTATCATCGACGGTATTTTTCACTCATCACTCTAAATCTCAAAGTGAAATAAGTCATTGATTTGAATCCTTACTCCATTTAGGCCTAAGACTGTTCAGCGGAATGAACATCTTCTCAAAAAATGAGCCAATAGAGCCGTCTACGTACTTTATCAAGACTTGAGTGACCCGCAGCGATGCATAGGGTTATAATGGCGCTAGAATCTTGCAACACTGAATCAGATAATGACTTATCAACTACTGACACTTGAACCATCCCAAACTGAAGAATCTGCACTGTATCTTGAAGGCGTCACTTTGGCGGCAAATTTGGCGACAAAGCCGCTTGCGCCAGAAAGTTGGTTGCCTAGCCTTTTCTCTGAGCAAGCACAGGCTATTAAAGCGGGAGTTGAAGGTCATATAAATCAGCAATACAGCTATTTAAAACGTAATGAATATTCTTTGCTGTCCTTGTTGGATGAAGAGCAGCGTGACGAACAGCTCGCAGATTTTGCTGAAGGGTTTATGATGCTCTGGCCCACCATCGAAGAGCAATGGGCGGAAACGTCTATCGGCGATGGGACATTACGCATGCTACAAGCTTTGCTAACCACAATGATGTTGGCAATCGATGAAGAGCAGACTCAAGCACAAATGAAAGAGGCAGGTATTGAAACGCCTCCAACTCTGAATGACTTTCTTGATCAGCTGGATTTGATGATTAACGAAGTTGCGCAAGCGGCCGATGAAGCCATGGTTGGTGCCAAAGCACAAAGTGTAAACCCATTTAAAGATATCGGGCGTAACGACATTTGCCCGTGTGGTAGTGGTAAAAAATTCAAACAGTGTTGCGCTCAGTAGAACAAAGTTAACTTTACCCGGTCAAAATGGTATCGAAACCGAGGTATAACGTCGTACTCACGACGCAATAGGATGATAAAGAATGAAGAAATTAGCCGCGTTGTTTTTCCTTAGCTTCTCCGTTATTGCAGCTCCCAAGGATGAATTGAGCCAGCGACTGCAACTGACTGACGGGTTTAGTGCGGACTTTTCACAGCAGTTGATCAGCCCTGAAGGGGAAATGTTGACAGAGGGTGAAGGTAAAGTCGAAATTGCGCGTCCAAGCCTTTTCCGTTGGACAACGACGTCACCAGATGAGAATGTCTTAGTTTCTGATGGTGAATCTCTGTGGTATTACAGTCCTTTCATAGAACAGGTCAGTATTTATTGGCAGGAGCAAGCCACGGAACAAACCCCTTTTGTTCTGCTTACTCGCAACCGCGCTAGTGACTGGGCCAACTACACAGTGTCACAACAGGGTGATGTGTTTACCTTGGTTCCTACTGCTGTCGACACCAATCAGGGCCAGTTTAAGCTAGAGATTGATCGCAAAGGCGCTGTGCAAGGCTTTAGTGTCATAGAGCAAGACGGTCAGAAAAGTACCTTCAAGTTCAATAACATCAAATTGGTTAAGCCGAGTGCTGATCGCTTTACCTTTACTATTCCAGAAGGGGTAGAGGTCGACGACCAAAGGAATTAATAGTGAGCAACTATTCATTGGATTTTTCAGGGGACGAAGACTTTCGTCCCCTTGCTGCAAGAATGCGCCCAGAAACGCTGGAGCAATACATAGGTCAGCAACATATTCTTGGACTGGGTAAACCTCTGCGCCGTGCGTTGGAAGCGGGGCATATTCATTCAATGATCCTTTGGGGGCCGCCTGGCACGGGGAAAACGACGCTGGCGGAAGTGGCAGCCAACTACGCCAATGCAGAAGTCGAGCGTGTCTCTGCGGTGACGTCTGGGGTCAAAGACATTCGGGCCGCAATAGACAAAGCGCGTGAAAATAAACTAACTGGTCGAAGAACGATTTTGTTTGTTGATGAGGTTCATCGCTTTAACAAATCCCAACAAGATGCGTTTCTCCCTCATATTGAAGATGGCACCGTGACTTTTATTGGTGCGACGACGGAGAACCCATCTTTTGAGCTTAACAACGCTTTGTTGTCACGGGCTCGGGTCTACAAGCTTACCTCTTTGGCTCAGAAAGATATCCGTCTGGCCCTAGAACAAGCCATTAATGATGCCGAGCGTGGTTTAGGTCAGTTTGAAGCCCATTTCGCCGATAACGTGTTGGATCGCTTATCTGAGTTAGTGAATGGTGATGCTCGTATGTCACTTAACTATCTTGAACTGCTGTATGACATGGCGCAAGAGGATGATAAGGGCGCTAAGCAAATCACGTTAGAGCTCCTTGCTGAAGTGGCTGGCGAAAAAGTGTCGCGCTTTGATAACAAAGGAGACATTTGGTACGACTTGATCTCAGCAGTGCATAAATCGATTCGTGGTTCGAATCCAGATGCGGCACTCTACTGGTCAGCACGTATGATTGCCGCAGGTTGTGACCCTCTGTATATCGCACGCCGATTGTTAGCTATTGCATCTGAGGATATCGGCAATGCGGATCCGCGCGCAATGCAGGTCGCGTTGTCAGCGTGGGACTGCTTTACCAGAGTGGGACCAGCAGAGGGTGAAAGAGCCATTGCCCAAGCGATTGTATATCTTGCATGTGCACCTAAAAGTAATGCGGTTTATACCGCTTGGAAACAAGCCTTGCGTGATGCCCACAATCAACCTGAGTACGAAGTACCGCCTCATCTTCGCAATGCACCAACAAGTTTAATGAAAGATCTCGGTTATGGAGCGGAATATCGTTACGCCCATGACGAACCCGGTGCTTATGCGGCTGGAGAGGAATACCTACCACCAGAAATGGCAGAGACTCGTTACTATTCTCCTACAAACCGAGGCTTAGAGGCGAAAATTGGCGAAAAGTTAGATTACTTGGCTAGTTTAGATGCAAAAAGCCCACAAAAGCGCTATGAATAAGCGTCTTTTTTGGATACATTTGTTCGGTTAATTATAAAAGCGTTTGAGCATGAAGTTTGGACGCACTTTCACAACCAAAAAAGCATAGGATTAACAATGCTGGATTCTAAATTACTTCGTACAGAGCTGGATGAAACAGCTGCTAAACTGGCGCGTCGTGGCTTTAAGCTAGACGTAGAGACAATCCGTACACTTGAAGAACAACGTAAGTCCATTCAAGTAGAAGTTGAAAATTTACAATCCACGCGTAACTCCATCTCCAAGCAAATTGGTCAGAAAATGGCGGCTGGAGATAAAGAAGGTGCTGAAGAGATTAAAAAACAGATTGGTACCTTAGGTAGCGATCTGGAAGCGAAAAAAGCTGAGCTGGTGGAAATCCAGAACAAATTGGAAGACATCACCTTGTCTGTACCAAACTTGCCAGACGATGAAGTGCCAGATGGCAAAGATGAAAACGAGAATGTTGAAATCTCTCGTTGGGGTGAGCCTAAATCTTACGATTTTGAAGTAAAAGATCACGTTGATTTAGGTGAAATGGGCGATGGCCTAGATTTCGCTAGCGCAACAAAGATCACCGGTGCTCGCTTTATCGTGATGAAAGGTCAATTTGCGCGTTTGCACCGTGCGATTGCGCAGTTTATGCTGGATCTTCACACAGATGAGCATGGCTATACAGAAATGTACATGCCTTATCTAGTGAATTCTGACAGTTTGTTTGGTACTGGTCAGTTACCTAAATTTGGTGAAGATCTATTCCACACTGAACCGTTGACTGAAAAAGTGAATGATGAAGAGCCACGTAAACTCTCCCTTATCCCAACGGCAGAAGTACCGGTAACCAACATGGTGCGTGACACTATTTCTGATGAAGCCGATCTGCCATTGAAGATGACGGCGCACACACCGTGTTTCCGTTCTGAAGCAGGTTCTTACGGTCGTGATACTCGTGGCCTGATTCGTATGCACCAGTTCGACAAAGTTGAGCTAGTACAAATCACTAAGCCAGAAGAGTCAATGGCAGCACTTGAAGAGCTAACAGGTCATGCTGAGAAGGTGCTACAACTACTTGAGCTTCCTTACCGTAAAGTGATTCTATGTACAGGTGATATGGGCTTCGGTGCGCGTAAGACTTATGACCTTGAAGTCTGGGTCCCTGCGCAAGAGACGTACCGTGAGATTTCTTCATGTTCAAACATGTGGGATTTCCAAGCTCGTCGTATGCAAGCTCGCTTCCGTCGTAAGGGCGAGAAGAAGCCAGAGCTAGTGCACACGCTAAACGGTTCAGGGTTGGCTGTGGGTCGTACTATGGTTGCGATTCTTGAAAACAATCAAGAAGCAGATGGCCGTATCGCAATCCCTGCTGTACTGCAAAAGTACATGGGCGGCGCAACGCACATTGGTTAACCTAAAATAAACACCAAAAAGCCAGCTCAAGTGAGCTGGCTTTTTTGTATCTGTTTATTATCCACGAAGAATTGGGTAGGTATAAAAGAGCAAGTGACTGAAGTTAAATAGAAAATGCACCAAAACTGCAGCCCATAATCTTCCAGTCGTATGGAAGATTAAGCCGTAGCCAAGCCCAGCTAGTGACGCGAAAACAATGAATAGTGGGCCACCTGCAAAGTGTGCGAATCCAAATAACAGACTCGCAGCTACAACGCCGATATAGGCACCATACTTGTTGGTTAACTTTTGTTGGATAAAACCACGGAACAGGGCCTCTTCAGCGACACAGGTGAATAATAGATTGTTAAAGGCGAACAACCACCACCAGCTGGGGATAGAGAGCTCAGGTTTGATTGCTCCAAGCAGTGATGCAATAGGCAGTAACGCGAACAAGGAGATTGATATCAATAGTACGGATCGACAGTTTACCTTGCGCTTTTCTCCTAACAATGTGGGGAAAGCCAAAAGAAGGGCGAAGAAGGCCAGAGGTTTGTCTAGGTTCAAATACATGCTGAAATCTGCACTTAGAGCGCCAGCTTGCACGTTTTGAAGGACTAGCGGATTGCTAAAACCCGGCACCAAATGTAGAAAGAGTGCGAGGCTCCCAATGATGACAACTGTTGAGAGTATCACTGATGGTAGCGAAGACTTGTTTTTGAGGTAGTAAGTCACTGCTAGAAAGGTCACGACGAGAATCAAGCCTAGAGGCGATAATACACCAGCTATCAAGCCACCGAGAAGAGTTGCGGCAAGCAAACTCAATGAGGACTTCGGCGCTTTAAGAAATGCGGCCAGAATGGAAGCGCAGAATAGGAGCCAAACCCATATAGAATGATCAATGTACATAAGGTGGAATTGATTGCTATTGAAAAGCGTATGATGAACTGAATCATAAGCCAGAACAAGCTGAACAAGTCTCATCAGAGCTCTGAAATAAAGAGAAAAGCCGACATCTTGTCGGCTTTTTTATCATTATTTTTGGAAAAGATGTTTGTTATATCGACATTTCACCGCGCAGTACTTTCTGCATTTGAACTTTCACTTGCTCGTAAGTCAGGTTTTGACTCAAAAGATAGTGTAGTTTGGCCAGTGCAGCTTCAGGAGTCATGTCGTAACCGCTGATGACGCCAGCTTCTGCCAATGCGCAGCCCGTGGCATAACCACCCATGTTGACTTTACCCGCTAAGCATTGAGTGAGATTGACGACAATGACGCCACGCTCGGAAGCATCTTTAAGATGTGCGAGCAGTTCCGGATTTTGCGGAGCATTGCCCACGCCAAAGGTTAGTAGGATCATTGCGTTGACTGGCTGGAGCAGTGTATTACGAATCACCTCATGTGAGATACCCGGGTACATGGTGATCACGCCAATTGGCTGAGGTGTAATGTCATGAACCTTAAATTCGCCTTCTGGTTTTTCACCCACCACAATATCGTTGCTGATCTGGATATTGATACCCGCTTCTAGTAGCGGTGGTAAGTTCGGGGAAGTAAAGGCATTGAAACCGTCTGCGTGTGATTTCGTACTGCGGTTACCACGCATCAATTTGTTGTTGAAGAACAGAGTGACTTCATTGATTGGGTAATTGGCCGCAATGTGCAGAGCGTTAAGCAGGTTGGCCTGGCCATCTGAGCGCAGCTCCGCAAGTGGGATTTGTGAGCCCGTCACAATCACAGGTTTGCCGAGGTTTTCCAGCATGAAAGACAATGCCGAGGCAGTATACGCCATTGTGTCTGTGCCATGTAGAATAACGAAACCATCGTATTTATCGTAATTCTCGCGAATATCATCCGCGATTTGCTGCCAGTCCTTCGGTGTCATGTCGGATGAATCGATCAGCGGATCATATTCGTGAATCGTAAATTCTGGCATTTCTGGGCGCTGGAACTCTGGCATGCTAGCCAGTTGTTTTTCCATGAATCCAGCCACTGGAACGTAACCGTGATCATCTGACTTTTTCATGCCGATGGTTCCGCCAGTGTAAGCGATATAAATGTGTTTTCTTGCCATTGCTTAGAAACCAGTTAATTGTAGGGGGAACAGAGCGTGGGATTATATATCAATCAGTAGCAATAAAAAGGGGTACCCCGCACAGGAATACCCCAGATACTCAGATAGGCTCAATCAAGTTGATGAATCAGTCGTTACTGAACCTGACAGTTTAGACAGAATGCGTAATGGCCTTTCGGATCATTGAAACTGTCCAGTAAGCTGGCATCCTGAACAACTTGTGCTGCTAAAGGTTGCAGGGCGGTAGGCAACCATGCGCTGGCATCGACACCAAGATTGACTTTGACTTGATTCATGAAGTCTTGGATAAACTGCTCTGCAGGCGACAATGGTTCTTCTACCCAATACAGGTTGTATTCTTCGACTTTTGCCAGCTCCGCTGCCAGCTTAACAGCGTCATCAAAGTCACCCATTTTATCAACCAGACCGAACTTCGCGGCATCTTGGCCCGTCCAAACGCGACCCTGAGCGATACTATCCATATCTTTCAATGGGATGTTTCTGCTTTCACTGACTAAGCCGATAAAACGATGATAGCCGTGCTCAATACCCATTTGGAAAGCATCTGCGGCACCTTCAGATAAGCCGGTGGTGATACCGACTCCTGAAAACGGGGAAGTTCCCACTCCATCAGTGTATACACCGAGTCTATTTAAGCCTTTTTCGAATGTCGTAATAACACTAAAGATACCAATTGAGCCAGTTAACGTCGTTGGTTGTGCAACAATACGATCTGCTCCCATCGAAATCCAGTAGCCTCCTGAAGCGGCTAAGCTCGACATCGAGGCCACCACTGGTTTGCCTGCTTCTTTCAGTGCTTCGATTTCATTGCGAATCACTTCGGATGCAAACGCGCTACCGCCCGGGCTGTCTACCCGCAAAACAACCGCTTTAATTTTTTCATCGTTACGTGCTTGTCGTAGAAGTGCAGCGACAGTATCACCGCCAGTTGTACCTCTTGGTTGAGAGCCATCCAGGATGGTACCACTAGCGACGACAATCGCGATATCGTCCTGCGACAAATTGAACGTTGGCTTCATTGTGGTTTGGTATTCGTAGTAATCGACGTAGTTGTAACTGTCTTCGCCATTGCTACCAAATATCTCGCTCAAATCGGCACGTACTTGTTGTCGTGTCGCCAGCTCATCCACTAAACCTAGTTCAAGAGATAAGGCCGCCAAATCGCCATCTTGCTCTTTTAACAAGGCTAAAAACTCTTCCATGCTTGGGTTCAGCGTTTTGGCGGATACCTGACGATTAGTGGCTACGTCATCGACATAGGCCCCCCACAATTGACCCAGCCAGCGTGACGCAGACTCTTTAGCTGCGTCTGACATATCATCGCGTACGAAAGGCTCAATGGCTGATTTATAGGTACCAACACGGAAAACATGCGTGTTGACATCAATCTTTTCTAACAGTGTTTTGTAGTACATTGAGTAGGCGCTGTAGCCTTTAATCAACACTGCGCCATCTGGAGCTAGGTAAATTTTGTCGGCGTAACTGGCTAGGTAGTACTGACTTTGGTTGTAAAATTCACCCGCGGCGTAAATAGGCTTGCCGGAAGCCTTAAACTCATTAAGTGCTTTAGCTATGTAGCGCAACTTAGTTAAATTAGTTTCTGGCATGTCACGCAGAGCAAGCACTATACCGGTGATCTTAGGGTCATCTTTGGCATGGCGTATTGACTCAACAATATCAAACAAGACGTTTTCTCTTGGCATATCCTGACCAAATAGCGAGCCAGTAAAGGAGTCCACAGGGTTCACATATCTTGATTGCTCAACGATTGGTCCAGAAAGATTGAGCACTAACGCAGACTGTTTAGGGACGGACGGGATGGCGGACTCTGCGTTTGTGTAAATGAAGTAAATAATGCCAATCGTGGCAAGAAAGATAAGATTAACCAGGGCAAGACGAATAAAGGTAATGAGTTTCCATATGCCTTTAAAA
Organism: Vibrio neptunius; assembly: GCF_000967495.1. Taxonomy (GTDB): domain Bacteria; phylum Pseudomonadota; class Gammaproteobacteria; order Enterobacterales; family Vibrionaceae; genus Vibrio; species Vibrio neptunius. The sequence goes on along the minus strand of NZ_JXXU01000022.1, from coordinate 17,725 downwards.
ATCATACCGATCAACTTAAATAAATTTTTCATTAGGGCTCCGCTGCGCTTAGCACAGGTATAGGTCTTGATATTCTAAGACTGTCTAAATACAGATAAGTTATATCCTACTCAAACTAGTATACCCAAACAACTGCAAGATTGATCGGTGTTACAAAAATGTAAACGCTTGTTTGATTTTTATTACAACTCGCCGTATTGTGGTCAGACCAGAGTAAAATAATAAAGTGATGTCTGCCATGTACCCAAACTTATTAAAGCCGTTGGATCTAGGATTTACTCAGATTAGAAACCGAGTCTTGATGGGCTCGATGCATACTGGTCTAGAGGAGCATAAAGAAGGTCTAGGGAAATTGGCTGCCTTTTATGCAGAGCGTGCAAAAGGTGGTGTCGGTCTGATTGTGACCGGTGGTTTCTCGCCTAACTTACGTGGTCGTTTACACCCGTTTAGTGCTGAATTCAGTAAGCCTAAGCATGCCCGCGCGCACAAAGTCGTGACGGAAGCCGTTCACGAACATGGTGGCAAAATTGCTTTGCAGCTTCTCCATGCCGGGCGTTACGCGATGCACCCGTTTTCGCAAAGTGCTTCTTCCATCAAAGCACCGATTGCGCGATTTTCTCCAAGCGAAATGAGCCCTCGTCAGATTCACAAAACTATCGGGGCGTTTGCCAATAGCGCCAAGTTGGCGCAGTCTGCGGGCTATGATGGCGTTGAAGTGATGGGCTCAGAAGGCTATCTGATCAATCAGTTCATCTGTAAACGCACTAATATGCGCTACGATGAGTGGGGTGGTTGCTACGAAAATCGCATGCGTATGCCGCTAGAGGTTGTGCGTGCCATTCGTAAGGAAGTGGGTGAGGAGTTTATCATCATTTTCCGGCTTTCTATGTTGGACTTGGTTGAGGAAGGCAGCACGTTTGACGAAGTGATTACTCTGGCAAAAGAGCTCGAAAAAGCAGGCGTGACCATCATCAACACTGGTATAGGTTGGCATGAAGCAAGGGTTCCGACTATCGCAACTCAAGTGCCACGAGGAGCCTTTACTTGGGTAACGGAAAAAGTGCGCCCACATGTCAACGTGCCGATTGTCACCTGTAACCGTATCAATACGCCGGAAGAAGCAGAGCGTATTCTCTCCGGTGGTCACGCTGACATGGTATCTATGGCAAGGCCTTTCCTTGCCGACCCGCATTTTGTCGTTAAGGCCGAAAATAAACAGTCACATTTGATCAATACTTGTATCGGTTGCAACCAAGCGTGTCTAGACAATGTCTTTAAAGGTAAACGAGCTAGTTGTCTGGTAAACCCACTTGCTTGTCGTGAAGATGAGCTTGTGATCACCCCGACCGACAAGCCTAAGAATATTGCAGTGGTTGGTGCTGGTCCTGCCGGACTTTCATGTGCGACGACTCTGTCTAAGCGAGGCCACCATGTCGACCTGTTCGAACGTAACGATAGGATCGGTGGTCAATTCCGTTTAGCCATGCAAATACCTGGAAAAGAGGAATTCCGCGAAACCATCCGTTACTTTGCGAACCAGATTGATGAGACAGGCGTGAAGTTGCATCTTGAAACGGACGCAAATTTCGATCTATTGGCCGAGTATGACGAAGTGGTCATGGCATCTGGCGTAGAGCCGCGTAAAGTCAAGATTGATGGTATCGATAATCCAGAGAAGGTGATTGATTACCAGACGTTGATTAAAGAGAAAACTTACGTCGGTCAGAAGGTCGCCATTGTGGGCGCTGGCGGGATCGGTGTTGATATTGCCACCATGTTGACAGAGCCTACAGGTCATAACTTAGACGACTGGTTGCACGAATGGGGGATTGATAAAGAGATCTCTCATCCGGGTGGTTTGTACCCCTATCCCGAATCTCTGAGCGAAAAAGACGTTTGGGTTCTACAGCGCCGCCAGGGCAAAGTGGGCAAAGGTCCTGGTAAAACGACTGGTTGGATTCATAAGCGTACGCTAGAGAAACGAGGAGTCAATCTAGTGGGAGGCGTTAGCTACGACAAGATTGATGATACTGGCTTGCACATTAGCCATGAGGGTAAATCCGAGTTGCTTGAAGTGGATAAAGTCATTATCTGTGCTGGTCAGGAATCGGTGAGACCGTTTGAGGATCAATGGCAGCAATTTGGTGACAAGATACATATCATAGGCGGTGCCGATCATGCCGGCGAGTTGGATGCTGTACGTGCTATCAGGCAAGGTGTCGAATTGGCTACGAAGCTCTAACAAATCCAAACATTAAAAAAGACCTCCGATGAGAGGTCTTTTTGCATTTGGGATGGAAGACTAAAGAATGACCGTCTTGTTGCCGTAGACAAATACGTGGTCATTTATCACTTTATTGAGTGCTTTACTCAGAACATTCTTTTCAACATCTCTTCCCGCCTGAGCCATATCCTTTGCGCTGAAGTTATGGTCGACCGGAATCACGTCTTGCTTGATGATTGGTCCTTCGTCTAGGTCATTGGTGACGAAGTGTGCGGTTGCACCAATGATTTTAACGCCGCGCTCGTAAGCTTGTTGATAAGGCTTTGCACCAATGAAAGCGGGTAGAAAACTATGATGGATGTTAATGATCTTATGGTGGTATTTTTCGACAAATGATGGCGTTAGTACGCGCATGTACTTAGCCAAGACCAAATAGTCCGCATTGTACTGATCGATGACGTCGAGCATTTTTTGCTCATGTTCTTCCCGATTTAGCCCCTCGTGAGAGACGCAATGATATGGAATATCAAACTTCTCTGTCAGACTTTTAAGCGTATCGTAGTTACCCACTACTGCAGCAATATCAACGTCTAGGCTGCCATCGAAATTTTTCATCAGAATATCACCAATACAGTGTGCTTCTTTGGTGACGAGAATAACAACGCGCTTACGGTTTGGGCCAATCAACTTTCTTTTAGCACCTTGCGGTAGAGCTTGGTCTAGGTCGGCAAGGAAGGTTTGATCATTGAAATAACCCTCCAGTTCGGTCCGCATGAAGAAATGGCCGCTGGTATTATCGACAAATTCATTATTATGAATGATGTTGAGTTGGTGCTTGTAACAAATATTGGTGATTTTAGAAATCAGGCCTGGTGCATCGGTACAATGAGTGAGCAGTGTTTTCTTTTCCATTGGGTTAAAACTTCCGTGATTTATTTTTTTCGCATTCTGAAATTTTTGCCGAGCGTCGAACGGTGAAGCGCTCCACAATATGGAAGCTACAATTAAACTAATATTAAAAAGGTTTCAACAATTAATCCGAGTTAACCGATTAGCTCGGCGAATTTGTTCAAAAATTGTCAGCTTTTAGCAAGACAGGTGGTTCGTATGGATAAAGATCTACTCGCACGTAAGTTGTATTCCGAGAGAGTCAGTGCGCTTCTCGGTGACCACGAGATGAATGAAGAGCTGCTTAATGAAATGTGGGAAAGCAAAGCGTCGCCTAGTGAAGCCGCTCGTGTCATGATGGACAGTCACAACGAGTTTTCTGGCCCAGCGTGGTTATCACGTTATCTCAACCGTCGCTAACACAAACTTGCACATCAATAACGTAGCCTACTGGCGCGGATCCGATTTGCATTCGCGCCCAGTCTCTAAACCTGCCATAATCCCTCGTTCGTAACCTAATCCGATTCAAATTACACTACTTGATGATCTCGAAAACGTTCTCAGCAGATGGTGCTCTAGGTAAAGCGATTCCTGGGTTCCAACCCCGACAGGCTCAGCTTGATATGGCTGAATCTGTAGTTAAAGCAATTAAAAGTGACCAGCAAGTCGTTATTGAAGCCGGAACCGGCACAGGGAAAACCTTCGCTTATCTGGTTCCTGCACTACTGAGTGGTAAAAAAACTATCATTAGTACCGGTTCGAAAAACCTCCAAGAACAGTTGTTTCATCGTGATTTACCCTTGATGACGGACGCACTGGGCTTTTACGGTCAAGTGGCGTTACTTAAGGGGCGAGCAAACTACTTGTGTCTTGACCGTCTTAGTCGACAAATGGTTGAAAGTCATGGGCATCATGCGGATCCAGCGCTGCTCAGCCAGCTGATCAAAGTCCGCTCATGGGCGAGTGAGACCAAAACTGGGGATTTAGGCGATTGTGACGAAATCGCAGAAGACAGCCCAGTTATCCCAACGATTACTTCAACCAACGACAATTGCTTAGGTAAAGAGTGTCCAAGTTATCAAGACTGTTTTGTTCTTAAGGCTCGCAAAAAAGCCATGGATGCGGACGTTGTGGTCGTCAATCATCATCTATTTTTGGCCGATTTAGCGATAAAAGAAACGGGGTTTGGGGAGCTGATACCAGAAGCGGAAGTGTTTATCTTCGACGAAGCTCACCAGTTACCTGATATTGCCAGTCAGTACTTTGGTCAGTCTCTCTCTAGCCGTCAGATTCAGGAGCTTTGTAAGGATATTGAAATAGGTTATCGCACCGAAGCAAAAGACATGCGCCAATTGCAGAAGATCAGCGAGAAATTGCTGCAAACTGCGATGGACTTAAGAATTGCCCTCGGTGAACCAGGTTTCCGAGGTAACTGGCGTGAAGCGATTCAATCTCCCTCAATTGCCAGAGAACTAGAAAGATTACGTGAGTCGCTGGATTTTTGTCTCGAAGTACTCAAATTAGCATTAGGTCGGAGCCAACTGTTGGATACGGCGTATGAACGAGCCTGCACAATTCAAGCGAGACTGGAACGAGTTTGTGAGGTTTCCATTACGGGGTACTCTTACTGGTACGATACGACTCCGCGTCATTTTAGCCTTCATATCACCCCGCTTTCGGTATCAGACAAGTTTCAGGAACAGATCGAGTTAAAGCAAGGGGCGTGGGTATTTACTTCCGCTACTTTAGGTGTAAAAGGGGATTTCGGTCATTTTACTTCTCGGTTGGGTCTAAAACCTCAGACGGAAATGTCTTTGCCAAGTCCATTTGACTATCAGAGTCAGGCAAGGTTATGTGTGCCGCGTTACCTTCCTGAGCCGAATAGTCCGGGTATGGCGGATAAGCTTGTTCGCATGCTCGGCCCTTTGATTGAGCAGAATCAGGGGCGCTGTTTTTTCCTTTGTACCTCGCATAGCATGATGCGGGAACTCGGTGAGAGGTTCCGTGAGCGTTTGAGCATTCCAGTGCTAATGCAAGGTGAAACCAGTAAACAAAAAACACTGGCAGAGTTTATGGAACTGGGTAATGCTTTGCTGGTGGCGACAGGTGCATTTTGGGAAGGTATTGATGTTAGAGGTGACACACTGAGCTGTGTTATTATCGATAAATTACCTTTCACAGCACCCGACGACCCGCTACTTAAAGCGCGGATAGAAGATTGCCAGCTTAAAGGTGGGGACCCATTTTCACAGGTCCAGATACCGGATGCCGTGATTACCCTTAAGCAAGGGGTTGGTCGCTTAATCCGAGATAAAAAAGACAAAGGTGCGTTGATCATTTGTGACAATCGTTTAGTGACACGCGAATATGGCGGCGTATTTCTTGCCAGCTTACCTCCAATTCCCAGAACACGGGACTTGGGGCTAGTGCAGGATTTCCTTAAAAAAATTTCACAAACAACCGAATAATCAGAGAATTCAATGAGTGCAAAAATTCTTGCCTTAGACACGGCAACAGAGAACTGCTCTGTTGCGTTGCTAGTTAATGACCAGATCTATGTTCGTAGTGAAGTAGCACCACGAGACCACACTAAAAAGATCCTCCCGATGGTAGACGAAGTGCTGAAAGAAGCGGGGATCACTCTGGCTGAACTTGACGCGCTCGCGTTTGGTCGTGGACCGGGCAGTTTTACAGGTGTCCGCATTGGCATTGGTATTGCACAAGGTTTAGCATTTGGTGCTGATCTGCCTATGATTGGTGTTTCAACATTGCAAGCCATGGCTCAAGGTAGTTACCGTAAACATGGTGTGAGCCACGTGGCGTGTGCGATTGACGCGCGAATGAGCGAAGTCTACTGGGGTCGTTTTGTGCGTCAAGAAGATGGCATTTGGATTGCTACTGATGCCGAATGTGTTATTCCTCCGGCGGTTTTGTCTGAAAATAGCCAAAGTGACGAGCAACGTTGGCTGACTGCAGGAACGGGTTGGGAAGCGTATCATGAAGCGCTAGCGGAGCTGAAATTTGAAGTCTCTGCAGGAGAAGTTCTTTTCCCCGATGCGGAAGATATCGTGGCATTGGCTAAACTCGAGTGGGAAAAGGGTAACACTTTGACGGTAGAGGATGCGAGTCCTGTGTATCTGCGTGATACCGTTGCATGGAAGAAATTGCCAGGCAGAGAATAAGGTGAAATTAGACGGATAGTATGGTTTCGATTAATGGATTACCTCCTTCGGTTCCGGGGCCGAATAAGGCCAATAAAACTGGAAAAAAGAATGAGGTAAAAAAATCTCAGGGTCAGTCATCCGTTGGCCGACCTTCGAAAGTCGCCAATGCGGTGGCTCATTCTATCCGTCAGGTAAACGAGTCAGACATCCATAAAGCTCAAGTGCAATACGATTTGCCTGAAGGACAGGGTCGTAAAGCGATGGAAGAGTATATGAATGTGATGAATCAGTCTAAGCGTGATGAACTATCGCAGCTGTTAGGTGTCGATATTTATATCTAATTCTTTTGGTTAAGCTCTTATGATACCACGTGTTTTTAAACTCCTTTCTATGGTTAGTGTTTTGGCTACACTTACAGCCTGTAGTACGCTTCCAGAAAATCTTGCGTCAGATAATCCAGCTCTACAAACGGACTACTCTCGCTGGCAAGCTTCAGCATCACAAGCGCAGGAGTTACGTTTGGGGGGGGTTATTGCTAGCGTGACTAATCTGAAAGATAAGACACGAGTGGAGATCGTGAATTTACCAATCGGCTCGAATGGCAAGCCTGATATTGACCAAGAACCGCAAGGTCGATTCGTTGGATATATCAATGGCTTTGCGGATCCGGTAACACTCTCAAAAGGGCGATTGATTACTTTACTCGGTGATAGCCGTGGTACTGAAATCGCCAAAGTGGGTGACTATCGCTATGACTTCCCTGCTATGGATATCAAGAGTTACCATCTGTGGCGGATAGAAGAGCGCGTGATTGTTCACAATGACTTCGGGCCCTCGATGTATCCTTGCCGCAGTTTATATTGTCGTGACCTCACCCGCGGAACTAAACATGGCAAGGTGGTTCAAGAAGTTAAATGACCCGAAGAGACACTCGTTACCCCTTAGCAGATGGCTTCATAGCCGCTATTGAATACGGATACAGCCAGGCAGCGGATTGCTCTATTGTTTTTCTTCATGGCTGGTTGGACAACGCTGCTAGCTTTGAATCTTTGATGCAAGAGCTGCATCAATCCGCGCCAGAACTGCATTTGTGCGCGATTGATTTGCCCGGTCATGGCCATTCTAGTCACAAGTCCGGTAGTAATTTCTACTCATTTCATGACTACATTGACGATGTTTATCAGTTTCTGGCTAACTTATCGACAAACAGACTCGTGCTGGTAGGACATTCTCTTGGTGCTTTGATTGCAAGTTGCTATAGTGCCGCCTTTCCTGAGCAGATCAATGGATTGGTTCAGATAGAAGGGCGTGGGCCATTGGCGGAAGAAGAGAGCGAAACGGTTTCTCGGTTGAGAGAAGGCGTTTTGAGTCGTCAAAGGATACGCAGTAAGCCAACTAGGGCATTTGAATCAGATACCATTGCTATTGATGTTAGAGCAAAGGTGAATCAAATTGCTTGTGAACTTATCAGACCCATAGTCAAGAGAGGGTTGGTAAAGACCAACGATGGCTGGGTATGGCGTCATGATGAGAAATTGCAAAGCCAGTCTTTGTATCGAATGTCATTTGAGCATGCGCAATCAATCAGGCGGCAGATCTCCTGTCCGCAGATTGTGGTGCTAGGCGAACAAGGTTTTCCCCATTTGCAGAAGACACCGAATGATAGTCCCAATTCGACCGAAATTTTTACGGTTGAGGGAGGACATCACTGTCATCTGCAAGTCCCTTCTAGAGTATCTGACCTAATTTTTGGCTTAGTTAACAAAATTTAAACAAGTGTTTGAGTCTTTCGTGCTCAAGTTCTTTGCCTGTGTTGTAATGGACGTCAATAAAATCACGGCGTTTCGTCGACAACAGTCAGCTTAATTCGAGGAGTATTACCGTGGATAAACCTTGGTTATCACGTTATCCAAGTGATGTGCCTGAGCATATCAACCCAGATCAATATCCGTCATTGGTGGAAATGTTTGAACAGTCAGTACAGAAATATGCTGACCAACCTGCCTTTATGAATATGGGCTCGGTAATGACATTTCGTAAGCTTGAAGAGCGCAGCCGTGCTTTTGCCGCTTACCTGCAAAACGAACTTAAGCTGAAAAAGGGCGATCGTGTCGCTTTGATGATGCCAAATCTTCTTCAATACCCAGTGGCATTGTTCGGTGTTTTGCGCGCAGGATTGATTGCTGTCAATGTCAACCCTCTGTACACACCGCGCGAACTTGAACATCAGCTAAATGATTCTGGTGCGAAAGCCATTGTGATCGTATCTAACTTTGCTAACACATTAGAGCAAATCGTAGACAATACTCCGGTTAAGCATGTCGTATTGACCAGTTTGGGTCAAATGCTTCCGCGCGCAAAGGGCACCTTGGTCGACTTTGTGGTTAAGTACGTGAAAGGTATGGTGCCGAAGTATGATCTGCCCGGGGCGATTTCAATGCGTAAGGCTTTGCATAAAGGTCGACGTTTACAATACGTGAAACCTTTCATGTCTGGCGATGACATAGCTTTCCTTCAGTACACAGGTGGTACGACAGGGGTTGCGAAAGGTGCCATCCTAACTCATAGCAATATGATAGCAAACATTTTGCAGGCCAAAGGAATGTACGGGCCGGTACTAAAAGAAGGTAGAGAAGTGGTTGTGACCGCGCTGCCTCTTTACCACGTATTTGCTTTGACGGTGAACTGCCTATTGTTCCTTGAACTGGGTGGACGCAACCTGCTAATTACTAACCCGAGAGATATCCCAGGTTTTGTCAAAGAACTACAAAAGTGTCCGTTCACTGCAATTACCGGTGTCAACACGCTGTTCAATGCCTTGGTCAACAATGAAGATTTCCATGAGCTGGACTTTAGCAATCTAAAGTTGGCGGTAGGTGGCGGAATGGCCGTTCAACGTGCAGTTGCTGAGCAGTGGAAGAAGACAACTGGCGTACACCTATTAGAAGGTTATGGTCTCACCGAATGTTCTCCTTTGGTGACAGTTAACCCCTACGACCTCATCGAGTATACAGGAGCAATTGGTTTGCCTGTCCCCTCCACTGAAGTTCGTATTGTTGATGACGAAGGGAAGCCGTTGCCAAATACCGAAGTCGGTGAACTGCAGGTTCGTGGCCCTCAGGTCATGCAAGGTTACTGGCAAAGGCCCGAAGCCAGCAAAGAAGTCATCAATAGTGAAGGGTGGTTGTCTACAGGGGATATCGTTAAGTTCGATGATCAGGGTCTGATTCACATTGTGGACCGTAAGAAGGACATGATTTTGGTGTCAGGCTTCAATGTATATCCAAATGAGATTGAAGATGTGGTGGCACTGCATGGCAAAGTAATGGAAGTTGCAGCCATTGGCCAACCTCATGAAGTCTCAGGTGAACTGGTCAAGATCTATGTAGTTAAACGTGATCCAAGCTTGACGAAAGATGAGCTCATAGCCCATTGTCGTCAGCACTTGACGGGCTATAAAGTTCCTAAGCTAGTTGAATTTAAAGATGAATTACCTAAAACTAATGTCGGTAAAATATTGCGCCGTGTCCTGCGCGAAGAGAATGATGCAAAGTTAGCCAAGGCTAGCTAAAGTTAAAAATAAGCACAGCCAAGTGTTTAATGTTAAAATGCCGACCAATACTAGTCGGCATTTTTATTTGTAGACCCCATCAGTCACAGTGAGAACTTTGTGAATTATCAAATCATTACCCGTCCAGATCAGCTAGAAAAAGTGTGTGAACAAGCTAGAGGCACAGATGTTGTTATGCTTGACACTGAGTTTGTCCGAACACGAACCTACCACCCCCAGCTTGGTCTTATTCAGTTATTTGATGGTGAAACACTTTCTTTGATTGATCCAACAGTCATTGATGACATGACCGCGTTTGTCCACCTTCTCAAGGACACATCCGTGTTAAAGGTTTTACACGCGTGTGGTGAAGACTTAGAAGTGTTTAACAACAGCTTTGATTGCCTACCGTATCCTATGGTAGACACTCAATTGATGGCGGCATTTTTAGGTCATGGCCTGTCAACGGGTTTCGCTTCTTTGGTCGAATCTTATCTTGGTGTAGAACTGGATAAAAGTGAGTCGCGTACAGACTGGCTTGCAAGACCATTAACCGACAAACAACTCGACTACGCCGCAGCAGACGTCCACTACCTATTTCCTTTATATGAAAAACTACTTGAAGATATTATTCAAGCTGGCTGGTGGGAAGCCGCTCAGCAAGAAAGTGACTTGCTTGCAACCAAACGCATCAAATCACTTGATCCTGAAAAAGCTTATTTGGATATTAAGGGTGCTTGGCAGCTAAAACCGAGTGAGTTAGCGATATTAAAACCACTTGCCACCTGGCGTTTCAAAGAAGCAATTCGCCGTGACCTAGCACTGAACTTTATCTTTAAAGAGAATGATCTGCTGCTTGTTGCGCGCTTAGGCTTACAGAACAAACAAAGAATGGAACAGGAAGGTCTCGATATTCGTTCTGTGCAACGCCACAGCGCACGTATTATCTCTATTGTTAAATCAGCCAAAATGACGCCTGTTGATGAGTATCCGGCTAAAATTGAGCGTTTGATGGATATGCCAGGCTACAAGCAGAAATTTAAAACCCTTAAAGATGAAGTGAAAAAAGCCTCTCAGGCGTCTGGGCTTGCGACAGAGTTTTTAGCATCCAAGAAACAATTAAATCAGTTGATGAGCTGGGTGTGGAAGAAAGATCGTGATCCATCCACTTTACCTGATGTGATGCAGAGTTGGCGTTTGGATCTGATGGGTGACAAACTCAACAAATTACTATAATAATTAATGATAAATAAAAAGGGCTTCCCAATGGAAGCCCTTTTTATTTATTTAACCCACAAGCAAATTAACCCGCAAGTACATCAGTGGCGACTTTGTAGCTTGGATCTTCTTTTACGTTAATCTCTACCAAGCTGCCTGCCTTATCGAGGAGCTTACGACAATCTGGGCTTAGGTGGCGTAAATGAAGTGTCTTGCCCTGAGCAGAGTAACGCTCGGCCAGTGTTTCGATAGCTTCGATAGCTGAGTGGTCGGTTACACGTGAATCTGCGAAATCGACGATAACATCACTTGGATCTTCATGCGCATCGAAAATTTCAAGGAAGTTGGCTACTGAACCGAAGAATACAGGGCCGTGAATTTTGTACTCTTTAGAACCTTCTGCGTTGATACTTGTATCGGCATAGATGTGTTTAGCGTGTTGCCAAGCAAACATCAGAGCAGAAGCAATAACACCAACAAAGACGGCAATAGCAAGGTCGGTCATTACTGTTACGACCGTTACTAGTACGATTACAAAGAAGTCTTGCTTTGGTACGCGACGAGCCAGTTTGAATGTTGCCCACTCGAAAGTACCGATCACCACCATGAACATTACACCGACGAGTGCCGCTAGTGGGATCATTTCGATAAGTGAAGAAGCGAAAAGGATAAATATCAGCAGTGCAGAGGCTGCTACAATACCCGACAAACGACCGCGGCCCCCTGAGTTAACGTTGATCATCGACTGACCAATCATCGCACAGCCACCCATAGCGCCAAACACGGAACATGTCATGTTTGCCATTCCCTGACCAATACATTCACGGTTTGACTGACCACGAGTGTTCGTCATTTCATCTAAAACTGTCAGTGTAAGCAGAGACTCAATCAGACCAATTGCGGCAAGAATGAGAGCGTACGGAAGGATAATTTGTAGCGTTTCTAGCGTTAGCGGGACTGCTGGGATAGAAAACGTTGGTAGTGAACCTGCCAGCGTCGCAGCATCATCACCAGACATAGTGCGTAGGAAATCAACAACGGTACGTGTTTCTAGATCTAAGCCTACAACCAAAGCGGTTACAGTAACGATCGCTACTAAGGAAGAAGGAACTGCGGTAGTGAACTTTGGTAAGAAGTGAATAATCGCCATCGTTAGTGCGACTAAACCCAGCATCAATATCATCTGATCTTGAGGTAGCCAAGTTAGCATACCGTTAATGTCCGGCGCTTTGAACTGACCAAGCTGAGCTAGGAAAATAACAATCGCTAAACCGTTGACGAAGCCGATCATAACAGGATGTGGCACGATGCGGATGAATTTACCTAACTTAAATAGGCCAGCGGTTACCTGAAAGATACCGGCCAGTAATATGGCGGCAAAAAGATACTGGACGCCGTGTGATGCTACGAGAGAGACCATTACGACAGCCATTGCACCTGTTGCGCCCGAGATCATACCTGGACGCCCGCCAAAGATGGAGGTGATAAGGCCAACAATGAATGCAGCGTATAGACCAACCATAGGGTCAACACCTGCAACGAACGCAAAAGCAACGGCTTCAGGAACCAAGGCTAAAGCAACGGTCAGGCCAGATAACACGTCATTTTTTACAGAGTGTTTTGAAAATTGAGGAAATTCAAACATGCTTGCTCAGTTATGCTAAATGTTTACGGTAATTCTGAATATCAGAGAACGAAAGTTTGTCGTATAGGTTCTAGCTTAGTTTTCATGTAAGCAAAATGCGATGTAAAAGAGCACTGAAAACCAAACAAATGATTCAGATCGAGTCGGCGAATGCTACCTAAAAGTGTGATTAAGTTCAACAATGAAGCAGGTATTGGCTAATATTTGTGACAAATAGTGAGAGTCGTCATGCTCTTCACTGAATACACACAAAAAAACAGCCCCGTCATGGGGCTGTTTTTATTTTCATCAAACCTGGCTAAAAGTTTTGAGGTTTTGCCATTGCAGCGCTGGCTTTATTGCTAGCGACTTGGCTACCTGCTCCTTTTGACAGGTATCGATCTTCTCGGAAAGGCGCAGCAATCACAGTAATATCTTTCATCTCTGTGGTGCCTGGGGCTTTTGCCATAGGGGCAGAGGCATGACCTTTAAATGCCTTCGGCACAACGATGTCAGAGCTTACAGTCACTTCAGTTGCTGTAACCGCTTCTCGAACAGTCTTCTCTTGCGCAGTTTCTGTCGATGCTTGGACTTGTTCAGTAACAGGCGTTTCCGCTAACTGAGTTGCTTCTACAGGTACGGTTTGCTCAACTACAGGCTCAACCACTGATGCTGGTCGACGAACAATCACTTTACCCATGGCCATTTCAGGACAAGCAAATCCACCAAGTGCTGAAGTAGTCACTTCTGGAGCCGCAGCCTGTTCAGCTTTCGCTTTGTGCTTCGGCTCTGGTTTAGAGATACCGTAGCTCGGCATGACTTTACCCATTGCCATTTCAGGTGAAGCAACGCCACCTTTGCGTAAGCGGAATGGGTTAGGACGACGATCGCGACCACGACGACGGCGCTGACCGCTCGCACGCAGATGACGTGGAGAGCGGCGATTACGGCGTTGTTTTGGTTGTTCAGCCTCTTCCACATCCGTAGCTACTGTATGCTCTTCTACCGCTTCAGCTTTTGCTTCTGTAGTAACTTGCTTCGCATCTTCATCCGCTTTCGCTTTTGCAGCTTGGTCTTTGACTCGTACTTGCTTAGATAGCTTGCGGCGTTGACGACGTTCTTTCACTTTAGCGGCTTTCTCTTCCGCTCGCTCTTTGCGCGCTTCAGGTTTGTCAGTCTGTTGAGCGTCAGCCGCTAGTTTCAGACCTTCTTCAGCAACTTTGTTTGGCTTCGCATCATCGCGTTTGTTACGGCGATCTTGCTTAGGTTTACGGTTTTGCTGTTTACGTTCATTAGGCTTCGCTTCATTCGCAGCTTCGTCACGCTTGTTATCACGTCTGTTATCGCGCTTATCGTCACGGTTGTCGTTTCGATTATCGCGATTGCCACGACGACGGTTGTCGTTACGGTTACGGCGGTTACGATTGTTGCGGTTACCCTCTTTACGCTCTTTAGGCTTCTGTTCTTCTTGCTTCTCTTCTTCTTTAGCTGAACCAAATAGGAAGCTGCCTAGTGCTTTAAAGATGCGGTTTACGAGTCCAGGTTGAGCCGTTTCAGTGTCAGCTTTCGCTTTCTTCTCAGGCGCTTTTTTAGCGACAGGTTTCGCTGGAGCAGGTGCAGACTGGGTAGGTGATGCGAAGCCTTTTAGGGCAGGCTCTTCAATCTTCTTCGCTTTGACTTCTTGCTCTACTGGCTCTTTACCTTCTGCTTCCTTCATCGCATCGAGCTTTTTAGGAACTAGGTAAGAAAGCAGATCGAACTCTTCACCTTCACGTACTCGAATCACTTCAAAATGTGGCGTTTCCATATCTGAGTTAGGAACCACAGTGATCTTAGCTTCTTGAGTACGTTCAATATGGTTGATTGAACGACGTTTTTCATTCAGAAGGTAAGATGCAATCGGGACAGGAACCACAGCCAGAACTTGCGCAGTATTGTCTTTCAGTGCTTCTTCTTCTATCAAACGAAGAACAGAGAGGGCAAGAGATTCATTATCGCGAACGACACCAGTACCGCTACAGCGAGGGCAAATGTGGTGACTTGCTTCAGCTAGAGAAGGACTCAAACGCTGACGCGACATTTCTAACAGGCCAAAGCGCGAGATACGACCGATTTGAACACGAGCACGATCAAGACGAACAGCGTCACGCAGACGATTCTCAACCTCGCGTTGATGGCGTACCGGCGTCATATCAATAAAGTCGATAACGACAAGGCCACCTAGATCACGAAGACGAAGTTGGCGAGCAATTTCATCGGCCGCTTCAAGGTTGGTGTTCAATGCCGTCTCTTCGATATCGCCGCCTTTCGTTGCACGGGCAGAGTTGATATCGATAGAGGTCAGAGCTTCTGTTGGATCGATGACAATTGAACCACCAGAGGGTAGACGCACTTCACGTTGGAAAGCCGATTCAATCTGACTTTCAATTTGGTAATGACTAAATAGGGGCACCTCACCGTCGTGTTTCTTGACTCGGTTAACAAAGTCAGGACGAACAAGGCGGATGTGTTCTAGAGCGCGTTCAAAGATAGTATTGCTATCAATCAGAATTTCACCGATATCACGACGTAAGTAATCGCGAATAGCACGAACGATAACGTTACTTTCTTGATGGATAAGGAAAGGAGCTGGGTTCGCCTCAGAAGCTTGTTTGATAGCGCCCCAATGGTTGAGGAGAACATTCAAGTCCCATTCAAGTTCTTCGGCGCTCTTTCCTACACCCGCCGTACGGACAATAAGCCCCATACCTTGTGGCAGTTCTAGAGTGCTCAATGCCGCTTTCAGTTGCGTACGCTCATCCCCTTCGATTCGGCGAGAAATGCCACCTGCACGAGGGTTATTTGGCATCAGAACAAGGTAACTACCTGCAAGAGAAACAAAAGTCGTGAGGGCTGCCCCTTTGCTGCCACGTTCTTCTTTCTCTACTTGAACAATTACTTCTTGACCTTCAGTCAGCACCTCTTTAATGCTTGGGCGACCTTGGTAAGTGTAACCTTCAGGAAAGTATTCGCGGGCAATTTCTTTTAGAGGAAGGAAACCGTGTCGCTCTGCACCGTAATCGACAAAAGCTGCTTCCAGACTTGGTTCGATGCGAGTAATACGTCCTTTGTAGATGTTTGCTTTTTTCGATTCGTGGCCTGGGCTTTCGATATCTAAATCATATAAGCGCTGACCATCAACCAAAGCAACACGCAACTCTTCTTTTTGAGTTGCGTTGATTAGCATTCTTTTCATTGATAAATCTCGTTGTCATTCTATGTTGTCTTGCTGCCTTAATGTATCTTTCACGGTGCCTGATCCCATGGCTTAAATTTGTGCAGCCTCCCGGCTGGAGGGATGCTCTTTGGGCACGTCAGTCTTACAAACAATTTTGGCTTGTAAGCCGCAATGATGGCGGATAATACTCAACATGAAAGATTTTTGAGTAGGGCAACAAGTTGTACTAACTCCGAAAATGTCTTACGCCATGTGCTGCATTTTGTTAAATTAGCGGCTACTCAATGTCTTGCTCAAAAATGAATAGGTTTGTTTAAAATGCAACCTAATCATCCATTGCAGGTGTGAACTATAGCAGTACCCATTAAAGTCAGCAATCTGCTTTATTATAAAACGCTAAAAAACCCATTTTTTATTTTTGTAAAGCGCTGTATTTAAAAGATTTGTTTGATGGTTTTTGAGAATTGTAAATATGTTGGTGAATTTTTATTCGTAGCGTAACAGAAACTCATTCTTAGAAAGAGATTTACCAAATCGTCACCTAGAAAATGTGAACTAGAATGGTAGAATATCGAAATGAGCGAAATTAGAACTAAAGTCCAATTTGTCGATATCGACGAAGATATGGCTGGTCAGCGTATCGATAACTTCTTACGTAACCAACTTAAAACTATCCCTAAAAGCATGGTTTATCGGATCTTGCGCAAGGGAGAAGTACGCGTAAACAAAAAACGAATTAAAGCTGAATATAAATTGAAGGCGGGGGATTTGGTCAGAATTCCTCCAGTCACGATTGAAGAGAAGCAAGACGAAGTCGCACCGAGTACCAAATTGATTAAAGTCGCTGAGCTAGAACATATGATCATCCATGAAGATGAACATATGCTTATCCTCAATAAACCTTCGGGCACGGCAGTTCACGGAGGAAGCGGGCTTAAATTTGGTGCGATTGAAGCTTTACGAGCACTGAGGCCGCAAGCTCGTTTTCTTGAACTAGTACATCGTATTGATCGTGATACTTCAGGAATCCTTTTGGTTGCGAAAAAGCGCTCAGCGCTGCGTCATCTACAAGCTCAGTTTCGTGAGAAAACCGTGCAGAAATACTATTTCGCGTTAGTGATGGGGCAGTGGAAGAGTAGTTGTAAGGTTGTAAACGCACCACTATTGAAAAATGAAGTGAACAGCATCGTCCGTGTCAACTCTCAGGGTAAGCCTTCTGAGACACGTTTTAAGATTATTGAAAAGTTCGCTGAGGCTACTTTGATTCAGGCCAGTCCAATAACAGGACGTACACATCAAATCCGTGTCCATACTCAGTATACTGGCCATCCTATTGCTTGGGACGACCGTTATGGTGATCGACGCTTTGATGCTTACACAGGAAAAGTTGGGTTAGACCGACTGTTTCTTCATGCCGCTAATATTAAATTCAAACACCCATCCAATGACGAGTTGATGGAAGTGAGTGCGCCAATGGAAGTAAAGTTGGAGAAGGCGCTAGCGGGTTTACGTAAGCTTTAAAGGCAGGCTTTGCCTGAGAAGTGGGAACGGACTTCGTCCTATGGATCGCTTCACTAATGGAACGGGCGTTGCCCTATGGAACACTTCGTTGCGGGATAACTGGATCGGGCTTCGCCCTGATAGAAAGAAAAAGCTTCTTTTTGGTCATTCCATAGAGCGACGAAGGAGCGAGTAGGGAATCTCTGATTACATTCGACTCGCATTAAGAGATCCCCAACTCGTTCGTACCTCTCTCTCGAGGCTGACTGTTTAATCTATTGAAATGACAAGGGTTGCTACAATGTACCAACCCTGCATAATTTTCCCGCATCCCGCATCC
>NZ_JXXU01000021.1 GCF_000967495.1 Vibrio neptunius | reverse complement strand
AGGCTCAATGAGTATCAAACGCTTCAAGACGGATTCGCAACGCGTGGCATTTTTACTATGCGTTGATTTTAGTGATTAAGGTGGTATACGGAAACACCGTATTGCGTTGCTCACCACTTAAGCGGGCGTTATGTTTTTGTAGGAAATTGGTAGTATGAGCATCGAGTTAAGAAGTATAGACAAAACGAACTTCTATGAGATTTGCCAGTTACAGGTAGCTCAAAATCAGCTAAATCATGTTGATAGCAATGCTATTTCATTGGCTGAAGCAAACTTTATGAGCTTTCCTTGGTTCAAAGGTATCTACTCTGACAATAATCCAATTGGCTTTGTTTTAGTAAACGCAGACACAGTTTCAGGTAAGTTTGAACTTTGGCGGTTCATGCTTGATAAGTCTCAACAGTCAAAGGGGTTCGGGCGTATCGCTATCGATTTGTTGAAATCAGCATTGGTTAATGAGTTCGGAATATCGACTCTATACACAAGTGTTGTTACAGGTTCAGGTAGCCCTCAAGGCTTCTACGAAAGTTGTGGTTTTGTATCAACAGGTCACTTAGTTGAAGGGCGTGAAATAGAGTTACGTCTATCCTTTTAACGCCAAACATAACAAGAGACTATGGCGTCAATAGTTGATTTTTGACGCAATCTTTATCCCACATTGCGCCGTCTCTTAGCATTGAATTGAGCGTCACAACCATCTTTCTCATGCAGGCAACTATCGCTACTTTTTTAGGTTTCCCTACCGCAAGTAATCGTTCATAAGTAGCCTTAAATACAGGCTTTTGGTGTGTGTCCTGAATTTATGAATTTAATTTGAATTTTATTCGAGAGCTCGTCCAATTGCAGTACACATGGGGTCAGAGCAATTCAGTACAGTACAGGTTTCAAATATCAGAGATTTAAGTCTTTTTTGTGGATGTAGAGCCATTGATTCTCAAAAGTTTGGCTGTAGAATTTGAACATTGCGCATCTACTCATTGTTTTACATAGAAATTATGAGGTGATTAGTAAAATAAATTTGAGGATTATCTCTGAATGTTAATAACAAAAATTGAAACAGAGCGACTAATACTAAGGGCTTTAACTGAAGGTGACGCAAAAGAACTGTTTGATATCTTCTCAGACCATGAGGTCATGAAATATTGGAACACTGAACCTTGGAGTTCTATTGATGAGGCTAGGTCATTTATAGCCAGTAGCACAGAAGCAATGAATAGAAATATAGAAGTAACGTTAGGCATTTACCTAAAGGACACGGGAGAGCTTCTAGGTAAGATAATGTTATTTAACTATCACAAAGAATCAAAACGTGCCGAAATAGGTTTCGGTATAAGCCGTAAGTTCTGGGGCCAAGGTATTGTACTTGAGGCCGGTAATGCACTAGTCGACCACGCATTTAATATTCTACATTTACGTAGAATTGAAGCTGAGATAGATCCAGATAATATATCTTCAAGTAAAGCATTGGAGCGACTAGGGTTTGTAAAAGAAGGCTATCTGAGGCAGCGTTGGGAAGTTAATGGTGTTGTATCAGATTCTGCTATTTATGGCTTACTAGCGTAAGGTTTGGTAAGCGCATCGCAACACGATCAAACTGACTCAAATACGCGGCATTGTTGCTTCGCAAAAGTGCAGTCACATGTTTTCGGCTGCTTAGCGCAGCGTTGTTTTGCATGAGGAGAAATCATGAAATCTACATTCATAAAGTGGTTAGCGCTTTGCGCAGTAATTGTGCTCTGTGGCTGTGCAAGTACTCAGGGGCAGATCGAGGATGACATTTATACTGCAAAAGATGAGAGTTTTTCTGTATCAATGCCATTTAAATCTGATGCTTACGCCAATCGGTATATGGAAGTTCAGGAACAGTATAGTTATAGAGAAAACCAAGTGGTTTTTACCTCTACAGCTGCTCCAATGGAGGTCTATAAGGTGTTTGTGTTTAGTGGTGTAGAAACAGAAGAAAACTTAGAAGAGATTGTTCGGGGTGCTTACTATCAACAACTTGAGTCTTTTTACGGTACGCCAGTAGAGCCAACAAATGTTGAAAGTATAACAATTAGTGGTTTCAAAACTAAGCAACTAGCTTTTAAACAAAAAATTCCAGCAACAAAATCTGTTATGCAAGATAGACCTGAGCTTACTATTACTCATTTAGCGTATTATGTCGAAGCAGGAAATAGAGCAGCATACATTTTTGTTAACAAGCCTTCTGATGGAGATATTTTCGTTGAAGGGTCAGATACTAGGATCAAGGATTTTGTTGAATCATTTAAACTGAATTGAACATAACAATTGGATAGGGAAATTATCCATACAGAAATCTTTTGGTGTGTGTCCTGAATTTAATTTGGTGGATGTAGAGGCATTGATTCTCAAAAGCTTGGCTGTAGAATCTGAACATTGCGCATCTACTCATTGTTTTATATAGAAATTATGAGGTGATTCGTAAGAGCAGGGCGCTGTAAGCCTTAAAGTGCTACTTAGGATATTGAACATTGGAAAACAGAGAGAAACAAAAAGGACCGGGTTGTCTTGGATTTGTAATTGGTGGGATGTCGTTCATTCCTTTGATTGGCGTTGTATTTGGAATTGTCGCCATTATCTGGGGTTTCAACGCAAAAAGTACAAAACTGAAATTAGTGGGCCTTTGTGGTATTAGTTTTACTTTTATCTTGTATGGGACGCTTGCGTACTTGGGCTTTGTACAACAAGGAGGAGTGTACGATGATCTTCGCTCTGAGTTAGTGAAAGTACAATTGACAAGTGCAGTACAAGCTATTGAATTATACAAAGTTCAAAATGGTGTATACCCAGAATCATTAGAAGTCTTACAAAACACTTTACCACAAGACAGCTTGGTATTTCTAAACGATGCAGCACAAGTCAGTATGTCCGGAGAGACACAGTATTACTATGTTGTTATTGATGAAAATCACTATCATATTCGGTCATATGGAAGAGACGGAGTAATTAATACACTGGATGATATTTTGCCAACACCGATAGAAAATGTCGGGCTAGTAGTCGACTATCAGGTAGAAAACGGCTCATAATAAGCAAACAAGGTGACCCGTTACACTCGGCAGTTTGGGTATGAAGTCCGGTGTGCTTTGTCAGTTTAGCTCGGTCACCTTATTACATGCGTTATACCTTTATGGAAGAACAAAATAGAATGAGTGAAATTAAAACGATAGAGCAATTAAAAGAAATTTACGCAGAGCCAAGTGCGAGGGCTAAAAATAAAGTTCTATCTACTCTGGATGTTCATGCCATTAGGCTAATAAATAATTGCCATTTCTCGGTTCTAAGTACTACTGATTCACAAGGCTATGTTGACCTCTCCCCAAAGGGAGGAGAGCCTGGCTTCATTAAAGTTTTAGATGAATCAACGGTATTACTTCCCGATAGCTCGGGGAATAATCGAATTGATGGCCTTAAAAATATTATCAGTAACCCGAAAGTAGGGCTGTTGTTGATGGTCAATGGAATTGATGAAGTTGTTCGTATCAAAGGAACAGCGAGTATTCATACTGACTCCAACTTGTTATCGGTTTGTCCTGATGGGAGTAAGCCTCCTAAGGTTGTTATCAAAATAGTGATAGAAAGTATGTATTTTCACTGTGCTAAAGCAGTGATGAGAGGAAAGCTTTGGTCTGATGACTATAAAGTAAATCGCTCAATTCTTCCTTCTTTAGCGCAAATATTTAAAGACCAACAAAACTTAGAAAGTAACGCGATAGGCCAAGATGAAATGGTTAAGTATTACGAGTCAAGCCTTTAGAACGTGTCTAACAATAAATTATGGCGTCGATAGTTAATTGGGGCGCCTTTGATATCCCACATAACACCGTCTCTTAATATTTAATTTAAGCATCACTATGTACAAACGCTAATTAAGTGGCTAAAAATGAACTGCTATCGTTCGACGAATGTACGTCAAAGTTTGGCTTGTATTTACAGTGGTCTGAATACGTTTTGTGTTATGTTGCTAGCCGCTTGGCTGGGCGATGGGTAAAGATAGGACGTACATAGGAACAATTATGAACAAAGATGAGTTAGTTGAACTAGTAGTTAAGTATTTCAAGAAAGTAGATGCCGGTGATCCTAGTTATCTGGATCTTTTTTCAGAGGATGTCGATTTTTTCTTTCCTAAATTTGGACAAGCAAAAGGCAAGGGCGCTTTAGTTGAGTTCGGCAATAGAATTGGTAGCTCGTTGAGCAGTATTTGGCACGACATAGATGGTTTTCAAATAACAACCGCTGGAAACAAGGTAATAGTTGAAGGACAGGAAGGTGGTGTAATGAGCGATGGCACTTCTTGGCCAGATAACAATGTTTCCACTGGTCGTTTTTGTAGTGTATTTGAATTTGAAGGAGAAAGAATAACTCGTATGTATGTGTATGTAGATCCTGATTTTCCAAGCCAAGATTTAGGAAGAATTTCTGTGCTGTCAGGAGAAAGTTACGCGATATGATGGTTGGCGTCACTAGCCGCTTAGCAGGACGTTAGTATTCGATAGGAGAGAACATGTACATTTTGGTAGTCAGTTCGAGCTTGGACCCAAATAGTCGAAGTCGTCAAATCGCTAAGCTCTGTATTGATGAGCTACAGTCGTTGGGTAGACAGGTTAAATTTGTTGATTTGGCCGAATTTGATGTACCAAATTTTGACAACGACAAAATATATCAGACCGAACAATATAAAGCGTTACATAAACTGACGTCTGAGGCGAATGGTATTGTGTTATGCAGCCCTATCTATAATTGGGGATGTTGTTCCGAATTAAAGAAGTACATTGAATATGTTGGGTCGACACCTCCTGACGGTAGCCTAACTGGTGCACTATTCGATAAAGTAGTGACCTTTGTCACCTCAGCGGGCCTACCTCATAGTTACATGGCCGATTCTGCGCTCTCGACGTCATTGAGTATTGACTTCAAGTGTATTATCAATCCGTACAACCTATATGTTCATAATCGTCATTGGGTCAATGATGTCCTTTCGGATGAGAGGAAGCCTAGGCTTGAAAAATCTATGAAAGTAATGGATGAACTCTGTAGTTTGCTGAGTGCTAGAACCTATAAATCTGGGTGGGAACTGTAATGCTAATAAGGTACTGGCGGATCTAACCTCCGAGTACGGTGTTTATAGTAAGTTTTAGCGAAATTCTTATCTTATATTACACCATCACTTGGCATCGAGTTTAAGATCACCAACACCTTTCTCATGCAGGCAGCGATCACGATTTTTTAGGTTTACGTGCGGCAAGCTCTTTTGGTGTGTGTCCTGAATTTATGGTGTGATTTAGCTGTTAGATGAAAGGGCCAATTTCACCTTTTGGGAGTCTAAATGGTTTTTATAGCGAAATTATTCATTGCCATAGTAGTGTTATTGACGCTGGCTGGGAGTTATATATTAAAGGAAAAGAAATGGCTTCTTTCCGCAATTATTTCGCCTTTGCCTGATGATGATAAAGCTAAAGTGTTGGACTTCTTTGAGCAAAGCAAGAGTGAGCATTTTGATGAAAAGCTTTTGTCGACTCTTGGGGAAGTTGACGAGAGTAAATACTGGTTAATGTTCCGCATTGATTGGTGTGATACTGACGAGGTAGAAGCCCAAGCTAACGCGATGACGAAGACTTATAGCATAGAAGATAAATTTCATATTAATGTCTCAGTCGAAGGTGCATCTGTATGGAGTTTATTAGTGGTTTATGATCGTTGGTTGCAAGAGAGAGGTTATCAAGTGGTGCTTTGGGAGCAAGGCTCAGATGAATACTGTGGATTTATATGTAAGTCAGAAGTTCTTCGTCGATTTATAAGAGCAGGGAAATTATCTGGATTAAAGTTGATGAAGCTAGACCATGCAAATGAACAATAGGCTTGGTGAAGGTGTCCTTCAGCAAACCGCACAACAGAGATTCGTAACGCTTGGCACTTTTCATTCCATCGTTGGGTTTTATGGAGGAAGCGGTGATTTTAGGATTAAATCATATCACGATTGCAGTGAGTGATTTGGAGTCCTCTCTTAAGTTTTATAGAGAGACTTTAGGTTTCACTGCTCATGTAAAATGGGATAAGGGGGCTTACTTATCTGTAGGAGAGCTCTGGTTTTGTCTTTCTCTTGATGCGCCCTGCGCAAAAACTGACTATACCCATATCGCTTTCGATATTGCATCTGAACAATTTGAAACCTTTGCGAAGCGTGTCGTTTCATCGGGGGTGGAAGTATGGAAAGAGAATAAAAGTGAAGGACAGTCACTCTACATTTTGGACCCTGACGGTCACAAATTGGAGATACACTCAGGTTCGCTTGAAAGTAGGCTGAAATCCCTAACAACGAAACCATACACTGGGCTGGTTTGGCTTTAAATACAGACGTTTCTACAAGCGGACTGTTCACAGTTGGCATGATCTATTAAACCCAATCCATCAGGTATGTTTTTGGCGAAACTCATCCGTTTAGAATGGGTGATGTATATCTACTGGTTGTTTTATATGGAAATTATAAGAGGAGTCGTAATAATGCAGTGTCGTAAGTTGCGGGAGGCATTAGTGTGCTGAATATCATCCAATCAGCTCGTTATGTCATTGGACTGACGTGGATTTACCATGGATTGTTTCCAAAACTATTACAAATTGCACCATTAGAGCAAACAATGACGGGTAGCTTGGGTTTTTCCGATGAGCATACCTATATGTTGATTAAAGCCGCTGGGGTAGGCGAGGTCATCTTTGGACTGGCTTTTATTCTGTTTTATCGGATTACATTCATTCAAGTACTCAATCTGGTTGGTTTGATTGGGCTGTTAGTTTTCGCGTCAGTTGTGGCCCCTTTCAGTCTAATGGCGGCCTTTAATCCGGTTACCACTAACGTTCCTCTGATTTTATTGGGGTGTGCTTTGTTGCAGCACACAGTAACCGTCAGTGAAAAAAAACGATAGTAAGCGCTATCAGTGGGCGCGTTGTCATTATTTCTTCTTTAAAAAATAATAAATACAGTGAATTAAAAGATTTTAGGCCGTTTGGTAAACTCCTTTTATTCTAAGGTGAAATGTTTAAGTGGCAGAATAAGAAAGTAGGAGACTATGGAGAAATCATGAAAGTAGTGACCATTGAAAAGCATGTATCAGAATACCCTGATCCGTTTTACTTGAAGCAAGGAGATAAAGTCTCTCTGGGAGCTATTGACGACGAGTTTCCTAATTGGATCTTTATCACGAGTGATAAAGGAGAGCAGGGCTGGGCGCCAGTTCAATATATCGAAAAGAGGCAAGACAGCTCTGAAGGCGTCTTGCTTCAAGACTATGATAACGTTGAGCTTAACACCGTCATTGGCGAAAGCTTGTCAGTGCTGTATGAACTCAATGAGTGGTATCGTGTTTCGAGGTCAACGGGAGAGATTGGTTGGGTACCCGTGCGTTCGGTACAACGCGCATAACAAGTTTAAGAATGAATCGCACCGCGTGGTGTTTTTATAAGGCATAGCTCAACCTTAGCAGAGCGTTAAACGTCATTCAATATCGAGGTAACGATGCAAGATAACAGCGTCAAAGACGTATATGGCTCTTATTTTCAATTTAATAATCAGCGAACTCTTTCCACAGATTTAAAAAGTGAGCTTTTTACGGCTGAGTCTCAAGGGTGTTCAGTTTTTGTAGACAAAACACGTAAGTATGACAACCAGATCATCGTTCATGATGTTGTTTCTAAAGAAGGCTTAGAGAGCCATTTGAGTTTGTATCAGCATGGCTTTTCTCCAGAAATCTCTATCGAGCCACAGGCCAAAACCCATGAATTGCAGGCGTGGTTATCAAGCCACGAGTTCGTGCCAGCTTATGAGCATGAATTTCTCGAACTAAGAGCAGTAAACTACGTAGCGATTGCAGAAGTATCTGACGAGTTAACCGTTGAACGATGGACACAAGATAATGCTGATGCGTTTCTAGCTTTACTCAAAACGTCAGGTCTAGAGTTCTCAGATGAAATTTGGCAGAAGAAACGTTCACTTTACTGCACAGATACCTTTCGTTGTTATGTGGCAAAAATAAATGGCGAGCCGTGTGCGTGGGCAACGAGCTTTATCGCCAATGAATTTGCAATATTAGCCAATGCGTATACACAAGAGAACTCTCGTTCAAATGGTTGTCAAACAGCTTTGCTGAGAGCGAGAATCTCAGATGCCATCTCTCTGGGTGTAAAGGTGCTTTTAACGGATGTCATGCCAAACAGCACGAGTAGTAAGAATTGTAAAGCGGTTGGTTTTTCTCGTGTTGGTGTCCGAAGCGTGTGGTGTAAAGACTAGAGAACTACTATGAAATTTAGAGCAGCTTACAACGCTCGGCAGGGTACTCCTAACGTTAGCCAGTGTTTAAGCAGGGTTGTTTACGTTTGTGGTATGCTGCTGGTCGACATCTTTAATGAAGGAATACGATGAAACAGAATATTGTCCATGTCGCTTTAGTGGTGAAAGACTATGATGAGGCGATTGATTTTTACGTAAACAAGCTCAAATTTGAGCTTATTGAAGACACTTATCAGCCTGAACAAGACAAACGTTGGGTGGTGGTCGCACCACCAAACTCTCATGGTGTTACCTTGTTATTGGCTAAAGCCTCTAAACCAGAGCAACATGACTTCATTGGTAATCAAACCGGCGGTCGAGTCTTTCTGTTCCTCAATACTGATGATTTCTGGCGTGACTTTGAACGTATGAAAGCGATAGGTATTAAGTTTGTTCGAGAGCCAGCTGAACAAGACTATGGAACGGTCGCTGTATTCGAAGATTTGTATGGAAACCTATGGGATCTTCTTCAATTAAACCCCAATCACCCAATGGCGACAAGGTAGCATAACACAAGCAATCAGTTCGCCTTTTCCAACATAATATGCAGCATATGGAGGATTGGTGTAAGGTTTCTACCGTGTTCACACTGTCACTTGGTGAAGAGAATCAACTTAACATCGCTATCTTCTTCGCTAAATTGTCGTTTGTTTTCGCGGTCGTTCACATTCTGCGACTAAAACAGACATCTACCACATGTGGTGACTAATACGAGGGTGGATGTCTAGGATTTGTTACTTAGTGACATTGAATAAAAGGTTTTCAAAAAGGAGTAAAGTTTGAATAAGGAAGTACGAGTAGGTGTCGCTGCGGTCATTCTGAGGGAAGGACGTGTTTTACTCGGGGAGCGTATTGGTTCTCACGGCGCTCATACATGGGCGACACCCGGCGGGCATCTTGAGCTGGGTGAAAGTATTGAAGAGTGCGCAAAGCGTGAAACACTCGAAGAAACAGGTTTATCTGTCGACTCGTTTACCAAATTAGGTTTCACCAATGATGTTTTCGAAAAAGAAGGTAAGCACTACGTAACATTGTTCGTGGTAGCTTCTTGTTCTAGTGGAGAGCCTGAGGTTATGGAGCCGGATAAATGTAAGCAGTGGCAATGGTTTGAGCCGGACCAACTCCCTGAGCCGTTGTTTTTACCTCTAACAAACTTATTGAAGGAATCGGTAGACTTCAGTCAATATGGCTAACAAATTCGTCAAGAGAAAAATGCAATGCATAGCATTTTTTTACCCATTCGTTTTAACGTTTAAGATGGTGTGCGCGGTATTGGTCTTGCGTTGCTCACCCTTCAATAGTGCGGTATGTTTATCGTCCAGTCAGCGAAACTAAGGAGAGTATATGTCAAAGGAACTGAAGTCTTCGTCAATGAAAGTACAAGAATTTTTATCTCAAAACGGCCAAGATTTTGTCGTGCAGGAGATGCCTAATTCTACACGTACAGCATCGGATGCTGCTGAATCTATCGGGTGTACAGTTTCCCAAATAGCCAAGTCGTTGATCTTTAAGCATGGTGAAACAGGTGAGCCTGTGCTCGTTGTTGCCTCTGGCTCTAACATGGTTTGTGCTGACAAAGTCAAACAAGCGACGGGGATAACTCTTACCAAAGCCGACGCTTCTTTTGTACGTGACAAAGTGGGTTACGCTATAGGCGGAGTACCGCCCGTCGCTCACAATTCATCAGTCCACACCATTTTAGACCAAGACCTAAATCAGTACTCCGAAATCTGGGCAGCAGCAGGAACACCCAATTCAGTGTTTAAGCTGAATCCACAGAATTTAGGTCAACTTACTCAGGGACAGTGGATAGATTTATCCAAATAGGCAGCACACATATTTCAAGTTGGAATCGCAACCCGCGGCATTTTGATGATGCGTCAGCTTCGTATTGTGTTGGTCGCTCTTATTAGGAAATTGAGGGTACTTTGAAAATAAAAGGTGAAAAACACAATGCAATCAACTAATCAGTGTGTTCTCTTAGTGATACAAACGCGTATTTTTCACTGGTAAACCATATCGAAAAAAGGCGCGAGATCGCGCCTTAAATGTAGTTACATAGAATCAATTGGTTGAAAAGGTCCAAGCTTTACTGCTTTCATCATTGCAATTGATCACTACCGCGCGGTACGAATTCCACTGGTTGGCTTGCATGGATTTGAGACACTTTCCGGTACTGCGATTTCGGATCTGGAACTTGTCGTTATTGTAAGGTCCCAAGAAATCCCAGGTAGCGTTGTCATTGGCTGTACTAACGGTAGCCATGGCAGCAAAATCATACTCATTGGCTCCTTCGTCCGCTAAGTAAGTTCGATTGCCAGTGTCCATAAGCAGATACCCGTCGTTGTAGCTTTCCAACGATAAGTGCTGTTTCGACAGGCTGCACATTCCCACTGCGTAGCCATCGGGTGAACCGGCGACGTTGTATTTTTTCGCTAAACAACGACCATCGTCCTCAAGCGCGAGGTTTTGTCCTACTGGTGGGGTTTGGTATTCGAGAGCCCATACTTCAGCCGCTACATCATTGCCACACGCTTGGACGCTGGTACCCGACATCATGCATTGTCCTGTCGATTTATTACGCAGGGCAAAATAGCCATCCCCATTCGTATCGAGGATATACCACACGCTGTCTCCGTTGATGGAAATCGTGCCCCCAGCGCGTGGCGCATCATTATAGTAGTAGGTGGTGCTGGAAAAGACTATCCCACTGCTTTGATGTTTGAGGTATGCGGCGTCCGTCCAGCGCTGGATCTCGTAGCCATCAGCCAGTTCGGTCAGCACAAATTCATACGCGTTGGCACTGCACGCTTCGCTGAGACAAGTCTGAGTTTGAACATTTTTGAATCGCACTAAGCGGTCATCGGTGGGTACATGACTACCATCGATGTTCCAAACATAGGTGTCCAAAGAACAATTGGTCGTCATTACCGCATCGCTATCATCAGCCTGCAAGCACAATTGGGTATGCTTGTTGCGGATCTGATAAACACCAAGTGTATTTGGTCCATCTAAATACCACGTAGAATCGGTGCCCCGTACAGAGCGGATTACAAACCCCGTGTCTACTTCTCCTTTGTCTTTGAGGTAACGCGCGTCTTCGCCCCGCATAATGGAGTAACCATCGCTGTAAGGTTCAAAAATAAAGTGGTTGGCGTTGGTTTTGCAGTAAGCCGATACTTGTCCGGCGGCGTTCATACAGCGATTGCGCTCGGTGTGTCTTAGGCGTAATGCGTTATGAAAGTCAATGGATCCCGTTGAGTTAAGGTGTTCATTACGTGTTTTGATGAGATTGGTTAGATCCCACGCATCAATCACATGAGCCAAGTCGTAGAGTGTCGCTTTGACGTCTGTGATCTTGGAGTTTGGATCCACCAGGGATTCGTTGTACACCTGAGCCACGCGATTCTCTTGCCAAGTAGTACACAGCGAGCTCTGATAACTGGTGTAACCGCTGTACTCATCGGTGTAGGTATTCCCGCTGCACTGGCCGATGAACGAAGCTCGGTAGTCCATGAGCTTAGAGTTAGTTAGGTCGACGTTGACGGTGATCAAATTGGCGTTACGGCCATTGGCGACTATGTTTAGGCCGATTTGCCGTAGGGTTTCGCTCCACAAGCCTTGTTTTACATTCATGAAATCAAAAAAGGTGCCGTAGCCAAGACTGCAGTTGTAATCGTAGGTCTTTGCTGAGATTGGACGAGTCAGAACCGATTCGATATCGATGTTGTAGTCATAGACATCGAATAGAGTTGCATACGACGGTAGCGCATCGTTGTCCAATCCATTCCAATAAGGTGGTTCTGAGAGGTTTTGACAATAGTGGTCGAACTCTGCACGATGCAAAAACGCCATTTGCATGGCCGCAACAAACCCAGGGATGGTAGTGTTGGCCAGCGTATCAAATACAGCGATAGAGCCTTGCCCGTTCTCCATATCGGCAAAGCGATCTTGGATCTTGTACGCCAATTCATTGGCTAAATCCGCGTAGCGCTCTGCGGCCTCAAATTGGTAGTAGTCCAACCCAGATGAGACATTGCGCTGCACGTCATGGATAATGGTTTCTAAAGCGTACATGTCGTCGGTCAATTGGTCGACTTCCAAACTCGATAAGCGTGATTCAAACTGGGCGAGACACGCCACCAACTCGGGGTCAGCGCCAGTCACATTTTTTTCGGCGATGCCGCTGGTAATGGTGAAATACAAGATGGGATACAAGGTGGCAAGAGCCGACAGATCAGATGAACTACCAAGTGCGAGGCCTACTAAGCTACGAACCAAAGTGGTCGAAGCGGCTTGGTAGTCAACGGACGTGGAAGTACTGCTAGTTTTGGAGGCGTAGTCATAGCATGCGCCATGAAGGCCAGAAGCTTGCACCGAGGACGTTGTGATGGCGGCGCCTAGCCCAAGCGAAACGGCTAACGCCAGAGTAGGTTTTTTCATAGTCTCTCTCTTATTATTAATTTGTGAGATAAATAGGGAGTACCAAATGTCATTGGTCTAGCCCGCAAGGGGAGTTCCGTCTCTGTATATCCAATAAATGAATACAAGTAAGAAAATTATTACAAAATAAAAATTACCATTTACAAAGTCGTAACATTTGGAGGGCGCGATTATAGGGGGGCAATGGTGGATAATGCAACCGTTCCCACGATAGTGGGAGGGTTTGGGAGTTTAATCTAATATACTGATAAATATAGATTTTATATCTTAATAATAAGGCTCATCCGACCACGAGGTTTAAGCTCTTGCCTTACGCAAAGTTAGATCCTGATCTCTTTATCAACACACCTACTCCCTATCTTAATTGGACTCTCACGAAGCCCAAGGGCGCAATATTACCTGTTTGTGTATTGAGCCCGACTTAAGGAACAATATGTCATACGAATAGTGGAAATTTATTGTCTGCAAGGAAAGTCGGTTTCTCAGCATATTGTGAAAAAGTGTGGTGGGCTGCTAACCAATGTTAGTCCAAGTTATTGTATTCAAGATGGGGTAGAGCAAGATCTCATTATTTATCATCTACCTACCTAATTGGCTTTGCGACAGATGTTATTCTAGCGTAATTGGAGGAACAGCAAAGTATCAGTTAGTTAAAGATATAAAATAGAGCACGTAATTTAAACAAGTTGATTGGCCTCAAGTTAGATCCGTTAGACCATGATGACTGCCACCCAAAGCAGTTTGGGAACGAGAACTCATAGCAGAACAACCTACAAAGGTTCCGAACCTATACGCTTGTATGCATTACTATAAAGCGGTCAATCCATCACCGATAGTCAACGTCAAAGGAAAAAGAATATGATTCGTTTTAACAAAGGGTTTGTACAGTATTGCAGGCTTTTGATTGCCTTGCTGATGAGTGTATTGTGGGCTCCGGTAGTGACGGGCGCTCCCCAACTGGCAAGCGGTACCTTTGTAGCCAACCAATCTTGCCCAGCCTACCAAAGTAAAAACAAACAGACTAATCCTGGTCAGTGGATGACCCAAGCCCAGCGTCATTATCAGATCAACGAGGTGATTGATTCTCCAGTTCTGTCTTGGGTACGGATCACGGTTCCAGGTGCTGAGCCTGAACTACGTTGGGTCAATGCCTCCTGCGGTGAGGCGACCTATCAAGCACGCAAGCCTCAGGAACAAGATGCTCTTAGCACCTTTTGTCGCACTCCAGGGAAAGCGACTTCGTATGTGTTTGCAGTGTCTTGGCAGCCGGGTTTTTGCCAGACCGTCTCCAATTACGATCCTAAGCAGAAACCGGAATGCGAAGTGCGCGATGAAAGCGTTAATTTTGCTAGCAATTTTGTTATTCATGGCCTGTGGCCTAATCACCCAAAATGTAATGGGCAGAATAAACGCCCTTGGTATGGCTATTGTGGCGACGTTCAAGGTAAACCCGAGAAGAACCCGAATACGCCGACATTCTGTGATTACCCGCCTGTTGAGTTGTCAAAAGACGTTCGTCGCCGACTGGGTCAAGCGATGCCAAGCGCAAAATACGGTTCGTGTCTACAACGACATGAGTGGCACAACCATGGTACTTGTCAGACGGTTTGGGATGCTGATGGCTACTACAACCAGTCTATGGCGTTGCTTGAACAGGTGAATACGTCGTCGTTTGCCCGCTTCGTGCGAACTCACATTGGTGAAGAGGTGGCGGTCAAAGATCTTAGAGTCGCATGGCAAACGGCGTTTGGCCAAAACACCGATCAGCAGTTAAGGCTTCAGTGCCGCTCTCACGCCAAGCGTTCTTATTTAACAGAACTTCAAATCGCTCTGCCGCTGGAGGTTGAAAAGCAGACCGAACTGGCCGCGTTGCTTCATATGGCCGAGCCGGGGAAATTTAGGCAAGGAAAGTGCGGTGAAAAGGTGTACATCGATCCTATCGGGCGTTGAACTATGTTCTAAATCATAAGCGTTATTGAATCAATCAGTGAGGCTAATGTCCCCGTGCTTAGCCTGAGAGTACGGGGACAGACATCCACGGTTCGATGCTCATCGAAGTAAAGTCTTGCTGTATAGATATACTGAGCCGAAGATGATCTAACGGGCGGTACAAGTTGGCCCGTACAACCACGCTCGCATCGCTGGTGGCGACGCGGCGACAATCAGGATAAAGCCTTTGAAATCTCTCCCCTTACAAGACTATTTGAACACTCATTATCTTCGCCGCAGTGAGCTGGCGGAGAGGCTCAGTGTCCGCGCAGAAATGCTCACCCAGCTTATCGCATCCGGTATGATCCCATCATGGTCATATAAAGTAGAAAAGGGCTCAGTGTATACGCAAGTGTTTGGCCAACATTCAGCACACGGCTGCGTCAGCGATGAGTATTTTTCCCCGTGTGTCATTGACTGGTATCACCGCCATAGGCGGCAGTTCCCAGATTATGAAAATATTCCCAACCTTTCCGACCAACTTCGTGGTCAGTTTTTGTTGACGTTTGCAGAGACGGCGAGCGCAAATGTCGGTTTTAGGACAGTCTTTGCAGAGGCGATGAACGATTCGGACACCTTGCAGACAATGGCAGCCTCCACTTGGCAGCATCACCTGCAAGGAACTTTTGGGGTTTGCGTGCGTCAACCATCTAGTATGGTCAAACTGATTGAAAAACAAGTCGCCGTGGCGGCGCTGACTCGTATAACGAACAATGGTCAAAAAAACACATACACTGAACAAGAGCGATGC
This sequence comes from Vibrio neptunius, assembly GCF_000967495.1. GTDB lineage: Bacteria > Pseudomonadota > Gammaproteobacteria > Enterobacterales > Vibrionaceae > Vibrio > Vibrio neptunius. The sequence goes on along the minus strand of NZ_JXXU01000021.1, from coordinate 74,414 downwards.
GATTGGCTTCAGTGGGTCTCGATATACGATCAAGTGGCCATGCCATTTTCGCCCGTTGACTATCCGCAATCGAGCCGAAAACGTTTGGTCGATGACGTGTTGCGAGTCTTAAATCCTAGCAAATGGCAATAGCCGCTCACATTAGCGTAAATCTAGGCTGAGCGGATGGGCTAAGCTGTGATGGTGGTGTATTTTCTGTTACGAGATAGATGACGGCGTGCCGCGTTTGGCGCTATGGTCGAGATAATGCCTCCACACTAAAGCGAGAGCAATTGATAGGTGGTACTTGGTGTGACGAGGTAAAATGTCCTACAGGACCACTGACACTCATTGAGGCCGCACAACGTTTAGCAACGGGGCTAATACCAAGAGGAATGTATGGAAGATATCATTAATCAGGCGATTAAGTTGCGCCGAGACGAAAATTACTGTGAGTCCAGATCCTTGTTGGGTTCATTATTGACTAATGAAGATTATGCTGCCAAAGCGCATCTGCAGATCGCGTGGTCCTATGACAATGAGGGCAAAGAGCAAGAAGCTATTAAGCATTACTTAGCGTCGCTGGCGGGGCAGTTGTCCAGTAGTGAGCGTCTAGATGCATTATTTGGCTTGGCCAGTACTTATCGAAGTCTAGGGGAGTACGCCAGCGCTTTGAACTATTTTGAACAAACGCTGAGTGAGTACCCAGATGCCATTGAGGTGCGTCCTTTCTACGCGATGTGCCTGTACAATGTCGGCCGCTCTAAACAAGCCGTTGAGTTATTGCTAGAGCTGCTTGTATCGACCACTAACAGCGATGCGATTAGCGCCTATCAGCGTGCGATTCTACTCTACAGTGAAGACTTGGATAGAACGTGGTAGGGCCGAATCCGAGGGTGGTGGCTCAAAATTCAGTGGATGCTTGCCATGTGTATGTCGTCTAATATAGGGGATATTTGACCTAAATGATGAGAGGGTGCGTATAGAGTAAAAAAATACACCAAAGAAGGTCACAATGTTTTCATTTCTTAAAAGTAATCCGATGAAAAAGCTCAAGAAACGTCATTCCATGCTGCTTGAACAAGCGATGCAAGCCCAACGACGTGGAGATATTCGCACCTACTCGCGGCTGACCGCAGAAGCGGACGAGCTTTACGGTCAAATCAAGGCTTTGCGCTCTGAACACTAAGACACTAGTCGATATGAATCGCAGCAGGCTCGGATTCATGATCACGCTAAGTGTGTCCTCAAAAAAATTGTCTAACGCATAGATAAGCCGAATGTTATGGACGTGCTGCGTCTGACAATTTGAGCTGTTGCAGGTTTGTGTGTTTCGCTCTCACTCCTCAGTTTTGTATGTGGCTAACTAACTCTTGAGCGCACTAGGCGGCTTGTTTGAGGTAGAGGCCCATTCGGATCAGCAGTTCAATCGTATTGTTTTCACAGATGTAGGCCATAAACATTTTTTTGTTGCTGACGTTGAGCAACTCGAAGGCGCGCTTGAGGTGGGTTTGCACCGAACTGTCTTTGATGTGCAGCGTCGACGCTACTTCTTTGACTGACAAACTCAGGGTCGAGAGCGACAGGCACTCGACTTGACGGCGAGTTAAGAATGGAGAAAGAAATTGCGGTATGATCGAATACAATTCATCTGACACCTTGTTTGACTTCATCGATGCTGAGCTCGGTGCATAGCCATCGATTAGCTGATTTAGCAGGCCTTTTGTATCGACAACGGACGCATAGTGACTGACTTTATTATTGACGAACGTCAATTGGGAGCGGCCCTGATAAACCAGTCCTTTGCCTGTCGCGGACACGCCCAGAAATTCACCTAAATGTGTGCCTTTGGCACTCCATTCGATAACGATGTTGTTGTCGAAGGTGGTTACTCGGTCTTCCCTGTATTCGAGCGTCGGAAAGGCGCGTTGCCACACTTTCAATGTCTCACAAAAAGAGCTGGAACCGACCGACAGTTGAAGCGGGCTTTCAATCACAGTGTTAGAGGTCATAACGTCGGTAACGGCCTCTGTCACTTTGTCATTCCAAATGCGATCCATAAGCTGACGTGCGGTCTGAACGCACGGTTGACGATGAGTGAAAATACGCACCTTCCTTTGTTGTACGTGTCGGTCTACGCTTTTCTCAGACGTTGAGCGAGCGTGGTGAACTTTGTGGCAGGGAGACTGCCAATCAATAGCCCTAGGGCAATCAGGCTACAGCTTACCACTTTTTGGGTAGTAATTACCTCATCAAACCAAACACTTGAACCAAATAAGGCAAACAGGGGCACAAGAAGTGTAAATGGAGCAACGTGTGATAGGTGATAAGACATCACCAATTTATTCCAAATCCAGTAGCCAAATAAGGTGGTGAAGTACGCCTGATACACAATGGAAAAGGCCCCAGACAATGTCATATGGTCTATTAATGTAGTTAGCCCTTGCGTGCCCACCTGAAGATAAGACAGGAAACACAGCGGTACAGGGGCAAAAAGCATCGACCACACACTGAAGGCGAACACCTGTTTCGTTTGGGAGCGCTTGAGTATAACCCCTGATAACGACCAACATAAGGCTGCGATCAAAATCAGCCCCACACCTGCTGAAGTGACAGAGCCGTCAGTCACCGTCAAACTGAGCGTAAGACCGCACAAGGCGATCACTGCTCCTATTGAACGTTGAGGACTGACTGACTCTTTGAGTAACCACCAGCCTAGCCCCAAACCGAACACTACGTTGGTTTGGATCAGTAAAGCGGCCATACCTGGAGATAAGCCCTCACCGATTGCCCAAGTAGATAGCCCCCAAACCCCAACTGAAAATGTCAGACCATAGGCCGCGAGGTATCCCCAGTGGACGTCAGGTTTCTTAACAAAAAAGACCGCTGGGATCGCTGCCAAAGTAAAGCGCAATGCGGTCAACAACATGGGGTCTAGAGCTTCCAACCCCAGTTTGACGACAGAAAAATTTAGCCCCCAAATTGCCATGATGAGCACACATAGGGTGTAATCTTTTAAGCTCATGCCTTACTCCGTTATTGGCATCGTACTTGGTGCTGCTTGCTGCCACAACGCGAACTGCTTGGCAAAGTAAGTGACAATGAGATCAGCGCCAGCTCGTTTAAAACCGGTTAGTGTTTCCAACACCGCTTCCTGCTCGTTGATGACGCCCATTTGTGCTGAGCATTTAATGGCCGCGTATTCTCCGCTGACCTGATAGGCAGCCAGAGGAAGCCGTGTTTGAGAGCGCAACTGAGCTAAGACGTCTAGGTATGGGGTGCCGGGTTTCACCATCAAGATGTCAGCACCTTCTTGCTCATCAAGAATGGCTTCACTGAGAGCTTGACGTCCGTTGGCATAGTCGAGTTGATAGGTGCGTCGGTCACCCTGAAGTTCACACTCCACTGCTTGACGAAATGGGCCATAAAACGCCGACGCAAACTTCGCACTGTGCGCGAGGATCGCCACCTTATTAAACCCGGCGGCATCTAAACCTCGACGGATCGCCCCGACCTGACCATCCATCATGGACGATGGAGCGAGCATATCGGCTCCAGCCTCTGCGGCATTAACACATTGCTTGACTAGGTTCGCCACTGTTTGGTCATTGTCCACGTCCTGATCGGTAATGGCACCACAATGTCCGTGCGTCGTATACTCACAGAAACAAATATCAGGAATCACCATCATGTCTGGGCATGCTGACTTAATTGTACGAATCATACGGCTGAGCAGGCCGTCTCGCTGCCAAGTGTCGCTGCCGATGTCATCTTTGTGATGACTGACACCAAATGGCATGACGCAGCGGATCCCCAACGCATCCAGTGTCCTGATCTCATCGGCCAGCTTGGATTCAGGGAGTCTTGTTAACCCTGGCAGGCCAGTGATGGGCACTGGAGAAGAGAGGTTTTCTTCAATAAAGAGTGGATAAACTAAATCGCGCAGTTGTACATCATGTTCACGAACCATGGTGCGTATGATCGGGGTGGTGCGTAAACGGCGAAGACGTTGGGTGATCCCTAGTTGAGGGGTAGAGCTGGAGGAAGATTCCACAGAGGTGACTCCTTAATGTGGGTAATGAGAAAGGCGACGAAAGGCTCCAAGGCCATGACGTCGCCCGAATAAGAGCACAAATCAGATGCGCTCGATGATCATGGCCATGCCTTGGCCGACGCCGATACACAGACTACATAGTGCATATCTTCCCTTTTGCGAGGCCAACTGATTCATCGCCGTTCCAATCACCCGAGCCCCGCTCATGCCTAGAGGATGGCCGAGTGCGATCGCGCCACCATTGGGGTTGAGGCGTGGATCATCAGGACTAATGCCTAAATGTTTGACCACGGAGATCACTTGAGATGCAAAGGCTTCGTTGAGCTCAATCACATCCATTTGGTCAAGAGATAGTTGAGTCAGTTCCAACACCTTTTTTATCGCCGGTGCTGGACCAAAGCCCATTATGCTGGGTTCTACGCCCGCGCAGGCCGTGGCGACGATGCGTGCCTTGGGCGTCAATTGGTGCTCGCTCAGTGCTGACTCTGAGGCAATTAAGAGTGCTGCGGCTCCATCGTTAATGCCAGATGCGTTGCCCGCCGTAACAGTGCCATGTGCCTGCACGACGGGTTTAAGTTTGGCTAAAGTCTCGAGAGTCGATAGCCTAGGATGCTCATCAGTATCGACCACTAACGGATCTTGACGCCGACGCTGTACCTCGATTGGCACGATTTCGTTGCAGAAGAAGCCGCGTTCTTGCGCCGCCGCGTATTTGGTCTGACTTGAGCGAGCAAATAGATCCTGCTCGTGTCGGCTGATGCCAAATTTAATGGCAAGGTTTTCTGCCGTTTCTGGCATTGTGCATGCGCCGTACTGCGCTTCTAGCTTAGCGTTGATAAAACGCCAACCCATGGTGGTATCATAGAGTTCAGCGTTGCGTGCGAACGGCGCGTCGGTTTTTCCCATTACGTAAGGAGCGCGTGACATAGACTCGACTCCTCCGGCAATGATAAGGTTGGCTTCGCCCGATTTAATGGCCCTCGCGGCCGTGGATACTGCTTCCATCCCAGAGGCACATAGTCGGTTGACGGTAGACCCCGGTACTTCAGTGTCCAGTCCGGCAAGCAGTAAACTCATCCGTGCCACATTACGGTTATCTTCGCCTGCTTGATTCGCACAGCCTAAAATAACATCGTCGACACGGTGCCAGTCGACCGTGGTATGGCGCTCAGTGAGTGCTTTTAAGGGAATCGCAGCGAGATCGTCAGCTCGGATCGAGGATAAGGCGCCGGCATATCGACCGATCGGGGTTCTGATGAAGTCACACAGGTAAGCATTAGACATGGGCCACCTCCTCATCTGCTGGCGCATAGCACGCGGTGATCAAGCCTCTGGCAAGTTCGATTTCCGCTTGACTGACGTGATGCGCGCGTTCGCTCGCGATCTCAAGATGAACCTGTGCACCGAGTTGGCCAAAGTAGGTGGCAGTTTGCGTAACGCGTTCGGCGGGGACCCAAGTATCAGTGTGACTACCTGATAGCAACATAGGCATGCCTTCAAATACTGGCTTCGGAGCGGAGGCCACAGGACACTCTGGACCAAACAGGCCACCAGTGAACACAATGGCACCGCCCAATGGTTGCAGCGCGCGTCGAACGAACTCGGCGGCCATGCATGCACCTTGAGAAAAGCCTATGATCCAGATCCGCTGCCTTTTGACCCCTTGTGAGAGTATGGCTTGAAGGATCTGATCGATGACCTCTAATCCTTGATCCAATTGAGGTTGGTTGTCGTTGAGCTCGCGAGTGAATCCACGTGGATACCAAGTAGTCTCTGGTGCACTTGGTAGGTAGTACGTCGCTTCCGTCAGAGCCAATTTATCAATCAGGTTCGCCATATCGTCTTCGGTTTGTCGGCGACCATGCAAAAGGATCACGACAGGGTTATCGTTACTCAACGGTGCCCCTGCTGTGCTCAGTGTATACGGGTGAATGTCAGTTTGAAGGGGTAACACAATCGTCATTCCTTGTCTTTGGGTTAAATTGTTATCGCTGCGATAGGGGAGGTTTGGGTGTTACTGAGGCCTAATAGGGCTTTGGCGTCATCCACGGTGGCAACATCTCTGCCCAGTTCGTGAGATAGCCGGACAATACGGTCGACTAACTGGGCGTTGCTGGTGGCGAGTTCACCTTTTCGATAATAGATGTTGTCCTCGAGACCAGTACGCACATGACCGCCGAGTAAAATCGAATAGGTGTTGAGCGGCAGCTGTGCTTGACCGATGCCGATGGCTGACCAAAGACTGTTGGCTGGCAGGCTATCCACCAGATGAAGCAAATCTTTGCAGGTTGGGCGTACTCCACCGTGAATACCCATCGCAAAGGCAAACATTAATTTCTCGCCAAGGTAACCTTGTTGCTGGAGCGTGACAGCTTCGTGGATGACACCAGAATGGTAGATTTCAATCTCCGGTGTGACCTGATGGGCTTTAAGTGCTAGCGCGAGTTTTTTTGCCAATGCGGGACTATTAATGAAAGGTTTATCACCATGATTGACCGAGCCACAGTTGAAAGAGGCGATTTCTGGACGATACTCGAGGTGGTTCCAAGCATCTTCTTCCGGCCTATCTTGGGGTAGGTTTAAGCCCGATGTACTGAGGTTGAGAAGGATGTCAGAACGCTCGCGGATGCGTTCTATGATTTCGCGCCACACCGATTGGTCGTAGCTGGGCCGGCCGGCGTCATCCCGAGCGTGAATGTGTGCCACACTTGCCCCCGCTTGGCTGCATTGCACGACAGCGTCAGCAATCTCCTTCGGGGTGTGTGGAATAGCGGGTTGCTTACTTCTTGGGGTTATACCGCCGTTTACTGCGGCGGTGATAATTAATTTGTCCATGTGTTTCAATTATTTATGTTATTAAATTACCTTCATAATAAATGTATAAAATTAAAGTAATGTCCCCAAAAAATGGTGACGCAAGGGATTTTTTCAGTACAAGCGTGCAGTTCAAGGTGACGCAAGGTACCTAAGAGTTTGCAATTTGGCCGAGGCTTAGCAACGTCTTCCCGATGATGCACAGAATGAAAATAACCAACTCGGCCGTGTTACCTATGCATATAGCGAATAAACCATCGTTTCTTCGGACAATACTTGGATAACAAGGATAGGCTGATCACAGCGGTGATTGATTCAGCAAATAGAACGCTAGCCCATATACCGTCGTGAGGAAATACCACGGGCAGCAGGAAAACGCCGAGCAGCACAAATATGAAGCCTCGGCTTACCGAGATCAGTGTTGCCTGTTTAGGCCTTGCGGTGGCTTGGAACAGATTGGCGATGACCATATTCAGCCCCATGAGTGGGACGCCGAAGAAGTAGAATGTAAGGGCTGTAGTTGCAAGAGGAAGTAAGTCGTTTGTGCTGCCTAAATAAAACGATGCAATCACAGGAGCGAACAGCCAGATACCTAACAAAAATAGAGTACCACTTCCTATAGCAGTTTTGCCTCCTAATAGCAAAATGTCATGAAGGCGATCAGGACGATTCGCGCCGTGATTAAAGCTAATTATAGGCTGACAAGCTTGAGCAATCCCCACCATCGTAAACAGAGCGAACACGCCGATATTGGTCGTTAAGCCGTAGGCGATGATATGACGTTCGCTAAATCGGGTGAGCAGGACGTAGTTAAACAACACTATGGTCATGGCGGTAGTAACTTCTATAAAGAATGTCGGAGTACCAAGACTGATAATCGCTTTCGCTCTACTGATTCCTATGCCTTGCAGGTTTAGTTTTAGCGTTCCTTGTTGTCGCACGAAGTGACTAAGAAGAATGAAGACGATCAGAGTTTGAGCAATGGCGGTGCCATAAGCGGCGCCTTTCATACCCATATTCATTGGGATGATAAACAGGTAATCGAGAATCAAATTGACGATTGCTCCAAGCGACAAAGCGTAGGTCGCCAACTTGGGGTTAGTATCATTGCGGACAAAACTCGATAACACCCAAGCCAGTGAGTAGATCACAAAAAACGGTAGAATGGCGGACATATATTCATGGGCTAAGTACGCGATATGACCCGATGCACCAGTGAGAGCAATCAGTTCGTCTAGCCAGATCATGGCGCCAATCACAGCAATGCCAGAGAGCCAGATAACGAGCAATAGGGATTGGTTAAACCAGATTTGCTGGGATTGTGTTTTACCTGTGCCTTGTTCGATCGACATGTTGGCTGCGCCACCGATGCCAACCATCATGGCAATGGCGGTAAACAGTGCGAAAGGAGGGGTTATGAGAGCGATCGCGCCCAATCCATCCGCTCCGACCCCTATACCGATCACCAGTGCATCGCCCATGATGAACAGAGACTTTATTAACATGCCAGCGAGAGCTGGCCAGAGGTACTGATAGAAAGATGTGGAAACTGGGTTCGTTTTTAGATCAATGGTCATAATGTACAAAGTGCCCGAGAATGTTGGATACGTGGACGGGTATTATCAGTACATCTTCTTAATCAAGTAAGGGACGATACGCCTTTTATGTTGTATTATTTGAACATCTTAGTCTAAATTTGGCCGGTGACTCCTTCCTCTGTTTACGATAGAAGCGGCTAAAATACGCTGGATCTTCAAAACCCAATTCGAGGCCGATGGTTTTGATGGTCTTGGTTGAATGTGCCAAGTCTCGGTTAGCTTCAAGGATAAGTCGCTCATGAATCAATTGTGTCAAAGTTTTGCCTCGCTCAGCTTTGAGGAGCTCGTTGAGACGTTTACTAGTAAGGGCCATTTTATCGGCATAAAATGCGCACTTTTTCTCCGTTCGATAGTGTTGTTCGATGAGAGCGAATAATTGATTAATCCTCGGATCGCGAAGTTTTCCTTGCTCGTTTTTGAAACTGGCGTAGCGCAGTAAATAGCGTAAAAAACCTTCGATAAGGGCACTGATCAACCCCAGATCAATTAACTCTAGGTCGCGTTTACACTCTTCTTTCAACATATGGAACAACGGCGACAAATAGATAAGGGCTTCTTCGTGGCAATCAATATAAGGAGGCTGGCCACTATGGGGTCTAAACACTTGGTCGATCAAGTGAGTGCCGCGCGATTGGTTGTCGATTAAACCCGATGCAAACACGAGCAAACGGACGTTGTTGCCCATAGATTCAGAGAAGTGTACCTGTCCCGGTGCTATGGTGAAGAAGCGGTGGCGACGATTATCATACTCAATGAAATCGATACTCTGTGTGCCTTGGTTTTCTTGGCACCACACTAGTTCCCAGTAGTCGTGGCGATGAGGCTCAAGAAATGGGCCTTCTTGCTGACCGGAAATCTCAATGGCTTGACAAGGTTGTTCAAGCTTAAGTTGAACATTAGGGATCACGGTTCTGGTGTTCATGGCAAGTTAGTGCTGTCCGCGTGATGACGAAAGCATAGGGTACCATTGCACCTGTTAGATTGGTACATGTCGTCAGCTTGACTGCGTCATTTGACTCGTGAGTAACAGTGAAACGTGAAACTGGCCAGTTGTCATATCACCAACAAAGGCTTCCGTTTGTTGGTAAACGGAAGCCCAGTTGTGGATCAGTTCTGCTCGGTGACGGTGATCACTTTTGTGTCGCTATCGAATGAAATCCGGTAGGAGGTGTGATCGCTGACAAGGTAATCAGTGCTAGGGTATGCGTCTGTCCAACTACCGTTATCAATTTTAAAACGGGCCGGACTCTCCTCTCCACTGAATGTCTGGATCGTGACATACTTCTGGGTGGCGGCATCGTAGCTTAATTGAGTGAGGCCCCATTGGTTGGGAGTGCCACGAAAATACCACACATCATTGCCAGCTTGGCTACACTGACTGAGCGGTACCCAGCTGCCGGAGGCATAGCAGAATGCTCCTTGAGATGCTGTCAGATCGTCCGTTTGTTGCGCCCCCTGATCACTAAAGATAACCTGAGCACGACTGATGGGTTGACCGAAGTCGTGGCAATACACGCCGTTTTTACGCTGCATCACAACTCCTGGCCATGTTGCGTTGTCGATAGTCGAGTCTGCGCTGACATTCCAATAGTAAAGCGTTGGCGACGCAAAGTGTTGGGCGTTATCAAAACATATCTCCTGTTCAGTGACGGGATCGGGGCCTGTGTCCGGATCACAGTCTGTACAGGTATTTCCTACCACTGCGCCTACATGAAGAGCGGCAGCGTGATCGCCAGAAACTGAGAAGTCTGCATAGCCACCGCTGACGGTTATCGTTGTTGGCCCTTTTGCATCTGGTGCGCCTAAACATTGTCCAGTCTGTTGGTTGTAGTCTGCATCAATGATGTTGCAGTAGACATTGTCAGGGAGGCCAGTGTACAAACGTTGAGATAGAGGGCTATCATGGCGTTTGTTGATCACCACGTAGCCAAGGCCTCCACGTCCAAAGGCAATCTGGTCGTTGCCGTTTTGCCACCAATCGGTCACTTTCCATTCTGCCGCTGTGTGGTTTCGAAATGCGACCATGTTGGCGATACCTCGCCATTGGTGTTCACAGACCCAACTTCCGCCGTTGAAACCACAAGCATCACCGGTATGAACCCCCTGACTTGGTGGGCCTGCATCAAAATCTCCTCCAAAGAAGTAGCCCGACATCACTTTAGGATAACCATAAGGGTAAGCCAGTGTGAAGATATTGGCTAAGTAATACCCATTGCCTGATACGCCATGCCAGATAGGACCATTAGGGTTGTGTCTTTCTTCATCATGGTTGGTCACGAAGGTGACGGCAGTATCACTTGATAGTTCGAGCTGTTGTCCGATATGACGAAGGCTCGCGATGTTGCTATTTCTAAATGCTGGCCCAACGCGTCGTGCGAAATCAAATTCGGTCACCTGACCAATGTGCGCGTACTCGGATGGTTTAACTGGCTCTGAGGCGGCTCCAATAACTTCTTGAAATAGATAGGGATTGCCGTTGAGCTTGTTCTTTATTGCCTCAATATCGCTGGCAGGGATATGTTTGGCCGCATCAATACGAAAACCCGTGACTCCCATGCTAATAGCGTCATTCATGTAGTCGGCTATCTTTTGGCGGACATACTCCGACTCTGTTTTCAAATCATTGAGACCGACCAGATCACAGTTTTGCACTTGCCAGCGGTTGCTATAGTCGATATCGCTACTGGTACAAGTATGGAAGTCGTTACTGCTGTAGGGTACATCCGGAAACGAGCGATTCCAAGCCGCCATATGGTTAATCACGGCATCCAGATAGATATCGACCCCAGCCGCTTTGCAACGCTGAACCATGCTTTGAAACTGGGCACGATCGCCGCTTCGGCTGCTGAACGCATAACTGACTGGCTGATAACGTGTCCACCATTGGTTGCCTGATAGCGTTGTGTTTGGTGGTGACACTTGCACCGCTGCGAACCCTTTTGGCCCAAGAAAGGTTTCACATTCTTTGGCGATGTCTTCCCAGCCCCATTCGAACAGGTGAACAAAAGCAGTTTTTGGGGTGGCAGCATGGGTCACTGTGCTGAGAGCAAGACCTGCGCTCACAGCCAGTGCAATAAAGGTTGTTTTTTTCATAGTTCTCTCATTCATAAAGTTATTGGATATAGGCTGTCGAACACGCTGCATATTATCCTCAGGCCACTTCGCCGAAACGCGCTGGCACAGGGTTTGTTATGGTTGCAGAGGTTATGAACTTAAGAGACAGGGGGCGTGTCTTTGTGTTCAACATGTTTCTTATTTTGCACGATTACTAATCAATTCGTGTGTTTTTTGTTCATAATTTAAGCGTTAATCACGAAAGGCGAGAGGGGGCACCGATGTGCCCTGATCGGGTTCACTTTATGTGAGAGAGATGGGCGTGCGCGATCAATAACTGCGCAGAAGAGCAGTATCCTCGAGCTCTCTCAAATAGCCAGATTGGTCACAGTTTGGTGTCGTCACGATTATTTGGATATGTCTCAAAATACTGTGGTGATAGCAGTCTTGTCTTTGCTCAGTAACGTATTGGCTTACTAGCGGTTTTATGCACCAAACCCACAATAGCGGGCAAATAGGAGGGTTAGACCAATCTCGTCCCTGTTTGCTGGCGCCTCACTGAGACGTTTATACTCTCTGCGCAATATGGTCAACGGCTGAGCGCCCCCCCGAGTTGCGTAAAATAGGCTTGTAATCCCTGATAGATAGTCTGACGATGTCTGAAGTCAGGATACACGGGCAGCACATCCTTGTTGGTGGTTCCAGCCACTAGGTAGGCATTGTTAATTTCAGCACACGATTCAATCGCCGACTCAAACGCACGGGCCATCATCTCAGTAGGCGCAGAAAAATACCGCTGGGCTAATGCGCGATCAGCGTGAACACTTCGTGTGACATAGTCGTGTTTGTCGAGGGTGTCTTCACTCAGCATGGTGATGGAGAACAGAGCCATCAGTCTGTCATTGAGGGGGTGTGCGATCGGTGGTTGGTCTTCGAGCCAACAGTCACTGGCAAACTTCGGGTGCGACTTTGATGTATCAATGTTAAAGGCCTTGTCCGCAATATAATGGTCGAAGGCGTGCCAAAATTCATGCGCTAGCGCGCCCGCGCCGGCATTCTTAGCTAAGGCAAGCTCACGTCGGTAAGGATCGTAGTGGGCTTGCACGCCCTGACGTCCGCCAGTGCCAAAGGCGAAGTTCAACGTACCGCGCAGGCCAATGGCATGGGGTGGAAGGGCGAGTAGATAGGCCAAGTCCGCCAGAGAGTCGTAGATAAGATTGGCCGCAAGCGCTTTTTCTTCTTGTGTCACCCAACGGCCAACCCGTAGGTTGCCCATCTCAAAGGTGTGTTGGATGTCCTGAAACGTTGCAGGTTCGCCATGTCGGTAGTCCGGTCCACGGCGGATTTGATGTTTGAAATGCGTTAACTTCACTGTCGAGGTACCCGGTCGGTATATAACGAACCGGTTGCCGGTCGCCTATTGTTCTGACACGCTAGTATAACCTAATCAGCCTGTGCAAAACTAACTGAGGAAATGTCGAACATCAGCCTTTATTGCTGACGTCGCGTAAAACCGGAATAGACAAGCCCTTTGTTCCGATTTTAGCTCGCTAAATATGGTTTATTCTCGGCTCATCGTTTCTTCAAGGACACAGCAGAATGACTCTTCATGACTACTTGGCACATTTTATCCAATCGACCTATAAAGAAGAAAAAACCACTGGATTGTGGGCTAGGGTCTTTTATCTGACGCCCGCCCAGAGAGTTCATCGACTTAATGAACTTTTTCAAACTGACCAGTTTTGGCAGAATGTCGAGCCGAACTCCATGGCGACTCCGCTTGCTGGGGGAAACTCTAACCGCACCAAAGGTCATTGATGAACAAACGCAAACTTGAACGTTACGAATACCTGTTCCAAAAGATGGGACCTGGGCAGACGAAGACGACCATCGAATACATAGCCGAAGCGTTTAAGTGTAGTGATCGTCATGCCCGTACTCTCCTCAACCAAATGACAGATTGCCAGTGGCTAACTTGGTCCCCGATTCGGGGGCGAGGGCATAAAGGGGAGCTACATTGTTTGTTAGAGCCGATGGAAGCTTGCTATCAACAAGTCGATCAGGCGATACAGGAGGAGCGGTATCAACAGGCTCATCAATTATTGGGGTTTAATAGGCGTGACGTGGCAAGCGAACTCAAACGCTATTTGGAGTGCACTTCCCGACAAAACGAGGCCGCTGTGTATGCGCCATTTCACCGAAAAATAGAGTCGCTTCATCCGCATCACGCCACCGAGCGAACGGAGCGCCACCTGATCCATGAAGTGTTTCAAACTTTGGTCAACGTTGAAGGCGAAAAAGTGGTGGGCAATCTGGCCCACGCGTGGAAGAGTGAGCAAGATGCCACAAGATGGACTTTTTACCTTTGTTCCTCTGCGACCTTTCACGATCACACTCACGTAACTGCTCATGATGTGGCGGATAGCTTGCAAGGGTTGGTATGTTTACCTTATTGGCGAAGGTTGTATGATCATGTCGTGCAGGTAACGCCGACATCCCAATATAGTGTGGTCATTATTTTGGACTCACCCGATCCTCATTTACCGTTTTTGCTGAGTCGTTCAGAAGCGTCTATTTTGTCCCGACAACAGTTGTCACAGCCCAAAGAGCAGTTTCAAGCTATTGGTTCGGGCCCATTTAAAGTAAGTGTCCACTCCGACAAGCTTCTGCGTCTAGTGAGGCACCCGATTTATAGTGGAACTTGTGCTCGTGTGGAAAAGATCGAAATGTGGATCCACCCAGAGTGGGGCGCGAATAAAAAGTGTGCAGAGAACTTTTTCTTTCTTGATGGTGAAGAAGACACTTATACCGTCTCGACCAATGAGATTGGTGACTTCTTCATGTTGTTCAACCACGCTGAGTTGCAGAGTAGGTCGCTAAAAGAGGCGCTTTCGGCATTATTTCAACACGATACTTCACCAAACCTTATGTGGCCTTTTCCCGTGTTGTTCACTTATGAGAACAACAATGAGAATCGATCGTTTGCCCGCAGGATGATTGGAGTCGGGCCTCAAATGGGTCATGTGCCTCACGGGCGAGAAGTGGCGTATGGACACACACAGCCCAAGCAGGATATGACCATCGGAGGTATACGAAGAGAAGGTGATCGTATCACAAGCTTACTGGCTTTTTTTAAACTCTATCCTTACTGGCAATCGACACTGTCGTTGTCTCAATATGCCGACTTATCTTCAACATTATCTCAAGTGCGACGTTCGTCATCTCGGGCCGACCAAGCTAGGCAATTGGACCACTTGCTTCAGCGTTTGAATGAGCAGAATGTCTTGGTCATTTTCCAATCAGAAGATCTTACACTGACGGTCCCTTCTCGGGTGCAAGGGGTCGAAATTAACTCGATAGGTTGGTGTGATTTCTCCAAACTTTGGGTCCAGCCAGACTGATTTTGGCCGGATGGCCTTCCATCGCGATGCTCTAGAAACTCTCTAGCTTTGAGGATCAACAAACCAGGCAAAGTGTCGATAACCGCTTCTGCGGCATAATTATGGCTGAGCTGACAAAAGCGGGTTTCTTCGAGCAGTAAGGACTATGTTTGCTGTTTAAGACGCCGTTTGTCGTGCGTATCCAGCCATTTGCTCTGAATGAAAAAGCACTTGAGTGACAGGGTCAGATTGTCAATGTGTGCGCCTTCTTCTTGTCCGGTGGGCGCTTAATATTCCTCTATGGCATGGATCGCCTATTTCAGTGACATAGGGTAACTCTGTGTCAAAAAGCATAAGGAGGGGGGGCGGCTTGCGCTTCGTTCATCGTCACTGTAATTATCTTACCGGGCAAGGTGTAATGAACTTGTCTTAAATTGCCACAAACAAAGCAATTACCTCACTTTAAATTTCTGAATTAAAAGAATTTGTGTTTTTTATGAGGCTGGGAGTGCTGTGAGCTCCTCCAGCGATATGGCATAGAAAGCCAGTACATGTGTGTACGTTTGGATCCTAAAATGTGCATTAGGGCCGTGAATACGCGCCAAACCATCGTCCTCAAGTGCCAACGATAAGAAGCGACAAAGCTTGTCTGTCAGAGGCAGGTAATGACGAGCATCGGTCAAATAGAGGACTACAAACATCTGATTGTCTACGAAGACGGATTTGATTGCGCGTTCGAACGCAAATACTCGAGAGTGTTGTCTGGATAAGGGTACGTTGATCCCACTCTACCTACCTTTCAGGTGGAGTGACTAGGGTGCTGAAATGATGTGTCAAAAAAGAAACTAAATGAAACTAAATGCAACAAAATGTAAATTTTGTAAATTTATATAATGATCTTCACAGATCTAAATAACTGATAAATAAATTGTTGTTTTCATTTAATCGGATCAATAAGCTTGCCCACCTGTTAATGATGTTGCATATCAACAGTGTGTATATGTGGGGAATTATTTTCTTCATCAACCCAATAAAAACTAAGAAGCCATTATGAAAAAACTCACGGAAGTAACCCTAGTCAAGCGCGACGATATTCCTTCGATTCGTACCATTGAAGTAGACGGCGTCGAGCATTGGTTAGGACATGTCAAAGATTTTATGAAACAACCCCATTTGCTCGATTTCTTACCGGATGACAACCGAGTCTCCATGGCTTGGGTACGCCTAGAAGCGGGCGAAGAGCTTGAACCCCACATTCATCCGGTCGAATCGATGATCTTGATGTGTGAAGGTGGTGCGAGAACAACTGGCGATGTTGAAGCTGACATGGCGGCTGGCGATGCCTTACTGGTGCCACCGGGACGCTTGCACGGATTTAAAGGAGCCGAGCCGAATGGGTTCTGGGGTTTATCCTTACAGTTTGATAGCCGCGGTTTGTATGAAGATTACTCCGACCCTTGGGCGACATTTTTGCCTGAGCAAGTCGAAAAATTTTTGTCTGGGACTGTTGGCGCACAGTTGATTACACGCAACGAGGCTTATATGGAACGTTTTGACAAGCATAAGCTGTTTGCGCTAGTCAATCGAGGGCTGCTTGATCACCCTCAAACCAAAGCTAAGTTCCTTGACTGCTTTCAAGTTTGGTCTGATCACTTTCAGCGAATGGTTCTTGCTCGAGCTTCGACAATGACGGAAAAAACCTTTGAGCACATGACGATGTCACATTTGGAAGATGAACTAGGTCACAATCGCCAATTGAAAGCTAACCGTGACGACTTTGCCGAAGTCTTTGATCCAGTGCTGGAAGCCGCCAGTAACTGGTTTGTCAGTCAGATGCATACCGCGAGTGAGCTGGAAAAAGTGGTCTTGGTTCATTTGGTAGTTGAGGCATCGGCTGTGTTCTTTTATCAACATGTTAAGCCCGCTCTTGCTGATTCTTCGACCCACGCTCATTTCGATCTGCACAGCGTATTGGATGATGAACATGTTCGTATGGGGTATGAGTTCATCGAAACAGTCGACGTCGATGATGGACAAGCTCTGTTTGACATCCAGAACAAAGGCTGGGCAATGCTAATGACAGTGATGTCACGCATCGCCGATTTGACGGTTTACGCCAACAACGCGCGCCAAGAAGCCAAGCCGTCTCAGGAGCGTCACGATGAAAC
This sequence comes from Vibrio neptunius, assembly GCF_000967495.1. GTDB lineage: Bacteria > Pseudomonadota > Gammaproteobacteria > Enterobacterales > Vibrionaceae > Vibrio > Vibrio neptunius. The sequence goes on along the minus strand of NZ_JXXU01000021.1, from coordinate 57,367 downwards.
CTTGGCCTAAGGAAGGCACCCGACGGGTGCCCTCTTACGTCTATACTAGTGCCGAGCAATATCAACAAGAACAAAGGTGCCTATTCCAAGGTGACACGTGGAACTATGTCGGACTGGAAGCAGAGTTACCCAATGTCGGGGACTATCGGCAAACTTTTGTTGGTGATACGCCGGTGATAGTGGTTCGCGATCGTGAGGAGACTATTCAGGTTTTGATTAACCGATGCCCTCATCGCGGGGCTAAGATGTGTCATAACGCTCACGGTAATACCAAGGTGTTCGTATGTCCATATCACGAGTGGGCCTTCAATCTCAAGGGAGAGCTAAGAGGCATACCTTTTAAAAATGGTATCAATGGTCGAGGTGGGATGGCCGACACCTTTGATCCCCATGAGCATGGTATGACTCGGCTCAATGTAACGGTGCGCCATGGCGTGATCTTCGCCAGTCATTCGTTTTCATTGCCCGATTTCGAACGCTACTTGGATCCAAATATGCTGGCTTATTTTGACCGAGTGTGTAGTGGCCGCCCTCTCAAAGTACTAGGCAAAATGCGTCATCGAGTTAACTGTAACTGGAAACTACAGGTAGAGAATGTAAAGGACCCGTTTCATGCGGCATTATTGCACTCTTTTTTTAAGAATTTCGGTATTTGGCGATCCGATCAGGAAACCCATGTCGAAGTTTGTGAGAGTGGTGCCCATAGTGTGCTGGTTAGTACGGCATCTTTCAAAGCTCAAGAACAGCCAAAGGCCGCTCCGAGTGTTCGATTGAAGGCTCCGGAACTTATTGACCACGAACGGGAGTTTGAGCATGGTACGGGGGCGATCATGACAATTTTCCCCAACCTTATTTTACTCCAGCAACTCAATTGTTTGGCGATGCGTCATGTGATCCCAGACGGCCCTGATGCGTGTATCAAAGAGTGGACCTTCTTCGGTTATGCTGACGAGCCTCAGACCTTGACCGAGCGGCGCTTACGTCAAGCCAATCTGCTGGGGCCTGCCGGATTAGTGACTATTGACGACAATGAGATCTTGGCGGTCACGCAAGCTGGGGCTCATGCCAGTCCAGATTCAAATATCGTTTTGGAGGCGAGTCAGGGAGAGTCCAGTGAACCGCATATGATGACCGAGTCGGCGATCCGTGCCTTCTATCGGTATTACCAAAAAGGGATAGCGTGTGGATCTTAAATCTATTGAACCGATAGTACAGCAACGTGTGAACGCGTTTTATGCCCAGTACCACCGGGCCTTAGAGCAGCAGCATTTAATGGAGTGGGTCGACATGCTTGACCCTAACGTTTCTTATCGCATCACGTCACGGGAAAATCTTCAGCGGGGTTGGCCCCTGTGTTTTGTTCGTTGCGACAATCAGGGCATGGCTCATGACCGTGCTTGTGCTCTACTGAGCTCAATTTATTTTCGTCAACGCCGCCAACAGCACGCCCTGTCCTACATTCACATCACGGACATGCGACGTGAAGGTGGTGTAATGTGGGTCTCGGTTGACACTAGTTTATCCGTGCATGAGAGCCTCAATCACGATGAAGCACGCCTGTTGGTCACGGTAACGACACATGACAAGCTGCGTTTGGACGATCAAGACGCTAGGTTCACGGAACGGTTGGTGATTTGCGAACCAGATGTCATCACCGATTCGTTGGTCTACCCCTTATAGAGGATTGGAAAAGGATACGTATTATGAACGCATTACCAATGGCTGATCTGACGGTCATTGATCTCACGCGCCATCGCGCTGGCCCTGTTACTTCGCGTCTGCTTGCTGACTGGGGGGCTACAGTGATCAAAATCGAAGAACCGACCGACCTAGGTGACAGTATGGGGGGGCCGAGAGAGGGCTTCGACTATCAAAACTTACACCGTAACAAGCGGAGCCTATCGGTCGACCTTAAATCTTCCGATGGTCAGGCGATCCTCAAGCGTTTGGTCGCCAAGGCGGATGTTGTTTTGGAAAACTTCCGTCCTGAGGTGAAGTTTCGTCTTGGAGTGGACTATGCTTCGCTTAAGGCTCTGAACCCAACCATCATCTGTGGCAGTATCAGTGGCTTCGGCCAGCAAGGACCTCTGGCGACACGCCCAGCCGTTGACCAAATCATTCAAGGTATGTCAGGGCTGATGTCAGTGACGGGGACTGATACGTCAGGGCCGCTACGAACTGGGGTTGCGATGGCGGACGTCAGTGCCGGTATGAATTTGGCGATCGTCGTCTTGATGGCCTTGTATGAGCGGCAACGCACTCAACAGGGTCAGTGGGTCACGACGTCACTACTTGAATCCACCTTGGCTATGATGGATTTTCAGGTTGCGCGTTGGCTCCATGATGGACAGGAACCTGAACGTGTGGGCAACGACCACCCAACATTGATGCCGACGGGCGTAGTACATACTCAGGATGGAACGATCACGCTAGCGGCCGCAGAAGACGATAAGTTCCGTGTGTTGTGTGAGGTGTTGTCATTGGGACCACTGGATCAGCAACCTGAGTATCGGGATGTGAGAGCCCGTCACCAATATCGTCATGGGCTTATGGCGGTCATCAATGCGGCGACACGTCAGTGGGAAAGTGCTTCGCTTATTGAACAGCTCAACGCCCGTGGGATCCCATCTGGCCCCGTACTCAGCGTAGAGGAAGCCATGAATCAACCACAAATGCGTGAACTCAACATGGTCCACCCTATGACACATCCTCAGTGGGGATCCTATGTCTTACTGGGCCAACCAATGCAAATGAGTGCTCATCCGGATGGTGCAGCCGTGCGAGCTGTCGCGCCCGGTCATGGTGAGCACACTTATGATTTGCTCACCCAAACGTTAGGATTCACGGAAGAGCAAGTGGCACAGTTTGTTGAGCGCGAAGCGATCGCCATCGCGCCCCTTTCTTCAGAAGGAGTGTCTCATGAGCCCGTCGCATAGTGGCCCGATTTCCCAGTGGGGTAGGGGTTGGTTAGGTTTAGTCTTGCTCTGGTTGGCCGGAGCAGGTACCCGATTGACGATCTTAGCTACACCACCCGTGATCTCGGACATCCATGCGACGTTAGGGTTAAGTGAAACTCAGGTTGGCGTGATTTCAGGGATCCCGCCAGTGCTATTCGCCGCGGCTGCAATGCTCGGTGCTCTGCTGATCACCAAAACGGGCGCTGTCAAAACAGTGGCGGTTGGATTGCTCATCACTGGACTAGGTTCTGCCCTCCGAGGGGGAGCAGACAGCGCAACCTTCTTGTATCTGGCCACCGCTCTGACTGGTCTCGGCGTTGCCTTGATGCAACCTGCGCTGCCAACTATTGTAGCCCATTGGTATCCCAAACATGTTGTGTTTGCTACGGCTATCTACGTCAATGGACTGCTGTTGGGTGGGGAAGTGTTCCCGGTCGCGCTAACTAACACTGTTTTGGTACCTTGGCTTGGCAGTTGGCGAGAGGCCTATATGGCTTGGGGCGCTGTCGCATGGATGATTGCGTTTGTTTTTTACTTGGGTGCACCAGATGGAAGCCAAGCTGCACAACGTAATGGAAAACGAAACATTTGGTGGCCGGATTTCCGACGGCGCGAGGTATGGAAGTTAGGTCTCATGATGGGCTGTGTCTGTGCAATCTATTTCGCTACCAATTTCTTCTTACCAAGGTATTTGGACGAAATTGGCTTGGCGTCGCAAATCGCTAGCGCCTTAATCGCGTTGAATCTGGGTCAAATACCAGCTTCTTTACTGCTTTTGTTGGCCAAACCTTCAGTGGCACATGCTCGCTGGCCCTATTTAGTCTCTGCATTTGGGCTGTTGGCGGCGCTATTGTTGTTGGTGATCTTGCCATCGAGTGCGGTGATTGCTGCATCAGCCGTGATAGGCTTTTTCTCCGCGATAGTGCTGATCCTGATGCTTGGCCTGCCCAGTGCAGTGAGTCCAAAAGAAGAAGTGCATCGCGTGTCTTCATTGATGCTTACCGTTGGTTACACCTGCGCGGTCATCACGCCTGTGGTCAGTGGTGTCTGGTGGGACGCAACGCAACGGCCTTCCAGCGCGTTTTTACCCATGATGATGTGTTGCGTGTTGTTATTCGCCTGCGCCACACGTCGCGTTACTTCGTCCTCGTCTTACCCATCGCCTGAGATGGCCAAAGGAGTCTAACATGAGCAGTACCCCTAATTTCTCGTTGACTAAACTCAGCCCATTTTTTGGCGCTCAGATCAGCGGTATTTCTATGCATGAACCGTTATCAACGGATGTGATCCAACAACTGGAAGACGCGCTTGCCGAGCACCAAGTTTTGGTATTCCCCAATCAGACGTTGTCTTCCGAAGATATTCTTCGGGTAGGACGCTATTTTGGTCAATTGACAGTGCATCCTTTTGCTGAAAACAGTGAACAGCACCCAGAGCTGATTGTGTTTGATTATAAAGATGGTAACCCGCCTGTCTTGACCGATCGCTGGCACTCGGATGAGTCTTACAAAGCTGCCCCACCCAAAGCGACCATGCTCTATGCTCGCGTGGTGCCCGAGATAGGAGGCGACACTTGCTTCAGTAGTATGACCACCGCCTACGATTTTTTGTCGACCAAGATGCAGACGTATGTTCAGGGATTATCAGCGATCCACGATTTTTCGCCGTATAAGTTCCTGTTCCCCAATACGCCTTCGGGCCAAGCAATGCTGCGCCAAAAAGAAGCTGAATACCCACCGATTGCGCACCCTATTGTCACTGAACATCCGACGACAGGCAAACGCGCGTTGTTCATCAATCAAAGCTACACTCGGGCAATCCAAGGCATGAGTCAACGAGATAGTGATGCTCTACTGGCACAACTGTTTCAAGTTACGTCAGTGCTGGAGTATCAGTATCGCCATCGTTGGCAGCCGAACATGTTGGTCCTTTGGGACAACCGCTCAGTGCAGCACGCAGCGGTGCATGATTATTACCCTAATCATCGTCATATGGAGCGTGTCACCATAGCTGGCCGCCAGCCAATTGCCGCATTTGAGCCTATTGACAGTAGTGAATTGCAAACGTTCAAGGTGCCGCCTTACGACCATGACGATTCCCGTCGTGCCCGTCGTCAATTTGAACTGGATGTCCAGTGATAAATAGGGGTGACATCATCACCCCGCTTAACTTAGGATCATGAGTGTTGTTATGAGCGAAACCGCTTCAACTCAAATTTCTCACGCGGTTAGAACCGCGAAGTGGAATGCTTTCCACGCTTCTGTGTTATTTTTGTGTTTAGCCATACTGATTTTGGATGGTTTTGATACGGCCTTGATGGGGTATGTGGCCCCTCAGATCCTCCAAGAGTGGGGGATTGAAAAATCAGACCTGGGACTGGCCATGAGCGCTGCGTTAGTTGGGCTTGCACTGGGAGCCTTAGCATCTGGACCTTTGTCTGATCGTCTTGGCCGGAAGCCAATCATTCTGGTCTCGGTGCTAATTTTTGGTTTGTGTTGTTTAGCAACCACTCAAGCAACTTCTGTTGCTGAGCTTGCTTGGTGGCGATTTGGTACTGGACTGGGGATAGGTGCAGCCATGTCGAACGCCTTGACTATAGTGTCTGAGTTTGCTCCTGAGCGACACAAGGCTTTCATGGTCAATGCGGTCTTTTGTGGCTTCCCGTTTGGTGCTGCAATGAGCGGGGTACTGGCCTCTTGGATGGTGCCTCACTGGGGCTGGGAGAGCGTATTTCTGTTGGGTGGAGCGCTGCCACTGTTGCTGTTTATTCCTCTTTGCCGCTGGCTACCAGAGAGCGTATTGTTTTTGCTACAAAAGCCGGAAGCTCATCAGGCCATCACGAAAACGCTAAAGCGATTACTAGGTCATGCTTGGCCGCACCGCATTGCGAATACCGCTCCTCGTCAGTCAGTCGGAAATCCTGTTGGAGTCATCGTGGCGCGTTCTCGATTGGGGGCGACACTTTTGCTCTGGCTTGCCTACTTCATGGGGTTGCTGATTTTTTATGTCGTCACCAGTTGGATGCCAATCTTGATCGGAGAGGCAGGCTATGATCTACGCCATGCGGCGCTACTCACTGCCTTGTTCCCGCTGGGTGGTGCTGTCGGTACTCTTGTGTCGGGTTGGGTAATGGATCGCCTCACGCCGCATTATATCGTTGCGTTCAATTACTTCATGACTGGTGTATTTTTATTCTCTATTGCTTACCTGTCAGATATCTATTGGCTGGGACTGGCTATTTTGCTGGCTGGTACTGTGATGAATGGTGCTCAAGCGTCGATGGGGTCCATTGCTGCGCTCCATTACCCAACGTCAGCGCGAGCAACCGGGGTATCTTGGATGCTAGGCATGGGAAGAGCAGGAGGAATCGCTGGTGCTATGATGGGAGCGAGTTTACTTCAGTGGGGACTAGGCTATCAGGACATTTTTCAAGTGTTGCTCGTGCCTAGTGTGTTGGCCGCACTGGCCTTGCTTGGGCTAAAGCAACATGCTCGACGACGTACCAAGCTTATGGCTGATCTTGTTCCGAAGGAGGCGAACTGATGGGGGGATTGTATGCGCTATCGACTTCCCAGACTTCGACACTACCACTTCTATACGGTCAAGTCAGAGAAGATGTGTCGGTGGACCTCCAGGCCTTGGCTCTAAGTCCTCATGACAGAGTACTGACAATCACTTCAGGAGGCTGTTCGGCATTGCGGTTTTTGGCCGAGGCACCTCAGCAGGTGACCGCCATAGATATCAATGCTAGTCAGTCAGCCTTATTGGCACTAAAGTGTGCGGCTATTACCCATTGGGATCGACAAGCCTGCCGCGAATTTTTGGGCGATTTACCTGCGTCAAGCAGTGACCGTCTGGATGGATGGTCAACCCTGAAATCCAATCTCAGCCCAGATGTTGAGGATTATTGGAATAAGCATCTCAATTTGGTGGCCAAAGGGGTCAATCAAGCCGGTCGCACTGATCGACTCAGCGTTTGGACGGGACGAATCCTGCACTATGTGACTCATTCGCCCAATCTGTTTGACGCATTGATGGCAATAGAGACCCTTGAGGAACAGCGAGAGTTTTATCGCCAACACTTCGACACGCAGCGTTGGCGCACATTTTTAGCTCTATGTGTCAACAACATAACGCTGCGTCGGGTGTATGGTGAAGGGTTTTCTCGAGCGCTGGAAAAACATGAGTCGCCTGCGGTACATCTTAGACGCAAAATTGCTCGCGCGTTTGACACCACCTTGCTCAAACACAATCCGCTAATGACGCAACTCCTATTTGGTCGCAACCCACCTGATCTTGCTGGAGCTGCCTACCTAAAAGAAGGCGTGTACGACAAGGTGAAGGCCAATTTAGACCGACTAAACATCGTCACGGAAGATCTGACCAAATGGGTGGTTCGGCCGGAGCAGCAAGGTCAATTCAACAAGTTGGCTTTGTCAAACGCAATGGAGTGCGTGCCCAGACAGGCCGTTGGCCCTTTTTTGCAGCGATTGGTGCACAGCTTACCGCGAGGTGCTGTGATAGTGAACCGCTCTATGATGGGGCAGGGTGCCACTACTTGGCCCGCAGATTTGTGCTTAGATCATTCGCTCAGTGCGAAACTGAGCGAAGTGGAACGTGCTTACATGTATTCGGCTGTCTCAGTGTTTCGTAAACGTTCTTCAATTATGCACGAGGTGGAACAATGAGTCCGGATAAGATGCGGCGTGCGATTTCTTATGCCTCTGAACGTTCTTTTTACCGAAAGCACTGGGGGCAACAAACCTCAACGGGCTTGGAGGAGACACAGTTGTCGGACTTGCCAGTGGTACGTAAAACGCATCTGCGTGATCATTGGACAGAGATTATGGACCGTGATGATGCTGTCGATTACGTTAGCTCATCAGGGACGACTGGACGCCCCGTCGATGTGCCCGTCCATCGCTTGCAAGAAATGGTCTGGGTCGACTCTATCACTCGGGTGCTACGTGAACTGGGTTTGCAATCGGGAGACCGTCTGCTTCAGACATTAAGTAACAACGATATGTTTACGTTGGGGCCACTCATTAACCAAGCTGCTAAGCAACTTGGGATCAGTGTTTTTCGTTGTTCTCCTCAGCGTGTGCAGAGGGTGGTCGATATTCTCAACTACCATCGCCCTGACGCTATCGTAGGCAACCCCTTGTTTCTTGAGGAGATGGCTGCCGAACTCGGCCCCGATTTCCCTAAGCATGTTCCCCTGCCTCGTAAAGCTTATTTTGCGGCATGCCCGACGTTTGATGCGTTGTTTCAACCTACCGCGACGGTGAATAAAGTACAAACCTGGTGGCAGTTTGAGACCTACATCAACGAGTACGGCTGTAGCGAAATTGGGTCAATCGGCTTCGAGTGTCAGCAGCATCAAGGTTTCCACATCCACGATGAGTATTTGTACGTCGAACTACTTGACCCTCAGACGGGGTTACCAGTTCCTGAAGGCGAGCCTGGCGAGGTGGTAGTCACGACACTGACCCAACCTCGCGGTTTCGCGGCTGTGCGGTATGCGACAGGTGATATTGCTAGTGGTCTTTACCGAGCCCCCTGTCTTTGTGGACGAACATCACCGAGGCTTGGGGCGATCGTTGGTCGTATTGACCAACAGTTTAAAATTAGGGGGCAAAACCTCTACCCAGAGTTTGTTTTGAATACGCTGGAGGGGCTGACTTTCCTCCAGAACGCACTACTGGTGCGTTATCAATCAACCTCTGGAGAAAATGTGATTGAACTTTGGTTGGAGAGCGCCCCAGATACACACGAGTCACTGCCTGCTAGGTGTAATGCGGTTAGGCGTGCACTAGAGGTTCAAGTCGCGCAGAGTCCGCCGTTTTGCTTCCTTCAGCATGGTCACTTGCAAGGCCTTATCCACGAGCATCTGAGTACGACTAACGGTGTCAAGATACCACGCCTGATCGATTTGAGTGATGACCAGTTTGAGCATGGCATTGAGCACTTCAAAGCGGTGAGTGGGGAGTCTACTGCAGTGTGATCTCGCGGGCTTGTCCATAAACAATCAAACCATGTCAATGAGGGGATTCTTCTTCTTGTCAATGAGTTCTTAAATGGAACAACAACGGCGGTTTTCAAGACAGCTTGATGTTTCAAAATGTGCACTTTGATATGTGATCTCATGCATAATCATCGCCCCGTTTATTAACTAGACTTCTGACGTTAGGCCCTGGGTCCCAGGGTCAGGCTCGATAGAGCTCGTCCAAGAAAGGAGTCTCATTATGTGTACCATAGGGGCCGTTTTTGACGGCAATCAACTGGTTACCTTTAAACAGTGCGATCTCATTCCAGTGACGCACTTTCACCAACCACAAGTGCGACCTGGTCAAAACGGAGTGGAATCTTACATCGCCATGACACGCGATGGCAGTGAAGGGATTTGGGCTGGATCAAACGATGCAGGCGTTAGCTTTGTGGCCGCAGATTCTTACACTACCACTGCGGCTAACTATTCCACCAATCAAGGAGAAGTACAGGCACTTTTTGAAGCCTACGAAGCCACAATACGCGACTATACCAATGCCACCGAGGCTGCAATGCATCTGACGCAGTTTTATTTATCCATGGGGAGGGCCACGCCGTTTCCTGCGCCGGATATCGCACTGATCACTGGTTGGGCCGACGATACTCACACGCGAAAAGTAGCAATTTTCATTGAATACATGCCTAACCCCTTCAACCAGCGGCCCGTGCGTACCATTTGTCGTGACGAAGGTTTTTTCGTGTCAACCAACCACTTTCGATTGCAACCTGACTCCGTCCATTATCCAGCCAATCACAGCACCTATTTACGTCTGAATCGAGCTGAATCGATGCTTCAGCTCTCGCCGAATCAGACTGGAGTCGAGCAGTTGTTGTCTGACCAATACTATGGTCAAACCGAACTCTCTATCTGTCGAGAAACTGAGTTCATTGGCAGCGAATTTTTCACTCAAGCCACTGCCGTGTTCTCCCTTGACAGGGGACGACCTAGGTGTCGATATCAGGTCAATGGAAATCCTCGAATTCAGCCATTGCAGTCCTTTCAGGAGACGCCACTATGACCAAATTAGACATTATCGTTGAACCCAGTGCATGCGTGGTCAATAAGGAGCAACTATGAATATTGGTATCATTAACACTGGCGGCACCATCAGTTGTGTCGGTGAACCACTTGCACCAATGAGCGCGTCGGCCTTTGCTCAAGCCTGCAATGTATGGGTCGATCCTGTCATTCGGGCCGAATTTCCAGAGATCCAACTCCACTATTTAGTCGATGTCGCGTTTCCAGGTTCATCGACTCACACGCTAGACAGCACTAACCTGCAGCCGAGCGATTGGTGCATTATGGCTGAAGCCATTTTGGCACATTATGAGGAAATGGATGGGTTTGTGGTCTTGCATGGAACAGACAGTATGGACTTTTCCGGCGCGGCGCTGAGCTTTTTACTTAATGGCCTGAACGAACGAGGTGTCGGGGTGGCGGTATTGAGCAAGCCTGTGATCGTCACTGGTTCACAAGTGCCGCTGTTTCATCAAACTGATGGCATGCCTTGCCAGCTTAATTTCAACACCGACGCATATCAGAACTTGTGCGGTGCGATTGCAGCAGCGCGGACGGGAATTGCAGAAGTGGGGGTTTATTTTCAAAATCGGCTGTATCGTGGTAACCGAGTACTCAAAACAAACGCCAGTGAGTTTAATGCCTTTGAATCGCCCAATTATCCGTACTTGGCAGAAGCGGGGGTGGCCTTTACCATTGAGAATCAACGGTGTTTGCCAGGCCCTGTCAATCACGCTGTCAGTCTTGACAACCCTTCGGTTCGCGATAGCCTACGTGCGCAAATTAATGATCTAAGTGTACAGATGAACACCAGCTTGGTGAGCCAGCTTAATGCGTTCCCCGCGCCTTATCGAATCGCTCCACCTCAAGCTTTTTTGGCTCAAATCGTTGACGCGTTGGTCTCGGCAGGAACGCGAGGAATCATTCTCGAATCCTATGGTGAAGGGAACTTTCCCTCAGGTTGTCCAGATGAACCATCCAAAGGGGCGATCTATCAGGCCTTAGCTGCTGCGCATCAACAAGGTGTAATACTCGTCGACGCCAGTCAGGTGATTGCTGGAACTGTCAATAATAGTGCTTATGCAGCCGGAGCCTGGTTGCCTCAGGTCGGGGTTGTTTCATCTGCAGATATGACGCCGATGGCTGGCTTGGTCAAGTTAACCGTGCTGTTGGCGTTGGAGAAACTGCATGGCTGGCCTGAAGGGACTGTCAATCGTCTGTTTCAGACCAATTGGGCGGGAGAAATGCAAAACACAAACCGCCTCGACAGCCGAGTTAATCCGAGTCTGCTACCCGGGGAACACCTGATGACGTTTGATGGCATGGCTAGTTTGTACAATGATCCTAATCATGGACCTCGCCTGGTTCGCAACAGTGACAACGAACTCCTGTGGCAATTACCAGAACCTCTACCGACAGAAGCGTTGCCTGGTACTTTGACGATGCAAAATGACGGCAACCTGGTGTTTTACAGTCGAGATCAGGTCCCCTTGTGGGCCAGCCAGACTGGCCATTCCAGCGGCGCAGCCTCTTGGTTAGAGCTGAGCGACTCTTCGTCCACTCCGCAACTGACAAAAATCAAGCTGACCGTTTATAACTATGCGGACCAACAGGTGTCCGTGCAACTTTATCCTTCTGAAAGGAGTCACCCATGACACGAATCAAGTACAGCGGACGCATCACACCCAATTGTCCTTACCACGGTTCTTTGCTGCTGACACAAGGGCGCATTGTTGCACCGACTACCATTATGCCGCCTAACGCAGAGTGGGGTCCTGTTGCTCAATATGGCCCGACAGTATTTGGCCGTTCTACTGCGTATGATCCTGCGCGTAATTGTGATGGCAATTTCATGTCGTATAAGAACCAGCCCAATAACAATTGCTATGCCTACGGCACCAACATTGCCTCGAATTCATTTCCACAGCCGGGGCGCGCTAGTGCAGGGTCGACGCCATGGTCCACGGCGATGACGGCAGATATTGTTACGCGCAATGCGGAACTCGATGGTTTAGTAGCCTTGCCACATCAAACTCTTGACGATTTATTCGACGACCCTAAGTATCGACAAGGAGTGGATGGGCATTTTGTCGCGTTAGTATTTTCGCCACCGGAATCTGGCTTCCAGGGTGATCCTCAAGCACAGTGGGGTGGGGATTATCACTGGGTCCGTGCTGATTTAGTGGACTATGAGCGTCGTGTTATCCACTGGTCACAGAAAGATGGAGGGGATCAGGTCACCAACTTTGACTTTGCTGGCCAACCCATTACTGATCCGACTCATGCGTGCTGGACGGTCAACCTTGGACCTGTATCGGGACTCGATGCTAGTCGACCTGATGATCTACACGATGTGATCGTGACGTATGAGTTTCATACTTTTATGTGGGTTCCCGCACATGGCGTGACGATTTTGTGAGTTAACTTGCGGCGTCCTATTAAGGGCGCCTATTTCGTTGATTCTCTTCCACTTACCCTTTTCTTTGTTCATTTCTGAAACGCCCCTTTGGTATCTTGTACAGACTAAAGCTGTTTGTGAACCGTAGATTGACTTTGTAAATGTTTAATAAATATGGGTATTTTCTTCGCGAGATGCTTTCGTGAGGCATAAAAGGCGTATAGCACCAAATCCGCTGGAGGGTACTCCATGTCTATTTGAACCAAAGTGCCTGCGTTTAATTCCTGCTGGCAGAACTCGATGGGTAGTAAGGAAGCTCCCAGTCCTGCAAGAGCGCCTGTTTTGGCGAGGTGGCCGCTATTGACCTTGAACGTCGAGTGCACTTTCTGCGTGATTAATTCACCGGTGGCATTCTCAAATACCCAAGGGCTACCATTTAACGCAGTATAGGTCGTGATGCAGGGTACGCGGCTTAAGTCGGTGGTATGAAACGGCGCTGGGTATCGTTCAAGCCATGCCGGAGAAGCCACCACGACACTTTTCCACCGGATGATTTCTTTTGCCACCCAGTTGCAGTCTGTTAGCTTCCCGCGTTGAAAGCTGATGACAATATCGAAGCCATCCAGAAGGTCATCTTTGGGGCTTATGCTGGTGTCGCAGCACAAAGAAATGGAGGGGTGTTGATGGCAGAATGAGACAACGGCCTCAGACAATGCGGGCGAATCGGGCATGAGCACTTTTAGTTGCCCTTGCACTTGCTGAGAATATTGGGTCACTTCTTCAAGTGCGTCATTGAGTTTGTTCAAAAGAGGCTGGGTTCGCACATAAAGGTGTTCCCCTGCGTCTGTTGGACTGACACGCCGTGTTGTTCTATGAAACAACCGAGTGTCTAAGCACTCTTCCAGCAAAGCGATGTGGCGACTGATGTTGGAAGAAGGCAACCCTAGCAATTCAGCCGCCCGTTTGAAACTGTTGTTTTCGTAAACGCAGTGAAAGCTGTTGAGCCATTGTTGGTCGATTTTATCTAGCACTATTAATCCCATAATGTTGGATTATTAAATCAATAAAGCCCACTTTATTATCAATAATTGGCTTATACAATGGTTGATTTATGAGTTATTGGAAAAAGGTTCCCATGGGTTGGTTAGAAAACCTCTTTGATAGAAAAAACAAAATTAGTACTCGTCGAACATTAATTCCAGAGGGCGTCTGGACTAAATGCTCCTCTTGTGACCAAATTCTCTACCGACCAGCGTTGCAAGAAAATTTGGGTGTGTGTCCTAAGTGTGATCATCACATGAGAATCAAAGCGCGGTGTCGGTTGGACAGCTTTTTAGACAAAGAACCTCGAGTGGAACTCGCGCAAGACTTGGAACCGCAAGACTTGTTGAACTTCAAGGACTTGAGACACTACAAAGATCGTATCGCTCAGGCACAGAAAGCCACGGGTGAAACGGATGCCCTAGTGGTCATCAAAGGTGCATTGTTTGGGATGCCGGTGGTTGCGTGCGCTTTCGAGTTTTCATTTATGGCAGGGTCTATGGGTGCAGTGGTTGGTGCTCGATTTGTCAAAGCAGTAGAAGCCGCAATTGATGCCAATTGCGGCTTAGTGTGTTTTTCGGCTTGTGGCGGCGCGCGGATGCAAGAATCATTGATGTCGCTAATGCAGATGTCTAAGACCAGCGCAGCGCTTAACCGACTGTCGAGCCATGGGTTGCCCTATGTTTCGGTGCTCACTGATCAAACATTTGGTGGTGTCTCTGCCAGCATAGCGATGCTTGGGGATATCAATATTGGTGAGCCTAAAGCTATCATTGGTTTTGCTGGTCGTCGGGTCATCGAGCAGACCGTGCGTGAACAACTACCCGAAAACTTCCAATGCAGTGAGTTTTTGTTGGAGCATGGGGCGATCGATATGATTGTTGATCGTCGTCAGATGCGTCAGCGAGTCAGTGGATTGATCGCGAAAATGACTAACACTACTTTGCCTGTCGAACCGCCAACCGCGGCATAAAACGATGAAAGAGTTTTCGTGGGTTGAATCGTCACCCACGAACGCTCTCCCCGCTCGCGTTATGTGTGACCAGCAAAGTAGAAGAGTTCTTGTTAAGCAACTAAAAGGGATTCTCTGCTCATCGTTGATATTGGCTGGTTGATGGCATCAAATCGCCTTTGCTGATTGGAATGGTCAACCCTGATTGTGCGAGTAGTGGTATTGGCGTTGCCCATTAGTCCGTGACAATAGAGTGAGTTGAATATTTTTTGCTGGTTTAATGAGCCTCGTTGATGGCTTGGTTTAGCCCCACCTTGGATAAGGTCATGGGAATAAAGCGCGGTAAAGCTTCGACCCGTTTAAGCCAAGTGCTAAGCCTCGGGTAGCCTGTTAGGTCTAGGCCAGCTTCAGGTGCGAGCTTGGTATAACTGTAAATCGCCAGATCGGCCAGAGTGGGGGTTAGGCCTACCAGCCACTGCCGGTCAGATAAGTAGTTATCCAGCTGCGTCAGCAAGGTAATCCCCTCTTGCTTGAGCGTATCACCCTCGATTGGGCGGTGAAACATATTGGCGGCGCGCAGCTTGGCTAAGGAGCCTGCTAGCCTATGGGCTGCTAGGGACAGAAACTGCTCAATGTGGGCGCGGTCGACTGGCGAGGGTGGCAGCCATTGCTGTTTGACATCGTAAACGCTGGCCAAATAGACCAATATCGCGTTGGAATCCGCAATGACCGTCTTGCCATCAACCAGTACCGGTACTTGACCAAAGGGATTTAGAGCTAAAAATTCTGGTTGCCGATGTTCGCCAGCAGGCAGATCAACCTTAACGAGTTTAAAGTCTAAATTGAGTAGACCCAGAAGCAGGTGAGCGCGGTGGGCGTGACCAGAAAGAGGATGCCAATAAAGTGTGATCATATCGAATGTCCTAATCATAAAGTTTGCTCTATTTAAGAACACCTTGCGCCCTAGAAAAACCGTATTATCATAGAATGATATTTTCCAATATGTTGATAATTAATGGATACTATTGATGGTATGAGAACAGTTGTGGCGGTAATTGAAACGGGTTCTTTTACTGCTGCCGCCGAGCGCTTGGGTTTATCTAAATCCTTAACGTCTAAGTATGTTAATCAAGTTGAAGCGCAGCTTGGAGTGACTTTGTTCCATCGCACTACTCGTAAACTGTCTGTTAGCTCTCCGGGCATGCAATACTATCACCAAGCACAGCAACTATTGTCCCAATTTGATCAGCTATACAGCCAGATCCATTCCCATAAAAAAAACGCGTCTGGGTTACTTCGTGTGACAGCGTCACAAGGATTTGCTGAAGAGCTGCTTAGCCCTCTCATTCCGGACTTTCACGCACAATTTCCCGAGATTCAGATTGACATCTTGGTGACCAATAAAAAAGTGGATTTGGTTGAGCAGGCCATTGACATTGCCTTTCGCGCAAGTGACCTTGAAGATTCTGGTTGGCATTACCGCCCGATCATGTCTCTACAAAGCACCGTGTACGTGGCGCCGGAACTCGCTCATTTATATGCTGACAGGCCAGAAGCCCTACCGTGTCTGATCGATAGTAACCTGCACCCAACTGCGCGATGGCCCATTGCGGACACATCGGAAACTACCCAGCGCAGTCGGATGGTCAATGCTGTTTTCAAAAGCAACAGCCCCAGGCTCATCCGTCAATTAACCTTATCGGCAATGGGGGCCAGCTACTTGCCTGATATCCTAGCTGAACCCTATGTCCAGCGAGGAGAATTGCAAAAACTTAAGGGAGACTTTGCTGCGATGACGTTTCCATTGACAGCCTTGTACCGAGGCGGTCAGTACCAACCTGAACGAGTTAAGGTCTTTTTGGACTTTGTCGCAAAGCAATTTGAGCTTTCCCCTTCGGTTTGAGTGCGCCAAGATAAAGGAGTGTGTTCCTCAACCCGCCTGTTGGAGCCCAAGAAGTCATGTGATTTTAATGATTTGGCACTGATTACTAGCAACGTCATTGGATATAGATTCAGCGATGCACACCTAGAGTTAGGGTGTATCTGAGCTTCTAGACCAGTAATAAGCCAGTATCGATCCTGACAGGTTATGCCATATTGAGAAGATAGCAGCGGGTAGTGCAGAGAGTGGAGAAAAAAACTTCAGTGCTAATGCTGTCGCCAGACCCGAGTTTTGCAAACCTACTTCGATCGCAATGGTTTTACAGGTCGTGTGATCAAACTTAAGTAATTTGCAGACTGAGTAACCCAACAAAAGTCCCAGTCCGTTGTGCAGCACCACTGCTAGTGCCACCCATGTGCCGATATCAGCAATGTGCTTGTGGTTGAGCGCCACAATGATAGAAATAGCCATCACAATCGCAAACATAGAAATTAAGGGAAGGACGGGCGTAATTTGGGCTATTTTGTTGCGGAAAAAATGATTCAGAAAAATGCCAGCACTGACGGGGACAATGACGATTTTTATCAAGCTAAGGATCATCTGCGAGACAGGAACGTCAACATTAACGCCCAGTGTTGCATCGACTAAAAATGGTGTCATAACGACCCCAAGTAGGGTGGAAAGAGCGGTCATTGTTATCGATAAAGCTACATTGCCTTTGGCAAGATAACAAATGACATTTGAAGCAGTGCCGCCCGCAACACTGCCCACCAGCACCATACCAATGGTAAGTGCTGTACTCATATCAAACGCCTTGGCAATCAATAGGGCGCTCAGCGGCATCACTGAAAACTGGAGAAGGAGACCGACAGCAACGGCCTTAGCGCTCGAGGTTAGGCGTTTAAAATCATCTAGAGATAGTGTTAGCCCCATCGATAGCATAATGAGCATCAGCAGAGGAACGATTTGGCTTTTCAATGGCGTAAAAATTGTCGGGTGCATATACGCGGCAACTGAGCCGAGGAGAGCGAAGATCGGAAAACCATTAATCAAGATTCTTAGCATAAGTGATTAAATTCATTGAGTTAAGATTTCTCGATGGTCTATTAAATGAATGGGTGTGTCTATAATTTTATCTGTTGCTCAGCAAAGCAGTCGAAATGGTTGGCGATTAAATCAATAAAGTGGACAGTACTCTGCTACAATCCCTGCCCCTTTATCTTAGAGTAGGCACTATTGCCAATGAGCCAAGAACAACCAAATAATCCATTGCATGGTTTAACCCTTGAAAAAATCCTCGTTCGTTTGCAGGAGCATTATGGTTGGCAAGGCCTTGATGCAGAAATTCCTATCAATTGTTTTTATAACAACCCTTCTATTAAATCTTCATTGAAATTCCTTCGACGCACTCAGTGGGCAAGAGACAAAGTAGAAACGCTGTATATAGAGACGTTCTGCCAATAAACGTAAACCTTAAAACGCGATTAAAATATGTTGAAGGCAAACCAGCTTACCGTATGTTAAGTAGTGAATCAGTGCTTCATTTATCTTCGTTTGGCGATTTTTTATTACCAGTCCACTATGCGGTTGGTTGATTATATTTTTGTTGAACAAATAACTGTTTGTTTATACAGTATTGGTGTATTCTCTCGCGAAATGATGAAAAGGAAAAGCTCGCCATGGATATTATATTTGAACACAAAACTCCGAGCCCTGAAGAATATTGCCAGATGCGTATCCTTGCTGGCCTTTCAGCAAAGTCGCTTCAAGCGGCTGAGCTTGGTTTGCCTAATACTCTTTACGGTGTGTCAGTTCGTGATGGTGAAAAGCTGATCGGTATGGGACGTGTAGTTGGTGACGGTGCATGTAATTTTGAAGTAGTGGATGTTGCGGTTGATCCCAGTTATCAAGGCATGGGTGTAGGCAGAAAAATCATGGAACATATTGACATATACCTTTCCTCTGTTGCTCTAGAGGGGTCATATGTATCAATGATCGCGGATGAACCAGAATTCTATGAGAAGCTGGGTTATCGCTTAGTTTCTCCTTCAAGCCAAGGTATGACAAAAAAGTTTAACCGTAACTGATTGTGTTTGAAAAAGGTTGATAGCTCGGTGCTGACTTGCTTGAAGTGCTCGCGTAGTCCACACCGACGAAGTATCATAACGAAAAATTATTTTAGAGAAATCGTTGAGTATGTCGTTTCCTCCATGCCCTAATTGCCAGTCCGAATATGTTTATCAAGACCAGAGTCATCTTATTTGCCCAGAATGCGCGTATGAATGGAACCCTGATGAGGTGCTTGAAACTGAAACTCCCAAGGTCAAAGACGCTAACGGCACACAGCTCGCAGAAGGGGATAAAGTCACTTTAGCAAAAGACCTTAAGGTTAAAGGAAGCTCTCTTATCCTCAAAATAGGCACTAAAGCTGTGATCAGGCGAATTGTAGACGGTAAAGATCATCAATTGGATTGCAAAGTGGATGGTGCTGGCGAAATGATGGTAACAGCACAATTTGTTAAGAAAGCTTAAAGATACCACTTAATTTAAGTGTTATTTCAAGGGCCCGCTGAAAAAGCGGGCCCTTGTTCGTTTATGTTTGAGCTATAGGTTTGTTGCGCTCGATGACGCTGATTGAAATCGCCAAAAACAGGATATCTTTCACTAAGAAGAAATTAGTCACAACAATACCATCGGATACTTTCCATGTATTTGGAGTGGTAACGAGAAAACTGAGTGTCGCTATGAAAATGAAAGCGGCCGCTATTCCAGATATATACGCGATGTTGGCATTTCTAATCCCGACGATCAGGCCAATGGCCACGATGATTTCAATCGTGCCGATTAAGTTTGAAACCGCTTGAACGGAAATGATGTCATAAAGCCAGCTCATCGCTGGGTGATTTACCACCAAAGGTTCGATTAACTTCGCTTCTGTCGGGGTAAACTTGTAAATACCAATCCAAGTTAAGACTAGCGCAACGCCAAAAACACCTAAATAGTAACCAATATTACCTTGTTTTAATTGTTTGTTTTTCACATGCATGATAGGACTCCAAAATAACAATGCGTGGATATGACCGACCATCTGTTGAGAAAATTTCGCAGAGCTAGCGTTCACTCTGTATCATGTTGAACAACAAGCTTTTCAACAATCCGTTACGATATTGTGATTTTCACTTGGCCATCTGTGTTTTAAGCTTCTTTTGAGCGTGAAGCATTCTTGGAGGTACAACGTGAAAAAAATGCTAACCGTAATAATGGTACTTGGTGCTCTGGTTGGATGTGATGAGGCTAGCAAAGCTATCGAACAGGCGCAGGACATTGCAAATAAAGCCGTAGGCGATATTCAGCAGCAAGTTGAGTCTTTCGACCTAGAGCAGTTGAATCTGGAACACCTTGGTGGTGCTGCACAAGCTGCACAGGTAATGGCGGCGTCTGTCGAACAAGCCTTGACCGTTGATTTCAGTAACCCTGAGGCATTGACTGATGTTGAAGAGCGTATTGCGAATGCGTATAGCTGTTTAGTGGCGTCTTCATCTGAGTCGACCGCGTCTGACTTAATGGATAAATTGATATCGTCAGTGACTAGTAATGATGCAGTATCCTTGATTGAAAGAGGCATTGAGCAAGCAGCAACAGCTCAGACATGTGTCATGTAAAAGCGCTGTACGATATAAGTTCAATCGAGAGATTATGTCTGTTTTATGTGCATAGCCGATAGGAGGGAACATTTGCCATATTCTATCTCAATTGAACCCTATCAGGACGCGTTTCGTCCCGCACTTCGCAAACTCTATCTTGAATCACGACAAGCCAGTTATATTTGGTTAGAAACCAGTGATTATGAATTGTCAGACTTCGACAAAGATGTTGAAGGTGAGCAAATCTGGGTCGCGATCATAGAGGAAAATATCGCGGGTTTCATTTCCCTATGGGAACCAGAAAACTTTATTCACCACCTCTACGTTTCACCAGCGTACATGCGCAAAGGTGTTGGTGGCCATCTAATACAACTGACTAAAAGCCGTTACCCGACACTCAGCTTAAAATATATGTCACTTAATAAATCAGCGTTAGACTTTTATTATTCTCAAGGATTTACTTGTCATTCAAAAGCCAAAGACGCCTCAGGGGAGTACTACCTTCTGACATTGGACTAATTGTTGAGCCCGTCTAGGTACCTTTTTAAAGTTAAGTCTCTTCTCAATTACGTGTTGACCTTTTCGGTCAGACAGATAATTTGAAACTAGGTCCAATAAATCAACATAACTATTTGTAGCAAAACGTTTATTTTCATATAAGTATCTCTTGCTAGGACTAACCACTTTTGGCTGTTTTTGCACAAAGTGGCTAGGAGTGAAGTCATGTTGGTGTTGATGTTTATTCACGGAGCAAAGATGAAGTTCGCTAGATATTGGGCAAAAAAAGAAGTCGAAAATGAGACGAGCATATTTTGGCAAAAGAAGCTGAGTGTTTGGGGCTCATCGAATGAGAGTCAAGAACAAGCGGCGATTAACGCTGAAAATCGACGGCATTTAATGACAGATTTTTTCTCAGGTCATCACGAGAGAGGGGATGACTACGAATATTGGACGGGGGTGATTAAGGAAGAGATCTTACTAGAGCGCCAGAACAAGGATGGTGAGCCCCTAGCGATCATCAGCCGTAACGGCTACGGGGCCGCTGTACTCAATACCAGCAACGTTGTCTTCGGAGATATTGATGTGTTTGCGCCAAGTTTTGTTGACCGGTTTTTGCAGCTGTTTGGCCGTGAGAAAAAGGACAAAAGTTACTATTTAGCGTTGATAGAGGCGTACCAAAAACACCATCCAGATCTTGCTTTCAGAGTCTACGAAACCCATTCCGGTCTTCGATTTATTCTGACAAACAAACTCTATGCACCGACGGATAAGTTTGTCGACACTCTGTTTAGTGACTTGAATGTAGACCCCTTGTACGTGCATTTGTGCAAAAAACAAGAGTGCTTTAGAGCAAGGCTGACGCCAAAGCCATGGAGAATTGGTATGCCTAGGCCAGCAAGCCGTTTTCCGCGCTCAGAGCAATCGAGTATCAACGAATTTCAACAATGGCTTGGGGAATACAATGCAGCTTCTGTGAAGGCAACCTCTGCGAAGTACATTGCCTCGTACGGGGAGCATAGGTCACATCAAGATGTACAAACTGTCATTGAAATACATGACCAGCATATTGCGCGAACAGACGTTGAACTGGCTTGATACCTTTAGATGCATTTTTATTTGCTTATGTAAGCAAAGGCTTTATGAGTTAAAAGTCGCGTATGGCGTTAGGGCCTGTAATCAATGTTGCTTGTATCGCATACCTTCATTGGAACAGCGCTTGTAGACACATCGAATTGGAGAAGCGAATTATGGAAGTCAGTTGTCATTGTGGAAATGTGAAGTTAGCTGTTCAGACAAAACCATCACAATTGGGGGAGTGCAATTGTTCAATCTGTCGTCGCTATGCTGCATTGTGGGCATACTACTCCCCTTCTGAGGTAGACATAATCTGTGTTGAAAACCCTACGGCTTTTTATATTTGGGGAGACAAATGTGTCGAGTTTCATCGTTGCGAACATTGTGGATGCCTGACCCACTATGTGACAACGCCTAAGTGTGATGAGCAGATTACGGCGATCAATATGCGTATGGCAGAAGGTGTTATACTCACAGACATTCCAATAAAAAAAATAGATGGTGCATCTTATTAAAGTCGTAGACAAAGGAAGTGAAATGGAATTTTCGATTCAACGGCTTCACACATCCGTAGGGACTTTTCGATTAAAAGGCAAGCTCATTAATGTTAAGAGTATTCAGGAAATAAGCTATGCGGAAGCTGAATTTATGGGTACTGACGGTTGGGTTGAGATAAATACACAATCTGAAGGCGGGTTGGCCATTTTAAATCAAATAAAATCCGAAGTTATTGAACATCTGATTGAGTGAAAGGTTGACGAAAAAATACAAAGTGTGATGACAACAGGATGTATTTCTCACAAAGGTTAGTAACATGTTATGTTATCTTGTGTTTTATAACTGAATGAGTTGCGTCATTGAAAAATAATCAATACATCAAGCACCCACATTTCTGTCAACAATGCCAATCACTTACCCCTCATATCCAACTAACACAAATGAACAGAGTCGATTCTAAGCTCGAGCAAACACAGTCATTAATTGGACATTGTATAGAGTTCCTGATGGGATTGTTGAGTAAAAGCGATGAGCACACCAACCGCTTTTTTATCGATGAAGAAGATCAGTTTCAGTGTGAGAAATGCGGAGCCCAATCTTGGCATTAAAGTCGATTTGAATAACGACGGAGGTTGTGCGCTCTTACTGGGATAAGGATAAGGCTGTTTTCATTGAACTTGTGACAGTTAAACTCAGTATATAATTTGGTTTATTTGCAGAGTTGGCTCATACGTTTTGGTTAGAGTGGAGGTAGTATGAAGAAAGC
Organism: Vibrio neptunius; assembly: GCF_000967495.1. Lineage (GTDB taxonomy): Bacteria > Pseudomonadota > Gammaproteobacteria > Enterobacterales > Vibrionaceae > Vibrio > Vibrio neptunius. The sequence goes on along the minus strand of NZ_JXXU01000021.1, from coordinate 34,588 downwards.
GGTTTTTGTATTTGCGGTGTTGCTTATCAGCGGTTGCTTGGGAATGCCCAGCGAGGTGAAACCTGTACAGAATTTTGACATTAATAGGTACATGGGGAATTGGTATGAGATTGCAAGGCTTGACCATTCGTTTGAGCGAGGGCTGAGTAAGGTAACCGCACAATATAGTCTGAAGGATGACGGGGGCGTTAAAGTCATCAACCGAGGCTTTAACGCACAACTCAATGAGTGGAAAGAAGCGCAAGGTAAAGCCTATTTCGTTCGAGATTCGGATCAAGGCTATCTGAAAGTGTCATTTTTCGGTCCGTTTTATGGTTCATATGTTGTTTTCGAACTTGAAAAAGATAACTACGATTATGCATTTGTGTCTGGGCCAGATAATGAATACTTGTGGCTATTAGCACGTTCAAGCACGGTAGAGCAAGCGGTTATCGATAAATTTATTTCTATGTCCAATGAGAGAGGGTTTGATACGAGCCGTCTTATTTTTGTAGAGCACTAGCGATGGCTGGACAGAGAAATAAAGGCGTTGAAATAGGGCAGGCTAGTTGGAGCCCAACTTGTGTTTTGATTCATGTACCTGACGTCGAACTAGGTTTGAAGTGGTATCAGCAAGCCTTTCCTATGTCTAAAGTGATATATTTGCCAGAGTTTGATTTCACAGTGCTTGATATCAACGGCTTTTCTCTGGAGGTGGTACAAGCGGATGAGAAGGTGTCTGCTGGTAAGTCAGGAACCGTTTTATACTGGGCGGTGGAAGACTTACACTGGGCACTTGTTCACTTCCAGTCACTTGGCGCGAAGCTCTATCGAGGCCCAATGGAGATAGACAAAGGGCTTTCCATGTGCCAAGTAGAAGACCCTTTTGGCAACTTAATCGGACTACGTGGAAAATTAGATCGAACGTCATCAGTGAAAGATCAGTAAATGCGCAAGATTAATTAGCTTTTAGCATTGTGTGGTGATGCCTATCAATGCTTGTTTCTTATATTCAATCGTTTTAATGTGTCTTATCTCTAGCCTATTCCCTGAAAGCGTGGCCGCTCGACAGGTATTCATCCTTGATATTAATATGCTTCAATCTTCCTGCGGTATGGCTGTACCGTATTTTACGTACGAAATGGACAGAAAAGATTTGGCAAAATGGTCCCAAAATCAGGGAACTTAGGGGATTGAAAAGTATTGGCTGAAGAATAACCAAAAGGGCATCGATGGTTTTTGAGTCGGAGAGCACCAGTCGCTCAGGTTTGAGTACAGTCTCTGATGAGCCTTTTTAGTTTGACCAATTTTGTTATATCTAATGGCAAGACAAAAAGAGGAATAATATGAAATACCCAGAGCCTCTACAGAAAGGGGATAAGATCGCCGTCACCGCTTTTTCTTCGGGCGTTCCTCCAGAGTGTCACCAACGTTTAGACCTCGTCTTGGATCACCTTCGAAGTCGCGGATATAGGGTTATCGAGGGTCATTGTCTAAGAGAAAACGAAAAGCATGTGAGTGCTACTCCATCCATGAGATCAGAAGAGTTGATGAAGTTCTTGTGCGATGATTCCATTTCGGCTGTTGTTCCTCCTTGGGGTGGTGAATTTGCGATGGACATTCTGCCTCTTCTCGATTTTGAAAAACTAAAGCAGGTTAAGCCAAAATGGGTATTTGGATTTTCTGATGTGAGTACTATCAGTTCTGTGCTTACCACGCAATTGGGTTGGTCGACGTTACATAGCTCCAATTTAATGGAGCTAAACCCACTTGAGACTGATGAGCTTACCGCAAGCACCTTAAATGTTATGACAACCAAATTCGGGGCTGAAATCACGCAGTTCTCTTCTGATCTCTATCAGGTTTCTGGTGAGTCTTTCGAAACTCATCCGAACTGCTGCGTAAATAAAACAGAGAGAACTCAGTGGAAAGCGGTGGGTGAGGTGGAAGAGTTGAGCTTCAGTGGGCGTCTGATAGGAGGCTGCTTTGATACTATGGTCCACCTGATTGGGACAGAATATCTCGATCTTGAGTGTTTTAAGCAATGCTATCCAAATGATGGTTTGATTCTGTATTTGGAAAATGCAGAGATGCCACCGACAGTGTTAAAGCGCGCTTTACAAGGGTTAAAATACCAAGGTGTATTTGAACAGGTTAGTGGACTGTTATTTGGAAGGAATGCGGTTTTAGATAATTGTGGAAAAGCAATAACTTCAAGTGAAGCTTTCCTTTCTGTTGCCAATGACTTAAAGGTCCCTGTTCTCTATGACGTTGATATAGGCCATCTACCGCCTAACTTGGCGCTCTTGAACGGTGCGCATGCAGAAGTTCATTTTAAGGACGGCAAAGGAAAAATAGTACAAACTCTGCGATAGATAGCTCGCAGAATGCTAGTCAAAAAGCCACTCGGTTGCCGAGTGGCGTTTTCTTTACCACATTAGGTCGTCTGGGACTACATAGTCTGCATATGGATCGTCTTCAGCTGGCACTTCTGATTCTGGCTCTTTGAGCTCAATAATGATCTGGTCATCACGCTGTGCAATTTTGTTTGCAACGACTCCGGGGATCACCGCATAACCATCTTCATGACGGGCAATAGCAAGAATACCTTTGATCAGTTGTTCGCGAATAATCGATTCAACGTAAAGGGATTTGACGAGTGTTCCATCGGTGAAGTTGTATTTAATATCTCCCTCTTTCTGATCGATTTTGTTCATCTCGATCAACTGCTTGATTTGCGACTGAATTTCTTTGTTCAGACGCTGCTCATTTTGTTGGTCGCTTAGCTCTTTATCACGCTCTTGCTGTTGACGTTTTTGTTCTTCAACTGCGGCTTTGACTTCACGAGCTTGTACGCGTGACTTTTTTGAACCTTTTTTGGCTTTCTTTAGTTTTTTTTCATTCACTAAACCAGCTTTGAGCATTTGTTCTTGAAGAGTGAGTTTTGCCATGGTGTATCCGTGTTGATAAATGTTTTATGCATTTTATAGGGACAGAGCCTGCAAATAAAGATATGTGAAGAATGTACATTAAGTTTTCTTTATTCATTGACGTGTTTCATATGGCAGCCTGGAGTGATATCTTCAGGCTACGGAAATATATGCAATGAGAGGTACTAGTCGGATGGAATTCCTGATTGAACAAGAAGTCTTGCTTCAACAATATGAAATTCGCCACAATGAATCTGAGGTGGTGCGTTTACTTCACCCTGATTTCGTTGAAGTGGGGCGCTCAGGTAAAAGCTTTGATCTGAAATCAATCCTAGAGATGATGAAGGGCGAGACACCATCAATAGGCAAGATACACTCACAATCGTTTGAGTGTGTTGCTCTTGAACCATCTGTCCAACTGCTTATGTATAAATCTGTCTGGATCGATGCCAATGGAAATGCAAGTTTGTTTACTAAACGTGCTTCAATTTGGGTTTTTACTGGTGAAAAATGGCAGTTAAAGTACCATCAAGGCACCCCTTGTGAGCCGTTTAGGATTGACGAGGTCCACACGAGTTAACGAGCATACGCTATGTACCCATCACAAACTGTTGCCCACTTGCACAAATGGATATGATGTAGAGTACTTGAATCAAATCTTATCAGGACTTAAGGAATATGTTGTACACGGAACGCTTGGTATTGAAACCTGTAGAAGAGATGGATGTTGATGTTTATAGGCGAGTATTAAGTTCAGATAGTTTAACTCAGTTCTTGCCAAAGGGCGCAGTCTATCCAGAACCAGAGATACTCCAGCATCACGCCAACAGGGTTGCGCATTGGCGAAAATATGGTTTTGGTTCCTACGTCATCTGTTGCAGAGAAAATCCAAATTGTAAGATGGGGTACGCAGGCGTTGAAGTATGTGAAAACCCAGAATTCAGTGATATCCGATACGCGCTATTGTCAGAATATCAGGGCAAAGGCTACGTTACGGAAGCATCGAAGGCAGTCATAGCAGCAACATTTAAACTTGGTAAGCACGAGAAAATCTATGGTGTATCTTTGGAAGCGAACAAACCTTCGGTCACCATTTTGAACAAAATAGGCATGCGGCGAGAGGTGGGTATCAGTCTATATGGCGAATGCGATGGTTTGGTGACTTTCTCGATTGATGCAGAGGCTCTGGAGATTCAGAAATGAAGATTAGAACTGCGCTTCGAAGGGATGTTCAAGCAATCACCGATATCTTCAACTATTACATTGCCCATACCAACGCTCGCTTCGAAGAAACGTCATTTACATTGGAAAACCGTCTAAATTGGTTTGAACAATTTTCACCTATCACTAAGCACCAATTATTGGTGGCCGAGCATCAAGGAAACATTGTTGGATTTGCCTGTTCGCAACCATACCGATCATCTGAGGCGTTTGCGGACACGGTAGAAGTGACAATATACCTTGTACCTGATGCGAAAGAACAAGGTACCGGCTCTGCATTATATCAAGCACTTATGAAGGCGTTAAAGCTGCAGGGTGTTCATCGTGCGCTATCTGGTATTGCTTTACCAAACGAAGCCTCAATTGCTTTGCATGAGAAGTTTGGCTTTCGAGAAGTGGGTGTTTTTGATTCCTATGCAAAGAAAAATGGAAGCTATATCAGCTCCGTTTGGTTGGAAAAATTATTCGGATAATTATGATTTCTATAGAAAAGTACAGTGCTGAAAAAGCACACCTTATACATGCATTAAGCGTTACATCTGAACAAGCTCAGTTTACCGTTGATAACATTGGCGAAATGATCCCCGAGCTGAAAGAAAGTGAACATCCCTACGTGATTATGAAAGGCGATCAGCCTGTCGGCTTCTTTCTTCTTGATATGGGTTATGCCGAGAAATACAGCTTTTGTCCTCAGCATGGTATTGGGATTAGAGCGTTATTGATTGATCGCCATTTACAGGGCCAAGGTATCGCCCGTGAAGCTCTTAAGTTGCTTCCTCAATATGTTGGAAAAGTCTATCCGCAAGTCAACGCGCTTTATCTGACGGTGAACTGTCGAAACGAGCCTGCCTATCGATGTTATTTGAGTAGTGGTTTCACTGATACAACTGAGTTGTACTTAGGCGGCCCTGTCGGGCCTCAGCATATCATGATGGCACCAGTTTATGGTGAAGGTTAAAAGATAAATATGGTTAAGCTAAGAGAAATGCGATCGGAAGAGTTTGCGGGTTTTTATCACTATGCTGCTGAAGCCTATGCGCAGGATATTGCCGAGAATCAAGGCCACGCTGCGGAAAAATCTCTTGAACTCGCTCATCATGCTTTGGAGCGTTGTTTTCCCGATGGGGTTGAAACCAAGAGCCAGTCACTATTGTGTATCGACTCTGAACAAGAGGGCGCCTCCGTGTTGGCTGGCTACTTATGGCATTGCGTTAATCAGCAAGAAGGATCGACATTTATCTACGACTTTTACGTTATCGAAGCTTTTCGAGGGAAAGGGATAGGTAGCAAAGCCATCGAGCTATTGGAAGCAAAAATGGAAAACGTCGGTATTAAACAGATTAAATTGCGCGTTGCTTTCAACAATGAGCGGGCCCGAAAGCTCTATGAAGAGTTGGGGTTTGTGGTCACTGGTTACAATATGTCTAAGGTGATTAATGGTTGAACTAATGGGAAATAAGTGATGAATACACATTTTGAACGCTTGAAATCTCTGGGAGCGGGTGACTTTCAGCATTTAAATGGTTCGCTCGCATCACACTTGATTGGAACAGAGTGCTTGCTGGCAAAATGGCAGGCGAGCGAAACGGTCAGGAATGCAGGCCTCTTCCATGCGGCATACGGCACCGCTGGATTTGATGAGAGTATGGTTTCACTGGCAATGCGAAGCGAAATCGCCGCAGTTATTGGCCAAGAAGCAGAAGATCTGGTTTATCTCTATTGCTCTTGCGACAGGGACTATGTGTTTCCGCAGTTTGATTCTAATTCGTTCATCCAGTTTCGTGACCGATTTACGGGCTCGGTATTCGAGATGACGGAAGAGCAGTTACACCAGTTTTGTGAGCTGACCGTTGCCAATGAACTTGAGTTGGTGTTAGCAAGCGAAGAGTTTAAGTTGAAATATGGCCAAGAGCTATGGAACCTATTTGAAGGTATGGAGGTCTATTTGAGTGAAAGTGCCAGAGTAGAGTACAAGTTGGCGTTAGCTGACTGTGACACGTCCGAAAAAATGGCATGCGAAGAGTGATGGTTTAGCGCAGGAGAGGTTGTATGGTAGTTGTAGCTCGTTTTTCTTTCCCTCATGAGGCTCATATTGCCAAAGCGAGCTTGGAAGTCGCTGGAATTGAAAGCAGTATCGCTGACGAACATACCGTTAACACCCAGTGGCTCTATTCAAATGCGATTGGCGGAGTTCGTTTAATGGTTCAGGAAGAGGATGCCGAGCAAGCGACCATTATCCTGAATACAGATTATTCTGACGCTTTATGCTCTGAAGAAAGTTCCACTTCACAAGATCATTGCCCTAACTGTGGTAGCCTAAAACTAGAGCCGTTTACCAAAGGTAAGCGACCCGCTTTTTTAGTCTTTATTCTTTTAGGCTTTCCGCTGTTTTTCTATAAACACGGTTATAAATGTAGCGATTGTGAACATTTCACCGAAAAAACGGCCTAGCTTACTAAACTAGAGGGAATTCTAATGAAGGTAGCAGTGGTCTTGGGTACGTCAAAAACAGATGGTAATACGCGTCACTTGGTGAATAAATTTGTTGAGATGACAAATGCTGCGGTGTTTGATTTAGCGGATTACCAACTCTCTTACTATGACTATCTACACGAAAATCGCAGCGATGATTTTATTCCTTTGATTCGCATGCTTACCACCTATGATCACATTGTGTTCGCTTCGCCTGTTTATTGGTATTCCATGTCGGCGCAACTGAAAGTGTTCTTCGATCGCTTGTCAGATCTGTTGACCATAGAAAAGCCACTTGGACGCCAGCTGAAAGGTACGGAAATATCTGTTATCTCGACTGGCTACAATCATGAATTACCAGATTGTTTTATTGAACCTTTTAAGCTTACTGCTCGCTACATGCAGCTTGATTTTAGAGGCTTTGCTTATCTTCCTGTAAGCGGTGAAGAAGATTTAGGCAGAGCTCGCGCCATCGCTGAATGGTTTAGTGAAAGTATTTGTCGAGAATCTTCTAATACCTGATTCAACTACCTTTCCCTCATCTATAACTGACCTTTGGCAAGCTAAGATAATTATTCTTGTTTTTCTCATTTGTTTGTTTTATAAAACCAATTAAATCCATAAGTAACTCCATGTATATCGTCGTTTCTGTACATTTTCATAACATGGAGAAAGGTGATGAGTAAAATCACTCAAAGTAAAAAGCTAGTGGATTGGTTCCGTTTTCGCACAACGGTAAGCGAACAAGACTTTATGCTGACTACCAATGAATTAGTGGTTAAGTCCGACGCTTATAAGTTGAGTAAAATCAAGCGTTTTGAGGTTCGTCGACTAGGCATCAAAGAAAATGTTGTCCGAGTATTGTCATTAGCATTGCTCTTGTCTGCTGCCACATGGGCATTTGTCCCTCAGTTTGGACTGTATACTTTAGCGTTAACCCTCGTTATGGCCTTTGTTACGTGGCGCAAGTATGAATTGCGTGCGGAGTTTAAAGGAACAGATGAAACGGGAGATCATTGGGTGTCGATTGTTCGTGGTTGTGATAAAGAGGAATACCACGTCTTAAAAGAAGTTGAAGCAAAGCTAAAGGCTGCTATTTAACGGGAAAGCTCGCTAATGATTAGCGAGCTTTTTTCATGTTATAACAAAGACCCGCAATCTAGGGAGAGCATTATGATTACTATCCGCCAATATCAGCCAGAAGATGCCAAAGCCCTTTGGGAGGTGTTTTTCTATACAGTCCGAAATATAAATCGCCAACATTACAGCCAAGAGCAGGTGCAAGCATGGGCGCCAGAAGAATGGGACATTGAAAGGTGGAAAAACAAAATGTCCCAAATTAACCCTTACATCGCTGAAATGAACGGTCAAGTCGCGGGGTATACCGATTTGCAAGATTCCGGATTAGTTGATCATTTCTTTTGTCATCACGCTTTCCAGGGTAAGGGCGTTGGTCGGGCGCTTATGGAGCATGTGCTAAAGGTTGCGAACGACAAGGGTATCAGCCGCCTCTACTCTGAGGTGAGCATTACTGCTCGTCCTTTCTATGAGCGGATGGGGTTTAAAGTAGTCAAAGAGCAACAGGTTGAGATGCGTGGTCAGGTACTGACCAATTTTGTCATGGAAAAGCACCTTTAGGGAAAGCAATTGTTTAGGCTAGAAACACCAAGACTTGTTCTCAGAGACATGTCGCTAGAAGATGAAGCCGCGTTTGTGGCGATATCTCAAGACGAAAAGTATCAACGTTTCTATGACGAAGCGGACAGCAAAGCAGAAAAATACCGTCAATTGACCAAATTGTTTATTCAACAGGCTGCTGAAATACCAAGAAGGAGTTACCAGCTTGCAATAGAGCATAAACAGCAAGGTATCTTTATTGGTACGGTATGCTTGAGATTGGAAGATGAGCATAATGCGTCAATGGGATGTGGAATAGCCCGTTCATTTCAGGGAAGTGGTTTGATTTATGAAGCCGCGACGGCTTTGGCAAATTATGGGTTTAGTGAGCTTAATATGCATCGGATATACGCCGAGACGATTAAGGAAAATCGTGCGGCTATTAAGCTTTGCTCTGACTTGGGCATGCGTAGAGAAGCGGTATTCAAACAGAACCGGTATTTTAAAGGGCGCTGGTGGAACACGGTAGTTATGGCAATGTTGCAACAAGAGTGGCATGACAAACTTGATGAAACCAATCAATAACGGGTTGGATGAGCAAGGTTACATTGTCAATCATTGTTCAGTCGCCTATATTCAGCCTGCGTTTAGGCCGTCAGTCGACCGTGTGGTTAGCTGCTTACGTGACACTTTTGCAGGCAAAATTCATAGCCTTTATTTATATGGGAGTGTCGCTAGGGGCACAGCAGTTGAGTTTGATTCAGATATAGACTTATCTATTGTTTTTACTAAGCCTTTGGATCTTGAAACCGAACGAAAACTTCAGGCTACCAAACTAAAATTAGAGCAAGAGTTAACGATTTTCAGCAAGATAGACTTCGATCCTGGCCATTTGGAAGCAATCCTTTCTCCAAATGAACTTCATCACTGGCAGTTTTGGTTAAAGCACTGCTGTTGTTGTGTGTCAGGTGATGATTTGTCCCTGAAATTCAGCCGACTAAAGCCTAACCGGAAAATCGGTTCTGCTCTCAACGGTGATCTCTCATCTTTCATTACTCAAGCATGTGATGAACTTAATGAGTCTAACCAAAAGTATATTGGTAGAATGTTGGCTAAGAAGATCCTCCGTAGCGCTTACACCTTGATCGCAGAAAAGGACAACAGTTGGCACGTAGAGATAAAGTGGTGTGTAAAAGCTGTATTGCGTCATTATTCGAAAGAATCACAGTGTGTTGAACTTGCGCTACGCATGATTGAAGGTCAACCCTATGGTATTGAGGATATTCAGCAATTGGCAAACGGGTGGGGTAGACGAGTCGCTTCCCAGTTTGAAGTTGAGGAGTACTAATATGGTATCTGACCTAGGTTTTTCCTTTGAAGAGAATCGGGCTGAACTGAGGATTTTGCGTAACGGTAAGATTGTTACCATATTGCGTGGAAAACAGGCATCTGATTTCGTTTCGAAGGTTAGTGTGCTGTCAAATCATGACCAACAGCAACTGATGGCGAGAGTTACTGGCAACTACAAACGGGGCAACGAAAGGCTAGCTAAAAAGCACCGTAAACACAGATGAGTTTAATAGTAAGGGAGGCTCTGGTGGAAGCATATCGTACAAACAGGTTAACCATAAAGCAGTTTAAAGATGGTGACTGCAATGCTCATTTTCTATCAGAAATTCAAGCAACCTTAACAGAAAAGGTTGTTGAGAATTTACCACCGTACTTTCACCAAGTCAGGTCTAATGAATCAGCAGAGAGCTGGTTAAGCAAAATGAATGATGAAAGCGTGCTTTACGTCGTGAGAGCTAATGATGGTGCGTTAGCAGGGTTTGTATTTGTCTATCAAGACAGCGGTAGTGCTCATATCGGCTATTTACTTGCAGAAGAGTACTGGGGGCAAGGGTTGGCTAGTGAGCTGCTTGCTGGGTTTATTGACTCTATTGCGAACAAAAGTAGTTGGAGAGAGATCGTAGCTGGTGTTGATGAGTCAAACATTGCATCGTTGAAGCTTTTAGAAAAGCTTGGCTTTGTAAAACAGTCGATAAATGAACAACGAGTTGTTTTCTATCAATATGGTCTAAAAAATAATTCTCAGAGTGAGGAACAGAATTGATGAAATTAGTCCCCCCTTCATCGCAGTTTAAAGAGGAATTTTCTCGATTCTACCTTGATTTCAAGCGCAATGATCCTGAAAACGCAGACTACTATGCGGAAGGTGTGAATGATATCGAACGCTATGTAAATCGACTTTCCAATGAGTCCTTGGGCATCGATTTAAAACCGGGTTATGTCCCCTGTAGCCATTTCTGGTTGATTGATGAAAATCAGAATATTAGTGGAGCCATTCGTATTCGTCATCATATTGAAAATGAATTTCTTTCTTCTGAAGCTGGCCATATCGGGTATGACATCGCCCCTAACTTCCGAGGCCAAGGTAACGGTAAGATGATGCTCAAGTTAGCCTTGGCGGAAGTTCGTAAACTGGGGATATCTAAAGCACTTGTGACTGCAGATGATGATAACTGGCCATCCCGGAAAGTGATTGAAGCGAATGGCGGTCAATTAGAAAACATTATTACGGGTAAAGTGTTTCCCAACCTTTTAGCAAGATATTGGATTCAGTTGTAGAGAGCGAGTAGTCGGTCATGAAGTACAAGAAGATAGCGCCTGAATATGTGCCATTACCACTATTACTCGAAGCGGACCCAAGCGAAGAAAACATTCAGTCTTATCTGAGAAAATCTCAATGTTTTGTTGCCGAGGATGATGAGGGAAAGTTTATTGGTGTCATGGTTGTGTTACCGCATAGCCAATCACTGGTGGAGTTAATGAACGCTTCAGTTTTGCCGACCTGCCACGGGAGAGGAATAGGTAGCCACTTGCTAGCGTTTGCTCTAAGAGAACTTAAGTCTTCAGGTGTAAAACGTGTTGAGCTAGGAACGGGATGTTTTGGCTATCAACTCAAGTTTTATCAACGCCTCGGTTTCCGTGTGGATGCGGTATTGAAAGATCATTTTCTCACCCACTACTCAGAGCCGATTTTTGAAGATGGCATCCAACACAAGGATATGTTGCGACTCTATCTAGAGCTCTAATATGCCTGGAAATTTATGATTAGATCATAACGTCCCATTGCTTGAGCCTTTGTTATTAAAGGAGTAGGATAGCGCGATCATATTATGCAATCAATTGAAAGGAAGGAATCTTGGAATATATACTGGTGATGGCGCATGTTGCCGTCATTTGGACGCTTGCGGTGATCACTCCCGGTGCCAATGTTTTACTGACTATCAATACCTCTTTACAATACGAGCGTAAGTTGGCGATGTTTTCTGCATTAGGGGTCAGTGTTGCCGTGATGCTCTGGGGGCTTATGGGTGGCTTAGGGTTGGTGCTACTGCTGGCTCATTTTCCACAACTGTTTTCAGCGTTAAAAGTTATCGGTGGGCTGTATCTGCTTTACTTGGGTTTTGGCCAGATATATAAGTCATTGCAACGTAAGCGTGGTAGTCGAGCCTTGGATAGTGATTCCGCCATTGCCCCCTCCGAGAAAAAGGTGTTCTTTTCCGCCTTCTTAACCAGTATTCTGAACCCTAAGACAGGTTTCTTTGTCGTAAGTCTGTTTTCGGTATCTATGCCACAAGCTTTAACGCTTCCGATGATGGTAGTTATCATGCTGACCATGTCATTGATCACATTAGTTTGGCATCTATTTTTAGCCGTTGCTTTTTCTCATCGCTCTGCGAAATCTATATATCAGAGAATATCAGTCGTCATGGACTGTTTAACTGGAGGCCTATTTACTTTTCTTGGTGTTAAGATTATGGCGTCATAATTTAGATACAGCGTTCGATAATATGCTTAAATTACGATGTTTCTATATTCGGTTAGATAGTCGAGATTTTAAATGTATTTTTATTAACGATAAGCTGAACGTTATCAAGTAAAACGATTGCGATATGAATTGGCGGTTATTTAAAGAGCTTATAGGTGATGAAATATACTCATATAAGCTCATCGATGAAATTAAAGCTATCTAGATAAATGTCCCTATTTTTAGTAATTCTTCTAAGTCCTCAATATTGATTTTTAACACGTGTTCTTGACCTAACACATCGAGTTTGACGAACATCACATCCTGTACGCTTAAACTTTCAAACAACGCGGCATCTCTCTCTTTACTCAATCTTGTCAGGGTTGGTCTGATGTAGTGTCTATTTGTTGTAAGATCATAGAGGTTTGGGTCTTCGCTAAAGCGAATTTGAATCTTGCCTGATATCGGTCGAGTAACGTAGTGGCTCTTGTTGAGGTTGATGGCATAGACACGAACTAAATCTGAGTTTTCACTTTTTTGGAATACCAAACATTTATCTGATTTAACATCTTTTAAAATTAGCCTAAATGTTTTGTTGTTTGGTGAAAATACGTCGTAGCTTTCTGATAAGTAGTTGCTCCCAGAATGATAAATTTGTTCTGAGGTTCCGTTTTGCGATGTATCGGCAAGTAATAATGGTGAAAACGTACAAAGCAGGATGAGTAATGCGGTTTTTATAGACATTAATAGCAATTTTATTGTTATTGAGACGGTTCATTTTAACCATCTATACTTTTCTATCAATATTATTAACTATAAATAACTAAAAAAATAATACTAGATTTGACGATTAGATATAAATTATCACTTTTTGATTATTTTTCGAACAAAAAATAGAGTGGGGCCAGGAATATAAACTGGCTCCAAATTGGACATTATTGATGAGTTAGATAATGTTTAACAAATTGTGTTATTTTTACCATGTCATCAATAGCAATATATTCTTCAGTAGTATGAACTTTTGCCATGCCCGTTGAGACGTTAACCGTTGTTAGCCCCTTCGCGTTAAAGTTATTGGCATCGCTGCCGCCACCTGTGCCTTTGGTGTAAGGTAATGCGCCAATGGCTTCGAATGATAGTTTGATGGACTCAATATGCGGGTGATCATCTGCAATGACAAAAGCGTTGTATGCGCGGGTAGATTCAATCTCCACGTTGGCTCCGTATCGTTGACATGTGTGCTCTAATGTTTCGATCATATGAGACACTTGTTGGGCCAATTTTTCATCCTTTAGAGAGCGAGCTTCTGCAACGACTTTGAGTTCTGGCATTACGATATTTGTGGCATTCCCGCCTTCGACAATGCCAATGTTTGCTGTGGTCTCGCTGTCAATACGAAGTAACTTCATTTTGCTGATGGCATCAGCGGCAACCTGAATTGCACTAATCCCTTGTTCAGGCGCTAGGCCAGCGTGCGCTGGTTTCCCCTTAATTTTTGCGACGATCTTTTGTTGCCCTGGTGCAGCATTGACTATGGTGCCGATAGGGCCACCTGTATCGAGAACGATCGCATTGCGTGATGTGATGAATGACATGTCAAAGTGCTGTGAACCAAAGAGGCCCCCTTCTTCATGGACAGTAAAAGCGATCTCAATGGTTTTATGTTCGACGCCAGAAGATTGAATACAGCGAATAGCCTCAAAGATCGCTGCAATGCCGGACTTGTCGTCACCGCCAAGAATAGTATCGCCTTTGGAACGAATGATACCGCTTTCAATGACAGGTTCAATATCAACCCCTGGAGTGACGGTGTCCATATGACTACTTAGAACAATACTACCATCAAGGCTGCCTTCAAGTCTGGCGTAGATATTGAAGCCATTGGAAACCTCTGTGGGCACAGGCAACTTGTGTACTGTGAATCCGATAGTAGCAAGCTGCTCAGCGAGTAGTTCAGCTATTTGTTTCTCGTTACATGATTCACTGTTCACCTTTATCAACTGAAAGAAATGCGCTATCAGGCGTTCGCGGTTTATATCACTCATTGTTGTTTAGCCTTTCCGGAAATTGTGGCATTCACCATATCCTTGCCTGTAGATTTTCGTCTCTGAGTTAAATCAACAAATGAGGGAGTAGGAAGCGAAATTTCCAGACACTAAAAGTGATATTTGGGCGCTTTATACTTGTTTGGTTTATCTACTCATTTTGCAGATAAATCCGAGATTTACGACTAGGCAGTCTGTTTAGTTTCACTGATCTAGTTGCTAGAGCGTTGTGCATGTAAACGGAGCATATCGGTAATCAGATTCATTGGTTTACAGATTGAATGTAAATTAAATGTTACTATTTTATTATTTAATCTTTTTTAAATCAGTGGTTTATGGTGTTGTTTTTTATCTGTTACGCTTTGTTTACAAAATGTTTGAGAAGGGCCTCTAGAACGATTTGACGCGTATTTATTCCCTTCGTCATCAAGTTAGTTCAAGTTAATAACAAAGGACGTAACCAATCACTGAGGGAAGAACAATGACTCAAACACACAACCCACTTGGAACTGATGGATTTGAATTTGTCGAGTATACCGCTGCGACAGATGAAGGGATCGGGCAATTGAAGGCGTTGTTTGTTTCTCTGGGATTTGCGGAGATAGCCAAGCACCGTTCTAAAGAGGCGTGGCTCTACCGCCAGGGAGATATTAGCTTCATCATTAATGCTCAACCGCATAGTCAGGCTGAGGAGTTTGCCAAAATTCACGGACCTTCGGTTTGTGGAATGGCATTTCGTGTTAAAGATGCTGGTATTGCAATGGCGCATGCGGTTGCAAACGGGGCAGAAGAGTATAAAACCGAAGTCGGACCAATGGAATTGAGTATTCCTGGGGTGTACGGCATCGGTCAAAGTCTATTGTATTTCGTGGACCGTTATGGAAAACAGAGCATCTATGATGTTGATTTCAATTTTTATCACGATGCTGAAGCTCGTTTGAAAGAAGCGGACGTAGGCATGTATGAAATTGACCACCTGACGCATAACGTTAAACAGGGCAACATGGATACATGGGCTGGTTTCTATGAACGTATCGGTAATTTCCGAGAGATCCGCTACTTTGATATTGAAGGAAAGCTAACAGGGTTGGTTAGCCGAGCAATGACAGCGCCATGTGGTAAGATTCGCATCCCAATCAATGAGTCTTCAGACGATAAATCACAAATTGAAGAGTTCATCCGTGAATACAACGGTGAAGGTATCCAACATATTGCGATGACAACGGATGACATCTATCAAACAGTACAAACACTGCGTGACCGTGGTATGGACTTTATGCCAACGCCGGACACCTACTACGAAAAAATCGATTCGAGAGTAGAAGGCCACACGGAAGATGTTGAGAAATTAAAAGATCTGCAGATCTTGATCGATGGTGCGCCGATGAAGGATGGCATTTTGCTGCAAATCTTTACCCAAACGGTCATTGGTCCGGTTTTCTTTGAAATTATTCAGCGCAAAGGTAACGAAGGCTTTGGTGAAGGTAACTTCAAAGCCCTGTTTGAATCGATTGAAGAAGATCAGATTCGTCGAGGAGTATTGAGCGATGCATAAATGGATTACATTCCCTCACCGGGAGGGAGTGTGCTCCAAGCAGGCACACGCCGACTTTCCGGAAGAGGCAATTTATGAGCGTGAAGCAGGCCGAAGTGGATTCTTCGGTCCAGCAGCTCACTTCCACCACCAACATGCACCAACAGGTTGGACAGAATGGGAAGGGGAGTTAAGACCTCGCGCATTTAACTTTAATCTGGTTGAGAAAGCTGCTCAGGCCTCACCATGGGCGGTGCCCAATCTCTTGCATAATAATGACTGTAAAATTCGTATCTGGCGTATGGATGACAAGATGGATTTTCTTGTACGAAACGCGGATGGGGATGAACTGCTGTTTATCCATCAGGGTAAAGCGGATCTGTATTGTGACTATGGTCATCTAGAGGTTGGCGAAGGGGATTATGTCATGATTCCTCGCTCAACGAATTGGCGTCTAGAGCCTTCTGAGCCAATGTTCATTCTAATGGTCGAAAATACCGATGCCGTGTATTCATTGCCTGAAAAAGGCATGGTTGGCAATCATGCGGTGTTTGATCCGGCGGTGTTGGAAATTCCTTCAATTGATGACCATTTCAAAGCTCAGTACTCGGAAAATCAAACTCAAGTGCAAGTAAAAAGGCACGAGCAAGTGAGTGTGATCACTTATCCGTTTAATCCACTCGATGCTATCGGATGGCACGGCGACTTATCGGTTGTGAAGCTGAATTGGCGAGATATTCGTCCATTGATGTCGCATCGTTATCACTTACCGCCTTCAGCACATACCACTTTCGTAGGGGCTGGTTTTGTCGTTTGTACCTTCGTACCAAGACCGATTGAAAGTGATCCAGGTGCGCTTAAGGTGCCGTTCTATCATAACAACGATGACTACGATGAAGTGCTTTTCTATCACGCGGGCGATTTTTTCAGCAGGGATAACATTGAAGCTGGCATGGTCACTTTCCATCCAGCAGGTTTTACTCATGGCCCTCACCCGAAAGCCTTTAAAGCGGGCCAGCAATACAAGAAGAAGTTTACCGATGAAGTTGCTGTGATGATCGATACCCGGCACGCTTTATACTTTAGCGATGAAGCTCACGCGGTAGAAAATCCAGAATATGTTTACAGTTGGAAATCACATCCAGAAGAATAAAAGGGAACAATAATGAAGTTAGCGACCCTGAAAAATGATACGCGAGACGGCCAATTGGTAGTGGTCAGCAAAGATTTGACTAAATGCACAGCGGTACCAGACATTGCGACTACCTTGCAGTCGGCACTCGACCAATGGTCTAAAGTAGAACCTCAACTCGCTGAGGTCTATCAAGCCTTGAATGAAGGTCAACTGGTGACCGAAATACCTTTTGAACAAAGCCAATGTGAATCTCCATTGCCGCGCGCTTATCAGTGGGCTGATGGCAGCGCTTACGTTAATCACGTTGAACTGGTTCGCAAAGCACGTGGTGCAGAAATGCCCGCCAGTTTTTGGACCGATCCTCTTATGTATCAAGGCGGATCGGATGCGTTTATCGGACCTCAAGACAATATTCCTTTGGGCAGTGAAGAATGGGGTATTGATTTTGAAGGGGAAGTCGCAGTGATTACCGACGATGTCCCTATGGGCGTGACTTCAGAAGAAGCAGCGAGTTCGATTCGCTTATTGATGTTGGTGAATGATGTCTCACTGCGTGGTTTGATTCCGAATGAGTTGGCAAAAGGCTTTGGCTTCTTCCAGTCAAAACCTTCCTCGGTATTTTCTCCAGTAGCCGTAACACCTGACGAATTAGGTGACGCATGGGATGGCGGTAAAGTCACTCTGCCTCTATTGTCGTACTACAATGAACAAGCATTTGGTTGTCCGAATGCTGGTGTGGATATGACGTTTGAGTTTCCTGAGTTGGTCGCGCATGCTGCCAAAACTCGCCCATTGTCGGCGGGTGCTATCGTAGGCTCGGGTACGGTCTCAAACAAGCAAGGCACGGAATACGGCACATCTATTGCCGAAGGTGGCGTGGGTTACTCGTGCATTGCCGAAGTCCGTATGATTGAAACGATTCGAGATGGTAAGCCTTCAACTAGCTTTATGAAGTTTGGTGACCGCATCAAGATCGAAATGAAGGACAAGTTTGGGGCATCTATTTTTGGCTCGATTAATCAGAAAGTGGTGAAATACTGATGTCGGAAATGACCTTGTATGGATATTGGCGATCATCTGCCGCTTATAGGGTGAGAATTGCGCTCAATTTAAAACAGTTGCCTTATGAGCAACGGTCTATCCACCTGGTCAACAATGGCGGGGAGCAACACTCCGTCCAATTTCAATCTCTCAACGCAAGCGAGCTGGTACCTGTACTCATAGATGGAGCTGTGAGGCTGAATCAATCACTGGCTATCATAGACTATCTAGATGAGCAGTATCCAAGCTACCTTTTAACGCCTTTAGAAACACAGAGTCGCTTTTTAGTTAAAGCTTTGGCGCAGGACATCGCAGTAGACATACATCCAATCAACAACTTACGTGTCTTACAGTACTTGAGTAACGAGTTGTCAGTCGACGAGGCGCAAAAATCGCAGTGGTATCGCCATTGGATTGATGTTGGGTTTCATAGTTTAGAGAAAAAACTGTCTGAGACACATGGTGCGTATTGTGTGGGAGATGAAATAAGTTTGGTCGACGTTTGTTTGGTCCCTCAAGTATACAATGCCGAGCGATTCAGTGTCGATTTGGACCGTTACCCTATCATTCGAAAGGTGACGGCGTCACTTTGTCGGCATCCCGCTTTCATTGCCGCAGCACCCGAAAACCAGCCTGATGCCGTAGCAAGTTAACTTTCTCCACTGTTAAAACAACAAAGCCACCGTCAAACGGTGGCTGTTTCTTCTCATCGAGAAAGCGAATTGCGACGGCTAAGGTTGAGAGCTGCGCTCACGTTGCTGACTCTCTGCGATATTGAATTGGCGAACGTCCAGCTTGGCTAGGTCGTTACACTCTATGCAAGAGTGGTGGCAGAGGCCATCAATATACTCATGTTTGGTAACTAGGCTAGGTTTTTTGCACCAGTCGCAAGTACCTTCGATAGTAAACATAGATTTCTCCTCACCTTGTTTTACCAGGTGTTATTCTCGGCGCAGATTATGACATATATGCGGAATCCAAGTTAACTATTTGTTACGTGAACTGGGAGGGGGATCGATTGCGCAATTGAGCTAAAATGGGACCTGTGAGCGACTTATACGTCTCGCACCTAAATTTGTAACTATTTATTAACACAGCTAAGAATGATTTTCAACGCGCTATTAAGTCGTTTCATTTCCTCGTCACTACCTTTTAAATCCGGATGATAAATCTTACACAACTGCTTATATCTGACTTTGATTTCTTTCTCAGTTGGAATTGCCTCGACTTTAAATCCAAACAAAGCGCACGCCAGTGAGAGTTTTTGTTCAGCAGCAGGGGGCTCAGAACGTCGTTTCGGCGTGTTATGACCTTGCGATGACTGCAGTTTTTTAAACTGCCTGTACAAGGTTTCTAACTGTTTCTTCTGTTGTTTTAAGCGGTTGTTTTGGTCCTTTATTTGCGTCTCTAGTTTTCGTTTTTCGGAGGATAAGTCATTGTGCGAAAGTGTTGATTGTGTTTTTAGTTTGCGCACCTTTCGGCCTAGCGAGATCGTTATTACAACAAGTACTGCTGAAAGCCCAAGCAAAGAATAGATGATGTTATAACTGCGCTGGTTAGCACTGGATTTGCTCTTGGCGACTGGGCTGAGTTGAATACTTGAATCATCAAAAGCGACTTGCAGTTGGTCAATTGAGGAAACCAGCTTTGCTCTTCGAGCATTGAATTTTTTTTCTAACACTCTGGCGTAGGCTTGCTCGGCGTCTTCACTTTGTGGTGAAGCGGTGCGATACCAGATCTCTGCCAAGCTCAATGTGTCTGGTGAGTGGGCCATGCTTTCATACACTTTGCCTAGATTTAACTGTGCATCTACGTTGCCTGCCACGGCGAGTTGTGTCAGCCAATATGTTGCTTCGTGAGCGTTGTTGTTGTCTGGTTGAAGATAGAGAGAAGCCAACCGGGCGATGGCTTGATTACTACCATTATTAGCCGCCTGCTCAAACCAGTAGATTGCGTCGTCAAGTGAAGGTTGGCCTCCCTCTCCGTTGAGGTATTGGTTGGCGAGTTGGAGTTGCGCTTCTATGTCATTACTCTGAGCTTTACTGGTTAAGGCTTCAACGGAGTCTGCCAACGTGATTGGGGAAAGCAGTAACAATAAAAGGCTGATAAATTTCAAGATGTTCCCAATCCACTAAAACTGACGTACCTAGCTTATAGTGTAATGTATTTATCTGACAAATAAAAAATGGCTTCCCAAGAAGCCATTTTTTATTGAGAATTCACCGATTATTTGAGCGGTAGAATTTTAATCTCTACTCTTCGATTGCAAGCACGCCCTTGCGAACTGCTATTGGTGCATAGCGGGAAACGTTCGCCGTTGCCGCGCGCGATCGCTCGTCCTGCTGCCACGCCTTGTGATAGCAGATAGGTACGAACGGATTCGGCTCTGCGCTCCGACAATAACTGATTTGTTGTCTCACTGCCTGTACTGTCTGTATGTCCTTCAATGACTAAGCTGGTATCAGGATACTCAACTAGAATCTTAGCGACACCTTGCAAAGTGTTGTGAATACTAGGGTCTAAACGGTGCGAGCTTGTTTGGAATCCGATGCCATTTTCCATACGCAGCAGTAGCTGGTTGTCACCGACTCGTTCTACCTGAACGCCTGAGTTGAGTAATTCTTTTCTTAGTGCTGCTTCTTGCTGATCAAAGTAATAACCGACACCGCCGCCAACAGCAGCTCCGCCAGCGGCACCGATTAAGGCGTGTTGACGACGTTCAGTGGCGTTGTCGCCTGTTGCCAATCCAACGGCAGCTCCAGCTAAAGCACCTAGCAGAGCGCCTTTGGTCGCTGAGTTAGTTTCTGATTCACCTGTAGTTGCATTCTCTCGCTGTGTTGCTTTACAGCCAGTTAACGCAATTGCCACCGCTAGCGCCAAAGTCATTTTTTTCACGAAAACATCTCCATGTATCCATTATTTTCATTTTCCGCCGAAGACAAAATTGACTCGGGGAGTGAGCGGAAGTAGAAATAACCCTTTAATGTTATTTATGTCAATTTGGGAGGTATTTTTTGACTGAATATTAACGCTGGCTGAACCTTAATGGTGGTTATTCAGCCAGATTAAGTGCTAGAAGGGCAGGATTAGCGAAGCATTTTAGGTGCCTGTGCACCATCAATTGGGCGACTTACGGAGACTGAACGACCCTTTTTCAGGCCCACTTCATAGTCTTCCGTCAGGTTTTTCATCGCCTCTTGGAGCTGTTTCTTGAACGTCTCACGATCAATATTCTTAAACTCTTTGTCTATGTAGTCGTCGATTTTCTTGTTTGAATCGTCATCTGGGCTAATGATAGGCAGCTTTTCTAATGCCCCTTCGACCCAGCCAGAAACAAACGAGTTGACGCGTCGAGAAACTTCATTTGTTGCGGTGCCTGTACCAGCAAAGCTGTTACGGAATTTTCCTGTTTGCTCATTGAGTTCACGATAAATGATGTCGAATGCGAAGGCGGCGAAAATGGCGCGATCGGCTTCACCTATAAACTCAGCGCGTTTTAACCCTTTGTGGTTTGTCAGCACGGCCTCAACGCCAAACCTTGTGTTAATACCACGAATAATACGCAGCAGCGTAGAGCTGACGTTGGATGGCAGCAGGTGCGTCGATTTGGTTTTCCCCATCTTGATGAACTCAATATCATCTTTATCTAAGCCGTATTTGAGCATAAGACGATGCGCCATTTTGATCGCATTCGCCGCTTCATTAACGTTGGCTGAGTTACCAAGTTCAAGACACTTAGCTATTTTTTTGAGGGCTTTTTGTTTATCCATCGACAACAGAAAATCTCACTGACTTAAATGAAGTCGACCATTTTAACGTTTCTGACACTAAAACGAAACTCCTAGCTGATGTGATAGCTAGGTTTGTTTTGAACTGTGTGCAAGCCATCGGGGAAAAGCCGCATAAGTACAGCGGCTTCGCCGATTTACATGCTCACAATATTAGATACCAAGCTCATCTAATAAGTCACTGCCGTTAGGATCTGCTTCTTCTTTCGGCGCTTCTTTTTTCGATGAGAGTTTTTTCTGAGCTTGTTCAAGGATAGAATCTGGGCTTTCGTCTTCTTGCGTTTCGAATTCCTCAAGCTGAATAAACTCAGTTTTGTCCATCGCGAGTTCAAGGTAGAAAATATTGCCTTGCTCCGTCGAGAACGTGACTCGACGCGCTTGCGGACGGTCTAAGTTGGTATCGACTGATAAGATAACCTGTTTGTTTAAGGTGAGCATTTTAGGTTGGTTTTGGGTGATATTGGTCTGAAGATCTTTTCTCACTTGGTTAGTAAAGTCACCGACCAATTGGTTCATCAGCTCGCCCAGAACATCACCCACTTCGTCTGAAGTGTGCAGGACCGCTAATTCTTCTTCTGGCATGCCCATGTTACGCATATAGTTCGTATAAACTTCTAAAGCGGCTTTTGATGTGAAGTTGATAACAACTAATCCAGAAAAACCACCATCAAACAATACAAAGCAACCGAAGTCAGGTTTCAGGCTGGTTTTAGTGATTTTTTGCACCATGGCGGAATAGTTGATATCTGAGCTCGTTGCGGAAGTCAGTACACTAGACACTGACTGACAGAGTTTTAATAGAATGTCTTCTGTGGTGATAATTTTATTTTTTTTCATTGATGATTCGCTCATAAAAAGGCACTTACTAATTTCGCTACTAATTTCACTACTAATTACTAAGTGTGGGTAAGAATTGCGATTTGTGCCATTCTGACACTGTATTTCTGTTTTATTCACTCTTTCAAATGTTGTAAAGTGACGAAAATCAAAAAAATACTACTCATTATATTGAACCCAATGCTGATAGGATCAGCGCAGTAGGGGCAGGAAGCAAATGTTACCAAGATTACACTCTCAATCTGATGTGGACCCCGTCGTACTGACTTTTCTGGAAGCGCTCCGTCAATCGGGGTTTACCGGAGATATTGAAAGCCAATATTCCAGCCGTCTGGCTGTCGCGACTGATAACAGTGTTTATCAACAGCTCCCTCAGTCGGTTGTCCACCCTAAGTCTACTCAAGACGTCGCTCTTATCGGTAAGCTTAGTACCCAATCTCAATATGAACGTATTACCTTCTCTCCACGCGGTGGGGGGACGGGTACTAATGGCCAATCATTGACTAAGGGTATCGTGGTTGATCTGTCTCGCCACATGAATAAGGTGCTGGAGATTAATGAAAAGGAAGGCTGGGTAAGAGTGCAGACTGGCGTGGTGAAGGACAAGCTTAACGACATCATCAGACCTTACGGCTATTTTTTCTCTCCTGACCTTTCGACCAGTAACCGCGCAACGCTAGGAGGTATGATCAACACTGATGCCTCCGGACAAGGCTCTTTGAAGTACGGCAAAACGTCTGATCATGTGTTGTCTTTACAAGCTGTTTTTGCCGATGGTTCAGTGCTTGAGTCCGATATGTCTCAGGGGCGCCCTGAGGAAGGGGAGTACGCTTTCCGAGCCTTGCAGGTCACAGAGCAGGTGTGCCGCGATAAACGCGAACAGATAAACAATAAGTTTCCGCCACTGAACCGTTTCTTGACCGGTTATGATTTGAAGAATGCTATCGATGAAGAGACGCAGAACTTTGATTTAACCAGAGTCTTATGCGGCGCAGAGGGCTCGTTGGCGTTTATTACAGAGGCTAAGCTTGGCCTTACGCCAATTCCGAAAGCTCGCACGCTTGTTAACGTGAAATACAACAGTTTTGATTCAGCGTTGCGCAGTGCGCCATTTATGGTTGAAGCCAATGCGCTCTCTGTGGAAACCATTGACTCAAAAGTGCTTAACCTCGCCAAACAAGACATTGTCTGGCATACCGTGAGCGATTTGCTGACCGATGTCCCGGGCATGGACATGCAGGGCATCAATATGGTGGAGTACGCCGGTCAAGATGTCGATGAGGTTGCGCAGCAGGTCGAAGCCCTGTCGAAGCGTCTAGATGCCATGATGGAGAGCAATGAAGCTGGCATTATTGGTTACCAAATTTGTACTGATGTTGCTAGCATCGGTCGCATTTATAATATGCGTAAAAAAGCAGTAGGTTTATTGGGTGCAGCGAAAGGAAGAGCTAAACCTGTGGCATTCGCAGAAGACACCTGTGTACCGCCTGAAAACCTTGCTGACTTCATCGTCGAGTTCAGAGAGTTACTGGATTCCAAATCTCTCAGTTACGGTATGTTTGGCCACGTTGACGCTGGCGTCCTTCATGTGCGACCAGCGTTAGATTTGTGCGACCCCAAGCAAGAAGCCTTGATGCATGAAGTGTCTGACGAAGTGGTTAAGCTTGTTGCCAAGTACGGTGGATTGATGTGGGGTGAACATGGCAAAGGTTATCGCTCTGAATATGGTCCAGAATTCTTTGGTGAAGAGCTTTTTACCGAGTTGAGACGAGTCAAAGCAGCATTTGATCCGAACAATAAGATGAACCCGGGGAAAATTTGTACGCCGCTAGACAGCGACGCGCAATTGGTTAAGGTCACGGACACGAAACGAGGTTACTTTGACCGTCAGATAGACGTTCAGGTGCGGGACAGCTTTAAACAGGCGATGGAATGCAACGGTAACGGTCTTTGCTTTAACTACGATACGTCGTCTCCAATGTGCCCTTCGATGAAAGTAACCGCCGATCGTCGCCACTCACCCAAAGGTCGTGCTGGCTTGGTTCGTGAGTGGCTTCGCCAACTGACGGAGCAGGGGGTTGATATCCTCGATTTAGAGAAGCAGGCATTAGAAGAAACATCATCGATCAAGTCGATGCTGGACAGAGTGCGTAATTCTTTAAATAAACGCCATGAGTATGACTTTTCCCATGAGGTCTACGAAGCAATGAGTGGCTGCCTAGCCTGTAAAGCTTGCGCTAGTCAATGCCCGATTAAGGTTGATGTACCGAGCTTCCGTTCCAGATTCCTCAATATTTACTATTCTCGCTATCAGCGTCCTGCTAAAGATTATCTGGTCGCGAATATAGAATCTGTCCTACCTGTGATGGCGAAGGTGCCGAAGTTAGTCAATGGCGTTCTGAGTCAAAAGTGGGTGCAAAGTCTCACCGCTTCTGCAGTAGGTTACACTGATGCACCCCTTATGTCAGTGCCAACGTTAAAGTCACGATTGCAGCACCAGCGACCTTTTGATCTGCAATATCTGGCGGCGTTGTCAAATGAAGATAAAGCCAACCATGTAGTGATCGTACAGGACCCATTTACCAGCTACTATGACGCTGAAGTGGTGGAAGACTTTGCCAAGCTATTGACTAAGCTTGGTAAAATACCAGTTTTGTTGCCTTTTAAACCTAACGGTAAGGCCCAACACGTTAAAGGCTTCTTACAGCGGTTTGCCAAAAGCGCCCAAAGCACGGCGATGTTCTTACAACAAGTGGCCGATTTGGATATTGCTATGGTGGGTGTCGATCCAGCGTTAGTCTTGTGTTATCGCGATGAATACAACGAAGTACTTGGCGATAAACGTGGTGATTTTGAAGTGCTGACAGTCCATGAATGGCTGCAACCTAGACTGCATGAGTTTGAGGTTACTGAGGCGAGGTCACAACAATCTTGGTATTTGCTGGCTCATTGTACAGAGAAAACCAAAATGCCCAACGCAGAGAAAGAGTGGGGAGCTATATTCGCACACTTTGGCTCTCGCCTGAATGCGGTGCCTGTAGGCTGTTGTGGCATGGCAGGGACCTTTGGCCACGAAGTCGACAAATTGCAGATGTCGAGAGACATTTATGGATTAAGTTGGAAACCTCAGTTAGAGCAACTGCCGAAAGAACGATGCTTAATGACAGGGTACTCCTGTCGCAGTCAGGTTAAGCGTTTTGAGGATGTCAAAGCGAAGCACCCCTTACAAGCGCTACTGCAAATGGTATAAATAAACCTAGCCCAGCTTTGAAAGCTGGGCTACTTTTTTAGAAACGTCAGTAAGACTATTGAAGACTGTGGAAAAACTAGAAAGAAAAATCCCCCCTGTTGCTCTATTTATCCTTCTTGGTGTGGTGATGAACCATGTTGGCCATGAGTTCCGTACTTTCTCGCTAGGCTTACCGGCACCTTGGTTTGTTTTATTCGCCTGTTTTATGATTGCCGTTGTTGTTGGTTTGGCTGGGGTTTACGAATTTCGCAAAGCGAATACGACGGTGAACCCTCTCAGGGTAAAGGATGCGGCTCAAGTGGTGGATACGGGCGTGTTTGCTTACTCAAGAAACCCCATGTACCTAGGGTTGTTCTTACTATTGTTCGGGCTTGCTTATTGGCTGCAAAACGTGTTGTGCGTCGCGCTTGCTTTTGGGTTTGTCTTTTACATGAATCGTTTTCAGATTCGTCCGGAAGAGCGCGCGCTGGAAGAACTTTTTGGCGCGGCTTATTTGGACTACAAACAGCGAGTCCGTCGTTGGATATAAAATAACCCCGCTCATTGGAGCGGGGTTAGGTTCAAAAATCTTGGTTGCGTTATGCTGCTTTGGTGAACTGTGCTAGAAAGGCTTCTTTGCGCTCATTGAAGCGTGTGACTAAACCGTCGATATCTTCTTGATTGTAAGGTTTTAAACCACTCGCAACCATGCGTTTAACGCCTTTACCGACCGTCTCTTCGCCTTCTTTGAAATCAAAGTTTAATGTCACGACTCCACGTTTGCCTTCAACATCAAACGTGGCACCTGCGAATTCTACTTCTGGGTGTGAGAGGTTTAAGCGAGTGAATTCCACTTCCATGCTCTCATAAATCACCAGAGGACGTTGGCAGTTGATCATCATCTGCTGCTCGTCCATCAGTGGAACCATGATGTGTGGAAAGTTCATGCCCGAGAATTGGACATAATTGGTGACTACATGCTCAATGAACGCAGCGTCACGATTCACTTCACCTTCACGCGTCATGTGCAGGTACTCTTTACCGTTTTCATCGACAACCGCGGCTTGTTTCTCACACTTGTTTTCGATGTGAAGTGCTACGCCTTCGCTGACCATGCCAGAGAAATCAAAACGCATTTTCTGGCTGACGCCTTCTTTTTGCAGTAAAACAGCGAAAAGCAGGTCACCCGGAACACAGAAGCGCTTATTGTCTTCATCGTGAATTGGGTTGAAGTCGCCAGCGACCATTTTTGCAAAATGGCTTGCTTGTTGACGAGTGAACTGGAACTGCTTGTCGTTGTTAGAAAAATATGGTTTCAAAAACATAATTTACGGTAAATAGCCAAAACAGAGGGGGATTATATATGACGAATTATGTTGAATGGTCCATCCAGTGGTTTTATTACTGAATACTGACACTAAAATGCACAAAGGGCTCCGATTGGGAGCCCTCATATAGACGCTTAGAAGCTAGGTAGAATCGCGTCTGGCATCAGAGAATTGTGTACGGCGAGTTTAAGCAAACTGTTTGCTTGTTCGATATCCGGCGCAAAATAGCGGTCTTTATCATAAAACGGGACCTTTTCGCGCAAAATATGTTTCGCTTGTTCGACTCTGGCCGATGATTTGTTTGGAGCACGGAAGTCTAACCCCTGAGCGGCGGCAAGATATTCGACCGCAAGAATGCCGCGAGTGTTTTCCGCCATGTCACGTAGACGTCGGCCTGCAAACGTGGCCATAGAAACATGATCTTCTTGGTTTGCCGATGTGGGTAAGCTGTCTACAGAGGCGGGGTGAGCGAGAGTTTTGTTCTCACTAGCTAGGGCCGCCGACGTGACCTGAGCAATCATAAAGCCTGAGTTAACTCCGCCGTTGTCAACAAGGAAGGGCGGTAGCTTGCTGAGTGCGCTGTCGATCAACAGTGCCATACGACGCTCAGACAGACTACCAATCTCAGCGATAGCTAAAGCGAGGTTATCTGCAGCCATAGCGACAGGCTCAGCATGGAAGTTACCACCGGAGATAATGTCACCATCTTCAGCAAAAACCAACGGGTTGTCAGAGACAGAGTTGGCTTCCACTTCCAGAGTCTCAGCCGCATTGCGGATTTGTTGTAAACACGCGCCCATCACTTGAGGCTGGCAACGCAGAGAGTAAGGATCCTGAACTTTCTCACAACCAGTATGCGAGTCGCCGATTTCACTATCGGCATCCAATACATGGCGATAGGCCAGTGCGGCATCCATCTGGCCTCGATGACCGCGCACGCGATGGATACGAGGGTCAAACGGACGACGGCTGCCAAGTGCTGCCTCTACCGACATTGCGCCACAGGTCGTTGCAGAAGCAAATAGGTCTTCAGCAGCAAATAAGCCCTCAAGCGCAAAAGCGGTTGATGCCTGAGTGCCATTGAGCAGTGCGAGGCCTTCTTTAGGTGCCAGTGTAATTGGCTCCAGACCCGCGATTTTCATCGCTTCTAGACCGGAGATGATCTTACCATTATGACGTGCCTGACCTTCACCGAGTAATACGGTACTCATGTGCGCTAATGGAGCAAGGTCACCAGAAGCACCGACTGAACCTTTTTGAGGTACACACGGATAAACTTGAGAGTTCACGAGATCGATCAGTGCCTGAATGACGCGAAGGCGAATACCTGAAAAGCCGCGAGCTAGGCTGTTGATCTTGAGCACCATCATCAGGCGAACCGTTTCATCTGACATAAACTCACCGATGCCAGCCGCGTGCGACAATACGATACTCTTTTGCAACGTCTCAAGATCTTCTGGTGCAATTCGAGTATTCGCCAGCAGACCAAAGCCCGTGTTGATGCCGTAAACGGTGCGATCTTCGGCAATCACTTGCTCAACTACCTTGGTGCTTTCATCAATAGCAGCAATGGCTTCTGGATCCAAGGTTAATCTTGCAGGAGAACGGCTCACCTGACGGAGTTCTTTTAAGCTAATATTTCCCGGCTTTAGCATTAAATTTAACATTTTGTCTTTCCTTTCCTCGGGTATGCTTACTTAAGCTTCTTCAGTGCTTCGTTGAGCATAGGTAGATCGAGCCCTTGTTCTGCTGCGCACTGCTTGGCAATGTCATAGCCAGCATCTGCATGACGCATCACGCCGGTGCCTGGATCGTTGTGAAGCACGCGTGCGATTCGCTCGGAGGCATCATCGCTGCCGTCACAACAAATTACCATGCCTGAGTGTTGAGAGAAGCCCATTCCGACACCGCCACCGTGGTGAAGTGATACCCAAGTAGCACCGCCTGCTGTATTCAGCAGAGCATTTAATAGAGGCCAATCCGATACGGCATCAGAGCCATCCATCATGCCTTCAGTCTCTCGGTTCGGGCTGGCGACTGAACCAGAGTCTAAGTGGTCGCGGCCGATAACAACGGGGGCTTTAAGCTCGCCATTTTTAACCATTTCATTGAACGCTTGGCCGAGACGTTGACGATCCTTCAATCCAACCCAACAAATACGAGCAGGTAGACCTTGGAACTGAATACGTTCACGAGCCATGTCTAGCCAGTTGTGTAAGTGTGGGTTGTCTGGGATCAACTCTTTGACTTTCTGATCGGTTTTGTAGATGTCTTCTGGGTCACCAGATAGCGCTGCCCAGCGGAATGGACCAATACCTTCACAGAAAAGTGGACGAATGTAAGCGGGAACGAAACCCGGGAAGTCAAACGCATTCTCCACGCCTTCTTCTAGGGCCATTTGGCGGATGTTGTTGCCATAGTCCAGAGTAGCTGCGCCGCGTTCTTGCAGCTCAAGCATGGCTTTTACCTGAATCGCCATTGACTCTTTAGCCGCTTTAACAACGGCTGCTTCATCTTGCTTACGCAGATCTGAGGCGTGTTTCATCGACCAGCCAATAGGAAGATAACCGTTGAGTGGGTCGTGCGCTGAAGTTTGGTCTGTCACAACATCCGGTGTGATGTTACGTTCGACCAACTCAGGGAAGACATCTGCGGCATTGGCAAGTAGCCCGACGGAAACAGGTTCTTCAGATTCGTAAATGATTGCCAGTGCTTCGTCCAAGCTGGTAGCCTTTTTGTCGACGTAGCCTGTGCGCAGACGGTAATCAATACGAGACTCGTCACACTCAACCGCGATCATGGAGAAACCTGCCATGGTCGCAGCGAGAGGCTGAGCCCCGCCCATACCGCCAAGACCACCTGTCAGAATCCAACGCCCTTTGGCTTTGCCATCAAAGTGCTTCTTGGCTACAGAAACAAAGGTTTCGTATGTGCCTTGAACGATGCCCTGTGAACCGATGTAAATCCAGCTGCCAGCAGTCATCTGGCCGTACATCATCAGACCCTCTTTATCGAGCTGATTGAAGTGCTCCCAGTTGGCCCAATGGGGGACCAAATTAGAGTTAGCAATAAGAACACGTGGTGCATTTTTGTGCGTTGGAAAAACACCAACCGGCTTACCTGACTGAACCAGTAATGTTTGGTCGTCTTCTAGGCGCTCTAACACTTCAACAATCTTGTCGAAGCATTCCCAGTTTCGCGCTGCACGGCCAATACCACCGTACACCACCAGAGAGTGAGGATGCTCAGCAACGTCTGGATCCAGGTTGTTCATTAACATGCGAAGCGGCGCTTCCGTCAGCCAAGATTTTGCTCTCAGATCCGTGCCGTGTGGTGCGCGAATCGTGCGGGTGGTATCGAGACGCATATCTTCTACTTGGCGTTCCGTCATGGTAAGACTCCTTGTGTTTCACGTTTTCAGGTTGAAAGCGGCCAGCACGAGAGCTAGGCCCTCATGCAATGTGGTCGCTTTCCTTTCTGTTTTTTCTATTTTTCGGAAAAGGCGTTGGCAATATCCCAGCAAAGCCTCGCAGCTAACCTTGCCGTTTGACTATCGACGTCATAGGTTGGGTTATACTCGGCGATGTCGGCAATCACCAATTTTTGTTTATAGTGTAAAATTCGGTCTAAAAAGAGTGCCAGCGTATCCATACTGACGCCACGGGCGGCGGGAGCGCTGACGCCCGGAGCTGTCGCTGCGGGGAAGACATCCAGATCTATGGTCAGATAGATGTAATCGCAATTATCGATGAAATGCTGCAACTGGGTTAGATGATAGATGTGGTTTAGATGAGAGAGATCTTTATCTTCGACAAACCACACATTCAGCTGTTTGGCTTTTTCAAACAAGGCTCGTGTATTGCTGGCCTTGCTTACCCCCAAACAAGCATAATGGAATGGCCATTGATGCTTTTGGCAGTAATCATAAATTTGGTTAAATGGTGTACCAGAGCTGGGTTTGACATCGGCGTTATTGCTTTCAAAGGCACGCAAATCGAAATGAGCATCAAAATTGATGATGCCGATCTTAGGAGGCTTCGATGGGTTTAAGTACTCCAAGTAGCGAGCCAACCCTTGGAAAGAAGCCCAAGCGACCTCATGGCCTCCACCAAGGGTAATGACCGGAGTAGAACGCAGTGCCTCAGCGATAACATCAGCGCACTCTGACTGGTATTGCTCCAGCAAATCATCTTCACAGACGACATTACCCAAATCAATTAAGGCACTTTCTTTGTGCCATGCCATGTTGGCTAGGGCGCGTCTGATCAAGTCGGGTGCTTTCTTAGCTCCAATTCGGCCCTTATTTCGCGCTACACCTGCATCACAGGCAAAACCCAAAACGCTGACCGCGTTTCGATAAGGCTCAAGATCCTCAACTTGAAGTTGCTTGATGGCGTGGTGGACCCGTTTACCCAAGGCACCATCCTCGGCGTCATGTCGGCCTTGCCAGTGAAAATCCTGGTTAGTCGTCGGTAGGTTAGACATGTTCTAGCTCTCCGTTTACTATTCGGGCCGACAAGCGTGACAACCCTTGCTGATAGCTGAAATCAGCTGGGTGGCTGACGTCCCAAATCGCAAGGTCAGCATCAAAGCCTGGCTGAATCTGCCCTCGGCTATCCCCATAGCCTAGCGCTTGAGCAGCATGGCAAGTGACGCCACGCAAGGTCTCCTCTGGCGTTAGCCCAAAAAGTGTACAGCCCATATTCATCATCATAGTCAAATCTGAGAAAGGCGAGGTACCTGGATTAAGATCCGTTGCAATAGCTATTGGAATATTGTGTTGACGAAGTAGCTCAATGGGCGGCATCTGGGTTTCTCGTAAGAAGTAAAATGCCCCGGGTAGCAGAGTGGCAACCGTTGCTGATTCAGCGAGTGCTTTGACGCCATCTTGGTCGAGATACTCGATATGATCCGCTGACAAACCTTGATAGCGAGCGGTTAGTGCTGTGCCACCTAAGTTAGACAGTTGCTCAGTGTGGCCTTTTACATCGAGACCGTATTGCTTCGCTGCGGCAAACACCTTTTCCGTTTGGGCCAAGTTGAAGCCAATCGATTCGCAGAATACATCGACGCTGGTGGCCAGCTTTTCCTCTGCGACAAGAGGAATGATTTCTTCGCACACAAGCTTGATGTAGTCATCGGCTTTCCCGGCATACTCTGGCGGCAATGCGTGCGCCGCGAGCAAAGTGGTCGTGACTCTAATCTTACGGTGATCTTCTAGTGCTTTTGCGGCGCGAAGCATTTTGATCTCGTCTTTTAAAGTTAGACCGTAGCCAGATTTTACTTCGACAGATGTTACGCCGCTTCGAATCAAGCCGTCCAATCGTGGTAAGGCGAGATTAATCAGCGCTTCCTCGCTTGCAGCTCGTGTCGCTCGAACCGTAGACAGAATCCCGCCACCTTGTTTGGCTATCTCTGGGTATGGCACGCCATTGAGACGCATTTCAAACTCATTGGCGCGGTTGCCGGCATACACTAGGTGAGTGTGGCAATCGACAAAGCCGGGTGTGACCAGCTGGTTTTTACAATCATATGAATTTAGGCAAGACAGCTTGGTCGCGCCGATATGCGCAATCTTTCCGTCCCTAATCAAAAGGTGACTTGGCTCAGAAACGGAATACCCTTGCGATCCAGCGACCATAGAAACCAGTCTTGCATTGGTGAGCAACAACTCTCGGCGGTTGGTTTGTAAGGATGAAGAAGCGCTTCCAAGCATGTAATAACGTCCATAAGTTCAAATGTATATACAAATAATTGTTCAGGTATGACAATTGATCAAGGAACTTGTTGCAAAAATGTGATCAGCAAAAAGTATCGGATTCGCTAACTTAGTAATACCTTGGAGCTCAATTTGTATCGAGTCCCGGGGTGATAGAGCAGGGCAGAGCTCACCAGCTTGTCCTGACTCCAAGTTCTCCTGTTGAGCAGTAGGCAAGGTTCATTAACCCCAAGTCTCAAAGCGGTACGCACCTCGTCGTCTGCCACTATGGCTTCGACTGTATGTTCAATGGCGCTCAGTGGGCAGCTTTCAGAGAGGTACTGGTTTGGAGTGATCTGACTAAAGTCCTGTTCCAGGTAAGCAGGCGCGTAAGCGCTATTGACCCAGCGCAGCTCATATTGAATAGGGGAGTTGTCTTCAAAATGAATGATTTCACTATAGAAAATCGGGCTGTTCAACATCACTCCCAACTTGGTAGCCACGGTTGCATCGGCACGCATCGACGCTTGCTTGACCACCTTACTTGAGTAGACCTTGCCGCGTAATTTCACTTCTTCAGCAATATTCTGAATATCCAGTAATGGCGATTCCGCTTTGTCATCGGGAGCGCAAACAAACGTCCCTACTCTAGGTCGCCTTTGCAGCCTACCTTCGGCGACTAAATCGCGTATTGCCTTATTGACGGTCATCCGGCTCACCTTAAATTGTTCGGTCAGCTCCAGTTCTGTCGATATACGCTGCCCAACAGGCCAATGTCCGCAATCGATGTTGTCAGTAATGTATTGCTTAATTTGAAGATATAATGGTGATTGACTCATAACGCTTTAACAATTGGCTTATTTGACTATACAAATAGTGATTCATCTGTCATGGAATTGCAACTCTGGTGATGGATTGAGCAGTCGAAACGATAGTTGACACATTATTCAGAGAAATATCTTGCGACGCGCTAATACCCCATGTTAATCAGAAACAATAACGACATAGAAAGTAAAAGGAAACCTTATGTTTAGTAAGTTGAAAGCGTCACTGGGAATTGGTGCTGCGAAAGTAGATACCGTTCTGGAGAGTATGTCTGTGTTTCAGGGAGACACTCTTAAGGGCGTTGTTCATATTCAAGGGGGCGATGTCGAGCAGCAAATTGATGCGATTAATCTCAAGCTTTGTACTGAGGTGAAAGTGGAGAGTGACAACGGTGTAAGCTATCAGAACTTCACCATTGGTCGTCTTCAGGCGGTCCAGCCGTTTATCATTCAACCTCAAGAAAATAAACAGGTTCCGTTTGAATTAAAGTTAGATGATGAAACGCCAATTACGGCACTCACTGCAACAAAGAATCAGTGCCATGTTTGGGTGGAAACATCGCTGGATATTGATTTCGCAATTGACCCCAAAGATCGGGATTTCGTCGAAGTAAAAGCACTGCCAGTCGCTTCCAAAGTGATCTCCGCCATAGAACAAGCGGGTTTCAATATGGTCAAGGCTGATGTGGAGAAAGGGCATTTGCGAGGCAGCAACTTCTCATCTAAATCGGGTTGCTATCAGGAGATAGAATTCCGCAACAGTGGTTTCATCAACAAGAAAGAAATAGAGTTGTCTTTTATATTGGATGGCAGCGTTATGCATTGTCTGGCGGAAGTCGACCGTTCACTGAGCATGCGTGGTGATCAGTACGTCTCTTTCTCTCTAAGCCTTAATGCCAGTGACGCGGAGATTAGCTCTGCGGTGAGCCGAGTACTTTCGATCTGAGTGTAAGGTTCACAAAAGCCAAGAATTTGGTCGAAAAAGTGTCACGCTTGCTCAATTAGTGGCAAGCGTGCATGTAGCAGTCAAACCGCCGTGCGTGATAGTGCTTGGGAACTTGGTGAAATCGGGACTGCCCCAGGGCGGGATCGCACT